>DASVLS010000123.1:0-11888 GCA_036384755.1 Trinickia sp. | reverse complement strand
CCGAAGCGGCTCGCTTGACGAGCCACGAGCCGAATTAGTCCATCGACGCTTCGCGGCTCGCGCGACGGCGCTCGTGCTCCTTCAGGTGGCGTTTGCGCAGGCGGATCGATTGCGGCGTGACTTCGACGAGCTCGTCGTCGTCGATGAATTCGACCGCGTATTCGAGCGACATCTGAATAGGCGGCACGAGACGCACCGCTTCGTCAGTGCCCGACGCACGGACGTTCGTCAGCTGCTTGCCCTTGATCGGATTGACGACGAGGTCGTTGTCGCGGCTATGGATGCCGATGATCATGCCCTCATACAGCGCGTCGCCGGGCTTCACGAACATGCGGCCGCGATCCTGCAGTTTCCACAGCGCGTAGGCCACGGCCGCCCCGTCGTCTTGCGAGATCAGCACACCGTTGCGACGCTCGCCGAGCGTGCCTTCCTTGACGGGCGCGTACTCGTCGAACACGTGGCTCATGAGGCCCGTGCCGCGCGTGAGCGTCATGAATTCGCCTTGGAAGCCGATCAGCCCGCGCGCGGGGATCTTGTACTCGAGACGCGTGCGGCCGCGACCGTCCGAGGCCATGTCGAGCAGTTCGCCCTTGCGGCGGCCGAGCTCTTCCATGACGCCGCCTTGGTGGCCGTCTTCGACGTCGACCGTCAACAACTCGTACGGCTCATGCTTGACGCCGTCGACTTCGTGCAGCACGACGCGCGGACGCGACACGGCCAACTCATAGCCTTCCCGGCGCATGTTTTCGATCAGGATCGTCAGGTGCAGCTCGCCCCGGCCCGAGACTTCGAAAACGGTTTCGTCGCCGGTGTCGCGCACGCGCAACGCCACGTTATGGTTCAGTTCGCGCGTGAGCCGGTCGCGAATTTGGCGGCTCGTGACGAATTTGCCTTCCTTGCCCGCGAGCGGCGACGAGTTCACGAGGAAGTTCATCGTCAGGGTCGGCTCGTCGACCGTGATCATCGGCAGCGCTTCAGGCGCCTCCACCGCGCAGATCGTCGCGCCGATCCCGATGTCTTCGATGCCGTTGATGAGGACGATGTCGCCCGCCTGCGCTTCGTCGACCTGCACGCGATCGAGGCCGCTGAACGAGAGCACCTGATTGATCTTGCGATTCATCACGGCGCCTTCGGGGCCGAAGCGCAGCGCCACGGGCTGACCGGGCTTGATGCGGCCGCGCGCGATGCGGCCCACGCCGATCCGGCCGACGTAGGTCGAGTAATCGAGCGAAGTGATCTGCAACTGCAGCGGCGCGTCGGGATCGGCCGCGCGTACCGGCACGTGCTGCAGAATCGCCTCGAACAGCGGGCGCATGTCGCCTTCGCGCGCGGCCGGGTCGAGCGATGCGTAGCCGTTCAGGCCCGACGCATAGACGATCGGGAAATCGAGTTGCTCCTCGGTCGCGCCGAGCTTGTCGAACAAGTCGAACGTTTGATTGATGACCCAGTCGATACGCGCGCCCGGGCGATCGATCTTGTTGACGACGACAATCGGCTTGAGGCCGAGCGCGAGCGCCTTTTTCGTCACGAAGCGCGTTTGCGGCATCGGGCCTTCGACCGCATCGACGAGCAGGAGCACCGAGTCGACCATCGACAGCACGCGCTCGACTTCGCCGCCGAAATCGGCGTGCCCCGGCGTATCGACGATGTTGATGTGCGTGCCTTCGTACTCGACCGCGCAATTCTTGGCCAGAATCGTGATGCCGCGCTCTTTTTCGATGTCGTTCGAGTCCATCACCCGTTCGGCGATCTGCTGGTTTTCTCGAAACGTGCCCGACTGGCGAAGCAGTTGGTCGACGAGCGTGGTTTTGCCGTGGTCGACGTGGGCAATGATGGCGATGTTGCGGAGAGCGCGAGTCATAGAAGTAAGAGCCGGTTGCGTGCGCGAAACGAATAACTCAGTGCCGGATGCAAGCTGCCTTCATGCTGCTGCGTGGATGCTGCTTTTAGCCGCCGGATGCCGGGCCGCTCGCCGTGAGGACAGCGTCGGCCGAACCGAAAATGGGTGCGCGCACTTTCTGGGTAACTGGCGATTGTACCACGCGCTCATGACGATTGGCTGCCGAAGATCGAACCACGGCGAGACGCCGGAGCCGCCGCCGAACTGCCGCCGAACTGCCGCCGGAGCCGGCCGCCGGAACCGCTACCCGCGGCGCCCGCCCGCACGGCGCGCGGACATGCGATGGGTTGCAAGCAGCATTCCTCGTCACGCGTCATAATAGCGCTTCGCGTTAAGAAACCGCTTAAAAACTACGGGAGACTGTAGGAATGCTTGCCGGGTCACCTTTCGTGCGCCTATAATCATGCCTAGTCAACTATTGCAATCGCACGGAAATCACCATGTCGGAACCGTCCCCGCCGCTCCCGCCCGAGATCAGTTGTTATCAGTTGGACGAGAGCGTCGGCTATCTCCTCGCTCGCACGAAATCGAGCATGTCGAACCTCGTCACGCAACGCACGCTCAGCGAGCTTGGCATCACGAGCACCCAAGCGAGCATGCTGTTCATGATCGCGAGCGGCCGGTGCTCGCTCGCGGCCGAACTGGCGCGCGACTACGGGATCGATGCGAGCGCCGTCACGCGCCTGATCGATCGGCTGGAAAAGCGTAATCTGCTTTCGCGTGTCCGCAGTTCCGAGGACCGCCGCGCCGTTCGTCTGGCCGTCACGCCCGCAGGCCGCGCCCTCGCCGCGCGGATGCCGGAGATCTTCGGCACCGTGATCGACAAAGCGCTCGCCGGTTTCACGCCGGAGGAAGTCGGGTTCCTCAAGAGCATGCTCCGGCGCATTCTCGCCAACACGGGAGACCCCGCCACGGACTAGCGCCGTAGGCCTGTCTCGTCGGCGCGATTAGCTGACGCGGCAATGAGTTCCGCCCTTCAATCGCCCCAAATAAGTTGCAAAGTCCATGATTACGTTCTCATTGAAAGGCCGTGCGATGACTTCTTCCCCTGCATCGATCGGGGCGCGCCTCGGCACGATCGCCGCGGCGGTCGTCGTCCTTGCGCTGACCGGATGCGCCAACTATGCCGGCATCCATAGCGACAAGCAGGCGACGCAAGCGACGGCGCTGGAATCGGCCAAGAGCCTGCCGAACGAAGACGGCCGGTGGCCGTCGCTGGACTGGGCGAGCGAGTTCGGCGATCCGCAGTTGCCCAAGCTCATCGACGAAGCGCTGGCCGGCAGCCCGTCCATCGCGCAAGCGCAGGCGCGCATCGCCAAGGCGCAGTCGTATATCGAAAGCGCACGCTCGGACCTGCTGCCCAAGATCAACGGCAGCTATTCGATCACGCGCGAGCGGTTCTCGGGCAATGGGCTCTACCCCCCGCCCTTCGGCGGCAACTGGTTTACCGAGCACAACGCGCTGGCAAGCGCATCGTGGGATCTCGACCTCTGGGGCAAGAATCGCGCGCGCTTGAAGGCATCCCTCTCGCAGGAAAAAGCGGCCGAGGCCGACATGCAGGAAGCGCGCATCACGCTCGCTTCGTCGGTCGCGCGCGCCTATAACCAGTTGGCGCAGCTCTATGCGCTGCGCGACATCGCCGCGCGCGAGATCCACAACCGGCAGGAAGTCGGCAGTATCACGAACGGGCGCGTATCGGCCGGCCTCGATACGAACGTCGAAAAGCAAACGGCGCTAGGCAATATCGCGACGAGCCAGGCGACGCTGTCCGATCTCGACGGCCAAATCATGTCCGTGCGGTATCAGCTCGCGGCGCTGCTCGGCAAGGGCCCCGATCGCGGGCTGGCGATCGCCGAACCGGCGCTGGCGGCGGGCGGCGCCGTCACGCTGCCCTCGAACTTGCCGGCCGACCTCGTCTCCCGCCGTCCCGACATCGTCGCGGCGCGCTGGCAGATCGAGGCGGCGCTAGCGAACGTGAAGGAAGCCAAGGCCGAGTTCTTCCCCGACATCAACCTCGCGGCCGCCATTGGCTTCGACGCGTTCGGGTGGAGCCGGTTTCTGACCGCGGCGAGCCGTACGATGCAGGCGGGGCCGGCAATCCACCTGCCGATCTTCGATGCCGGCGCATTGCGCGCTCAGCTCAAGGGGCGCTACGCCGATTTCGAGCTCGACGTGGCCAATTACAACCAAACGCTCGTCAACGCGATGTCCGACGTGGCGACGCAGGTGGCGTCGATCCGCGCCATCGATACCGAAATGGGCGACGCGCAGCGTGCGCTCGACGCATCGACCGAAGCCTATCGCCTCGCCGTCATTCGCTACAAGGCCGGGCTTTCGCCGCAGCTTCAAGTGCTCACGGCAGACAACAATCGGCTGGCGGCCGAGCAAACGGTCACGAACTTGAAGATGAGGCGACGCGATCTGCAATTGGCTTTGATCCGTGCGCTCGGCGGGGGCTTCGACGCGCAAACGGCCGGCGTCGCCGTCCCCGCGTCGGCCGGCGCGGCAGCGACGCCGCCGTCGGCGGGCTGAACGGCGCATCGGCTACCTCGGAACAACGCAAGATTCAACGATAGAGCTTCGAGCGATCGAGACTCGAGAAACGGAGAGCATTTCCATGAGCGACACTCAACAATCCGCCGCGAGCGTGCAGTCGCAGGGCAACAACACCAAGCGCAAGCGTTTGATGACGCTGCTCGTCGGCGTGATCCTCATCGCGGCGGTCGCGTACGGCTTCTACTACTTCCTCGTCGCGCGTTTTCACGAGGACACCGACGACGCATACGTGAACGGCAACGTGGTGCAGATCACGCCGCAAGTGACGGGCACGGTCATCGCCGTCAATGCCGACGATACGCAAACGGTCAAAGCCGGCGATCCGCTGGTCGTGCTCGACGGCGCCGACGCCCGCGTCTCGCTTCAGCAAGCCGAGGCCAATCTGGCGCAGACGGTGCGTCAAGTGCGCGGCCTGTTCGTCAACAACGATCAATACCAAGCGCAGATCGCCCAGCGGCAAGCCGATCTCTCGCGTGCTCAGGACGACCTGCGCCGCCGTTTGGCCGTCGCACAGACGGGCGCCGTCTCGCAAGAAGAGATCTCGCACGCGCGCGATACGGTCAAGGCCGCTCAGGCCGCGCTCGACGCCGCTCAGCAACAGCTCGCATCGAACCGCGCGCTGACGTCGAACACCACGATCGCGACGCACCCGAACGTGCTCGCCGCAGCCGCCAAGGTGCGCGACGCCTATCTGAACAACGCGCGCAATACGCTGCCGGCGCCGGTCACGGGCTATGTCGCGAAGCGCGCGGTGCAGGTGGGCCAACGCGTTTCGCCGGGCACGCCGCTGATGGCGATCGTGCCGCTGGAATCGGTGTGGGTCGACGCCAACTTCAAGGAAGTGCAGCTCAAGCACATGCGAATCGGTCAACCGGTCGAGCTCACCGCCGACGTTTACGGCTCGTCGGTCGTCTATCACGGCAAGGTCGTCGGGTTCTCGGCCGGTACCGGTTCCGCGTTCTCGCTGCTGCCCGCGCAAAACGCCACGGGCAATTGGATCAAGGTCGTCCAGCGCTTGCCGGTGCGAATCGCACTCGATCCGCAAGAGCTGCGCGCGCATCCGCTGCGCATCGGCCTGTCGATGCAGGCCGACGTCGACATCAAGAATGACACGGGCAACCAGCTCGGCAATGCGCAGAACACCGTCTATCAGACGAACGTGTTCGACAAGTACGGCGCCAACGCCGACGCCGAAATCGCCCGCATCATCGCCGAGAACGCCGGCCAAAATACCGGCCTCGCCCAGCAAAAACCCGCCGCACAGGCGCCGGCTCACGCCGGCCGCGCAGCAAAGCTCGCGAGCGCGGCAAGCTGATGTGAGGCCCGTTCGCCCGCGGCGATGCTCCGGCTAGTTCGCTAGCCGGAACATCGCTGCATCGCTGCATCGCCGTATCGAAGAAACGACACAGAATCCGAGGTCACCGTCCCATGGCTCAACCCGCCGCCTCTCATCCGCCGCTCACCGGTGCTCAGCTCGTGATCGGCACGATCGCCGTATCGCTCGCCGTGTTCATGAACGTGCTCGATACGTCGATCGCCAACGTCTCGATTCCGACCATCTCGGGCGATCTCGGCGTGTCTTCCGATCAGGGTACCTGGGTGATCACTTCGTTCGCCGTCGCCAATGCGATCTCCGTGCCGCTGACGGGCTGGCTCACCGAGCGGCTCGGCCAGGTGCGCCTGTTTCTGGCGTCGATCGTGCTCTTCGTGCTGTCCTCGTGGATGTGCGGCCTTTCGCCGACGCTGCCGTTTCTGCTCGTTTCGCGGGTCATTCAAGGCGCTGTGGCCGGGCCGATGATCCCGCTGTCGCAAACGCTGCTGCTCGCAAGCTACCCGCGCGCGAAAGCGCCCCTCGCGCTGTCGATGTGGTCGATGACCACGCTGATCGCTCCCGTCGCGGGGCCGATCCTCGGCGGATGGATCTCGGACAACATTTCATGGCCGTGGATCTTCTACGTCAACATCCCCGTGGGGATCGTCGCGGCCCTCGCGACGTGGGCCATTTTTCGCACGCGCGATTCCGTTATCAAGAAGGCGCCGATCGACACGGTGGGCTTGGCCTTGCTCGTCGTTTGGGTCGGCTCTTTGCAAGTGATGCTCGATAAGGGCAAAGACCTCGACTGGTTTTCGTCGACGACCGTCGTCGTGCTCGCGCTCACCGCGCTGATCGGGTTTGCGTTCTTCGTCGTCTGGGAGTTGACGGCCGACCACCCCGTCGTCGATTTGTCGCTTTTCAAGAAGCGCAACTTCACGGGCGGCACGATTGCGCTATCGGTAGGCTACGGCTTGTATTTCGGCAACCTCGTGCTGCTGCCGCTGTGGCTGCAAACCGACATCGGCTATACGGCGACCGACGCCGGTTTGGTGATGGCGCCCGTTGGCGTATTTGCGATTCTGCTTTCGCCCGTCACCGGGAAGTTCCTGCCGCGCACCGACCCGCGCAAGATCGCGACGGCCTCGTTCGTGGTGTTCGCTCTGTGCTTCTGGATGCGCTCTCGCTACACGACGGGCGTGGATACGTGGTCGCTCGCGCTACCCACGCTCGTGCAAGGCATCGGCATGGCCGGCTTTTTCATTCCGCTCGTCTCGATCACGCTTTCGGGGCTGCCGGGCCAGCGGATCGCCGCGGCGTCGGGGTTGTCGAACTTCGTGCGGATCATGTGCGGCGGCATCGGTACATCGATCTTCACCACGGCATGGGACCACCGCACGAGCCTGCACCATGCGCAATTGACCGAGCGCGCAAGCGCGCTCGACCCGACGTTCGGCCAATCGATGACGCAGCTCGGCTCGCTCGGGCTGGACACTTCTCAGCGCTACGGCATGTTCGATCGGCTCGTCACGCAGCAGGCCGCGCAGCTCGGCGTGAACGATCTCTTTTATCTCTCGGCGGTCATCTTCATCGTGCTGATCGCGCTGATCTGGATCACGCGGCCCGAGCGCGCGGGCGGGGGCGATGCAGGCGCCGCCGCATCGGCTGCGCACTAAGCCGATGCCGGCGTCGTCACGATGAGCCGCTCCGGGGCCAGGACACCCTGGCCCGCGCGCGCCACGCCGAGCAGCGCGCCGTCATCGTCGCGATAAACACGCACGCGCGTCTCGTCGTTCGAATCTCGGCCCGTGAGTGCGGTCGCCCCGGCGCGTTCGATCGGCCCCAAGTCCGCCAACCGCAGCCTTTGACCATGAAGGAAGCGCTTGGCGTCATCGGGACCGAGCCGCACGAGCGGGAACGTCGATAGCAGCGCGTCCACCGGCTGCAAGCACGCATCGCGTGCGACCTCCTCCATGCCTTCCAACTGCTCGAGCGTCACGGCATGATCGAGCGTCAGCGCGCCGACGCCCGTCCGCCGCAACGCGACGAGATGCGCGCCGCAGCCGAGCGCTGCGCCGATGTCCTCGGCCAACGTGCGCACATAGGTGCCTTTGCTGCAGGTGACGCGAAACGCCACGTCGGGCAACTCGGCGCTCAGCAATTCGAGCGCGTGAATCGTCACGTCGCGTGCCGCGCGTTCGACGACCTGGCCCGCGCGCGCGTATTCATAGAGCGGCTTGCCGTCGCGCTTGAGCGCCGAATGCATCGGCGGTACTTGCGAGATCGGCCCGCGAAATCGCGCCAGCGCCGCTTCGATCCGAGGCATATCGACTTCGACCGCACACGTCGCCAGCACTTCGCCCTCGGCGTCGCCCGTGCTCGTGCGAATGCCTAGGCGCATGGTCGCCTCATAGGTCTTGTCGGCCTCGAGCAGGTCTTGTGAAAACTTCGTCGCCTCACCGAAGCAAAGCGGCAGCAAGCCTGACGCAAGCGGGTCGAGCGTGCCCGTATGACCGGCCTTTTGCGCGCGAAGCAAGCGTTTGGCGCGCATCAGCGCGTCGTTGCTCGACAGACCGACGCCTTTATCGAGCAGCAGCACGCCGTCGAGCGCACGGCGCGGTACGCGCGGACGTTGTGGATCTTTCATCGAATCGCTTCAAAAGCGCGAGGCCGGACGGGCATCGTGCCGCCGGCCTCGCATGTTCAGTCGTCTTTCGCGCGCGTGGCGTTCGCTTCGTCGATCAGACGCGACATCTCCACGGCTTTCTCGATCGATTTGTCGTAATGGAAATGCAGCGTCGGCACGGTATGGATGTGCAAGCGTTTGAACAGGAGGTTGTGCAGATGTCCGGCCGCATGATTGAGCGCGGCTTGCGTGGCCCCGGCGTCGCCCGTGAGCGTCGTGAAGTAGACCTTGGCGTGTGCGTAATCGGGCGTGAGCTCGACGCTTTGGATCGTGACAAGGCCGATGCGCGGATCTTTCACTTCGCGCATGATGAGTTCGGACAGATCGCGTTGGATTTGATCGGCGATCTGGACGTTACGATTAGGAGACGTGCGTTTCTTCGACATGATGAACCCGCCTAGCGGTTAGGGCGCGCAGCACTAGCCTGCGGCCCGGCGTGCGGCCGGCGCGCGAAGCGTTCGACTCGCGCTTGCGCCGATGCACCGCCATAAAACAAACGGGGCGGAGGAGGCTCGCCGCCTGCTCCGCCCCGAGCCGCGCGCTGCTCGTATCAGAGCGTACGCGCGACTTCCGTGACTTCGAACACCTCGAACTGATCGCCTTCGACGATATCGTTGAAGTTCTTGATCGACATACCGCACTCGAAGCCTTGCTTCACTTCCTTCACGTCGTCCTTGAAGCGCTTGAGCGAATCGAGTTCGCCCGTGAAGATGACGACGTTGTTGCGCAGCACGCGCACCGACGACGAACGCTTGACGACGCCGTCCGTGACCATACAGCCGGCCACGGCGCCGACCTTCGGCACCTTGAAGACTTGACGCACTTCGACCATGCCCGTAATGACTTCGCGCTTCTCCGGTGCGAGCATGCCCGACATCGCGGCCTTCACCTCATCCACGGCGTCGTAGATGATGTTGTAGTAGCGGATGTCGATGCCGTTCGTCTCGGCCAGCTTGCGCGCCTGCGCATCGGCGCGCGTGTTGAAGCCGATGATGACGGCCTTCGACGCTGTGGCCAGGTTGACGTCGGACTCGCTGATGCCGCCCACGGCGCCGTGCACGATCTGCACCCGCACTTCGTCGGTCGAGAGCTTCTGCAGCGACTGGACGAGCGCTTCTTGCGAACCTTGCACGTCAGCCTTGACGATGAGCGGCAGCGTCTGCACTTCGCCCTCGCCCATCTGCTCGAGCATGCTTTCGAGCTTGGCGGCCTGCTGCTTCGCCAGCTTGACGTCGCGGAACTTGCCCTGGCGGAACAGCGCGATTTCGCGCGCCTTGCGCTCGTCGGGCAGGACGATGACTTCCTCGCCCGCGGCCGGCACTTCCGAAAGGCCTTGGATTTCGACCGGAATCGACGGACCGGCTTCCTTCGTGGCCTTGCCCGTTTCGTCGAGCATCGCGCGCACGCGGCCGTAGGCGCTGCCCGCCAGCACGACGTCGCCGCGCGAAAGCGTGCCCGACTGCACGAGAATCGTCGCGACCGGGCCCTTGCCCTTATCGAGCTTCGCTTCGATCACGAGACCCTTGGCCGCCGCTTCCACCGGCGCCGTCAACTCGAGCACTTCGGCTTGCAGCAGCACGTTCTCGAGCAGATCGTCGATACCCGCACCCGTCTTCGCCGACACCGGAACGAACGGCGAATCGCCGCCGTACTCTTCCGGCACGACGCCTTCCGCCACGAGCTCTTGCTTGACACGCTCCGGGTTGGCCTCAGGCTTGTCGATCTTGTTGATCGCCACGACGATCGGCACGCCACCCGCCTTCGCATGGGCGATCGCTTCCTTCGTCTGCGGCATCACGCCGTCGTCTGCCGCCACCACGAGAATGACGATATCCGTCGCCTTCGCACCGCGCGCACGCATGGCCGTAAACGCTTCGTGACCCGGCGTGTCGAGGAACGTGATGACGCCACGCGGCGTTTCGACGTGATACGCGCCGATATGCTGCGTGATGCCGCCCGCTTCGCCCGCCGCCACCTTGGCGCGGCGGATGTAGTCGAGCAGCGAGGTCTTGCCGTGGTCGACGTGACCCATGACCGTGACGACCGGCGGACGCGGCAGTTGCTCGGCATCCGTGGCTTCGCCCTCGACGAGCAGCGCTTCCGGATCGTCCAGCTTGGCCGCCACCGCGCGATGACCGAGTTCTTCGACGACGATCATCGCCGTCTCTTGGTCGAGCATCTGGTTGATCGTGACCATCTGGCCGAGCTTCATCATCACCTTGATGACTTCCGATGCCTTCACCGACATCTTGTGGGCGAGGTCGGCCACGGTGATCGTTTCCGGCACGTGCACTTCGCGCACGATGGGCTCGGTGGGCGCCTGGAACGACGTGCCGGCGTCCTGATGCTTGCCGCGCCCCTTCGGGCCGCCGCGCCAGCCGCGGTCGACGCCGCCGCTGGAATCGCCGCGCGTCTTGATCCCGCGGCGCTTCGCAGCGTCATCCTGCCAGCCGCCCTTGCCGCCCTGCTTCTTCTTGTCCGCCGTGCCGGGCGCAGCGGAAGGCTGGGCCGACGAAGGCGCCGCCGCGCCGCCGGCGGCCGGCTTACGCGCTTGCGCGGGACGCGGCGATTCTCCGGCGGGACGCACGGGCTTGTGCAGCGTGCCCTTCGCTTCCGCCGTCTTGGCCGCTTCAGCGGGCTTGGGCGCGGGCGCCGGTTCCGGCGCCTTCACTTGCGCCTTGCGCGGCGTGTTCATCATTTCGCGAATCGCGCGAGCCTCGGCCTCGGCCTTTTCCCGACGCTTGCGAATGTCTTCCTGCTCCGCGCGCGCCTTCTCGGCGGCCTCGCGCGCCGCGTCCTCGGCCTTCTTGGCCGCTTCGCGTTGCGCCGCGCGCTCGGCGGCGGCGCGCTCGTCGTCCACCACGACGCGTTCGGCTTGCTCGCGCGCAGCCGCTTCCGCATGTTTGGCCGCGGCCTCGGCGTGCTTCTTCGCGGCTTCTTCTTCCGCGCGCTGGCGCTCGGCCTCGGCCGCCTTCTCGCGCGCCTGGCGCTCGGCTTCTTCACGCTCGAGCCGCTCTTGGCGTTCGCGCAATTCTTGCGCTTGCTTCTCGAGCAGCTCCGCTTCGCGGCGCGCTTCTTCCTCGCGACGCTGCAGCTCTGCGCTCTCGTCGACGGCGGCGGCTTGGCCGGCGTCGGCCGACGGGGCTTCGCCCGCCTCGTCACGCTTCACGAACACACGTTTCTTGCGCACTTCGACCTGAATGGTGCGAGCCTTGCCCGTCGCGTCGGATTGCTTGATCTCCGACGTGTGCCGGCGAGTCAGCGTGATCTTGCGCTTGTCGGTATCGGCCGAGCCGTGCGACTTGCGCAAGTGGTCGAGCAGACGCGCCTTGTCCGATTCGGACAAAGCATCGTCCTCACTCGCTTTCTGGACACCCGCCGCCTGGAGCTGTTCGAGCAGCACCCCGGCTGGCATTTTGAGTTCCGCGGCAAAT
>DASVLS010000122.1:0-9609 GCA_036384755.1 Trinickia sp. | reverse complement strand
GCCGACCGCCGAGAAAACATCCGTCGCACGGCCGAGGTCGCTGCCCTGTTCAAGGCAGAGGGTTTCGTCGTCATTTGCGCATTGATTTCGCCAACTGCGGCCCAGCGCGAACTCGCCCGCGCCATCGTTGGCGAGCGCTTCTTCGAAGTGCACGTGAGTAGCGATCTCAACGTATGCGAACGGCGCGATCCAAAGGGCCTGTACGCAAAAGCGCGCAGTGGGGCGCTGGCTGAATTCACGGGCGTCGCCTCCCCTTACGAAGTGCCCACCAGGCCCGATCTGGCAATCGACACCAGCCACTCCAGCATTGCGGAATCGCTCGCCGAGTTGGAAGGCTTCGTCCGCGCCCGGTTGCACCTCGCATACAAGCGGGACTGATTCCGGACCGCATCGCACTCACTGCTCTGCCGACGCAATCAGAACGAGAGGGAGTTCAGTGGTGCGTTACAGGTCGCTCGATACTGGGCTTGGTGGAAGCTCGTCGTCCGCGTCGGGCTGCGCCGGATGAGCTGGGGCCGCCGCGATCGACGTCTTCACGCCATTCTGCATCTCCCCCAACCCCACCCCCACCGCATCCCTAGCCTTCGCCGCCAACGCCCGCCGATCGCTCATCGGCTCGATCGGCGCGCCAACATACAAATGCGCCGTAAACGGCCCCCCGCGCAGCACCGCATCGAGCGACTGCCCGAGCGATACATCGTCGATATAAGCCGGCGTGGTCGATTGCCGCCCGCCGCTATCCTCGTACAACAAGCAAACAGGCTGCACCGGACACTGAGCCGACACCGCCGCCTGAAACAAGTTCGTATGAAACGGCAGCAGCGATGTTCCATCGGACGTCGTCCCTTCGGGAAACAAACAAACCATCCCGCCAGACGACACCCGCTCCACGATCTCATGCATCGTTCGATGCGCGTCCCGGCGCTTCTCGCGATGAATGAAAATGGTCCCGAGCCGGTGCGCAAGCCACCCGACCACCGGCCACTTTCGCACCTCGGCCTTCGAAACGAACGGCGTAGGCCGCCACGCGTTGATCACGTAGATATCGAGCCACGACACGTGATTGCCGACGACGAGCGCACCGTGATCGATCCGCCGCTCGTCGTGATGCACGACCAGACGCATTCCAACCAGCCGCAGCATCTTGTTCGACCAGACCCGATTGATCTCGGACTTGCTCGCCTCCGACATGCGAGGGAACCGAACGGCAACGATCCACACCCCATGCAGCAGATGGAGAACGAGCCGAAGTTTGGCAATAGCGAGTTTCATTGCAGTCAGGCGTTCGTGATTCGGACGTCGTCGATCATGCCGCGAAGCGGGCGTCAGGCCGGAACCTGCTCATACGCCACGCGCCCAGCGACGATCGTCGCACGCACGCGGGCCGGCAACTCATACCCGAGAAACGGCGTGTTGTGCCCTTGGCTCTTCAGCGCTCGCGGCTCGACACGCCAAAAGGCGTTGCGATCGAACACGCAGATATCCGCCGCCGCCCCCGCTTCGATGCGGCCCACCGGCAGCTTGAGGACCTTCGCCGGCCCCAAGGTAATGCGCCCCAGCGCCTGCGCAAGCGGCAGCTTCGCTTCATCGGCCCATTTGACCGTCAGCGACAGCAAAAGCTCGAGCCCGGTCGCGCCGGGCGTAGCCTCGGCGAACGGCAACAGCTTCTCGTCATCGTCGACGGGCGTGTGATCGGAGCAGATCGCGTCGATGGTGCCATCCGCCAGCCCCGCGCGAATGGCTTCCCGATCGCGCTGCGAGCGCAGCGGCGGATCGAGCCGGAACTGCGAATCGAAGTAGCCGATGTCGACGTCGATCAAATGAATATGGTTCGCGCTGACGTCGCACGTCACGGCCAGCCCCTCCGCCTTGGCCTCGCGCACGAGCGCCACGCCCGCGGCAGACGACAAGTGCGACAGATGCACGCGCGCACCCGTCCCGCGCATCAGCTCGAAAATCGTATGCAATGCGATCGTCTCGGCCGCCACCGGCACGCCCGACAGCCCCAGGCGCGACGCGACGGCGCCGCTCGCGGCCACGCCGCCCTGCGAAAGATAGGCATCGATCGGCCGCAGCCATACCGTATAGCCGTAAGTGCTAGCGTATTGCAACGCGCGAAGGAGCACCTTCGTATCGACGATCGGCTCGTCGACTTGCGTGAAACCGACACAGCCGGCCTCGGTCAATCCCACCATCTCGGTGATGACCGCGCCCTTCAAGCCGACCGTGAGCGCGCCGAGCGGATGCACATGCGCCCGGTTCAGCTTGCTCGCGCGGAACTTGAGCATTTCCACGAGACCCGGCTCGTCGAGCACGGGATCCGTATCGGGCGGGCACGCGAGCGTCGTGATACCGCCCGCCACCGCCGCCGCCATTTCCGAATCGAGCGTCGCCTTATGCTCGTAACCAGGCTCGCGCAAGCGCGCCGACAAATCGACAAAACCGGGCGCCACCTGCAAGCCCTTCGCGTCGATCGTCTTGTCGGCCGCGAAGCCGTCGGGCGCAGCCCCGATCGCCGCAATCTCGCCGTCGGCGATGAATACGTCCGCCCGCCGATCCGTGCCCGCTTGCGGGTCGATCACCGTGCCGCCTTCGATATGAATCTTCATGCGCTGCCTTTGTTCTCTGTTCGTCGCTTTCTAGTGCTTTCTAGTGCTCTCTAGTGCGGTGCATTGCCTGAGGCAGCGCCGCTCGGCCGCCCCGATGCCGCCCGCTCACTCGTTGTTGCCGGCGACGATGCTCATCACGGCCATCCGCACCGCAATGCCGAACGTCACCTGATTGAGGATCACCGATTGCGGGCCGTCCGCCACCTGCGAATCGATCTCCACCCCGCGATTCATCGGGCCCGGGTGCATGACGATCGCGTCGGGCTTGGCACGCGCGAGCCGCTCGGGCGTGAGGCCCCAGCTCTTGAAGTACTCCTGCGCCGAAGGCAGCAGCGCGCCGCTCATCCGCTCGTTCTGCAGCCGCAGCATGATGACGACGTCGACATCCTTCAACCCCTCGTCGAGGTTGTGATAGACGCGCACCCCAAGCTCTTCCAAGCCGCCCGGCAACAGCGTGCGCGGCCCGATCGCACGCACCTCGGGCACGCCCAGCGTCGTCAGCGCATGGATGTCCGAGCGCGCCACACGCGAGTGCAAAATGTCGCCGACGATCGCCACGCGCAAATTCGAAAAATCGCGCTTGTAGTGGCGGATCGTGTACATGTCGAGCAACCCTTGCGTGGGATGCGCATGGCGCCCGTCGCCGGCATTGATCACGTGCACGTGCGGCGCACAGTGTTCGGCGATCAAATACGGCGCGCCGCTCGATGCATGACGCACGACGAACATGTCGGCATGCATGGCCGACAAATTGTTGATCGTGTCGAGCAGCGATTCGCCCTTGCTCGTCGACGACGCGTTGATGTTCAGATTGAGCACGTCGGCCGACAAACGCGTCGCCGCAATCTCGAACGTCGTGCGCGTGCGCGTCGAGTTCTCGAAGAACAGATTGAAAACCGATTTGCCGCGCAGAAGCGGCACCTTCTTCACCTCGCGATCGGTCACGCTCACGAACGGCTCGGCCGTATCGAGAATGTGCGTGAGGATCGAGCGCGGCAGCCCCTCGATCGTCAACAAATGCTTGAGCTCGCCGTTCTTCGTAAGCTGCGGGTTGCCCTTCAGGAAGCCGTAGCGGAAGCGCTCGGCGCGCTGGGCCTCGCTGCCGTTGTCGGCACGGACCGGGGTGACGGTGTTCATGATCGGTCTAGTTCAAACGTGAATAGGCGAGCAAGCGGCGCGCATGACGCTCGTCGGTGCGCCGCGGCAACGCATGCGCGGTTCGTCGGAATACGTTGGCGGTAGCGGGAACGTGCACGATTCAAGCGCTTCGCGCTTCCGTCCGGAAGACAAGGCGCATGTCGGGACCTTGCTCCAGCACGAGCGTCGCGCCGGCATCGACCTCGGCGTGCCCGCCCACGAAGCGCGCCTCGATCGGCATCTCGCGCCCGCTGCGCTCGGCCAGCACGGCAAGCTCGATCGCGGCCGGCCGCCCGTAGTCGTAAAGCTCGTTGATCGCGGCGCGCACGGTACGGCCCGTATGCAAAACGTCGTCCACGAGCACGATGCGCCGGTCGTTGACGTCGAACGGCAGCGCAGTCGGGCTGGCCTGGCTGTGCAGCCCCTTCTTCGCGTAATCGTCGCGGTGCAGCGCGACGTTCACGACGCCGAAAACCTTGGCGCCCAGATCGCCGGCCAGACGCTCGGCAAGCCATGCGCCGCCGCTGTAGATGCCCGCAAGCACCGGCCCTTCGGCGTCCCCGAAAGACGCGCCGTAGGCGTCGCGAATTTGTGCGACGAGCGCCGCGTAGGACGCTTCGGCATCAATGGAACTCATCGGAAAGTCCGTCCAGATACTGTTGAAGAATGATGCGGGCCGCCTGCGCATCCCGCATGTCGGCACGGACGCCCTCTTCGTGCATGTCGAGATCGGCCGCGACCGAACTATAGCGCTCGTCGACCCAATCGACGGGCAGATTGAAACGCCCGTTCAACTGATTGCCGAAACGCTTGGCGAGCTGCGTCATTTCATGCGGCGTGCCGTCCGGATGGCACGGCAGCCCGACAATGAGCGCATCGGGCTTCCACTCGTCGATCAGCTTGCCCACCGCTTCGAACCGGAACTCGCGATTGCGATTCGGCACGACGACGAGCGCGCGCGCCTGCCGCGTCAAAGCATTGCCCACGGCCACGCCGATGCGCTTTTCGCCATAGTCGAACGCAAGCAGCGTCGCCTCACGCCCGACCGGTTTCATCATGCGTGACCCGCATCGCCCGAGAGCATCGACGGCGTCACGCCGAGCAGCGCGAGCGCCGCTTCGAAACGTTCCTCGGCCGGGACGTCGAACACGATCTTCGGATCGGCCTCGACCGTGAGCCAGCCATTGCGCGAGATTTCCTCTTCGAGCTGGCCGGCGCCCCAGCCGGCGTGGCCCAGCGTGAGCAGGAAACGCTGCGGGCCCTTTCCGCTCGCCACGGCTTCGAGGACATCTTTCGACGTGGTCATTTCCAAGCCGCCCGTGACGGTCATCGACGACGTGTAGGCGCTGCCCTCGACCGGCTCATGCAGCACGAAGCCGCGCTCGGTTTGCACCGGGCCGCCGAAATAGACGGGAATATGGAGCAGCGGCTCGATCTCGAGCTTCAGATCGATGCGGCTGAAAAGCGATTCGAGATCGATATCGGTCGGCCGGTTGATGACGAGGCCGAGCGCACCGCGCTCGCTGTGATCGCAAAGGTAGACCACAGTCCCTGAAAAAGTGGGATCGGCCATATTGGGCATGGCGATCAGGAACTGGTTGGTCAGGTTGATGCGATCGTTACTCTTAGGCATGGTTCGAATTTTAGCAAAGACAGTGCACGTTGGACGCCACGAGTGCGGGCCGGCACGAGGGTGCCGGCCGCGAGCCGAAGAAGGCGCATCGTTCGCGCCCGCCACTCCAGCATCCCTATGTTCCTCGCACTCTATCACGCATGCACGCGTGGGCTGGACGCCTTGGCCGTTCGGACAAGGAATCGCCCCGCGGCGCGATGCGCGAGCCGATGTCGAGCGTTGAAGAATCGGCGTGAACGCAAGGTAAGATCGTTCCGATGAGGGGCGACCGAACACGAAGGTATGCGCGTTGAACCGCGCCGCCGAAAAATAAAACACGAAGTCTTGCAGCGCTTAAGACAGTCCCGCCGCTTGGTCCGTGCCTACGCCAGGCGCTGCCCGCTCGATCGCTTGCGTCAGCAGGGCGAGCGGAACCGCCGAATCAGGGGGCGCAACCCCCGCGGCAACGCGCAACAGCATGGCGCGCAGCGCCTCGCCCGCCTGCTCGAGCGGCCGCCGCTGCGGCGCGGACTGCGGCGAATCGACGCGCGCCGCATAAACGTGCCGGCGCCAGGCCAAGCCGAGCGCATCGGCAAGCAGCGCGACATGGCCCAGACCGAGCGCCTGCGCCGCCGCGCCCAGCCTGTACGCGGCCTGCGCCGCATGCTCGGCCGCGGCGGCATCGGGCAATGGCGATGCGAACGCGGCATCGGTGCTGACGGCGAGCGCCGCCATCGACGCATCCGCGGTTTGGAGGAAATCTTCGTACGCGTAGACGTTCACGGTCAACGCGCCCAGTTCGCGCACGGCCGCGCCGCTCGCCCCAGGCGCCTGCGCCGCCTCCTGCTCCCAGGCGGCTTCCGACGCCTGCGTGGCCGCCACGTGCCAATCGACGGTGAGCCCGTAATCGTTGAGCAACGTCACCGCATCGGCATCCTCGGCAGCCGCCCCATATAGCGCATAGTCGCGCCATAGCAGGGCGAGCGCCGCGCGCACGAACGAACGCGGCGCGTATGGCTGGCCATGCCCTTGCTCGGCGAGCAGCAAATTGCAACGGGCGTAGAAGCGCTTGGCTTCGGGGTCGCCTGCCAGCGACCGGCCGCTGGCGCGCAACGCCCGCGCGCAAGCATTCGCCATGCGCCAAACGTCATACGGATCCTCGCCGGCAAGCGCCGCTATGCAGGCGTCGAGCGTATCGAGCGCGGCGCGGCTGTCGTCGTCATGCTTCAACACCGACAGCAGCGCCTGCTCATAGCGTGCACGCAAACCGGCCTGCTCCACCGTCGGCTGCCGCCGCATGACGGCCGGCGCGATCGGACGACCCGCCAGGGCGAGATCCTCGAAAGCGACGACGTTGCCCTGGATATGCTTCGCGACTTGCGCGTGCAAGTCTCGATAGTGACCGAACAGCGTGGGCGAACACGCGAGCTCGCGCAGGTTGCGACGCGTGAGCGCGGCGTGGAAATCGGCCAGCGCGGCTTGGAATGGCGGCAGGAAATCGCCGTTCGCATACGGCGAAGCGAGCAGCAGTGCATCGGCGAACCGCTGTGACGCGAGCCAACCGGCTTGGCGCAGCGCTTGCGCCGCCCGCAGCAGCGGGCCGACGACGGTCATCTGCGCCTCGCAGGCTTGGCGGGCCTCGGCCAGCGCCGCCTCGGCCTCGTGCACCGCGGCGCCGCGCGGGTTCGGCAAAGCCTCGAGGCTTGGCAAGTCAGCGGTTGTCATGGCGTCGTGGAGAAGCGAAACGGCTCGCACGCAAGCGTGCAGGAACCGCGCAGGCTAGCCCTCAGATTTGAACCATTTCGAAATCTTCCTTGCGCGCGCCGCATTCGGGGCACGTCCAATTGATCGGAACGTCTTCCCAGCGCGTGCCCGGGGCGATGCCTTCTTCCGGCAGTCCAGCCTCTTCGTCGTAGATCCACCCGCAAATCAGGCACATCCAGCTTCTATATTCCATTCTTGTATCGCGTCGAAAATCCGTTGATCAAAGAGCCATGATGGTACCGTTTTTGGGGCGGACCTGGCTAGGAATCCAAATAGTGCTTTACCGAATCGTTTCTACGCGCGTTTCGGCGCATGCCTCGCGCTTTTTTGCGCGCCGCCGCGCTATTCGGCGGGCCGGACGTCCCTTTGCGCGCGCCATCGGACCGAATAAAGCCGCATAATGAGGCGAGCGCGCAGGCGTGCCGCCCGGTCCGCCGCTCGCCATTTCCATCACACTGCTCCATTCCATGCTCACTGCCGCACCCCCTATCGTTTTGACGTTCGGCTTGTCCGACCCCACCGGCGGATTCGGGCTGCAAGCCGACTTGCTCACGCTCGCCAGCATGGGCTGCCACGGGGTATCGGTTCTCACCGGCTATACGGTGCGCGACTCGGCCACGTGCGACGAGGTGACCGGCCTCGACCCCGACGTGGTCGCGACGCAAGCACGCATGCTGCTCGAAGACATGCCGATCGCGGCCTTCAAAGTCGGCGCGGCCACGCGCGCCGAAGTCGTCGCCGCCATCGCCGAAGTCGTCGCCGACTACGACAGCATCCCCCTGATCCTCGCGCCGGACTTCACCGTCGACGACGAGCACGTCCTGGCCGCCGACGAGCTGCGCGAATCGATCGCCGATCTGCTCGCGCCGCAAACCACGGTCCTCATCGCCGATCAAGCCACGCTGATCACGCTCGCGCAGCCAGACGGCGAAGCCGAAGCGCCGACTTTGGATGCGGCGATCGCCCATCTGCTGTCGCAAGGGGCCGAATACGTCTTGTCGACGCAAACGGGTGCGCATCGTCTGGTCAATACGCTGTTCAGCGAAGAAGGCCAGATCCGGCAGGATATGTGGGATTGGCCGCAACGTCGGCTCATGGGCATCACCGACACGCTGGGGGCGGCCGTCGCGGCGCTGCTCGCCAACGGTCAGGAGCCCGCCGAGGCCGCGCGGGAAGCGCAAGAGTATCTCTATCAAGCAGCCCGGCAGGCCTTTCGGCCGGGGATGGGCGCGTATCTGCCCGATCGCTTCTTTTGGGCGCGCGATGACGACGACGCACCGCCGCCGATCGGAGAGAGCGCACCGCGGCAGAAGCCCTCGCGCGCATAAAAAAACCCGCATCGCTGCGGGTTTTCGTCGGCTTGCGGACGCGCCTTTCGGCGCGCCCGCCATGTCGTTTCGGAGGCGGCCTGAGCCGCCCGCCCGAAATTACATGTCCATGCCCATGCCGCCCATGCCGCCGGGCATGCCGCCAGGCATCGGAGCATCCTTCTTCGGCAGTTCGGCAACGGCTGCGTCCGTCGTCAGCAGCAGGCCTGCCACCGAAGCGGCGTTTTGCAGGGCCGTACGCGTCACCTTCGTCGGATCCACGACGCCGGCTTCCACGAGATCGCCGTACTCTTCCGTCGCGGCGTTGAAGCCGTAGTTGCCGTTGCCGCTAGCAACCGCGGCGACGACGACGCCAGCTTCCATACCGCCGTTGATGACGATCTGACGCAGCGGCTCTTCCATCGCGCGCAGCACGATCTTGATGCCGGCGTCTTGATCGGCGTTCGAGCCCTTCAGCTCGGCGATAGCCGTGCGAGCGCGGATCAGCGCAACGCCGCCGCCAGGAACGATGCCTTCTTCAACGGCAGCACGCGTGGCGTGCAGCGCGTCTTCGACACGTGCCTTCTTTTCCTTCATTTCGACTTCCGTCGCAGCGCCGACCTTGATGACGGCCACGCCGCCAGCCAGCTTCGCCACGCGCTCTTGCAGCTTTTCGCGGTCGTAGTCGGACGTCGCTTCTTCGATTTGCGTGCGAATCTGCTTCACGCGCGCTTCGATGTTCTTCGCGTCGCCTGCGCCGTCGATGATCGTCGTGTTTTCCTTGCCCACTTCGATCCGCTTGGCCGAACCCAGCTCTTGCAGCGTCGCCTTTTCGAGCGTGAGGCCCGTTTCCTCGGCGATCACTTGGCCGCCCGTGAGGATCGCGATGTCTTCGAGCATCGCCTTGCGACGATCGCCGAAGCCAGGCGCCTTGACCGCAACGGTCTTCAGGATGCCGCGGATGTTGTTGACGACGAGCGTGGCGAGCGCTTCGCCTTCGACGTCTTCAGCGATGATCAGGAGCGGACGGCCAGCCTTCGCCACTTGCTCGAGCACCGGCAGCAGATCGCGGATGTTCGAAACCTTCTTGTCGTGCAGCAGCACGAACGGGTTTTCGAGGACGGCGACTTGCTTGTCCGGGTTGTTGATGAAGTACGGCGACAGGTAGCCGCGGTCGAAT
>DASVLS010000121.1:0-68765 GCA_036384755.1 Trinickia sp. | reverse complement strand
GCAGATGAACGACATTGGCCGCGTGGCATTGACGCTGCAAAAGCCGATCGTTTGCGATGCGTACGACGCGCATGCGGCGACGGGCGCATTCGTGCTCATCGACGAGGCCACGCATCATACGGTCGCGGCCGGCATGATTCGTGCATATTCCGCGTGACTGAGGAACTAGGCGGCGCAGCGCGCGCCGCCCGCACACGCGAGAGGATGAAAGGGCGATGGGCAAGGTGTATTTGATCGGTGCAGGACCGGGAGCGGCGGATCTCATCACGGTGCGCGGCGCCCGTTTATTGGGCATGGCCGACGTCGTGCTGCACGATGCGCTCGTCGAACCCGCGATGCTCGACTATGCCCCTCATGCCCGCAAGATCGCCGTCGGCAAGCGTTGCGGCCAGCGCTCCACCGCGCAGCACTTCATCAACAAGCAAATCGTCGATGCCGCGCGCACGCACGATGTCGTCGTGCGGCTCAAGGGCGGCGACCCGATGCTGTTCGGGCGGGCCGACGAGGAAATGCGCGCGCTCGAGGAAGCCGGCATCGACTACGAGGTCGTGCCCGGCATTACCGCGGCGCTCGCGGCGGCGGCGTCGGTCAAGCGCTCGCTGACGCTGCGCGGCGTTTCACGCAGCGTGGCGCTGGCGACCAAGAGCCGTGCACCCGACTCCGAGGCGATCCGCGAGGCCGTCAACGCCGATTCGCTCGTCTTTTACATGGGCCGCGACAGCGCACCCGATATCGCGCAGCAATTGATCGACGCGGGCCGCTCCGGCGAGACGCCTGTCGCGATCGTCGAAGCGTGCAGCACGGCGCGCGAACGCACGCTGACGCTCACGCTCGAGGCGTTGGCCATGGGCGAGGCGCAGTTGTGGCTCGACCCGGCGCAACCGAGCCTGTTGATGATCGGTCAGGCGTTCGCAGAGCGTGCGTCGGCCCGCTCGCCACAGGAAGACGGCGGCCATTCGTCGACGGATGACGACCACGCGCGCGACGCGTTTGCGCACGCGGCGTAAGCCGCGACTCTACGCGTAAGCGGCGGCACTACTATCTCGTCTTATTCCGCGCTCCCGAGCGCCGGCTTTATCCGGCTGCGGCTACGAGGCCGGCGACGCCGGCTCGATCGCTTAGGCGAGCGAGCCTAGCTGGCTCAGACAATACGCCGCCAGTGCATCCAGCACCGCATCGTCCTCGCCGACAGGGATCGCGTGGCGGATTTCCACGCCCGGATGCGCGGCGCGGCAGGTATCGAGAATGGCGGGAAGATCGCGCCGCACATGGCCGCCTTGGCCGAAGAACACGGGGACGACCGTAATCGACGTGCAGCCCGCCGCGACTTGTGCGGCCACCGCGGCCGGCAAGTCCGGCGACATCAATTCGAGGAAGGCCAGCGAAACTTGCACACCGGTGCCGGCGGCGGCGCGCACTTTTTCGGCTAGCCGCTCGAACGGTTCGGCCCACCGCGCATCGCGTGCGCCATGTGCGAACAGCACGATGCCGCGCGTCGTAGCCTCTGCGTTCATCGTTTCCTCCGATGCCGGCGTCAGTGCCGATCGACCCACTTCAGGCCCGCCATGCCGAGCGCCAGATAAATGAGAGCCGGCAAAGCGGCCGTCAAGGGCGCGGGCCACGTGTTGAGCATACCCACGTGCGAGAAGAGCGTGTTGACGAGCTGAAAGCTCATGCCGAGCATGATGCCGCCGAACACCTTCACGCCGACGACGCCCGCGCGCGTATGCAGATACGCGAACGGCAGCGACAGCACGAGCATCACCAGCACCGCAAACGGATAGAGGACCTTCTTCCACAACGCGATATCGTAGCGCTGCGTATCCTGGTGATTTTCGATCAGATGCTGAATATAGCGGAACAGGTTGAACATCGACATCCGATCGGGCGCGACGAGCAGCACCGATAGAATTTGCGGCGTGAGTTCCGAGCGCAGCGAATATTGCGGCAGCGTGACCTGCGTCGCGCGATACACGGGAGCGAGCGCATCGGCCGGCGCGTTAGGAGGCGGCGGCAGGCCCGTGAGCTTCGTATCGGTCACGCCGGTAAGCAGCCAGTGCCCTTGCCCTTCGTAGCGGCCCGTCTTGGCGGTGCGCACGTTCGTCAGCTTGAACGCCGGATCGAATTCGTAGATGCGCACGTTGCTGATCGACGCATCGGGCATCAATTCGCCGACGTTCACGAAGCGCGTCACTTGCTGGCCGTCTTCGCTGGCCGTGAGCGTGTCTTTCACCCAGACGCCCGAGGCGAAATTGCTCGACACGGCCGAGCCGAGCGCTTCGAGGCGCACGCGCTCGGACAACTGATCGGTGTATGGACCGACCACTTCGCCGATGAAGTAGGTGACGGCCACGAGCGGGATGCCGATCTTGAGCAGCGAGCGCAGCGCTTGTCCGGTCGAGAGCCCCGATACGCGAAAGATCGTGTACTCGGAGTTCGCGGCCATCTGGGCGAACACGTAGATCGCGCTGATGAGCGCGGCCACGGGGATGATCTCGTAGAAGCGCGACGGCGTTTGCAGCGCGACGCGCAGCACGGCGTAGCCGAACTTGTAGTTGCCGTGGCCGACCGTGTTGAGCTCGTTGATCAGATCGAAGAAGAAGAACAGGCCCGAGAACGCGAACAAGATGAAGATGAACGCGAGGTACACCTGACGGGCGAAGTATCGTTCGTAGATGCGCATGGCGGTCACGCTCCCCGCGAGAGCGCGAACCACGTGCGCGGAATCAGCGGACGATTGCGCACGCGCAGCCAGAACACGACGACGACGAGCGCCGCCGCGACGATATGCAGCCCGAGAAGCCCGACGACGAACGACATCTTGCCCTGCTCGAGCCACGATTGGACCACGTTCAGCAAGTTCGAATAAGTCAGGAAGATCAGCACCGCCATGACGAGGTTGATCGTGCGCCCGCGCCGCGGGTTCTGATAAGCGAGCGGAATGCCGAGCAGCATCAGGTTGACGGCCATGAGCGGCAGCCCCGTGCGCCAGGCGAATTCCGCCAGATTGTCATGGGTGGGATGGCGCAGCAGTGCGATCGTGGACATGCCGGTCGTCGTTTTCGTATTGACGATCGGCTGATGCGTCATCTTCACGCCATAGCGTTGGAATTCCATGATGCGGAAGTCGGGCTTGCCCGGCTCGCCGTCGTAGCGGCGGCCGTTCTCCAAGACGACGAAGCGCGAGCCGTCCTTCATCGTTTCGGTGTGTCCGTTCTGCGAGACGACGACGCTGATCTTGCCGTGCTCGGTGCTCGCGACGAACACGTTTTGCACGTGCGCCTGATCGGGCGTCATTTTTTCGATGAAGAACACGCGGTTCGTCGCCGGCGATTCGCGAAATTGGCCGGGCGCGAGCATCGAGATTTCATCGCGCTGCTGAAAGCGCGCGCGAATGAGCTTGCTTTGCGCATTCGACCAGGGCCAGCCGATGTAAGCGAAGAACGCGACGAGCACGATCAGCGGCGCGGCGAACTTGGCGATCGGCTTGATGAAGGCCGTCAGGCTCACGCCCGAGGCGAGCCAAACGACCATCTCCGAATCGCGATACCAGCGCGTGAGGACGAACAGGATCGAGACGAACATCGTGACGACGAGCATCACGGCGATGTAGCCGATCACGGTCAGGCCGATCAGGACGACGACGTCCTTCGGATCGACTTCGCCGGATGCGGCATAGCCGACGATGCGTATCATCATCGTCGTCAGAAAGATTGTCAGCAGCACCATGAATACGGCACCTGCCGTATAGGCTAGCTCGCGCTGCAGGGAGCGTTCGAAGATCATCGTCGGTGCGAGAGGGCGGGGCGGCGCCGCATGTCGCGCAGCGCAATCCGACGCCGAAGAAAAAATAGCGGATAATTGCGGCTTCGTTACGACAGTTAAGCCGATTTTATCCGAGGACGAGCGCGATGGACTTTAGCATAAAAGCCTGTGACTGGACGAAGGGCACGACGGGTACCTTCCTGACGGGGAAATCCGATTGCATCGTCATCGGTGTATTCGAGGGACAATCGCTGTCCGGCGCCGCGCTCGAAATCGACGCGGCGACGAAGGGCCTGCTCACGCGCATCGTCAAGGCGGGCGACATGCAGGGCAAGAGCGGCACGACGCTGTTCCTGCACGAGGTGGAAGGCATCGGCGCTTCTCGCGTGCTGCTCGTCGGGCTCGGCAAGCAAGACGCATTCGGACAAAAGGCTTACAACGAGGCTGCGCGCGCGGCGTGGCGCGCGATTCTCGGCACGAAGATCGTTCAAGTCACGTTCACGCTGGCTCAACTGCCGGTCAAGGAACGTTCGGCCGATTGGGCTGTGCGCGCCGCGGTCCTCGCGCTGCGCGGCGAAACCTATCAGTTCACGCAACTGAAAAGCAAGCCGGATCCGGCCAAGCACGCGCTCAAGCGCATCGTCGTGTCGGTCGATCCCGATGACGAAAAGCTGGCCAAGCTCGCCGTCAAGCAGGGGCTCGCGATCTCGAACGGCATGGAGCTCGCCCGCGATCTCGGCAATTTGCCCTCGAACGTCTGCACGCCGAGCTATCTCGGCGAAACGGCCAAAAAGCTCGGCAAGGCGTTCAAGCTCAAAGTGGAAGTGCTCGGCGAAAAGCAGCTCGAAGCGCTGAAAATGGGCTCGCTGCTCTCGGTCACGCGCGGCACGACCGAGCCGGCGCAGTTCATCGTCATGCAATACCAGGGCGCTGGCGCGAAGGCCGCGCCGATCGTGCTCGTCGGCAAGGGCGTCACCTTCGACAGCGGCGGCATCTCGCTGAAGCCGGGCGAGGGCATGGACGAAATGAAGTACGACATGTGCGGTGCGGCGTCGGTGTTCGGCACGCTGCGCGCCGTGGCGGAACTGGGGCTCAAGCTCAACGTCGTCGGGATCGTTCCGGCCGTCGAGAACATGCCGAGCGGCCAAGCGACGAAGCCGGGCGACATCGTCACGAGCATGTCGGGCTTGACGATCGAAGTGCTCAACACCGATGCGGAAGGGCGCCTCATCCTGTGCGATGCGCTCACCTACGCCGAGCGCTTCAAGCCGGCTGCCGTGGTCGACATCGCCACGCTTACGGGGGCTTGCATCATTGCGCTCGGCCATCATAACGCCGGGCTGTTCTCGAAGGACGACGCGCTGGCCGGCGAATTGCTCGATGCGTCGCGCGAGGCTTCCGACCCGGCCTGGCGCATGCCGCTCGACGACGAGTACCAAGAGCAATTGAAGTCGAACTTCGCCGATCTCGCGAACATCGGCGGACGCCCCGCCGGCAGCGTCACCGCGGCGTGCTTCCTCTCGCGCTTCACCGAAAGCTATCCCTGGGCGCACTTGGATATCGCGGGCGTCGCTTGGAAGAGCGGCGCCGCAAAGGGCTCGACAGGCCGCCCCGTGCCGCTGCTCACGCAGTTCCTGATCGATCGCGCGGGACAGTGATGGCGGTAGGCAGGAGCGCGGGAGGGAGCGGGCTGTGACGCGCATCGATTTTCATACGAACGTCGGCGATGCGTTGCTCTACGCTTGCCGGCTCGCCCGCAAGGCGTATCAGGCGGGGCAGCCGCTCGTCGTCGTGGCCGATTCGCCGCGCCTGCGCGCGTTCGACGAGCGGCTGTGGACGTTTTCGCCGCTCGATTTCCTGCCGCACTGCATGGCCGACAGCGCGCTCGCCGAGCGCACGCCCATCGTCCTTGCGACCGATCTCGAACACGCGCCGCATCATCGAATTCTGTTGAACCTCGCGCCGGCCGTGCCCGCGCAGTTCGCGCGCTTCGAGCGGCTGCTCGAAGTCGTGGGCACGAGCGAGGACGAACTCGCTTCGGGGCGCGAGCGCTATCGCTTCTATCGGGATCGCGGCTACCCGCTCAACAATCACAAGCCACGCGCGTAATGTGCTGCCGCGTCCGTATGCTCGCCGTGGCCGCATTGCGGCATTAGGGAGACAAGCATGACCGAGCCCCACGATCCGAATTCGATTCCCATGCTGACGGACGTCATCGTGCCCGGACGTCCGCCCGTCGGGCGACCGGCGCAGACGCCGGCCGAGGAGTCGACGCCGTCCGCGCAACCCGCGCAGGCGCATGCGGAAGGACCGGCCCAATCGCAGGCCACGCCCACCTATCCGGCTGCGCAGGCGCCGGCCGCGGGGGCTGGAGGCGCTTCGGCTGCCCCGGCCGTCGGGTTCGATGCGCGCGATGTCGAATTCATCGCCGAGCGCTTGCGCGGGCGCCTCTCCACTTATTTGCGCGAGGATGCGCGTCGCGTGATCGAAGCGCGATGCCGCGACGCCGTCGAAGAACATACGAACTGGCTCGTGCGGCAAGTCACGCGCGAAGTCGTTTCCGCGCTCGAGGCCGAGGTGGCCGGCTGGGTGCGCGATGCCGTGCGCGAGGAACTCGCACGGCATACGTCGGAGCGGTAGCCCCGCCCATCACCCCGTGACGGCTCCCTGATGGGCCGGACGCGCGAGCGCCGCGAACTTGGCGAGCACGCCGCGCGTATAGCGCGGTGCGGGCGGCGTCCAAGCAGAACGGCGGCGTTCGAGTTCCGCGTCGTCGACATTCAATTGCAACAGCAGCCGGTGCGCATCGATCGTGATCGAATCGCCTTCCTGTACGAGCGCGATCACGCCGCCCACGAACGCTTCGGGGGCGACGTGGCCCACCACCATGCCCCACGTGCCGCCGGAAAACCGGCCGTCGGTGATGAGGCCGACCGATTCGCCAAGCCCCTTGCCGATCAGCGCGGACGTGGGCGCAAGCATCTCCGGCATGCCGGGGCCGCCCTGCGGGCCGAGGTAGCGCAGCACGAGCACGTCGCCCGGCCGGATGCGGTCGTCCAATATGGCCGCAAGCGCGCTTTGCTCGTCGTCGAACACGCGTGCGGGCCCTGTGATGACGGGATTTTTCAAGCCCGTGATTTTTGCGACCGCGCCTTCGGTGGCTAGATTGCCCTTCAATATGGCCAAGTGGCCCTGCTCGTAGAGCGCCTTTTCAATCGGAAAGATCACTTGTTGATCGGCGCGGGGTGCGCTGGGCACGCGCTCGAGTTCCTCGGCCATCGTCTTGCCTGTAATCGTCATGCAGTCGCCGTGCAGCAGGCCCGCATCGAGCAAGATCTTCAACACTTGCGGAATGCCGCCCGCGCGATGCAGATCGGTGGCGACATACTCGCCCGACGGTTTCAAATTGCAGATGACGGGCACGCGCTTGCGGACGCGCTCGAAGTCGTCGATCGACCATTCGACTTCGGCCGCATGTGCGATCGCCAGGTAGTGGAGCACCGCGTTGGTCGAACCGCCTGTCGCCATGATGAGCGCGACCGCGTTTTCGATCGATTGGCGCGTGATGATGTCGCGCGGCTTCAAGTCTTTCTTCACAGCCTCGACGAGCACGCGGGCGGACTGCGCGCTCGAATCGACTTTTTCGTCGTCGGGGTTCGCCATCGTCGACGAGTAAAGCAGCGACATGCCGAGCGCTTCGAACGACGAACTCATCGTATTGGCCGTGTACATGCCGCCGCAGGAGCCCGTGCTCGGACAGGCGTTTTGTTCGATGCCTTCGAAGTCTTCCTTGGACATGCGCCCGGCCGTGAATTCGCCGACGGCTTCGAACGACGAAACGATCGTCAAATCCTTGCCCTTCCAGCGGCCGGGCCGAATCGTCCCGCCATACACGTAGATGCCGGGCACGTTCATGCGGGCGAGGGCAATCATGCCGCCGGGCATGTTCTTGTCGCATCCGCCGATCACGACCACCCCATCCATCCATTGGCCTTGCACGCAAGTCTCGATGCAATCGGCGATGACTTCGCGCGACACGAGCGAGTATTTCATCCCTTCCGTGCCCATCGACATGCCGTCGGAGATCGTCGGGGTGCCGAACGTCTGGGCGTTCGCCCCCGCTTCGTTGACGGCCGCGACGGCCGCGTCCGCCAGCTTCTGCAGACCGGCATTGCACGGTGTAATGGTCGAATGACCGTTTGCGATCCCGATCATCGGTTTGTCGAAGTCGTCCTTCTTGTAACCGAGCGCGTAGAACATCGAGCGATTCGGGGCGCGAGCGACGCCTTGCGTGATGTGCTGGGAACGGCGGTTGTAAGCCATGAGCGGGCTCCGGTTCGTGAATCGGAAGGGGCGCGGGCGGCGGTGGGCGAATGAAGCGGGGCGAACAGGGCGCGCGCCGCGCGTGAGGCTCGGATCAGCATGCCGCGCCTTGTTTCGCGTGTCCAATATATGATTCATGGCGGACTAGGTCGAAATGCATATCGAGGCACGCCGCGACATCGTGCCGTGCGCCGCCGCATTTCACCGTGGATCAACGATACCTCGCCCCCGGAGCTGCGCCATGACCCCCGATTTGCGCCAGTTGCGCTACTTCGTCGCCGTCGCGGAGGAGCGGCATTTCGGCCGAGCCGCGCGCAAGCTCTCGATGACGCAGCCGCCGTTGTCGCAAGCGATCCGCGCCTTGGAGGAGGCGCTCGGCGTCGAGCTGTTTGCGCGGACCAAACGCACGGTCGAGCTCACTGCCGTCGGCGCGGACCTGCTGCCGGAAGTGCGCAAGCTCCTGGCGCAGGCCGATGCGCTGCCGCCGCTCGCGCAGAGTCTCGCGCGGGGCGAGGCCGGCGCGCTCTCGCTCGCGTTCGTGTCGACGGCCGATTACGGCCTGCTGCCGGAGTTGTTGCGCGAGTTCGCCGTCCGCCATCCGCGCGTGCGCTTGAACCTTGCCGAAGCGACGAGCGACGTGCAGATCGAAGAGCTCGCCGCCGGCCGAATCGACGCCGGCCTCATCATTCCGCCGCTGCCGCCGCGCCATGCGGCGACGCTCACGTACCTGCCCGTCATGCGCGAGCCGCTCGTCGCCGCGCTGCCGGCCTCCAGCGTTGCGCATCGCGGCCGAGACCGTTCCCCCGACTGGATCGAGACACCGATTTCGCTAGCCGAAGTGGGGCGTTTGCCGCTCGTCATCTTCCCGCGGCGTTTGGCGCCGGGCTTTTATGACATCATTACGGGCTGCTACGGCGCGGCCGGTCTGACGCCCCGCATCGGACAAGAGGCGATCCAAATGCAGACGATCGTCAGTCTCGTGTCGGCGGGCATGGGTGTCGCGCTCGTGCCGCAATCTTTGCGTAACCTGCGGCGCACCGGCGTCGTCTATCGGCCGTTGGCCGAAGGCACGCCGCTCGTCGAAACGGGGCTCGTTTGGCGGACGGCCGACGTCAGCCCCGTGCTGGCCGGGTTCATCGACGTCGTGCGCGCCCACGCGAGCGTGCATGCGCCGCCGGCGCAGCCTGCCGTGCGCAGCCGCGCGAAGCCGCGCAAGGACGTGCACGGATAACGCGGCTTGCGCCGTTTTACGCGGTATCCTCGCGGCTCGTTCAACGCCTCATTTCTCAATGCTCGACGCCTTACGATGCTGATTCATCCGAATTTCGATCCCATTGCAATTCATTTCGGCCCGCTTGCCGTGCGTTGGTACGGGCTCATGTATCTCGTCGGGTTCGTGCTCGCGGTCGTCATTGCACGGTTGCGGCTGCGTTTGCCTCACGTCGCCGCGCAGGGTTGGACGACGAAGGACATCGACGACATCCTGTTTTACGGCGTGCTCGGCACCATCCTCGGCGGCCGGCTCGGCTACGTGCTGTTCTACAAGGCCGATTACTACTTCGCCCATCCGCTCGACGTGTTCAAAGTCTGGCAGGGCGGCATGTCGTTTCACGGGGGCTTTCTCGGCGTCACGCTGGCGATGATCGTCTTCGCCTATCAGCGCAAGCGCACCTGGCTGCAAGTAACGGACTTCGTCGCGCCGATGGTGCCGACAGGGCTGGCCGCCGGCCGGCTCGGCAATTTCATCAACGGCGAGCTTTGGGGGCGTGTGACCGACCCCAGCGCGCCGTGGGCCATGCTGTTCCAGAATTCGTCGAACGACGATGCGATTTGGCTCGCTTCGCATCCGCAACTGGCTGCGAAGTGGCATTTGGCCGACGTGTTCGCGCGCTATCACATGCTGCCGCGTCACCCGTCCGAGCTTTATGAAATCGCGCTCGAAGGCATAGCGCTCTTTTTCGTGCTGTGGTTCTTTACGCGCAAGCCGCGCCCGGTCGGCGCCGCGTCGGCCGTGTTCCTGATCGGCTACGGGCTGGCCCGCTTCACGGTCGAATTCGCGCGCGAGCCCGACGATTTCCTCGGGCTGCTCGCACTGGGCTTGTCGATGGGGCAATGGCTCTCGTTGCCGATGATCGTCGTCGGCATCGCGGTGCTCGTGTGGTCGTATCGCCGGGCGCGCATGGCGCCGGCCGGTGCGCGCGCGCAATGAACGTCACGCCCCGGCCGACGACCCCTTCGTGTTCCGTTTGGCTTACCGCGTCATCTGCACCGAGCCGGAGACGTTGACGGTCACCGTCGATGTCCCGGCTTCAACCGGCAGCGGAGCCGCCGCCTTCGCTTCCGCCGCCATCGCGCGCATGGCGAACATCGGGCGCGGCGGCGGGGCGGCATTGCGGCCCACGTCGACCTCGCGGATCGTATAGCCCGAATAGCCGAATGCGTTGGCGGACGACTTGGCCTGCGCTCTGAAGTTGTCGATCGCTTCGGTCGTCAGCTTTTCCGAGGCGGCCCGCTGCGCTTCGGGCGACAGCGAATAGGCCACGCTGCCCACTTGCATCGTCGAGTTCAGTTGCCCCGCGAGCCTTGACGCGGCCGCGAAGTCGCGCGACTGCAGGATGATCTCGGTGCGGCCGCGCCATGCCGAGATGCGGCCGTCGCGATCGGTCGTCGGATAAATCGAGAACGTTCCCGTGCGGACTTTGACCCCCGCTACGCCCTTGGCCTGCTTCAGCGCGGCGTCGGCGTGCCGGTTCAATGCGTTGGTGAGCGAGGCGGCGTCGGATGCTTCCTGCTCGTAGAACAGGGTGATTTCGACGACATCCTGTGGGACTTCGGCGCTGGCTTGCGCGGAGAGCGACAGCACGCCCGACGGCACGCTCTGCATGACGGTGGCGTTGTCGGCGTGTGCGGGCAGCGCGACGAGGGCTAGCGGTGCGGCGGCCGCCGCAGCGAGGGCCAGCACCGCGGTTGTTCTTTTCATTCTTTTGCTCCGTTCGAAGACGTGGATCCAGGGCGACCCGGGCGAGCCCCTCGCATCGCCGGCGCTACGCGAGCCGCTCCGTGATGAAGCGCCATTCGTCGTCGGTCACGGGCGTGATCGAGAGCCGATTGCCTTTTGCAAGCACGCGCATGCCGGCAAGCTCCGGATGAGCGCGCAGCTCGGCGAGCGGCACGAGCGGCGTCTTCTTCACGAAGCGCACGTCGACGAGCATCCAGCGCGGCGTTTCACGCGACGATTTCGCATCGTAGTACGGGCTTTTCGGGTCGAATTGCGTCGGATCGGGATAAACGCCCGACACGACTTCGGCAATTCCCGCGATGCCGGGTTCCGGACAACTCGAATGATAGAAGAGAACGCCGTCGCCAATTCCCATCATGTCGCGCATGAAGTTGCGCGCCTGGTAATTGCGCACGCCCGTCCATGGCAGCGTGCGCTTCGGGGCGCTTGCGAGATCGTCGATGCTTGCTTCGTCCGGTTCGGACTTCATGAGCCAATAGCGCATAGGCAGGCCCCAAATGAAAACGGCATCGGAAGAACCGATGCCGTCGAATAAAGTCCCCGCCTTAGCCGCTAGGCCGGCATCCTGAACCTGAGGTTCAGAATTGGTCGCAGTTAGCAGCACTTCGGGTACATCAGACAGAGTGACGCGCACACCCGTGCTACAAATTTCCGCAACCGTGCACATGGCATTGGTTCAAGGAATCTATGACCTTGGCGAACCAGGCAGGGAAGCCGTAAAACCTGTTATGCGAAACTGCAGCTCGCCGCAGCGTTACAGCGCTTCGTGCTGATCGAGCACCGCACCGAGCTTTTCGTTCATTTGGCGCATTGTACGCCGGATTTCTTCCGCGGGAAACGCTTCGCCGTGACGCACGCTCTGTTGCAGCTTGAGCAACTCCGAGGCCAGCGAAAGCGCCGCCATGACAGCGATGCGATCGGTGCCGCGCACGTTGCTCATCGAGCGGATTTTCGTCATCTCGGCATCGACGCGGGCCACCGCTTCGAGCAGCGCCGCTTCCGTTTCGGGCGAGCACGCCAGGCGATAAGGCTGGCCGAGAATCGTGGCTTCGATTTGTTTCGTCGTCATGCGTCTTCTCCGTGCTGCGCGGTTGCGCCTTCCCCAGCGCGCCCTTCCTGCTGCGAAGCGAGCAGGTCGAGTTGGCTGTCGGAATCGTACGGGCCTTTGGCGCGAGGCAGCTTTTCGAGGATCGCGTTCAGGCGCACCTGAGCGTCGTCGATTTTGGCGACGAGCGCATCGCGTTCCGCTTGCAGGCCATTGCGTTCTTCGCGCAGGAGCGCGAGTTCGGCATGCGCCGCCTCGTTGTCCCGGCGCAATTGCGCGAGCTGCTCCTCTAGCGCATGACGTGCCTGTTGCTGGCGCTCGTTGATGGCAATGAGCCGGCCGATATTCTGTGACAGGGTTTCGAGTTCGTTGAGCATCCGCTGCGTCCTCTAAAGACCCCGCATTTTAGCGCTAAATGCGGGCACTTCCGATCGCGGTCTCGTATCGAGACGTAACCGTTGTAGGCTTTTTTTGCAGAATGCGCGTATTCGCACGGCGTTTGCAAGGGTTGGGGCGATTCTTGACGCCCCCTGCCCGCGCTCATACACTTGCGGCACTTTGGTGCTCGCGCGCTAGGCACTTCCATGCGCGCGGTTAAACGGGAAACAGGGAGCGAAGTCCGCCCGGACGAGCCAACCTGTGCTGCCCCCGCCAACGGTAAGCGACACGCACGGCATTCAAAATCGGCCGCGCAAAACGCATCCAACGCCACTGCGTCACCCACGTGGGAAGGCGGATGCGCCGCGTCGTCAGCCCGGATACCGGCCAAAGGGGGAGCGCGACGCCGCGCGCGCTGCGCCATGCGCCGCGCGCGCCGGCGGCCGCTCGATGACAAAGCAGTCTGCGGGGAGCAGGCTGCATGCCGATCCCACAGGAAAACCACACGATGTCCACGCCTCACGTCCGCGCGGCGCTGCTTGCGTTCGCCGGTCTGCCGCTCGTCGCGCTTGCACAGTCCGCGCCGAGCCGCCCCGCTTCGCCGTCCAATGCCGCTTCGGCGGCCGTTTCGTCCGCACCGGGCGCCACGTCTTCTTCGACGGAGCCGTCCGCTTCGTCGGCCGCATCCGCGTCGTCCGGCGCAGTCGATAACGGCGGCGCGCTCGCGCCGATCGTCGTCACCGCGCAGCGCGGGCCGCAACCGCTCGCGGAAGCCATTCCGCAAACGACGCGCTTTTCGCGTCAAGACATTCAAGATTCCGCGGCAACGGACTTGCCGGGGCTGCTCGAACAAGCGCCCGGCGTGCAGATCATCCGCAACGGCCCGCCCGGTTCGAACGCGACGCTGTTTCTGCGCGGCGGCTCGGCTACGCAGTCGCTGGTGCTGATCGACGGCGTGCGCGTCGATTCGGTCAGTCTCGGCCAAGCTCAGATCGGGACGCTGCCGCTATCGGAAATCGACCATGTCGAAGTCGTCAACGGCGACGTATCGGCCCTTTACGGCTCGGGCGCCATGGGCGGTGTCGTGCAGATCTTCACGAAGGACGGCGGCAATCATCCTCCGCGCTTCAATTTCTCCGTGGGCTACGGCAGCTATCGCACGCAAACGCAGCAAGCAGGCGTGAGCGGCGCGCTCGACAAGGACGGTAAGACGACGTTCAGCTTCAGCGTCTCGCGCTTCAAGGACGACGGCTTTTCCTCGATCGACCCGGCGCTCGCGCCGAGCGCGAATCCGGACGCCAACGGCTATTTGAACGAGAGCGCGTCGGCGATGCTGCGTCACAAATTCGACGATCGCTGGGACGCGGGCGTGCGCTATTTCCAATCGAACGGAAAGGACAGCTTCGACAATGCGTTCGGCGCGCCGACCGACGTCAACTATCTGTACAGCAAAGTGCGCGAAGCCTCGGTCTTCGCGAACGGCAAGCTCACCGACTGGTGGACGACGCACATGACCGCGGCCCTCGGCGACGATCGCGCGGTCGACAAGACCAACGGCGTCTATAACGGCCGGTTCGATACCGACAACCGTCAGTTCACGTGGCAGAACGATTTCAAGCTCGCCACGCAGCAGAAGCTGCAAGTGGGCTACGAGCGGCTCGAGCAAAGTCTCGAATCGGATTCGTTCGCGGCGCCCGATCGACACGTCAATTCGGTCTTTGCCGGCTACGCGGCGCGATTCGGCGCCAATCAGATCCAAGCGAACGTGCGACGCGATCAGTACTCGGATTTCGGCGGCGCGAATACCTACTATCTGGGCTACGGGTTCGATTTCACCGAGCATTGGAAGGCCACGGCCAGCTATTCGAGCGCGTTCAGGGCGCCGAGCTTCGACGATCTTTACTTCCCGGGCAGCGGTAATACGTCGATTCGGCCTGAGCGCAGTCATTCGATCGAGGCGGCGTTGCAATACGCTTCCGATGAGGTCGGGGTGTTGCGGCTCGCGGCGTTTCAAACGCGCTATTCGGATCTGATCAATTACGTTCCGACGCAAGGCGGTTTGTTCTTCGTCGCCGAAAACGTGGGACGCGCGAAAGTGCAGGGCATCGAAGGATCGTGGAGCGGCCATGTCGGCAAGACGGACGTGCGCGCGGCGCTTACGGTGCAAAATCCTGTCGACGAAGATTCCAACACCGATCTTGCGCGCCGTGCGCGGCATTTCGCGACGTTTTCCGCGAACCGCTCGTTCGGCGGCTGGCGCCTGGGCGGGGAGTGGCTGGTGAGCGGGCCGCGCAACGACAGCGGCACGAACCTCGGCGGCTACGGTCTCGTCAATCTGTCGGCGCGCTATAACATCACGAAGGCCTGGTTCGTGAGCGCCCACATCGACAACGTGTTCGACAAGAACTATGAGCTGGCTTATACGTACAACACGCCGCGCCGCAGCGCATTCATCACGCTCGGCTGGCAGCAGCAGTGATGCACGCCGCGCCGCGCTGGTCTGGCTCGTGCTGGGCGTCGCTGCGCTGATCGTCTTCGCTGCCGCGCTCGCGCTCGGCAGTGTGACGATCTCGCCCTGGCAGGCCGCTCGCGCGCTCGTGCATGCGTCCGCGCGCGACGGCGTCGGCGCGCAGGCAGGCGACCTCGCCGGCGAGATCGTGCGCACGCTGCGTTTGCCGCGCGCGGTCGCCGGTTTCTCGTGCGGCGCTTTGCTGGCGCTTGCGGGTGCGCTGCTGCAGGTTCTGCTGCGCAATCCCCTGGCCGAGCCGTACGTGCTCGGCGTCTCGGGCGGCGCGGCCGCGTTTGCCGTGGCGGCGCTGCTCGCGGGATGCGCCTGGTGGCTCGTCGATCTCGCGTCGTTCGGCGGCGCAGTGCTCTCGATTGCGCTCGTGCTCGGCCTCGCGCGCCGCGAGTTTTGGCGCGGCGAGCCGCAGGAGGCGTCGCCGCGCTTGCTGCTTACGGGCGTCGTCGTGGCGACCGGGTGGGGCGCATTGATCACCCTGCTCATCGCGCTCGCGCCGGACGACCGGTTGCGCGGCATCGTGTTTTGGCTGACGGGCGATTTGAATGGTGCGGCTAGCCCCTGGCCTGCGTTCGCGGTGCTCGTGCTCGCGCTCGGCCTTTGCGTGCCGGTCGCACCGCAGCTCAATGTGCTGTTGCGCGGCGACGCGCTCGCATCGTCGCTCGGCGTGCCGGCGACGCGACTGCGTTTGCGGATCTACGTCGTCGCATCGTTGGCGGCCGCGGCCAGCGTGACGACGGCCGGCACGATCGGCTTCGTCGGCCTGGTCGTGCCGCACGCGCTGCGCCTCGTGCTCGGCAACGATCAGCGGATGCTCGTACCGGCAAGCGCGCTTGCGGGCGGCGTCGCCGTCATGGGCGCCGATCTCATCGCGCGCACGGCGATCGCGCCGGCGCAACTGCCCGTGGGCGTCGTAACCGCGCTCGTGGGCGTGCCTGTGTTCCTTTGGATGTTGTTGGGCAGACGCCGATGAAATCGCTGACGAACATCGATGGTAAGCCGCGCCGGCCTTGCCTATCGGCCCAGCATCTGACGCTGCGCGCCGGCGCGCGCACGCTGCTCGAGGACTTCACGCATACGTTCTATCCGGGTGAGATCTGGTGCGTCGCGGGACCGAACGGCGCCGGCAAGACGACGCTCATCACGACGCTTGCGGGGCTCGCGCGGCCGGCCGGCGGGCATGTCGAAGTCGACGGAGAGCGCATCGATGCATGGCCCGGCGCGGCGCTTGCACGCCGGCGAGCGCTGATGCCGCAAACGACTCACGATGCATTCGGCGCGAGTGTGCTCGACGTCGTGCTGATCAACCGCTTTCCGCATTTGACGGGTTGGGGGTGGGAGCGCCCTGCCGATCGCGCGGCCGCCCATGCGGCGCTCGAAGTGCTCGGACTCGAGTCGCTCGCGTCGCGCGATGTGCTTTCGCTATCGGGCGGCGAGCGGCAACGTGTCGCGCTGGCCGCTGCGCTATGTCAGGAGACGCCGCTGCTCTTGCTCGACGAGCCGCTTGCATTTCTGGACTGGCATCATCAAATCGACTGTCTGACGGCGCTCGTGCACTGGGCCAACGCCGTGCCGCGCACGATCGTGTTTTCGTGTCACGACCTCAACCTCGCGCGCCGCTTCGCCACGCATGTGCTGATGCTCGAAGGCAACGGCATCGCGCATACGGGCGCGGCACGCGATGTGCTCACGCCGGCGCTGACGAGCCGCGCATTCGGGTACCCCTTCGTGCTGATCGAACGAGACGGCTACGAAGCGCTCGTGCCGGCGCTGTCCGGCGCGCCGCGCTGAGAGCCTGCACCTATCGTGACCTATCGTGCGACGGACCGTGCGGCGCTTCTTGCGGCCTATCTTGCGCCCACATAGTGATGTCCCTGATGCTGCCATCCGGACGCGCTGCGGTTTTACCGAATTGAAGTCAGGCCGCCGATGCGAGTATGGTGACGCCTTTGCGATGCGCGTCGTGCTCGCTGCCCTCGTCCGTCGGGTTCGATAGAGGGTGCAGAATCGGTCGCGCATCTCGCCATTTCTTTTTTTATCAAGCATGAACGCTTCCCTTCCGCTTCCCGTCGTCGCACCGCTCGATCGCTCGTTGCGCGAGGCGCTCACTCGCATCATCGACGCCAAGACGAAGCCGCAAGGCAGCCTGGGCATGCTCGAAGTGCTTGCGCGCCAGGTCGGCATGATTCAACGGAGCACGCGTCCCACGATCGAGCGGCCGGCGATGATTGTCTTCGCGGCCGATCACGGCATCGCGCAAGAAGGCGTGAGCCCCTATCCGCAAGCGGTGACCGCGCAAATGGTGGCCAACTTCCTGTCGGGCGGCGCCGCGATCAACGCGATCAGCGGCGTGTCGGGGCTGACGCTGGAAGTCGTCAACGCAGGCGTCGCCACGCCGCTTGCGCCGCTGCCGGGCCTCGTCGACGTGCCGATCGGCGCAGGCACGCGCAATTTCGCGCGCGAGCCCGCCATGACGCGCGAGCAGGCGAGCGCAGCGATGCTTGCGGGCGCGCAGCGCGTTCGCTACCACGCAGCGCTCGGAACGAACGTGATCGGTTTCGGCGAGATGGGTATCGGCAATAGCTCATCGGCCGCTTGTCTCATGAGCCGGCTATGCGAAGTGCCGATCGACGATTGCGCCGGTCGCGGCACGGGACTCGACAATGCGGGTCTCGCGCGCAAGCGCAATGTGCTCGCCTCGGCCCTTGCCCTGCATTCCGACGTGGCCGCGCCGATCGACGTCTTGGCCACGTTCGGCGGTTTCGAAATCGCGATGATGGTCGGCGCCTATCTGGCGGCGGCCGAAGCGAACATGACGATCCTCGTCGACGGTTTCATTGCGACGGCGGCGCTCGTCGTGGCCGATGCGATCGCGCCGGCCGTGCGCGACTACTGCGTCTTCGCTCATTTGTCGAACGAGGCCGGGCATCGGCGCATGCTCGACTATTTCGGCGCGAAGCCGCTGCTTACGCTCGATCTGCGGCTCGGCGAAGGGACGGGCGCCGCGTTGGCTTTGCCGGTCTTGCGCGCGGCCGTCGCCTTTCTGAACGAAATGGCGAGCTTCGAATCGGCCGGCGTCGCGGGGCGCGAAGCGCGATGACGGGCGAGCGCGACGCGCGGCACACGAACAGCGCGGAGCCGAGCGCCGGCGATGCAAACATCGGCGATCCGGACGCGCAAAATTCGAACGCGCATGGCGCAAGCGAGCAACGGGGCCGGGCCGAAGACAGAAAGTCGGCGCATGCGGGCGGCGCCACGGCTTCGCTCGCGCGCCGGCCCATGTTCATATTGCGCGGCCAACTGCGCTATATCGTCGCCGCATTCGGTTACTTCACGCGTGTGCCGATTCCGCGGGCCATCGGCTTCGATCCGCGCGATCTGGCCGGAGCCGCGCGCTATTTCCCGCTCGTAGGCGTGTTTGTCGGATTGGCCGGTGCGCTCGTCTACCTCGTCGCGTCGAGCGTATTTCCGGCGACGGTCGCCGTGCTGCTGTCGATGGCCGCTACGCTGCTGTTGACGGGCGCCTTGCACGAAGACGGCCTTGCGGACTGCTGCGACGGATTGGGCGGGGGCGCGACTCGCGAAGACGCCCTGCGCATCATGCGCGATCCGCGCCTCGGGGCGTTCGGGGCCATCGGGCTCGTGATGGCGCTGGCGCTGAAATGGCAGACGCTCGCGGCGTTGCCGGCGGCGAGCGCGGCGTGGACGATAGTGGGGGCGCATGCCGCGAGCCGCGCCTTGGCCGTCAGTTATCTGGCGACGCAAGATTATGCGCGCGAGGAGGGCAAGGCCCGAGCCGTCTCGCACCGCATGTCGCGGCGCTCGCTCGGTGTGGCGCTCGCACTGGGCTTACCGTGGCTGTTTCTGCCCGACCCGCGCGCGGGCGCGCTTGCGCTCGCCGTGGCCCTGTCGCTGCGCGTGCTGCTTGCACGCTATTTCGCCCGGCGGCTGGGCGGCTATACGGGCGACTGCCTGGGCTTTGCCCAGCAGATTTTCGAGGTCTCCTTCTATCTTTCCGCACTCGCGTGGACCTCGTTCTGATCCGCCATCCCGCGCCGGCGATCGATCTCGGTATCTGTTACGGCAAGACCGACGTGCCGTTGATCGAAGACGCGGCCCTCACCGCTCAGGCGGTGGCGGCGCGCCTGGCCGTGCTCGGCGCACCCGCGCCGGGGGTTCTCGCCACGAGCCCCTTGCAACGGTGCGCGCGCTTGGCGGATCTGCTTGCGCGGCACTTCGGCTGCGTGTGCCGCGTCGACGCGCGTTTGCAGGAAATCGACTTCGGCGATTGGGAAGGCCGGCGCTGGGATGCGATCGACCGCGTGGCGCTCGATGCATGGGCGGCCGACTTGCGCCGCGCGCGCATGCATGGCGGCGAGAGCGTCGAGCAGTTCGAGACGCGTGTGGGCGAATGGCTCGGACCTTGGAGCGCGCATGAAGGTTCGCCTTCGCCGTGCGTGCTCGCCGTGACGCACGCGGGCGTGATGAGAATGGTCGCGTCGCTCGCGCTCGGCGAACCATTCGAAGTCACGCTGAAATGGCCGTTGGATATGGCTTCGGTCGTCTGGCTAAGGCGCGAACCCGATGCGGAAGGTTGGACGTTGCTGCATTGGAACCGGTAGCCGGGTTTATCGTGCTCCGGCTGTTGCGCCGGGTGGCCGATGCTCGCGCGCCTTCTCCAAATCGCGGCACAGTTGCGCCGCGCCCTGCACGAGCCGCGGCCCCGGCCGGTTGATGAGATCGCCATCGATCGCGAATAGATTGCCGCGCGCCACGGCCGTCATGCGCGGCCAGACGCGCCATGATGCGAGACTGCGCAGCGGCGGGTCGGCTGGCGTGGCGCCGGTACGCGCGGTCACGATCGCTTCGGGATTCGCGGCGACGACCGCTTCTGTCGATACGGTCGGCACGAGCGGCGCGAGGTGGGCGAATACGTTGCGTCCACCGCACAACGTGATGATGTCGCTCACGATATGCGTGCCGTTCAGCGTCATGAGCGGATCGTCCCACACTTGATAGAAGACGCTGACCGGCGGGCGGCTCGCGTACTGGGCTCGCAGCGCGGCGACCTCGCCGCGGAAGCCGGCGGCCGCCGCCTGCGCCTGCGGTTCGGTGCCGAACAGCTTGCCCAGCGCGAGGAGATCGGTCGCGACGTCGTCGAGCTTGCGCGGCTCGCTATGGTAGAGCGCGATGCCGAGCGCGCGCAGGCGGTCGAGCTGGCGCTCGTCGTTGCCGTGTCGCCAGACGAGCACGAGATCGGGCTTGAGCGCGACGATGCGCTCGAGATCGAGCGCGTTATTGTCGCCCACGCGCGGCAACGCCTTCGCCGCGCGGGGATAGTCGCTGTACGAGACCGCGCCGACGAGCTTTGCGCCGCCCCCGGCCGCATAGGCAAGTTCAACGGCGTGCGGCGAGAGCGCCACGACGCGCCGTGCGGGCGAAGCGAGCGTGACGCTCTCGCCCGCATCGTCGGTGATCGATACCGATGCCATCGCCGCTTGGGAAGCGCAGCACGCAAGCGCCGCGGCGAAGGCGAGCATGGCCGCGCCGCGCGCCGTTCGTCCATGGGGCCGCGTGCATCGCCCGGTCGCGCGGTTCGCCGGGCCTGAGCTCGCATGCGTTCGTTCTGTCGGGCAGGGGCGTTGCCCTGCCCACGCACGCCGTGCGGTTACGCCGGTCATCGGGCACCCCCGCTTTTGACGGTCATCGGCAGCCCGGCCACCATTAGCGTGACATCGCGCGCAAGGGCCGCGACGCGCTGATTGAGCCGCCCCAGTTCGTCGACATAGCGGCGCGTCATCGCGCCCAGCGGCACCACGCCCATGCCGATTTCATTGCTGACGACGATGACGGGCCCCTTCGATTGCGCGAGCGCCGATTCCAGCGCATCGACGCGCATCGCCAGTTCGTCGGGCAGGCAGGCGTCCCGATCGGGGCCGGCGGGCGAGATCAGATTGACGAGCCAGAGCGTCAGGCAATCGACGAGGATGCAGGTGCGGCCGTCGTCGGCCGCGCGGATGGCGCGCGCGAGGTCGACGTCGGCCTCGACGACGCGCCAATGAGCCGGCCGCCGCGCCCGGTGGTGGGCAATGCGAGCGGCGAATTCGGCGTCGTCGGCCTGCCGGGCGGTCGCAACATAGGTGACGCGACGCTCGGGCGGCGCGGCGAGCGCTTGCGCCAACTGCTCGGCGTGGCGGCTCTTGCCCGAGCGCGCGCCGCCGAGAACGAAGGTGAGGTCCGGTGTGGTCATCGGGCGATTGTATCGGGGCGGGGCGGCCGCATAACATTCGTCGGACGGATAGGCCGGACGGCGGATGGGCGGCAGGCGGCGCTAGTTAAGAATCATCTGCGTGCAACGAAAAAGGGCGATGGTGTGGCCGTCGGGGTCGAATACCGAGGCGTCCCACACGTGCGTGCTGCGGCCGAGATGAACGGCCGACGCGACGGCGCGCACGGTTCCCGCGCGGCAGGTGCCGAGGAAATTCGTCTTGAGCTCGATCGTGGTGAAGCCGCGCGCATGCTCGGGCAAATGCGCGAAGCAGGCGTAGCCGCAACAGGTGTCGGCCAGCCCGATGACGGTCGCCGCGTGCAGGAAGCCGTTCGGCGCGAGCAGTTGCGGCCGCACGGCCAGCTTGCCCGTCAGGGTGCCTTGCGCGAGCGCGACGACGCGCACCCCGAGCAGTTCCGGCAGCGTTCCTTGCTGGTGCTCATGGATAGTCTCGATCGTGTAATCGGGGCGTAGGGTCGACATCGAATGAGCCTCCTCGAAATGGGGACGATGGCCGGATTTGCCGATATTATCGGGACCTGCGATGCATTTTGATAGCGTAACGGGCCAATCGGTCGCCCCGCGCGGCCCTCTACTCTCGGGAGTGTTCATGACGGTGATCGTGGTAGCGAACCCCAAAGGCGGCGTGGGCAAGAGCACGTTGTCGACGAACTTGGCGGGCGCCTTTGCGGCGAACGGCGAATGGGTGGCGCTGGCCGATCTCGATCGGCAGCAGTCGTCTCACGGGTGGCTCGCCCTAAGGCCGGAAGGGTTGCCGCCGATCGAAACGTGGCGCGTCGATCCGGATGCCCCGACCAAGCCGCCCAGGGGGCTGGAGCGCGCCGTCATCGATACGCCGGCGGGGCTTCACGGCGCGCGGCTCTCGGCGGCGCTCGAGCTGGCCGATAAGGTTGTCGTGCCGCTGCAGCCGTCGATGTTCGATATTCTTGCCACGCAGCATTTCCTGGAGCGGCTGGCCAAGGAGAAGGCCGTGCGCAAAGGGCACATCGAGGTCGGGGTGGTCGGCATGCGCGTCGATGCGCGCACGCGTTCGGCCGACCAACTGCATCGGTTCGTCGAAAGCCTGGAGTTGCCCGTGCTCGGGTTTTTGCGCGATACGCAAAACTACGTTCAGCTTGCGGCGCACGGGCTCACGCTGTGGGACGTGCCGCAAAGCCGCGTCGAGAAAGACCTCGAACAGTGGGAGCCGATCACGGCGTGGGCGGCCAAGTGAGGCTGCGCAAACGGCGAAGCTCGCGACGCAGACCCTAACCGCGCCCGGGCCTCAACAGCGTCGAGGGCCCTGGCGGCGCGGCCGGTGCGCCACGCGCGCCAGGGGTGAGCGGACCGTTCAGGTCCAGCTTTGAACGGGCACGTGGCCCCGGCTGCCCTTCATCTTGTTTTGCTCGTCGACGAACACGAGCTTCGGCTCCCAACCCGCCTTGATCTCGGCATCGTCGACCATCGCGAATGCCGCGATGATGACGAGGTCGCCGAGCTGGGCGCGGCGCGCGGCCGATCCGTTCAGCGAGATCATGCCGCTGCCGCGTTCGCCGCGGATCGCGTAGGTCGAAAACCGTTCGCCGTTGTTGATGTTCCAAATATCGATGCGCTCGTTTTCGACGATGCCCGAGGCATCGAGCAAATCTTCGTCGATCGCGCAGGAGCCTTCGTAATGCAGCTCGCAGTGCGTGACGACGGCGCGGTGGATCTTCGATTTCAGCATGTGTCGCTGCATGGTCGCTCCTTCGGACTTCGATCTTCAAACGTCAAACGGTAGCCGGCGTGCTCGCCGGGCGCATCAGATTTCGAGGTTGTCGATGAGGCGCGTCGCCCCGAGCTTGGCCGCCGCGAGGACGACGAGCGGCGCGTCGAGTTCGTGCGCGGCCGGCGCCAGCAGATTCGAGCGCTTGCGCACGGCGATGTAATCGGGCTGCCAGCCGCGCGCGGCAAGGCTCTGCATCGCTTCGCGTTCGATTGCGTCGAAATCGCGCCGCCCGCTTAGCACGGCGTCGCGCACCCGCGCGAGCGTGCCGGCGAGCATCGGCGCTTCGGCGCGCTGCGCTTCGCTCAAATAACGGTTGCGCGAGCTCAGCGCGAGCCCGTCGGCGTCGCGCACGGTTTCGGCCGCGACGATGTCGGTCGGCAGGGCGAACTGCTGGCACATCTGCCGCACGATCATCAGTTGCTGATAGTCCTTCTTCCCGAACACGGCGACGCGCGGCTGCACGCACGACATCAGCTTCATCACGACGGTGCACACGCCCGTGAAGAACCCCGGACGGAACTCGCCTTCGAGAATGTCGCCGAGATCGTGCGGCGGATGGACGCGGTACTCCTGCGGCTGCGGATACATGTCGCGCTCGGTCGGCGCGAACAGCACGTAGACGTTTTCCTTTTGCAGCTTCTCGATGTCGGCTTCGAGCGTGCGCGGATATTTGTCGAAGTCCTCGTTCGGCCCGAACTGCAGACGATTGACGAAGATGCTCGCGACGACCGGATCGCCGTGCTGGCGCGCGAGACGCATCAGCGACAAATGACCTTCATGGAGATTGCCCATCGTCGGGACGAAGGCCGTACGGTTTTGGCCGCGCAACTGGTCGCGCAATTCCTGAATCGAGCTGATGACTTTCATGACGAGGTACGTTGGGCGGTGCTGGGCGGCGCGCGACCCGCTCGGGTCGAAGGCGCGCCGATTGTAGTGGATTTGACGGCCCCTGGCATCGAAAAAGCGGTGGCTCGACGAAGAGGCGGCGCGGCCTTCGCCCGTTATGCGGGCAAGTACGCGAGACGGACGTAAATCGGTGCGAACGGTTCGGGCTGCGTGATTTCGATCAGCGATTCCCGCGCCAGCTCCAGCATGGCGATGAAATTGACGACGACGACGGGCACGCCGCGCGACACGTCGAAGAGCTCGGAGAACTCGACGAAGCGCACGTTTTGCAACCGCCGCAGGATCAGACTCATGTGCTCGCGCACCGAAAGCTCCTCGCGCGAGATCTTGTGATGCTGGACGAGCTTGGCGCGCTTGAGCACGTCGGCCCAGGCCGCGCGCAGGTCGTCCATCGCCACGTCCGGGAACCGCGGCGCCATGCTCTGCTCGATGTAGACCTCGGCCCGCAGAAAATCGCGGCCCAACTGCGGCAACTGATCGAGCCGCTGCGCCGCCAGTTTCATGCGTTCGTACTCGAGCAGGCGCCGCACGAGTTCCGCCCGCGGATCCTCGGGCTCCTCGCCCGTATCGGCCTTCTTCACCGGCAACAACATGCGCGACTTGATCTCGATCAGCATCGCCGCCATCAGCAGATATTCGGACGCGAGTTCGAGATTCGTCTTACGCAACTGCTCGACATAACCGAGATACTGCGCCGTCACGTCGGCCATCGGGATGTCGAGCACGTTGAAGTTCTGCTTGCGGATCAGATAAAGCAGCAGATCGAGCGGACCTTCGAACGTCTCGAGGAATACCTCGAGCGCATCGGGCGGGATGTACAGATCCTGCGGCAGCTTGAACAGCGGCTCGCCATACAGGCGCGCGAAAGCGATGCCGTCGACGGTGTCGGGCGTCGTGTCGGTCGAAGGCGCGGTCAGCGCCGCGTCGGGCGCCGGACCGTGCTGCCCTTCGTCGGCGGCGTTCACGCTCAGAAGTTCTGGTAGTAGACGTAGGACGTTTGCTTCACGCGCGACTGCTGCTGAGCGGAGCGCTCTTCGAGGTCGATGGGCTGCTTGTCCCAAAGCAGCGCGCGGCCGCGGCGCTGATCGTCTTCCAACGTCGGCTTCTGCGTTTTGAGCTGATTGATGAACTGCGTGATGTCCGATTGATACAACATGATGCGATCATCCTAAAAATGGGGACATAGCCTGAACGGGCGCCGCCCGTTCGATGGGCGAGGTGCGATTTTAGCGCATGCGCTCGCGCGCGGAACACCGGACGCCGCCGGGCGTCGAAAGCGGGCGCGCGATCGGCTCGGGCGGCGGGCCCGGGGCGGTCGGCTGCCGGCCCTGGCGGGCGCCTGCGCGTCGGTTCGCCGAACGGTCGTTGTCCGGGCCGTGATCGGCCGCATACAGGCCACATGCGGGCCCGGCGGCTCGCCGGGCAGTCCGTTATGGTCAAATGTTCGCTTTCGTCGGCGAGGCCGATTATCCGGGCGGGCGTGTCTTCATCGTTTGGGGAGGTTGTGTTTGCGGGAAGCCATGATCGATTCGTTTCGTACCGGCCGCATCCGACGACGTCGGGCGGCGCGGGTGCGGCCGGCATGGCTGCCGCTCGCGCTGGGCCTGCTGCTTGCGTTAGCGTCCTCGCCCGCGGACGCCAAGTACGACATCACGATCGACGCGCCCCGCGCGATGCGCAAGCTGCTCGAGAAGCACCTCGATCTCGCGCGGTTCGCCTCGCGCGCCGACGTCACCGACGATCAATTCGAGTTCCTCGTGACGGCCACGCCGCAACAGGTGCGCGATCTGGCCGCGACCGACGGCTATTTTTCGCCGGTCGTGCGCACCGATGTCAGCGCCGACGACAAAGGCAAGAAGAAGGTCATCGTGCACGTCGACCCGGGCCCGCAGACCATGGTGTCGTCCGTCGAGTTGACGTTTTCGGGGGCCGTCGAGCAGGAAGCCCCGCAGCGGGAGAATGCGGCGCGCTTCGCTTTTTCGCTCCATACGGGCGATCCGTTTACACAATCGGCCTGGACCGATGCGAAAGACGCCGCCCTCAAGGCGCTTCAGGCGCGCCGTTATCTCGGCGCGAAGATCGCGCGGTCGCAAGCGCGCATCGATCCGCACACGCGCCAGGCAGCGCTGTCGGTGGAATTCGACAGCGGCCCGACATTTACGCTGGGGCGGCTCGACGTCTCGGGCGTGCGCCGGTATCCGGGCCGCATCATCACGAACGTCAATCCGATCGGCGTAGGTGAGGTGTACGACGCCGAGCGGGTCGCCGAGTTGCAGCGGCAACTCCAAAATACGCCGTATTACGCGAGCGTCGCGATCGACGTCGACAACGATGTCGCGAAGCCGAACGACACCCCCGTCCACGTGAAAGTGAGCGAATACCCCTACAACAGCGTGCGAGGCGGCGTGGGCTACGCGACCGATACGGGCGCGCATGTGCAAGGCGCCTACACTTATCTCGACACGTTCGGCGCGGCCTGGCCGCTCTCCATCCAGGGCCGGATCGATCAGATCCAGCAGTACGGACAAGTTCGGTTGGCGATGCCGCCGGGCCAGCGAGGATGGGTGAACGCCGCCGTCGCGTCGTACACGAACACGCAGGTGTCCGACACGCGCATCTACAGCGCACGCGCGGGGCTGGAGCGCACGCGCACGGCGCAGTTCATCGACTACGCATACTCGCTTCAGTACTACGCCGATCGGCTCGATCAAAACGCGTCGGGGCCGACGACGAGCCACGCCTTGGTTCCGCAATGGTCGTGGACGCGGCGCAACGTCGACGATCCGCTGTTTCCACGCAAGGGCAACCTCATCCACGTCGAAGCGGGATTCGCCGTGAAGGGGCTCGCCACGGATCAGAGCTTCGCGCGCGGGTACGCGCGCGGCGTACAGTACGTGCCGCTGTTCAAACGCGACCTCTTGCTTCTGCGCGCCGAGCTAGGCGGCGTATTCACGAGCGGCGGCACCACGGGCATTCCGGCATCGCTGCTGTTTCGGGCCGGGGGCTCCAATTCCGTTCGAGGCTACGGCTTCCAAAGCATCGGCAACAACGTGGAAGGTTCGGTGCTGCCGACCAAGTATCTGCTGACCGCGACGGCCGAGTATCAACATTGGTTCACGCACGATTGGGGCGCGGCCGTGTTTTACGATATCGGCACCGCGGCGGACGCCTGGGGCGAGCGCGTGTTTTATCCGGGCGTGGGCTTTGGCGTGCGCTGGCGCAGCCCTGTCGGGCCGATCAACGTCGATCTCGCCTATGGCACGCGCAACGGGAGCGTGCGGCCGTATCTGACGCTCGGCATCGCTTTTTGATCTCTCAACTCGTTGCTTGCTCCACATCGCCAAGGAACCCGTTCGCATGACCCACGATTCGCCGCCGCCGCCGCCGCCGCCGCTGCCGCCGCAACGAGACGTGACGGACGCCGAGCGTTCGGACGCCGGTTCTGCGCCCGCGGCGGGGGCGGGGGGAGGGGGAGCGCCCAACGAGCCGAACGAACGGAACGCGCCTGAAACCCCGCGGCGAAAGCGTCGTGGGCTGCGTGCCCTCGCGTGGACGGCGTCGGCGCTCGTCGTGCTCATGGCGGTCCTTGCCGCCGCGCTATATGGCGCGGTCGCCACCGAGCCCGGTACGCGGCTCGCGTGGCGGGCCGCCGTCGCGATAACGGGCGGGAGGCTGTCCGGCACGTTCGAAGGCGGCACCCTCGCCCATGGCGTCGAGCTCGCGGGCGTGCGCTGGCGCGATGGCGCGGGGCCGGCCGGCGCGCCGCCGACCGACATTCGCATCGATCGTCTCTCGGGCCGATGGGCGTTGACGCGCGCGCCGTGGCGGTTGACCGTCGAGACGCTGCAGGCGGGGACGATCGACGCCCGGCTCGCACCGTCGGCGAACAAGGCGCCGACGCCGCTTCCGGCCGATTTGCGCTTGCCCATCGAACTCGACGTGCGGGCGCTAAGCGTAGACAAGCTCATCTTGCGCAACGGCGCATCGGCTGCGGAGATCGATCGGCTGCGGCTTCATGGCCGCAGCGACGGCCGGCATCACGCGCTATTCCTCGATGGGCTCGAGACCTCTTACGGGGCGCTGGCGGCTCATGTGTCGCTCGACGGCGTGCGGCCGTTCGCGCTGAGTGGGGCGTTGTCGGCCACGGGCACGCTCTCCGGCGCACCGGCGCAATTGCAGGCCAAGCTCTCCGGCACGCTCCAATCGCTGGTTGCGGACGCCACCGCGAGCGGCATGAAGCTGAACGGACGCGCCCATATTCAAGCCACGCCGTTCTCGCCGGTGCCGCTCGAGCGTGCGACGATCGCCATCGATCACGTGGACCCGCGCGTGTTCAGTGCCGGCGCGCCGCAGGCCGATCTGTCGCTGACCGCGACGCTTGCGCCGGTGCCCGGTGCCGGCCCGCTCGTCGTTACAGGGCCTGTCGACATCGTCAATGCGTCGCCGGGGCCCCTCGTCGAACACCGCTTGCCGATCGTCGACGCGCATGCGGACGTGCGGCTCGACGAGCGAGCCCAGCGGCTCGACGGCCTGACGGTGCGGCTCGTGCACGGCGCGACGCTGACCGGCGGCGGCACCTTGGCGCACGGCAAGGGGCGCTTGGATCTGACGGCGAAGGGGCTCGACTTGGCGACGCTGACGCCGTACGTGCGGCCCACGGATTTTTCCGGCCCGATCGGTGTGGCCTTGGATGGCGCGACGCGATCGCTGTCGCTCGATCTGAACGATCCGCGGGCGCGCTTGCGCGCGCGGGCTCACGCGGCGTTGGAGCGGGGGCGCATCGCGCTGCATGACATGCGCATCGACGCGGGCGACGGACGCCTCGAGCTCAAGGGCGAGCTCGCGCAGGACGCGAGCCGGCACTACGACTTCAGTGCCGCCCTGACGAATTTCGATCCACGGCGCGTGCTGGCTTCGGAACGGCCCGCGGCGCCGTCGACAGCCCGCAACGCGCCATCCGCACGCGCGGCGAATGCCGCCAAGCCCGTCTCGGCGAAACAGTCCAGCGCGGCCCTGAAGCTGCCCGAGGCGCGGATCACGGGGCGATTCAGCGCAGCCGGCGCACTCGCGCCCTCGTTGTCGTCGAAGCTGCGCTTCGACCTCGGCGATAGCGTCTACGACGGATTCCCATTGACGGGGCAAGGCACGATCGAGCTCCTCGGCACGCGGCTCTTGCCGAGCAACGCCACGCTGTCGATCGCCGGGAACGACGTGGAGCTGCACGGCAGCTTCGGCGGAGCGGGCGACCGTCTGCGTTTCCATGTGGACGCGCCGCGGCTCGACCGGCTTGGCTTCGGCGTGGCCGGCACCGTGCTTGCCGACGGCGATCTGACGGGCTCGCTGGCCCATCCCGAGGTCACGCTGCGCTACGATGCCCGCGGCTTGTCGTTCGGCAAGACTCGGATCGGGGCGGCGACAGGCAGCGCGCGTATTCGCGACGGGGCGACGGGCGCGTTGGAACTATCGACCGACGCGCGCGACGTGCACGCCGGCGCCATCGAGTTGACCACGCTGACGGCGCACGTCGCAGGCACGCGGGCCAAGCACACGTTCGATGCACAAGCGAAAGGCGCGGTGAACAAACGCACCGTCGATCTGGCGCTCGCCGGGACGGGCGGCGTCACGGACACGCGCGACGGCCCGCGTTGGGACGGTACGCTCGCGCGGCTAACGAATCGCGGCATGCCGGCGCTCGAGCTGCAAGCGCCGCTGGCCCTGTCCGCCGGCAGCGAGCGCGTGACGCTCGGCCCGACGCGCCTCGTCATCGAAGGCGCGACGCTCGACCTGAAATCGTTCGTCTACGACCACGGGGCGATCCGTTCCGCCGGCAGCGCCTCGAACCTTTCGGCCGCGCGTTTCCTCGCGATCCGTCAGACGCTGACGGGCACGCCCTCGCGCGTGTCGAGCGATCTCGTGCTCGGGGCCGAGTGGAACTTCACGCTCGGGCGCACCGCGAGCGGTTACGCGCGCCTCGAGCGCCGCAGCGGCGATGTCACGGTTTCGACGGGATACGGCACGTCGGCGCTCGGCATCACGGCGCTCTCCGCGCGGGCCGACTTCGAGGGCGGGCGGCGCCTGGTCGTCAGCGCAAGGGCCGCGGCAAGCCGTATCGGCACGCTCGATGCGAACGTCGGCGCGGGGCTGACGCCCGATCCGGCGCGCGGGGGACTGCTCTCGCTGGGCGCCGACGCGCCGCTCTCGGGCAAGCTCGCCTTCGACGTGCCGGCGTTGAAGACGACGGGAGGCTTGTTCGGCCCGAGCTATGTGCTCGACGGCCGCCTTGCCTTGAACCTCGTGCTGGGCGGTACCCGGGCGAAGCCTACCGCATCCGGCGCGCTCGTCGGCGACGACATTTCGGCCACGCTCGTCGATCAAGGCGTGCAACTGAAAGACGGCATCGTGCGAATCGCGTTGACCGAGAACCTCGTCGATTTGCAGCGCGTCGAGTTCCACGGCGGCGACGGTACGCTGAAGGCGACGGGCCGGATTCGGCTCGACCAGGCCGAGCCCGACCTCACGGCGCGCATCGTTGCGGACAAGCTCGAACTATTTGCCGCGCCCGACCGCCAGTTGTCGTTGTCGGGCAGTGCGACGATGGCCAACGGCGGCCCCGGCGGCGGCCTCGACATCGACGGTAAGTTCAAGGTCGATCACGCGCTGTTCGACCTGCCCGAGCAGCCGGCGCCGCGTCTGTCCGACGATGTCGTCATCGTGCGTAACCATATGCTCGTGCGCGGGGCGCGCCCGCGCCCCTCCGAGCCGACGAACAAGCCGGTCGGCCGCTTCGCGCCGCGCGCGAACGTGGACATCAATCTGGGCAACGATTTCCGCTTCCGCGGCCAAGGCGCCGATCTCGGGCTGCGCGGAACGGTCACGGTGATGTCGGCGCCGAATCAGCCGCTGCGCGCGATCGGCAACGTGGGCGTGACGGAGGGGTCGACTTACACGAGTTTCGGCCGCAAGCTCGCGATCGAGAACGGCTATTTCACGTTCAATGGGCCGGTGGCGAATCCCGGTATCAACATCCTCGCGATGCGCCGCAATCAAGAGGTGGAAGCGGGCGTTCAGGTGACGGGAACGGTGCGTGCGCCCATCGTCAAGCTCGTATCGGAGCCGAACGTGGCCGATAACGAAAAGCTCTCGTGGCTGTTGTTCGGCCATGGGACGGACCAGGGCAACAATCTCGGACAGCAAAGCTCGATGACGACGGCGCTTGCGCTGCTGGGCAGCGCAACGGGCAAGCGTGTCGCGCAGACGTTCGGGCTCGACGAGTTTTCGGTGGGGCGCAGCGAAGTCGGGTTGACCGATTCGCAGGTCGTGATGCTGTCGAAAGCGATCAACGAGCGGCTCGTGCTCGGTTACGAGCAAGGGTTGCAATCGGCGAGCAACGCGTTCAAGGCCACCATCAACTTGTCGCGCTTTTGGTCCGTCGCGCTCTACACGGGCACGTTCCAAGGCATCGACATCGACTTTACGCGCCGCTTCGACGGCTGGCGCGGCCGGCACTGAGCCGGTGCGTTAGGCGTAGGCGGCGGCCCCAAGGCGGGGCGGTCGCTTCGAGCCGCCGGCCAGCATGCACGTTGGGTTCTGCCGGCCGGCGGCGCGTGTCGCCTCAGCGCACGCGCATGCCTGGCTTGGCGCCGCTATGCGGTTCCAGGATATAAAGACCGGGCTCGGCCTTCTCGTTCGCGCTCGATGCGGCCAGCACCATCCCTTCGGACATGCCGAACTTCATCTTGCGCGGCGCGAGGTTGGCCACCATGACGGTCAGCTTGCCGACGAGATCTTCGGGGCGATATGCCGACTTGATGCCGGAGAACACATTGCGCGTTTTCTCCTCGCCGACGTCGAGCGTCAGTTGCAGCAGCTTGTCGGATCCTTCCACGGCTTTGCAATCGACGATGAGCGCGATGCGCAGGTCGATCTTCGCAAAGTCGTCGATCGAGATCGTCGCGCTCTGCTCGGCGTCGACGGGCGCGGCCGCCGCTTTTTGCTTCGCTTTGCTCGTCGCGGCCGCGGCGGTTGCGGCCGCACCGGTTTCCGTCGGCTGCAGCGACGTGCGATTCGCGGCGATCAGCGCCTCGATCAGCTTAGGGTCGATGCGCGTCATCAAATGCTGATAGGCGTTGATGGGCTGCGTCGACGATAGCGGCGTATCGGCGTCGGCCCATGCCAGTGCGCCGATGCCGAGGAACGCCTCGACTTTCGCCGCAAGGGCGGGCAGCACGGGCTTGAGCGCAATGGTCAGCAGCCGGAACGCTTCGAGGCTGACGCTGACCGTCTCGTGCAGCGCCGCGGCGTTCGCCGGATCTTTCGCTTGATCCCACGGCTTGGCCGTGTCGACATAGCCGTTCACGGCGTCGGCCAGTTCCATCGTCTGGCGCATCGCCCGGCCGTATTCGCGCGCTTCGTAGTGCGCCGCGATTTGCGGGATCGCCGCGCGCAGCGTTGCGAGCAGCGGGTGGTGCATCGCGCTGTCCTGCACGCGCGCGTCGAAACGCTTGATCAGGAAACCTGCGGCGCGGCTCGCGATGTTGACGTACTTGCCCACGATGTCGCTGTTGACGCGCGCTTGGAAATCCTCGAGATTCAAATCCAAGTCTTCCATCGTGGCGTTCAGCTTCGCCGCGAAGTAGTAGCGCAGCCACTCGGGGTTCAGCCCGGTCTCGATGAAGCTCTTCGCGGTAATGAACGTGCCGCGCGATTTCGACATCTTGGCGCCGTCCACCGTCAAGAAGCCGTGCGCGAAGACGTTGGTCGGCGTGCGGTAGCCCGCGAATTCGAGCATGGCCGGCCAGAACAGCGTGTGGAAATAGAGGATGTCCTTGCCGATGAAGTGGTATTGCTCGGCCGTCGAGCCCGGCTTGATCCAGTCTTCGAAATCGATCCCGCGCTTGGCGGCGAGGTTTTTGAAGCTCGCGTAATACCCCACCGGCGCATCGAGCCAGACGTAAAAGTACTTGCCTGGCGCACCGGGGATCTCGAAACCGAAGTACGGCGCATCGCGCGAGATGTCCCAATCGCCGAGCTTGGCGTCGCCGGCTTGCCCGAGCCATTCGCGCATCTTGTTCGTCGCTTCGGGCTGGGCGAGGCCGCTCACCCATTCGCGCAGGAAACTCTCGCAGCGCGTGTCGGACAGCCGGAAAAAATAGTGCGTCGACTTGCGCCGCACCGGCGTGGCGCCCGACAGGGCCGAATACGGGTTGACGAGATCGGTCGGTTGATAGGTCGAACCGCATACTTCGCAGCTGTCGCCGTATTGATCCTTCGCGCCGCATTTCGGGCATTCGCCCTTGATGAAGCGGTCCGGCAGGAACATCTCCTTGACGGGATCGTAGGCTTGCTCGATCTCGCGCGCATCGATCAGGCCGGCTTGCTCGAGCCGTCGGTAGATCGTTTCGCACAGTTCGCGGTTTTCCTCGGAATCGGTCGAGTAATAGTTGTCGAACGAGACGAGGAAGTTGCCCAGATCGCGCGTGTGCTCGCCCCATACGCGCTCGATGAGCTGCTTCGGCGTGATGCCTTCCTTTTCGGCGCTGAGCATGACCGGCGTGCCGTGCGTGTCGTCGGCCCCGACGTAATAGACCTCGTGCCCGTGCATTCGCATCGCGCGCACCCAGATGTCCGTCTGGATGTACTCGACCAGATGGCCGAGGTGGATCTGCCCATTTGCGTAAGGCAAAGCGGACGTCACGAGAATGCGGCGGCGGGCGGCGCCCGCGCCGGCTTGCGCGGCTGAATGAGGGGCGGATACGGTCATGAGCGTGTAGAAGGCGGCACTGCTTGAGGGAAAGCGGCGATTTTAGCAGGCGCCGCAGGCTCGCGCGGCGCTGTAGGACCGCATCGATGCCGATGCGCCCCGCAAAAGCGCCGAAAAGGCGCGTAACGAGCGCGGAAAACGCAGACCGCGATGCGCAGAGCCAGCGAGAGCGCGGGTCGCACCCCGCCAACGGCGCGTACGCGGTGGAGCAGGTGCGTCAGCACGACCTGAGCGCTAATGGGAAAACAAGGGGGAAGAGAAAACGGGCCAGCGGCGATACGCCAAAAAAAACCGGGGCGTTCGGCCCCGGAGCAACAACGACAAGAGGAGAATGGTGACGCAGCGGCGCTTGCCAGCCACGTACCGAATATACAGACAAGCGAGATGCCGTCGAGTTCGAAAAATTTTTCGAATCGTTTACCGGCGCCTTCTAGCCGCCTTCCGTCGCTGTTTTTTCGGCGGCTCGACGCGGACGAAACGCCCGCGCGGCCGCGAACGAACAGGCCCGGCACAGGTACGGCGTGCCGGGCTGCTCGAGGCGCTTAGCCCGCGGGTTGCGACGTTGCTCGCAGATAGACTTCCACACGCCGGTTTTGTGCTCGGCCCGCCTCGGTGCCGTTGTCGGCAACCGGATTGCTCGGGCCGTAGCCCTCCGCCGCGAGACGATTGGGCGCGACGCCGTGCTGGCTGAGGTAGGTCGCCACGCTTTGCGCCCGATTTTGCGACAGCCTTTGGTTCAGTTGCGTGCTACCCGTGCTGTCGGTGTATCCGCGCACTTCGGCGACGAGTTCCGGATGCTGCTGCATTTGGGTCGCCAGTTCGTTCAGCGTCGGATAGAGCGCCGGATTGATCTGGTAGCTATTCGTCGCGAACGTTACGTTGCTCGGAATGTTCAGCTTGAGGGAGCCATCGGGCTGCTCGGTGACTTGCGTGCCGGTACCTCTGGAGGCGCCCGACAGCTTGTTGCGAATCGCTTGCCAGTTGTAGCCGGTGACGCCGCCGGCCAGGGCGCCGACGCCCGCGCCGATTGCTGCCCCCTTGCCGCCGCCGGCCAGGGCGCCGATGCCGGCGCCTAGCGCGGCGCCGATACCCGTGCCGGCCGCCGTATTACTTTGCTGTTGGGTCGCACACCCGGCGAGAATCGCGCCGGTCAGGGCGAAAGCGGTGAGACGGGTGACAGTTTTTGCGTTCATGTTGGTGTCCTCTCTGAATTGACGGTCGCTCGCGCTGCCCGCGCGAACCGGCAACGCTCGAGCCGAGCCGAGACCGGGCAGGCGTTCGCTGCGACCGCGCGGCGGCGTAAGCCACCGGTAGGGCGGCAGGCCAGAGCGCCTGAAAGGTCCCGCTTTCGGCGTGCCGCAGCGGGAAGTTGCCCTGCCTTTCGCCATTTGGCAATGGCGCGCAACAAATGTTTGCAATTTTTTGGGGCGGAAATGCCGCGGCGGCATCATGGCTTTGGGCGTGACGCCACTCGCTTCAGCTTAGCACCGGCTAGCATCCACCGGGCCCGAGAACCGCCAAAGGGCCCAGGCCGAAGGAAAAGCGGTGCTAGCGCGTTGCGCGCCGTGCCGCGTGTGGACCGGCGAGCATGGCGACGTATCGGCTTCGCGTGGCGACGTGCCCATCGCTAGCCACTACAATAGTACCGATGGACGCAGATTCGGCCCTTTTGCGGCTCGGCCGCTGCACGGCGCAACCCGGCAGCCCATCTATTGGCAACGGCGCGCGGCTTTGGCGTTCAACCTTTTGTTTTGCCGCAACAATTCCGGTGCCGCCGTCCCTGCGACGGCGGTCACGCTCGCTTTCCCTCGGAGTCGAATCGATGAGTATTGATCGGGCCCAGGTCGACGCCGCGCTCGCGGCCGTCACCGATCCCAACACGGGCCGGCCGTTCGCGGCCGGCAAGGGTGTCAAAAACGTCAGCGTCGACAGCGCTGCCGTCAGCGCCGAGATCGTCCTCGGCTATCCGGCGAAGAGCCAGTTCGACAGGGTCCGCTCGATCGTCGAGCAGGCGCTTCTGAACGTGCCCGGCGTGGAACGGGCTCAGGTCGCGGTGTCGCAGTCCATCGTCGCGCATACGGTCCAGCCGGGCGTCAAGCTGCTGCCCAAGGTGAAGAACATCGTTGCCGTGGCCTCGGGCAAGGGCGGGGTGGGCAAGAGCACGACGGCCGTCAATCTCGCGCTCGCGCTCGCGAGCGAAGGCGCGGCCGTCGGCATTCTCGACGCCGATATCTACGGGCCCTCGCTGCCGATGATGCTCGGGATCGATGGGCGCCCCGAGTCGCCGGACGGCCAGTCGATGAATCCGATGAAAGGCCACGGCATCGAGGCCAATTCGATCGGCTTTCTCGTCGATCAGGACAACCCCATGGTCTGGCGCGGCCCGATGGCCACGTCGGCGCTCGAACAACTGCTGCGGCAGACGAATTGGGGCGAACTCGACTACCTTATCGTCGACATGCCGCCCGGAACCGGCGACATCCAACTTACGCTCGCGCAGCGGGTGCCCGTGACGGGCGCGGTCATCGTCACCACGCCGCAGGACATCGCCCTCATCGACGCGAAAAAAGGGCTCAAGATGTTCGAGAAAGTCGGCGTGCCGATCCTCGGGCTCGTCGAGAACATGAGCATCCATATCTGCTCGCACTGCGGCCATGAAGAGCCTATATTCGGAACGGGCGGGGCCGGGCGCATGGCCGCGGATTACGGCGTCGACGTGCTCGGCAGCCTGCCGCTCGACATCGGCATTCGCCAGCAGGCGGATAGCGGAAACCCGACCGTTGCGGCGGACCCGCACGGCCGCATCGCCGAGATCTATCGAGACATCGCGCGCAAGGTGGCGATCCGCATCGCCGAGCGGGCGCGCGATATGAGCGCGAAGTTTCCCACCATCGTCGTTCAAGACACGTGACGCACGGGCGTGCGCCTTTTCGAGGACGCCGCCCCGCTCGGTGCGGCGCAAGGCCCCGATTGTGCTTGCGTCGCTCGCGTCGCGGTATCATGTCGCCTTCGTACGAGTCCGGCTCGGCGGCGCAAGGCGCGCCGTGCGCCGGCATGAGGATCGCATGAGAGAACGAACCGGCGGGCGGTGCGCCCACCGTCCCGGCACCGTTGCCGTCGCCGCCTTGCTGTTGGCGGCCAGCGCGGCGCTGGGCGGCTGCGCAGCCTATTTCGGCCCCCACGAAAAACGCGCGGACGCGCAGATATTGCCCACCGTCGGCAATACGGCGCGGGGCTCCGTCACGTTCATCGAGCGCGCGGACGGGGTGCAGGTGACGTACAACCTGATCGGGCTGCCGCCGAACAGCGATCACGCGCTGCAGGTGCACGAGCGCGCCGACTGCAATGCGGCCGACGGCTCGAGCGCCGGCGCGGTGTTCGCGCCGGGGGCCGAACGGCTCAAGGCAGGGGTGCGGCGAGCGGGCGATCTCGGCAACATCCATGCGGATGCGACCGGCGTGGCGGCAGGCTTCATCGTCGCGCCCGAGGTCTCGCTCGATGGCGTGCGTTCCGTCGTGGGCCGCTCGGTGCTCGTGGCCCATGAGCCGAGCGATCCGGCGTTCCCCGACCGTAGCGTCGGCACGGCGCTCGCGTGCGGCATGATTCGGCAGTAATCCGCTTTTTTAGCGTCTTTTTATGACCATTAAATCCGACAAGTGGATTCGGCGCATGGCCGAACAGCACAACATGATCGAGCCGTTCGTGCCCGATCAGGTACGCACGAGCGAGGACGGCCGCAAGATCGTCAGCTTCGGGACGTCGAGCTACGGCTACGACATTCGCTGCGCCGACGAATTCAAGATCTTCACGAACATCAATTCGACGATCGTCGATCCCAAGAATTTCGACGAAAAATCGTTCGTCGACTTCAAGGGCGACGTCTGCATCATTCCGCCGAATTCGTTCGCGCTCGCACGCACGGTCGAGTATTTCCGCATTCCGCGCAACGTGCTGACCGTCTGTCTGGGCAAGTCGACCTATGCGCGTTGCGGGATCATCGTCAACGTGACGCCGTTCGAGCCCGAATGGGAAGGCTACGTGACGCTCGAGTTCTCGAATACGACGCCGCTGCCGGCGAAGATCTACGCGAACGAAGGCGTCGCCCAGGTACTGTTTTTCGAGAGCGACGAGGTGTGCGACGTGTCTTACGCCGACCGGGGCGGGAAATACCAGGGGCAGCACGGCGTGACGCTGCCCAAGACATAGCGTTGTTCACCGTCATATAACGGACGCGTAGCGCGTAGACACTAAGAAGTTTCGGCGGCCGCCGGCACATGGGATGAAATACCCGTGCCCGCGGTCCTTGTTTTTGGAGATTCGCCCATGAAGTTTCGTTTCCCCGTCGTCATCATCGACGAAGATTTTCGCTCCGAGAACATCTCGGGCTCGGGCATTCGTGCGCTTGCGGAAGCGATCGAGGGTGAAGGCGTGGAAGTGCTCGGTCTCACGAGCTACGGCGACCTGACTTCGTTCGCGCAGCAATCGAGCCGCGCGTCATGCTTCATTCTGTCGATCGACGACGACGAACTCATGCTCGGCGAAACGGGGCCCGACGGCGAACTGCCCGAACTCGCGACAGCCATTCTGGAGTTGCGGGCGTTCGTCACCGAAGTGCGCCGCCGCAATTCGGATATTCCGATCTTCCTCTACGGCGAAACGCGCACGTCGCGCCACCTGCCCAACGACATCCTGCGCGAACTGCACGGCTTCATCCACATGTTCGAGGACACGCCCGAGTTCGTCGCGCGCCATATCGTGCGCGAAGCGAAGGTCTACCTCGATTCGCTCGCGCCGCCGTTCTTCAAGGAACTCGTCAAGTACGCCGACGAGGGCTCGTACTCGTGGCACTGCCCCGGTCACTCGGGCGGCGTCGCATTCCTGAAGAGCCCCCTCGGGCAGATGTTCCACCAGTTCTTCGGCGAAAACATGCTGCGCGCCGACGTCTGCAACGCCGTCGACGAACTCGGGCAACTGCTCGATCACATCGGCCCCGTCGCGGCATCGGAGCGCAATGCGGCGCGCATCTTCAACGCCGATCATTTGTTCTTCGTGACGAACGGGACGTCGACGTCGAACAAGATCGTCTGGCACGCGACGGTCGCGCCGGGCGACATCGTCGTGGTCGACCGCAATTGCCACAAGTCGATCCTGCACGCGATCACGATGACGGGCGCGATTCCCGTGTTTCTCACGCCGACGCGCAACAACTTCGGCATCATCGGGCCGATCCCGCGCGACGAGTTCAAGCCCGAAAACATTCGCAAGAAGATTCTGGCGAACCCCTTCGCGCGCGAAGCGCTCGAAAAGAACCCGGATCTCAAACCGCGCATTCTGACGATTACGCAGAGCACGTACGACGGAGTCGTCTACAACGTCGAGATGATCAAAGACTTGCTCGGCGATTTTCTCGATACGCTGCATTTCGACGAAGCCTGGCTGCCGCACGCGGAGTTCCATCCGTTCTACCGGGACATGCACGCGATCGGCGCGGGACGTCCGCGCACGGGCGCACTCGTGTTCGCGACGCACTCGACGCACAAGCTGCTCGCCGGCATCTCGCAGGCTTCGCAGATCGTCGTGCAAGACTCGGAGCATCGCGTGTTCGATCGGCATCGCTTCAACGAGGCGTATCTCATGCATACGTCGACGAGCCCGCAATACGCGATCATCGCTTCGTGCGATGTCGCCGCGGCGATGATGGAGCCGCCCGGCGGCACGGCGCTCGTCGAAGAGTCGATTGCCGAGGCGCTCGATTTCCGCCGTGCGATGCGCAAGGTCGACGCCGAATACGGCGACGATTGGTTCTTCCAGGTTTGGGGCCCCGAGGCGCTTGCCGACGAGGGCATCGGCTCGCGCGAGGACTGGATCTTGCGCGCCGAGGATCAATGGCACGGCTTCGGCCCGCTCGCCGACGGCTTCAACATGCTCGACCCGATCAAGGCGACGATCGTTACGCCGGGGCTCGACATGGCCGGCGACTTCGGCGAAACGGGGATTCCGGCGGCAATCGTGACGAAGTATCTGTCCGAGCACGGCATCATCGTCGAAAAAACGGGCTTGTACTCGTTTTTCATCATGTTCACGATCGGCATCACGAAGGGCCGATGGAACTCGATGGTGACCGAATTGCAGCAATTCAAGGACGATTACGACACGAACCAGCCGCTCTGGCGCGTGCTGCCCGAGTTCGTCGCGCACCATCCGGCGTACGAGCGCATGGGCTTGCGCGATCTGTGCCAAGCCATCCATGGCGTGTATCGCGCGAACGACATCGCGCGGCTGACGACGGAAATGTATTTGTCGAACATGGAGCCCGCGATGAAGCCGTCCGAGGCGTTCGCGAAGCTCGCGCACCGCGAGATCGATCGCGTGCCGATCGACGAGCTCGAAGGGCGTGTGACGAGCATCCTGCTCACGCCGTATCCGCCGGGCATCCCGCTTTTGATCCCCGGCGAGCGCTTCAACAAGACGATCGTCAATTATCTGCGGTTCGCTCGCGAGTTCAACGAGCGCTTCCCCGGTTTCTCGACGGACATTCACGGGCTCGTGGCCGAAACGGTCAACGGGCGCACGGAATATTTCGTCGATTGCGTACGCGTTTAACGATGTTACGACTGACGAATCTCTTCTTCTCGGCGCTCACCGCGTGCGGTGCGCTCGGCGTTCTCGCCGCCGTCTTGGCGGCCGCGCCGGGCACGGCGCGTGCCGAAGCGGCGCGCGCCGATCCCATCGACACGGCGATGCAGAACTGCCTGGCGCGCGCCGACCGTTCGACGACGGCCGGCCAGGTGCAATGCATCGATGCGGCGCGCGACGCGTGGCAGGGTGCAATCGATACGGCGATGAAGTCGATTTCGGCCAATGCGCCCGACGACGATCGGCGCGGCTGGGATGCGAGTCAGCGCCGTTGGCTCGCGTGGCGCAAGGAGGAGGTGCTGCTCGTGCACGCAGTCTTCGCCACCACGCGCGGCGGCGCCTATGCGATCACGCAAGCGAACGTGCTGTTGCAGTCGGTGCGCGATCGCGCCCTGGCCGTGCGGCACGCGGCGTCGCGGTTCGCGCCGCCCGCGCCTGCGCCGGCTTCGTCCGCGTCCGGCACGTCCAGTGCGTCCGGTGCGACTTCTGCGCTGCCGGCGGCAGGAGCGGCTCCAGCCGCGTCGATGGCCACGAGGAGCACGGCAACGCCACGAGCGCAGAGCGACGACGCGCGCGCACATACGGAGCGCATGCGTCCTTGCATGTCGGACGCCGCTTGCGAGCACGCACAGTTCGATTTGCGCCGGTACGCGCGCGCACTGCGCGAGAAGCTCCCGGCGCGTGCGCGGCCGGTGCTGTCGCACGCGCAGCGTGCGTGGACGGCTTATTTCGATGCGACGTCGCCGCTCGGCACCGAAGCCGAGCGCGCCGATTTGATCGGCGAGCGTGTGGCGACGGTCAAGCGGCTGTCGGAGACGGTCGGCAACGACTGACCAGTCGGTTATCGCCGAATTGCAGATTGGCGGCGGACGGCCGATCCGCCCCGGCGCTCAAAGCGTTTTGCGGGCAGCCTGTACCGCGGCGCGCACTTGTTCCGGCGCCGTGCCGCCCGGATGATTGCGGCTTGCCACCGAGCCTTCGAGCGTGAGATAGCCGAAGACGTCTTCGCCGATCAAATGCGCGACGTTCGGCAATTCCCGGCGCATTTCTTCTAGCGTGAGATCGGCCAGATCGCAGCCGCGATCGACGCAGATGCGCACCGCCAGCGCGACGGCCTCGTGCGCGTCCCGAAACGGCAGCCCGCGCTTGACGAGATAGTCGGCCAGGTCCGTGGCCGTCGAAAATCCTTGCAGCGCCGCCGCGCGCATCGCCTGCGGCTTCACCGTGATGCCGGCCACCATTTCCGCGAAGATGCGCAGCGTGTCGGCCACGGTGTCGACGGTGTCGAACAGCGGTTCTTTATCTTCCTGATTGTCCTTGTTGTACGCGAGCGGCTGGCCCTTCATCAGCGTCAGCAAGGCCATGAGGTGGCCGTTCACGCGCCCCGTTTTGCCGCGCGCGAGTTCCGGCACGTCGGGGTTCTTCTTCTGCGGCATGATCGACGAGCCCGTGCAGAAGCGATCGGCCAGGTCGATAAAGCCCACGCGCGGGCTCATCCACAGCACGAGTTCCTCGGAAAAGCGCGATACGTGCGTCATGACGAGCGCGGCGGCGGCCGTGAATTCGATCGCGAAATCGCGGTCGGATACGGCGTCGAGCGAGTTCGCGCAGATGCCGTCGAAGCCGAGCGTTTTCGCTACGGCATGGCGATCGATCGGGTAGCTCGTGCCCGCGAGCGCCGCGGCGCCGAGCGGCAGGCGGTTCACCCGCGTGCGGCAATCGCGCATGCGCTCCGCGTCGCGGCCGAACATTTCCACGTAAGCAAGCAGATGGTGGCCGAACGTGACGGGCTGCGCGACTTGCAGGTGCGTGAAGCCGGGCATGATCGTTTCGGCGTGCTGCTCGGCCAGATCGACGAGCGCCGTGCGCAGATCCTTGACGAGGCCGCCGATGCGGTCGATCTCGCCGCGCAGCCACAGGCGAATGTCGGTGGCGACTTGGTCGTTGCGAGACCGGCCTGTATGCAGGCGCTTGCCGGCGTCGCCGATCAGCGCGGTCAGGCGCGCCTCGATATTCAGATGGACGTCTTCGAGATCGAGCTGCCACTCGAATTCGCCGCGCTCGATTTCACCCTTGATCTGCGCCATGCCTCGCTCGATGGCCGACAGATCGTCGTCGCCGATGATCTTTTGCGCGGCCAGCATCTTCGCATGCGCGAGCGAGCCTTCGATATCGACGAGCGCCATGCGTTTGTCGAAGAACACCGACGACGTATAGCGCTTGACGAGTTCCGACATCGGCTCGGAGAAGCGAGCCGACCAGGCTTCGCCTTTTTTGTGCAGTTGAGACGTCATGATGATGGGCAGTGAAAGGGTGCGCCGCAGCGGCGGGAAGCCGTCGATTTTATCACCGCTGCCCGGGCGCTCCGGCGCGGCCGGTCGAGTGGGCGGCGCGCACGGCGTCGACGGAAAGCGATGAGGCCGGCCGTGCGGGTAGTGCGGGTACGGGCCTCAGGCCGTCGCCATCAATGCGCCCTCGCAGACTACCGGGCCGCTTGGGCCGTCGGCGCGCGGCGAGCCGCCCGGCGGCTCGAGCGAGATGGCCAGCTTCGCATAGACGTTCATGCCGTGCAGTTTCATGTCGACGACCGCACCGGGCGGCACCATGCCAAGGGAGACCATTTTGCCGTCGCGCATGACGCCCCATAACTGCTCGCTTTTGCCCGGCGGCGGCGCATCGCCCCCGCTCATGCGGTGCAGGCTGGCCATAGCGTTCTTGTCGTCCCACATGACGAACGCCATGGTCGGGCTTTTCGGTTGATCGGGCGGCACGAGCGCGGCGACGTACGCGACACGTTCGATCTTCGCTGCGCTCGGCTGAGCCGTTTGCGCGGTTTGCCGGATCGGTGCGCTGCTTTCCGGTGCAAGCGGGCGCAGTGTCACCGCCAGCGCGATCGCGGCCGCCAGCGCCAAGCCGGTCGCACCGAACGACCAGGTGCGCCAGAACGCGAGCGACTCGAACCAGCGGGCGCGGGCCGGTCCGAAGGCGCGCGTCGAAGCGTTCGATCCGCTCGCGGCGCGGGGCGCCGCTTCCAGCCGCCTGGCCGCTTCCGTCAGCGCGAGCCGGCGCTCGATGCCGGGCCATGCGCTGGCGGGCGGCTCGACGCTCGGGGCGAGCTCGGCCATGGCGCCGATGCGCGCGTGCCAGCTGTCGATGGCTTCGCGCACGTGGCGATCTTGCCGGGCAAGGTGCTCGAAACGCTTGCGCGCGCCGCCGCGCAGCACGCCTAGCGCATATTCGCCGGCGAGGCGGTCGATTAGATCGGGGTGCCTGTGTAGGTTCATGTCAATGCACTCCCCCCATGCAAACCTTCAATTTCTCGAGGCCGCGCCGCACCCACGACTTGACCGTTCCCAACGGCACCGCCAGTTGCTCGGCGATCTCGCTGTGGCTCTGATCGCGCAAGTAAGCGAGCGAGACGGCCTGCCGCTGGCTCGCCTCGAGCCGCGAGAGGCAAATGGCGAGCTGCTTCGCCTGCTCGGACAGCAGCGCCGCATCGGCCGGATCGCGCTCGTCGCCCGCGATGACCTCGTCGAGCGCCTCGTTCCATTCGGCCGTCGCGGGCGAACCGTCGGACGTCACCGCTTTCTGTCGCCGCAGATTGTCGAGCGCGCGATTGCGCACGATCGCGGCCATCCACGTCAAAGGCGCCGCCAGCGTCTCGCGGTAGTCGCCCGCATAACGCCAGATGTTCACATACGACTCTTGCAAGGCTTCCTCCGCCCATTCGCGCTTCACCAATATACGTAGCGCGACGCCAAACAGTTTCGCACTGGTGAGCTCGTAAAGCGTGCGCAGCGCAGCGGCGTCCTCGGCCGCGACGCGCGCAAGCAGGGCCGCAAGCACGGGCGGCGTAGGTTCGTTGGGCATGGTGGTCATGATGGCGGCCTGAGGGCCGTCGTGGACTTAGGGCGCTATCTTACCCCGAGCCTCGCGCCGCGCCGACAGCTGCGACGCATCCGCCCGGAAAGCGGCGCAGGGCGCTCCCGCGCCCGCGTTCACGTGCGTCGACCGCGCATCAGCACGACGAGCAGCAGATCCTCGCGATGCGCGGGCCGCAGCGTGATCTGATCGTAGATTACGCGTCCGAGCCGCGGATGGTCGAACGCGCGTTCGCCGCCTTCGCGTTCGCCCACGTTTTGCGACGCCCAAAAGTGCCGGAACGCTTCGCTTTCGGCCATCAGCGCGTCGATGAGCGCCCGCGTGGGGCCGTCATTCAGATGACGAATCGAATCGGCGCGAAACTCGGCCACGAGGCGGTGCGCGCGTGTCTCCCAGTCGACGATGAGCCTACGGGCGGCCGGTTCCGTGAAGGTGAATCGCAACAAGTTGCGCTCGCGCGCCGGATCGGGCTCGCCGTCGAGCCAGCCGACGAAAAGCTCGGCCGCGTGCCGGTTCCAGGCCAACGCGTTCCATTGCCGATCGAGTACGTAGGCGGGCGCATCGATGAGGCCGACCATTGCGAGCAGCGCCTCGGGCGCATCGTTCGACGCGGGCGTCGGCTCGGCCGGGTCGCGCTCGCCGGCGAGCTCGAAGAGATAGGCGCGTTCGGCGCGCGAGAGCTGCAGCGCTACGGCGATGCGCGCGAGGGCATCGGACGACGCCGAGACCGGCCGCCCCTGCTCGATCCACGTGTACCACGTGGGGCTCACGCCGCACAGCTGCGCAACCTCTTCGCGTCGCAGGCCGGGCGTACGCCGGCGCGGGCCGGGCGGCAAGCCCACGGCCTGCGGCGAGAGCCGTTCGCGGTGGGCGCGAATGAATTCCCCGAGCGCGCGGGCGGGGCTGGCCTCGGGCGGCGCGTCGGCGCCGGGGGGCGCGCCGCTCTGCGTCGCCGGTTCGGCAGGAGGCGCGTGCGGGCGCAGGCGGGACGACGAAGCGGAAGTCATGACATTCGATCGAATCGGAAATCGGCAAATCGGCGGCAAGCGGTCAGGCAAGCGGTCAGGCAAGCGGTCAGGCAAGCGGTCAGGCAAGCGGTCAGGCAAGCGACGGTCGAGCAATCGGTCGAGCAATCGGTCGAGCAATCGGTCGAGCAATCGACCGGACCGGCGCCGGACCTGCAAAACCGGGTAGATCGGATACCAGGATATTCGCTTGCCTTGTACCGGTACCCGACGAGTCATATTGTAGCGGGACGCGGGGTCGATGGACTCGCGTCCCGGCCGGCAGGCGTACGACGCGCGGGCCGGGCCGCTCGCCCCGCCATTTTATTTGCCGCCCAAGGAGCGCACCGATGAAACACCATGACCAGGTTGCCGACGCATTCGGCGCGACCGCCGCCGCCTATTTGACGAGCCAAGTCCATGCGAGCGGCGCCGATCTGCAGACGCTGGCCCGAGAAGTGGCGTCGACACAGGATGCGGACGTGCTCGATCTCGGCTGTGGCGCCGGCCACGCCAGCTTTGCGCTGGCCGCGCATGCGCGCTCGGTGCTTGCCTACGACATTGCCGAGCCGATGCTTGCGACGGTGGCCGCAGCCGCGCGCGAGCGCGGTCTCGCCAATATCCGCACCGAGCAGGGCGCGGCCGAGCGCCTGCCGTTTGCCGATGCGTCGTTCGACTGGGTTGTCAGCCGCTTCAGCGCGCACCACTGGCACGACGTCCAACCCGCGTTGAACGAGGTGCGGCGCGTTTTGAAGCCGGGCGGGCGCGTGCTCTTCATCGATGTGGCCGGCGCGGACCACCCGCTGCTCGATACGCACTTGCAGGCGGTCGAGCTCCTGCGCGACGGTTCGCACGTGCGTAACTACCGCGCCGACGAATGGGTGGCGTTCTTTGCCGAAGCGGGATTCGAAGCGAACGTGCGCGAGCGCTGGCGTTTGCCGATCGAATTCGGGTCGTGGATCGCACGTATGCGTACGCCGGAAGAACGTGCGGCGGCCATTCGTTCGCTGTGGCGCAGCGCGCCCGACGAGGTGCGCGAATACTACGGCGTGCAGGCCGACGGCTCGTTCATGCTCGACGTCCTCATGGTCGAGGCGCGTTGAGCCGCGTCAGCGCGCGAGCGCGGCATACCGGCTAGCCCAAGTCAGCGCCCACTGCGGCAGCGCATCGCCGAGCATGGGCGGGCCGACGAAGCTGCCTTGCGCGACTTCGCACGACATGTCCCGCAGCACACGCCAGTCCTCGAGATCGTCGATGCCCTGCGCAATGGTGCGCATGTTCAATTGCCGGGCGAGCAGCAAACTCGCTTTGACGATCGCATTGAGCGAGGCGTCGCGGCTCGCCCCGTGCACGAAGTTGCCGTCGAGCTTGAGTTCGTCGAACGGAATATCGTGTACGTGTGCAAGCGACGATGGCCCCGCGCCGAAATCGTCGATGAGCAGACTGATGCGTTTCAAGCGCAACCGCGTCAACACGTCGAGTGAAATCAGCCGGTCGCGCGTCATGCGCGTTTCGGCGATTTCGAGCACGAGACGAGAGAGCGGAAAGCGCGCTTGCGCCGCTGCATCGACGATGAAGTCGGGGAAGTCGAGCGCGGACAGATCGTCCATCGACAAATTGATGCCGATCCGGAAATCGTCGCCGAGGTGCTGCCACTGCGCGGCTTGTTCGAGTGCGGCGGGCAGCATCGTGCGCGTGAGATCGCGTACGATGCCTGAATATTCCTCGTCGCCGAGCAGGCGCTCCGCAGGGACGAGCCCGTCGCGCGGATGCTGCCAGCCGATCATCGCTTCGACGCCCATCACCTCGCCGGTGGCGAAGGCGACTTGAGGCTGATAGCAGACGACGAGTTGTTTCTCCGCAATGGCCGCGCGCAGTTCGTCCGGGGAATACGCGCGCCGCTCGACCTCCTCGCATTCGGCGACTGCAACGCCGGCCAGCCGTTGCTGCACTTGCTCGCGCGTGGCGGGTTTGGCGAGCGAGCCGAGCACGCGCAAGCCGCGCGAGTACGCGAGCCTTTCCGCGCTTTTCAGAATGCGCGCATCTTCGCCGCTCACTAGCACGACTTGGCCGTCATAGCCGCCTTGCACGAGTTGGCGCAGAAACTCGACGCCGTCCATGCCCGGCATCTGCAGATCCGTGAAGACGACATCGACTTGATGGCCCTCCTGCTGCAGCACGGCGAGCGCGTCTTGCGCATGCTCGTACGAGAGGATGTCTTGATAGCCGAGTTGCGTCAGTTGCCGCACGAGGACTTTCAGCACGAACGGCTCGTCGTCGACGACGAGGATTCGGCGAGGGGAGGTCGACTGCTCCATGTCTTAACTTCGCTAACCGCGGGATGGTTGCCGTTGCCGTATCCGCCGGCGCGTCTACGACGCCGCCAAGGCGGGCATGAACTGACGCAGCTTCTCGTGCAACGTGTTCTTGTCGAACGGCTTCACGAGGAAATCGGCCGCGCCGGCCTTCAGGCTGTCGACGACGACGTTGCGTTCGCTGTGTCCTGTCACCATGAGGATCGGCACGTGTCCGAACTGCGCGATGGATTTGATCTTGCGCGTGGCTTCGACGCCGCTCGTATCGGGCAGGCCGACGTCCATCAACACGAGGTCGGGCTTGTGCTCCCACATCTGCTCGATCGCTTGTGCGCCGGTGCCGGCGAAGAGGATGTCGATGTCGAGGCCGTTCATCAACCGGCCGATGAGCTTTTGCTGAAACTCGTCGTCTTCGACGATGAGCACGGCCAGCCGTCGAGGGGCGGGTGAGGCGCCCGCCGGCGCGCTCTGCCGGGCTTGTGCGGCCGCTGACGCCGCGGCCCGCGCATCGCTTGCCGTGGCGCCGAGAACGACCGTATTGGGCTCGGTCTCGACACGCGCCGCACGGGCGTTGCGCGGCGCGCTGACGCCGACGGGCGCCGCGCGCGGCGCCACGTCGCCGGCTTCGGCCCTGGCCGTCATGATGCGCAGCGCTTGATGCACGGACATGCGGATGCGCGGCGCATCGTTGGTCGCGGGCCAGAACAGCACGTAATCGTCGAAGTGGCCTTTGCTGCACAAGTCGTAGACGGTCCAAACGTCGTGCTTGTTGCACAGGACGACCACGCGATGCCGCGTCTCGTGCACGACGGCGCTCAGCCGATACAGGCCGATGTAATAGCGTTGCGCCGCTTCGAGCGTGTCGAAGGCGAGCACGAGCACGGCGGGTCGATGCTTCTCGAAGTCTTCGACGGCGAACTCGGCCTTCGTCGACAGCCGCACATTGTTGAACTCGTCCTGCAATAGCTTGCCGACGAGTTCGGCGTCGGCCACCGATTCGCTGGCGACCAGCACCGCCGCGCGCTTGGGAGTCAGATCGGTTTCTTCCATGATGATGGATCCGTCCTTGTCGTTTACAGTCATTTAGTCATTTAGTCATTTCGTTTCCGCCGCGAGCAGTTGCTCGAGCGAGTCCTCGACGGCGGCCAGCGCCGCGTCGAACTGCTTGGCCCAATTGGCCAGCAGCGCGAGGTCGCCGGCTTTACCGGCGTTTTCCAGTTCGGCGCACAAATCCCCGAGCGTGAGCGCGCCGACGGAGCGCGACGACGACTTGAGCTTGTGCGCGATCGCGCCCGCTTCGCGCCCGCGGCCCGCGTCGCAGTGCGCGCGAAGCTCCGCGGCCAGGCGGCCGACCGATTGTTGATAGTCGGAAAGCAACTCGCGCACGATGTCGGGATCGTCTCCGACGATGCCCTTGAGCACATCGATGTCGACGGCATGCTCGTGGACCGGCTCAGGCGCCGCGGCCGGCGCCGGCTCGGCCTGGGCGGGCGCGGCTTGCGCGGGGAAGTGCGAGTCGAGCACGGCTTGCAGTCGCGCGAGCTGCAACGGTTTGGTCAGATATCCGTCCATGCCCACCGCCTTGGCGCGCGCGGCCTCGCCTTGAACGGCGTTGGCCGTCAGCGCGACGATCGGCAGGCGCGTGCCCGGCGCTTCCTCGCGGCGGATCGTCTCGACGAGCTCGTAGCCGTCCATTTCGGGCATGTGAAGATCGGTCAGCAGCAAGGCATAGCGGTTGGCGCGCCACAGCGCGAGCGCCTCGCGCCCGTCGCCCGCGATTTCGGCCACGTGGCCCAGCAGCCCGAGTTGGCGCAGGATCACCTTTTGGTTGATCGCATCGTCTTCCGCGACGAGGATGAGCCGGCCCAATTCGCGGGCCTGAGCGACGGACGGCGCGGGCCCGCCGGACGCGATCGGCTTCGCGCCGCGCGCTCCGCCCGAAGCGGGCGAGAGCGCGCGCATGTCGTCGGCCAGCTCGCCGATCTCGAACGGCAGCGTCACGATGAACGTCGAGCCGGCGCCGAGTTCGCTTTGCGCCGACACTTCGCCGCCCATCAGCTCGCACAGCCGCCGGCAGATGGCGAGCCCCAGGCCCGTGCCGCCGAAGCGGCGCGTCGTCGACGCCTCGGCTTGCGTGAAGGGCTTGAACAGCTTCGGCAGCGTGTCGGCGGACATGCCGATGCCGTTGTCGGCCACCTTGAACGTCACTTGCGCGCGCCGCGGATCGTCCGCATGCGGCGCCGTTTCGACGGTCACCGTCACGGCGCCGGGCTTCTCGGCCCGCCCGCCGGAGAATTTGATGGCGTTGCCGACGAGGTTGTAGAGGACTTGCCGCAACCGCGTGTCGTCGGAGAGGACGACAGGCGGCACGTCGGGCGAAACCGACTTCGTCAGCTTGACGCCCGCGCGCTCGGCCACGGTTTTCAGCGAATGGCAAAGCCCGTCGACGAGATGGCCGATCGAAACCGGGACACGCTCGATGTGAAGGCGGCCCGCTTCGATCTTCGAAAAGTCGAGGATGTCGTCGATGAGCGTGAGCAGCGCGTTCGCCGATTCTCGGATCGTGGTCACCATGTCGCCCTGATCGCCCGAGAGCGGTGTTTGCGACAGCACCTCGATCATGCCGATGACCCCGTTCATCGGCGTGCGGATTTCGTGGCTCATCGTGGCGAGGAACGCGCTTTTTGCGCGCGAGGCCGCTTCGGCGTCGGCGCGCGCCTGCTCCAATTGGCGCGTCGCGCGGCGGCTTTCGGTGACATCGCGCGCGGTGGCGTAGACGAGCCCTTCGAGTTGAATCGCTTTCCACGACAACCAGCGCGTGGCGCCGTCCTTGCAAACGTAGCGGTTCTCGAACTGGTCGATCGGTTCGCCGGGGTTGCGGCCGTTGATCTCCTGCAGCGTGCGCTCGCGGTCCTCGGGATGGACGAACTCGATGAACGGTCGCGACAGCAACTCCTCGGCCGACCAGCCCAGCACCTTCGTGAACGCCGGGTTGACGCGCTTGAACTGGCCGGCCGGATCGGCCAGACACGTGAGATCGAGCGATAGATCGAACAAGCGGTCGCGCTGCGTCTCGGCTTCCTTGCGGCTCGTGATGTCCTGCAGCATGACGAGCGCGCCGCGTACGCCGTCGAGCTCGTACGGCACGGCCGACATTTCGCCGATGAAGGCGTTGCCGTCGAGCCTCAGGCACTTGACCTCGCGTGCGGGCGCGGCGGTGTGGCGCAGCAGAAGCCGTCCTATGCGTTCCTCGACCACTTCGCGATGCTCCGCATGCACGAACTCGACGAGCGAAAGCCCGCGGATTTGCGCGGACGAGTAGGCGCCCAGCATTTCGAGCGCCTTCGGATTGGCGAACGCGATCGTAGATTCCTGAATGAGGAAGACCGCATACGGCGAAAGTTCGATCAATTGCCGATAGCGCGACTCGCTCTGCATGAGCGCCTGCTCGCTCGCATGTTCGCGGCTCATGTCGCGAATGAGCGCGATCACGCCGTTCGAATCGGCGCCGCGCCGCTCGACGCGCATTTCATAGACGCTGGCGAACGGCGCGTCGAGGTGGAACACCTCGCTGGCCGAACGATCGAGCGTTGCGCCGCGCAGCATGGCGGCGAAGCGGTGGCATTTGTCGTCGCGGTCGTCGCTGCGGTCGTCGCGGAAGAACGCTTGTGCGACCCGTTCCGGCGTGCCGGTCTCCACATCGTGGCTGCTCCAGCCGAGCAGCTCCAGCACGCGCGGGTTGTAGCCGTCGACCTGGCCATCGGCGGAAAAACCGAGCGCGGCATCGGGGATCGCCTTGAAGAGCGCGTCGGCGCGCGTGGCTTCGCAGGTGGTGCGCGCGTGCGCTTCCCGTTCCCGCTCCGACGCGGCCCGCAGACGGCGGAACAACCGCCCCTGGTGACTCTGGGCCGCGACGATCAAGACCGTCAGCACGATGCCCGCGAGGAAGAGGGCGAGCATGCGCATGCGAAACGCCGACAGGAAATCGGCATTCGAGAACCCGGCCAGGACGACGAGCGGATAGTCGCGCAGGGTTTGATAGGAGACCGTACGCTGAATGCCGTCGACCGCGCTCGACGCGTTGAAATGGCCCTGCGGCGCTTTCGCGAGCGCCAGGCGCAGCGGCGCGTTCGCCGGCAGGCGCTGCCAGTCGAGATTCTCGCGCATGCCGCTGCGGCGCGCGCGGAACGCGAAGTCGTTTGCACCGACGACCGCGACCACGCCCTGGCGGCCGATTCTCAGCGGCCCATACAAGTCGGTCAGATACGCGGGCGGCACCGACACGACGACGACGCCGAGAAAGCGCCCCTGGGCGTCGTTGACGCGCCGCGACAGTTGGATGGAGGACTGGCCGCTCACGCGGCCGATCACAGGGCGGCCGACGACGAGCTGCGTGCTCGGATCGTTGATATGGATGCGAAAGTGCTCGCGATCGGAGAGATCGATGGGCTCGAAATCCGCCATCGTCGACGCGCGCAAAATGCCGTGCTTGTCGATGACGGCGACTTGGATGAATACGTCGAGATCGAGCAAACCGGAATGAACGTAGTCGCGAAGCGGCAACGAAACGCCTGCCTTGCGCACCTGCCACGCGACGACCGAGGCGACTTGCTCGGCTTCCCGGATGACGCGCGTCGTATGCGCGGCGAGCACGTCGGACAGCGTATCGGCCTGCAAGTACTCGTTCGTCAGCTCGGTCTTCGCATCCCAGGTCGCGAACGCGCCGAGCGCGATCCAGACGGCCAGGATCAAGCCGAGCGCCACCGCGTGATTGACGCGGAATATGCGCGGAATACGAGCCAGCGATCGGCACATTCGGGTAGGGGTAATCATCGTTCAGCGGGCATTTATTGCCGGTTCGTGCATTTCCTCCTGAAACCGGCCTCTTCCGATTTCTTAACGACCAAACCGCCGCGAAACTTGAATCACGATTGAACGGTGTAAACGCTTAAGGGTTTGGGGTCCGAAACACGCAGGCGAAAATGAAATAAAAAAGGGCTGTCGCATTCGCGAACAGCCCTTTGCTGCGGCGCCGCGCGAGGCGGCTGGCGTTATGCCCGCATTAGCCGGTGTTGCGCAGCCCGGCGGCGATGCCGTTGATCGTCAAGTGAATGCCGCGCCGCAACCGCGCATTGGTATCGCCGGCGCGGTGACGTTTGAGCAGTTCGACCTGCAAGTGATTGAGCGGGTCTAGATAGGGAAAACGGTTCTTGATCGACCGCGCCAGCAGCGGATTATCGGCTAGACGTTCATCCTTGCCCGTGATTTCCGACAGCGCATGGGAGGTGCGCTCCCATTCGGCCACGATGCGTTCGAACACGTGCTTGCGCAACTTCTTGTCCTGCACGAGCTGCGCGTAGCGCGATGCGACGGCCAGATCGGTCTTGGCGAGCACCATGTCCATGTTCGACAGCAGCGTCGAAAAGAAGGGCCAGGTCTTGTACATCTTGCGCAGCGCCGAGAGCCGCCGTGCGCGCTCGGCTTCGCTTGCGGCCCCGTCCAAATGCGCGGCGACGGCGCTGCCGAAGCCGTACCAGCCCGTCAGCAGCAGCCGGCACTGACCCCACGAGAAGCCCCAGGGGATTGCGCGCAAGTCTTCGATGCGGCGGTTTTTCGGGTCTTGCATCTTGCGCGAGGCCGGGCGGCTGCCGATATTGAGCTCGGCGATTTCGGCGATCGGCGTCGACGAGAAGAAGTAATCGGTGAAGCCGGGCGTTTCGTAGACGAGCGCGCGATAGGCGGCCATCGCGGCGTCGGATAGCGATTGCATCGTTTCCTCGAAAGCCGACAAGTTCGCGGGCGCATTGCCTTGGGGCAGGAGCGACGCTTCGAGCGTGGCCGCGATGACCGTTTCCAGGTTGCGCCGGCCGATCTCGGCGTTGCTGAATTTGCTTGCGATGATTTCGCCCTGCTCGGTCAAGCGGATCTGCCCGTTTACCGTACCGGGCGGCTGCGAGAGAATGGCTTGGTAGGTCGGGCCGCCGCCTCGGCCCACCGTGCCGCCGCGGCCGTGGAACAGGCGCAGTGTGATATTGCGCTCGCGGAACAGCGCGACGAGCGCGAGCTCGGCCCTGTAAAGCTCCCAGTTCGACGTGAGAAAACCGCCGTCCTTGTTACTGTCCGAATAACCGAGCATGACTTCCTGCTCGCCGCCTTGATGGGCCAGCAGCGCATCGACGCCCGGCAGCGCGAAAAACTCGCGCATGATGACGGGCGCATTGCGCAAGTCGGGAATGGTTTCGAACAGCGGGATCACCATCAGCCCGTTTTTTGCATGCGAGCCGTTGGCGCGGCTGCCGAGCGTCCCCTCGAGCAGCCCCGTTTCCTTCTGCAGCAGCAAGACTTCGACGAGGTCGCTGACCGTTTCCGTGTGCGAGATGATGTAGTTGCGCACGGCGCGCTTGCCGAAGCGCTCGCGTGTGACGCGCGCTTGCTCCAGCACCGCCAGCTCGCTCTGCACGAGCGGCGAATAAGGCAGATACGGCGAGCGCAACAACCGAGGCTGCTCGAGTTCGGCCAGCAGCACGCGCAGCTTGTCGGCTTCGGACAGCGACGCATAATCGCGCTCGACGCCTGCGCGCGCGAGCAATTCGGCGATGACGGCTTCGTGCACGTCCGAGCTTTGGCGCAAGTCGATCGACGCCAAATGGAAGCCGAACACCTGCGCGGCGCGTGCGAGCGGCGCGAGACGCGGTGCGGCGAGCGAAGCGCCGTGATGCGCCGCCAACGAATCGACGAGCACGGCCAGGTCGTTCGCGAAGGCTTGTGCGTCGGCATACGGCTGAGCGCCCCGGTGCACGCCGCTACGCGAGTGCACCACGCCTTCGCCCAGCAGCGCGCGCGCCGTGGCGTCGAGCCGCGCGTAGACGCCGATCAGCGCGCGGCGGTACGGTTCGTCGACGCGGTGCGGCGATTGATCGGGCGAGGCTGCCGTGAGCGCCTTCAGTGCGTCGCTCGAGCCCGCGAGCAGATTCGACACCGATAGTTCGGCGCCGAGCGCGTGCACTTCTTCGAGGTAGTGCTCGAAGATGACGGCCGCTTGCCGCGTGATCGCATGCTCGAGCGTGGCTGCGGTCACGTTCGGATTGCCGTCGCGGTCGCCGCCGATCCAGCTTCCCATTTGGAAGAACGCGGGGACGTGCACGTTTTCGCCGGTATGCTCGGCGAGCGCCGTTTCGATGTCGTCGTAGAGCGCCGGAATTTCGTTCAAGAACGTGGCGCGGTAATACGAGAGCGCATTCTCGATTTCGTCGGCGACGGTCAGGCGCGAATCGCGCAACATGCGCGTTTGCCACAGCGTCGTCACGCGGGCGCGCAGCATGGCTTCGTTGTGCGCGCGTTCGCGCTCGGTCAGCGGCTGATCGCGCTCGGCCAAGAGGCGCGCGATATCGTGCTGCGCATCGAGAATGCTTTTGCGTTGCACTTCCGTCGGGTGCGCCGTCAGCACGGGCACGATCAGGGCGTCGTCGAAAAAGCCTTTGAGCGTCTCGGCATCGAGGCTGCCGTTCAGCGCGAGGCGGCCGAGCGCATAGGCGACCGTGCCCGCTTGCGGCGCGGAACCGGCGAGCGCGTGAATGCGGCGGCGGCGATTGTGATGACGATCCTCGGCGATGTTGGCCAAGTGAGAGAAGAAGCTGAACGCGCGCACCACGCTGACGGTTTGCTCGGGCTGCAGCGCGCGCAGCTGCTTTTCGAGCGATTGCGCGGCGCTCGTGTCGTCCTCGCGACGGAATTTCACGGCGTTCTGACGAATCGTTTCGACGACGTCGAACACGGCGTCGCCTTCCTGCTCGCGCACGACGTCGCCGAGCAGGCGGCCGAGGTAGCGGATGTCCTGGAACAGCGGCTGATCTTTGTCCTCGCGGCCGCGCGCGGCGGTTTTCTGCGGTGCGGCGCGGCCGGCGCCATGAGCGCGGGAGGCGGCGGAGGGCGCCGCGGCGAGCGCGGCGGATTTGGCGGACGAGCGGGGCGTTGCATCGTTGCGGCGGGCGTTGCGCGCCGATCCGGAAGACGTCACGGTGGGTTCCTCAGTGAAGCCAGATGAAAGGGGCTGACAGCGAATAGCGGACAGCAGACAGCGACACAAAACTGACGAAACGACTGCAAAACGTGCTGGGGTGCGCCGCGAGACCGGTAGCGGGGCGCTCGTGGCGACCGCGTTCGGATGCCGGGGGCGCGCGATCGCGCGCGCCCTGACGCCGGCAAGCGCGAAAAATGGGGCAAGGCGTGCGTGCTACCATTTCTCGATGTTCGATCCCGTCATTCGAAGTGTTGATCTATGAATTCCGAGACGCTTTCAGCCGCACCGCCTACCGAACTCGTGATCGCTTCGCGAGAGAGTCGTCTCGCGATGTGGCAGGCCGAGTTCGTGCGCGATGCGCTGCGGAAATTATATCCATCTTGCGACGTCCGAATTCTCGGAATGACGACGCGCGGCGATCAAATCCTTGACCGGACGCTGTCGAAGGTCGGCGGCAAGGGGCTTTTCGTCAAAGAACTCGAAAACGCGCTGGCCGACGGCCGGGCCGATTTGGCCGTGCATTCGCTGAAGGACGTGCCGATGTCGCTGCCCGAAGGGTTTACGCTCGCGGCCGTGATGGAGCGAGAGGACCCGCGCGACGCCTTCGTCTCCAACGACTACGCCTCGCTCGACGCGCTGCCGGCGGGCAGCGTCGTCGGCACCTCGAGCCTGCGTCGCGAAGCCATGTTGCGCGCGCGTTATCCGCATCTCTCGGTCGAGCCGCTGCGGGGCAATCTCGATACGCGGCTCGGCAAGCTCGACCGCGGCGAGTATGCCGCCATCATTTTGGCGAGCGCGGGCTTGAAACGGCTCGGCCTGGCCGGCCGCATCCGCGCTTGGCTCGAAGTCGAGACGAGCCTGCCCTCGGCGGGGCAAGGCGCGCTTGGGATCGAGATCCGGGCCGGGCGGCCCGAGCTCGAGGGCTGGCTCGCCCCGCTCAGGCACGAGCCCACGCGGCTGGCGGTCGAAGCGGAGCGCGCCGTGTCGCGCGCGCTCGGCGGCAGCTGCGACGTGCCGCTTGCCGCTTATGCGACGTGGCAGGGCCAGCATATGCACCTCGCAGGCCGCGTGTCGATGCCCGACGGCAGCCGGGGCTCGTTCGCCGAAGCGTCGGCGAGCGTGGCGAGCATGGCCGATGCGCTTGCGCTGGGCGAAACGGTCGCGCGCGCGCTGGAGGCGCAGGGCGCGCGCGCCGTGGTGAACGAGCTCGCGGCCGCGCGCGGCGCCGAGCCCGCGGCCTGACGCGCCCACCCTCGATGGCGATCGTCGAGCCGGACAGGCTGCAGGCTAGCGAACGCACCCCTGCGGAGCGCTTCACGGCGGTGCTGACGCGCCCGGCCGGGCAGTCGGCCGCGCTCGCCGCGGCGCTCGAACGCGAAGGCATCGCTGCGTTCGATTTTCCGCTGATCGATATCGCCCCCGCCGAAGACGACGGCCCGCTGCGGGCCGCATTCGGCGCGCTGGAGCGCTTCGCGCTAGCGATTTTCGTTTCGCCGAATGCGATCGAGCGCGCTTTGGATGCCGTCCCCGGCTTCGCTTGGCCGGCGGCGGTGCCGATCGGCGTCGTGGGGCCCGGCAGCGTCGCCGCGCTGGCGCAACGCGGAATCGCCACGCCGGCGCATCGCGTCATCGCACCGGCCGGGGCTGACGAGACGGCCGCGGCCGGTGCGCGCGACGCCTCCGGCGACGGCAAGCCCGGCCATGCCGAGAACAGCGAATCCGCCGTGCGCTTCGATTCGGAGGCGTTGCTGGCCGCGCTTTCCGAACAGCTGGGTCTTGCCTCGCTGGGCGGCCGGGCCGTGCTGATCGTGCGCGGCGACGGCGGCCGCGAATGGCTGGCCGATCGCTTGCGCGAAGCCGGGGCGCACGTCGAAGCGCTCTGCGCCTATCGGCGCATCGTGCCTGTCCCCTCTGCGCAAACATGGGCCCGCGTGCGGACGTTGCTGCAAGGCGCGCCGCATGCTTGGCTCCTCACGAGTTCCGAAGGCGTGCGCAACCTCGACGCGCTCGCCCGCGGCGAGTTGACCGATGCCGAGCGTATCGCCCTGCGGCATGCGCCCCTCGTCGTTCCCCATCCGCGCATCGCCGAAACGGCGCGGGCATTGGGTTTTGATACGATTACGGCATCCGGCCCCGGCGATGCGCGTATCCTCGGGGCGCTGCGTGCCTTATCCGCATCGTCTCGCGCCGTCCCCGAACAACCGGCTTGGGCCGAACCGGCCCAGGCTTTTTCCTCGCCCCAACCGCGCATGACTGATACGAACCAAGAAACGTCTTCCGCCTCGTCCCAGCCGGCCGCCGCGCCGCCGTTCCCGCCGCCGATGCCGCCTGCCTACGAACCGCCGCGCCGCCGCGGGGGCGGCCTCGTGTGGATCGTCGTGATCTTGCTCGCCATCGCGACGGGCGTGGCCGCGTTCGCGTTCAACCGCAAGCTGGACCGGCTCGATGCGCGGCTCGCCGCGCGCCAACAGGCCCTCGATGCGCAAGCGGCCGAGCTTCGCGTGAAGACCGAGCAGGCTATCGCGACGGCGCATCAGACGGATGCGGCGCTGTCGCAACTGCAAGGCAAGCTCGCCGATGCGCAAACGGCCCAGCAGGCGCTGCAGCAGCAGTATCAAGACCTCGCGCGCAACCGCGACGACTGGACGCTTGCCGAAGTCGAACAGGTGCTCTCCAGCGCGAGCGAGCAGCTGCAGCTCACGGGCAACACGCAGCTCGCGTTGTTCGCGCTGCAAAGCGCCGATACGCGCTTGGCCGCATCGGCCAGCCCACAAGCGCTCGTCGTGCGTAAAGCGATCGCACAGGACATCGACAAGCTCAAGGCCGCGCCATCGGCCGATTTGACCGGGCTTGCGATCAAGCTCGACGACGCGATCGAACAAATCGATACGCTGCCGCTGCTCGGCGAAGCGCCGATTGCGCATGCCGGGCCGGCCTCCGGTGCGTCCGCGCCGCCCGCGGCAGGGGCCGCGGCGCCGGGCGAGTCTCGGTTGGCCCATTGGTGGCGCGTGTTCTCGCGTGCGGCCGGCAACGAACTCAAGGGTCTCGTGCAAGTGCGCCGGCTCGATAACGCCGATGCAATGCTCAACACGCCCGAGCAGAGCGAATTCATTCGCGAGAACGTCAAGTTGCGCTTGTTGTCGGCCCGCTTGGATTTGCTCTCGCGCAACCCTGCGACACTCAAGTCGGACCTGCAGGCGGCGGACGCCGCGCTCGCACGCTATTTCGACGGCGCGTCCAAGCGCACGCAGACCGTCCGTGCGCTCGTCGAGGACGTGGCGCGCGGCGGGGCGGCCGTGGAAGTGCCGAACCTGAACACGAGCCTGCAGGCCATCCACAACTACAAGAGCCGAGGCTGACGATGGCGCTCAGAGGACTCTTGTGGCTTGCCTTGCTCTTCGTGCTCGCAGCCGTGCTGGCCACTGTCGGCCACTTCGACGCGGGCCAGGTGCTGATCGTCTATCCGCCGTACCGCATCGACGTCTCGCTCAATCTCGTCGTGGTGGGCGTGATCGCGCTGTTCATCGTGATTTATGCGTTGATCCGCATCGCCCGCAACGTCTGGACGATGCCCAAGCGAGTCGCCGCGTACCGGGTTCGCTCGAAGGAGGCGAAGGCGCATGCGGCGTTGCGCGAGGCGATCGGCAACCTCTATGCCGGACGCTTCTCGCGAGCCGAGAAGGCGGCGCGTGAAGCGCTGTCGCTCGATGCGAACAAGGGCGCGGCGGGGCTCGTGGCCGCGGTGGCGGCGCATCGGATGCGCGAGTACGTGCGGCGCGACGAATGGCTCGGCGCGATCGATGCCCCGGATTGGCAGGATGCCCGCCTGATGGCAAGTGCCGACATGCGTGCCGACGGCCGCGATCCCGACGGGGCGCTCGCGGCGCTCACGGAGATGCAAGCCCAAGGTACGCGCCGCATCCATGCGCAGCAAATCGCATTGCGTGCGCAGCAGCAACTGAAGAATTGGGCCGAGGTGCTCAAGCTCGTGAAAACGCTGGAAAAGCGCGAGGCGCTGCATCCGGCCGTCTCGGTGCGTCTGCGCCAGCAAGCCGCCGAGAACCTGCTGCGCGATCGTCGCCACGATCCCGACGCGCTGCTCGCGTTGTGGAATTCGCTGGCCCCGGCCGAGCGTCAATCGCCGCGTTTAGCGGATTTGGCCGCCGAGCTGCTGATCGGTTTGAACCGTCATCAGGAGGCGCGCAAGATCGTCGAGGACGCGTTGGCGCACAACTGGGACGCGCGGCTGTTGCGCCGGTATCCCGAGACGGCGCCGGCCGATGCGCTGCCGCTCATTCAAAAGGCCGAAGCGTGGCGCAAGGAACGTCCCGAGGATCCCGATCTGATGTTCGCATTGGGCCGCCTGTGCCTGCATCAGCAACTGTGGGGCAAGGCGCAATCGTTCTTGGAATCGGCGCTTAGGCTCGCGGACGACAACGACGCGCTCGTCATCCGGACTCACCGCGCGCTCGCCCGGCTGTTCGAGCAGCTCGGCGATACCGAGCGCGCGGCCGAGCACTATCGCGCGAGCGCGCTCGCCATGAAGATCGTTTAGTCAACGTCGGGGCACGCTTGCCGGAGAGGCTCGGCAAGCGTGCTTCGGGGTCACTCGATCCCGACAGACTAACCCGCGATGCCTCGCCGGCCGTCCCTTTCGAGCGAAATCCGTCGGACGGCGGCGAAGCGGAGGGAAGCGCTTGCGCGCTATGGCTACTTATTGACGAGCCGCGCCGGTACGCTGAGCGCCAGCACGGCGCCGAGCACCATGAAGGCCGCGAGCATATACATCCCCGAATCGTTTGCGCCTGTGACCTGCTTGAGCCAGCCGACGGCATAGGGGCTCAAAAACCCGGCGAGATTGCCGATCGAGTTCACCATGGCGATGCCGGCCGCCGCGCCCGCGCCCGCGAGAAACGCAGTCGGCAGGCTCCAGAACAGCGGCAGCGACGTGATGATGCCCGCGGTGGCGAGCGTGAGAGCGGCCAACGCCAACGTGGTGTTGTGCGCCCACGTCACCGACAGCACGAGGCCGAGCGCGCCGGCGAGGCCCGGCAGGGCGACGTGCCAGCGCCGCTCGCGGCGTTTGTCGGCGCTGTGCGCCACGAGGAGCATCGCGACGACCGCCACGGCGAACGGAATGGCCGAGAGCAAGCCGATGTGGAACGCGTCCGTCACGCCGGTGGCCTTGATGATCGTCGGCAGCCAGAAGCTCACGCCGTACAGGCCCATCACGAACGACAGATAGATGACGCTCATGAGCCACACGCGGGCGCTCGACAGCACGGCGAGAAGCGGCAGCTCTTCCTTGCCCGCGTCTTCCGCGCCGATGTTGTGTTCGAGCAAGCGCTTTTCGTCGTCGTTGAGCCAGTGGGCGCTCGCGATGCGATCGTCAAGCAAGAAGAAGACGACCGCGCCGGCAATCACCGACGGCAGCCCCTCGAGCAGGAACAGCCACTGCCAGCCTTGCCAGCCGTTCGCGCCGTCGAACGCCTTCAGGATGTAGCCCGAAACCGGCCCGCCGACGACGCCCGAGAGCGCGACGGCGGTCATGAACCACGTCGTCATGCGTCCACGCCGGTGCGCCGGATACCAGTAAGTCAGGTAGAGAATGATGCCGGGAAAGAACCCCGCTTCGGCCAGACCGAGCAAGAAGCGCATCGCATAGAACATCGTGGGCGTCGTGACGAACATCGTCAGCGCGGAAATGACGCCCCAGGAGACCATGATCCGCGCGATCCACAGCCGTGCGCCCACGCGATGCAGGATCAGATTGCTCGGAATTTCGAACAGAAAGTAGCCGAGAAAGAAGATGCCGGCGCCGAGGCCGTAGACGGCGTCGCTCAAATGCAATGCGGACGCCATCTGCAGCTTGGCGAAGCCGACGTTGACGCGATCCAGGTAAGCGACGAGATAGCAGACGAGCAAGAGCGGCAAAAGGCGCCACGACACCTTGCGGTAGGTGGCTTCCTCGAAGCTGGAGGACGCCGCGCCGGCGGCGGGCATTGCAAGCGGATCGACGGGATTGGGGCTGGCCATACGGACTGTCTCCTCTTCATGACTTCGTTATGTGATCGGCGAAAAACGAGGGGCACACGCGGGAAGCGATCAGACGCAGCGGCCGCCGTCGACTTCGAGACTCACGCCGGTGACGAACGCCGCGTCGTCGGAAGCCAGATAAAGCGCGGCGTTCGCTACATCCCGCGGTGTCGAGAATCGGCCGAGCGGAATGCCGGCGAGAAAGCGTTTGCGGTTTTCCGGGGTGTCTTCGCATCCCATGAATTCAGTCAGTAGCGCCGTTTCCCCGATGACCGGATTCACGCAGTTCACGCGGATCCGATCGGGGCCCAATTCGGCCGCCAGCGCCTTGCTCGCCACGACGACGGCGCCTTTGCTGCCGTTGTACCAGACGAGGCCGGGGCGTGGGCGCACGGCGGCCGTCGAGGCGATGTTGACGAACGCGCCGCCGCCCTGCTCGCGAAAGTACGGCACGAACGCTTGCACGCTCCAATAGAGGCTCTTCACGTTGACGGCGTAGACGCGGTCGAACTCGGCTTCCGTCACTTCCATGACGGGCTTGTTCCGATGTGTCGTGCCGGCATTGTTGACGACGATCTGCACGCTGCCGAAGTCCTCGATCGCGGCCGCTCGCAGCGCGAGCCAATCGTCGATTTTCGTGACGTCGCCTGTGACCGAAATCGCGCGCCCGCCCGCGAGCGCGATTTCGCTTGCGACGCGTTCGGCAGCCGCGCCGTTCAGATCGTTGACGACGACGTTGGCGCCTTCTTGGGCGAACGTCTTAGCAATGCCTTCGCCGAAGCCCGAGCCGGCGCCCGTGACGACGGCCGTTTTGCCCTGCAATCGCATGATGTCTTCCTCCCGGCCTCCTCGGCCTTTGGGTGTCCCTCGATCTCTAGGTGAATCCCATTGCGATGTTCCGCTGACGCGGCGACCGCTTTTCGCGTGCCTGCACTAACCGTGTCGAATGGCGATCGTCTTGAGCGTCGTGAAACCGTACAGCGCCTCGAAGCCCTTCTCGCGCCCGTGCCCCGATCGGCCGGTGCCGCCGAACGGCAGCTCGACGCCGCCGCCCGCGCCGTAGTTGTTGATGAAGACTTGCCCCGACCGCAGGCGCCGTGCAAGGCGCATTTGCCGCGCGCCGTCGCGCGTCCAGACGCCGGCGACGAGCCCGTAGCGCGTGCCGTTCGCGAGCGCCAGCGCTTGCGCTTCATCGTCGAACGGCGTGGCGGCCAGCACAGGGCCGAATATCTCCTCCTGTGCGAGGCGATGTTCGGCGGGCACATCGACGAAGAGCGCCGGCGCTTGGTAGAAGCCGCCGCTCGGCGCATCGGCGAGGACTTCGCCTTGGGCGGCGAGACTCAGGCCGTCGCGCACGGCATCGGCAACGAATTGCGCCACGCGCTGCTGCTGCTTCGCGTTGATGAGCGGGCCGCAGTCCGGGTCGAGCGCGCTCGGGCCGGCGCGCAGCGCGCGAAACGCGGCCGACAAGCGCTCGACGAGCGGTGCGTAGACGGCGCGCTCGATCAGCACGCGGCTGCCTGCGGAGCAGGTTTGACCGGCGTTCTGCACGATCGCCGATAGGAGCGTGGGCAGGGCGGCGTCCAGATCGGCATCGGCGAAGACGATTTGCGGCGATTTGCCGCCGAGCTCGAGTGTCGCGGGTGCGTGGTGTTCGGCCGCCAACTGCGAGACGAGCGTGCCCACGCTCGGCGATCCCGTAAACGAAATGTGATCGACGCCCGGATGACGCGCCAACGGCGCGCCCGCTTCGGCGCCGTAGCCGGTGACGATGTTGAGCGCGCCGGGCGGCAAACCGGCCTCGGCTGCGATTTCCGCCACGCGCAGCAGCGACAGGCACGCATCCTCGGAGGGTTTGACGACGCATGCGTTGCCGGCGGCGAGCGCGGCGCCGACGCTTCGTCCGAAGATTTGCATCGGGTAATTCCACGGGACGATATGGCCCGTGACGCCGTGGGGCTCGCGTACGGTCATCACCGTGTAGCCCGATTGATAGGGAAGGGTGGCGCCGTGCAGCTTGTCGCAGGCGCCGGCGTAGAACTCGAAGTAGCGGGCCAGCGCCGCGGCGTCGGCGCGCGCCTCGCGCAGCGGTTTGCCCGTGTCGCGGGCCTCGAGATGGGCGAGCGCCTCGTGGCAGGCCGCGATCAGCCGCGAAACGCGAGACAAGATGCGGCCGCGTTCGGCGGCGCTGGGTTGTCCCCACGCACCGTCGTAGGCCTCGCGGGCCGCGGCGACGGCCGTCGCGACGTCGGCGGCGTTGCCGCGGGCGATACGCGCGAACGCTCTGCCGTCGGACGGGTCGATCGATTCGCCGCCGGCAGGGGCGGTCCAGCCGCCGATGAAGTGCTTCGCTTCTTCCATCCGAGACTCCTTCCGAGAGACCAGAACTGTCAGTCGAAACGTCACCGGCCTCGATTATGGCGCGATCCGCGCGCAAAGTGGGCAGGCGTCCCTCGGCTATAATGGCGCCCAATGCATGCCGCCCTCGGCGCATGCCGCCAAGGCTGCATCGCCGGCGGTGGCGCACGCCTCACAGCTGCCGCCGCGCCCGTGGGCGCTGGCCTCGAGTTTTCCCTTTTCCATTCCGTCAAGAGACCGCCATGAGCTTCAATCACGTCCCCGCAGGCAAGGATCTTCCGCAAGACTTCAACGTCGTCATCGAAATCCCGGCGCAGAGCGATCCGGTCAAATACGAAGCGGATAAGGAATTGGGTCTGCTCGTCGTCGACCGCTTCATCGGCACGGGCATGCGTTATCCGGTCAACTACGGCTATATTCCGCAAACGCTGTCGGGCGACGGCGATCCCGTCGATGTCCTCGTCATCACGCCGTTCCCGCTGATTCCGGGTTGCGTCGTGCGCTCGCGCGCGCTCGGCATGCTGCAGATGACGGACGAATCGGGCGTCGATGCGAAGCTCGTCGCCGTGCCGCACGACAAGCTGTGCCCGATGACGGCGCACATGAAGTCGATCGACGATGTCCCCGGCTACCTCAAGGATCAAATCAAGCACTTCTTCGAGCAATACAAGGCGCTCGAAAAGGGTAAATGGGTGAAGGTCGAGGGCTGGGCCGGCATCGATGCCGCTCACAAGGAAATCACCGAAGGCGTCGCCAACTTCAAGAAGTAAGCAGGCCATCCGGGCAGCGAGTGCCGGGCGGCGGCGCGGTCACACCGCGTCGCCGGCAGCGGGTTCGCTAGCCTCCAGCGCGATCATCGGCTCCATCGCCTGCGCCTGCGGCGGCTCGGGCAGCACCGACGCCAGCGTACGGCTTCCGGCCGCCAGCGCGCGCTTCTCGGCTGCGGTGAGCTGCTTGACGCGATATTCGGCGCGCAAGGCGCTCGAGCGATCCGCCAGTTCGAACGATGCCAAGAGCGCGACCGGTTTGCGCCCGCGCGTGTAACGAGCGCCTTTGCCCGAGGCATGCTTGGCGTAGCGCGCCTCTACATCGGTAGCAATGCCGGTATAGATGCTGCCGTCCGCGCATTCGATCAAGTAGAGAAACCAAGCCATCGTCGCCTTATCCGTTTGCACGGGCCGCTAGCCGTGTTTCTTGAACGGATCGTGCTCGCGCAACTCGTCGAAGTGCGCGTGAACGAGGTTCGATTCGTTTTCCAGAAAGCGTGCCACGGCGTCCGAGAAAGCCGGGTGGGCGAGCCAATGCGCCGAGTGGGTGACGGTCGGCATGAAACCGCGCGCCATCTTGTGTTCCCCTTGCGCGCCGCCTTCGAACACGGCGAGCTTTTCTTCGATACAAAACTCGAGCGGCTGATAATAGGCGGTTTCGAAGTGCAAGCACGGCACGTGCTCTATGGCGCCCCAGTAGCGGCCGTACAACGTGCCCCCCGTTTGCGCGCCGCGCCGATAGACGATCAGTGAGCTGGCGATGGGCTTGCCGTCACGCTCGGCAATGACGAGCAGCAGGTTCTCGGGCATGGTCTGCCCGATCGTGCGGAAGAACTCCAGGTTCAGATACGGCGAGGAAAAGTGCTCGCGGTACGTTTGCCGGTAGCAACGGTTGAAGAAGCGCCAGTCGGCGTCGGTGGCGTCCTCGCCGCGGACGCGCCGGAAGGTAACCCCCGCGTCGTGCACCTTGCGGCGCTCGGCTCGAATGTTCTTGCGTTTCTTTTGCTCGAGCGTCGACAAGAATTCGTCGAAGTCGCGATAGCCGTCGTTGAGCCAGTGAAACTGGATGCCTTCGCGCCGCATCATGCCGAGCGCTTCCAGCGTGTCGGCCTCGTATTCGGTGGGAAATAGGACATGCAGCGACGAGACGTCCGATTGCTCCGCCAGCGCGACCAACGTGGCCGCGAGCCGCCTGCGCGCTTCGTCGTCGACGGCCATGAGCCGAGCGCCTTGAACCGGCGTGAACGGCACGGCGCACACGAGCTTCGGATAGTAAGCGAGGCCGTTGCGCTGATAGGCGTCGGCCCAGGCCCAGTCGAACACGTACTCGCCGTACGAATGCGTTTTCACGTAGAGCGGGGCCGCGGCCGCCAGCGAACCCGTCTGTCCATCGACGAGCGTGACGAAGCGCGGCGCCCAGCCCGTTTCTTCGACCGCGCATTTCGTCGATGTCAGTGCGCTCAAGAACTCGTGGCGCAAGAACGGCGTCGGTTGATCCTGACGAGCGACGAGCGCATTCCACTCGCGCGCGTCCACCTCGAGCGGCGAGGCGAGAAGCCCCATGCGATAATCGATGCGTTCCTGTTTCAACTGTCGTCCGACCGTGTTCTTCGGGACGATGCGATGCCGATCGTGAGTATGACCCGTCGCATCGCGCGCCCGCCGTTCCTCGTCCATACCGCCGAGTCGTTCGGCCGTACCGGCCGTTTGCCGCTCAACGCCATGAAGACCCGTATTGCTCTAGCTCAAATCAACGTTACCGTCGGCGACTTCGCCGGCAACATCGCGAAGATCGTCGACATTGCCCGCGCGGCGCATCGCGACGGCGCCAAGCTCGTCGTCACGCCCGAGCTGTCGCTATCGGGCTATCCGCCCGAAGATCTGCTGCTGCGCCCCGCCTTCTATACGGCAAGCGCCGCGGCGCTTGCGCAACTGGCCGAGCAGCTTGCGCCGCTCGCCGGCCTGCACGTGATCGTCGGCCATCCGCACCGCGCGCCCGATCCGGCGAGCGGTCATGGTAATGCAAACCGGCCCATCGAGCGCGGTGCGGCGCCCGACGATACTTACAACGCGGCTTCCCTTCTCGTCGACGGCAAAGTCGTCGGCACTTATCTGAAGCAGGATTTGCCCAATACCGAAGTGTTCGACGAGAAGCGCTACTTCGCGTCGGATACGGCGCCGTTCGTCTTCACGCTCGATGGCGTCAAGTATGGACTCATCATTTGCGAAGATGCCTGGCATGCGTCGGCTGCGCAAGTGGCGAAGGCCGCGGGCGCGCAGGTGCTGCTGATTCCGAACGGCTCGCCGTTCCACCTGAACAAGGATGCGACGCGCATCGACATCGTGCGTGCGCGGATCGCCGAAACGGGGCTTCCCGTCGTCTACGTGAACCTCGTGGGCGGACAGGACGAGCTCATTTTCGATGGCGGCTCGTTCGTCCTCGACGCGCAAGGCGAGATGGTCGCGCGCATGGCGCAATTCGACGAAGGGCATACGATCGTCGAATTCGACGGGGCGCGGCCGCTCGCGGGCGAGATCGCGCCGGTGCAATCGCTCGAAGCTCAGGCGTATGCGGCCCTCGTGCTGGGCGTGCGCGACTACATCGGCAAGAACGGCTTTCCGGGTGCGATCATCGGGCTCTCGGGCGGCGTCGATTCGGCGCTCGTGCTGGCGATCGCTTGCGATGCGCTGGGCGCCGATCGCGTGCGGGCGGTGATGATGCCCTCGCGCTATACGGCCGATATCTCGACGTCCGATGCGGCGGAAATGGCCCGGCGTGTGGGCGTGCGCTACGACGAGGTCGCCATTGCACCGATGATGGACGCGTTCCGCGGTGCGCTGTCGAGCGAATTCGAAGGCTTGCCCGAGGATGCTACCGAGGAAAACATCCAGGCGCGGATTCGCGGCACGCTGCTGATGGCCCTGTCCAACAAGTTCGGTTCACTCGTGCTCACCACGGGCAACAAGAGCGAGATGGCGGTCGGCTACTGCACGCTGTACGGCGATATGGCGGGTGGTTTCGCCGTCATCAAGGACATTGCCAAGACGCTCGTCTATCGCCTGTGCCGCTATCGCAACGGCGCGTCGGGCTTTGCCAAGCGCGATGTGATTCCCGAGCGGATTCTGACGCGCGCGCCGTCGGCGGAACTGCGCGAGAACCAGACGGACCAGGACAGCCTGCCGCCATACGAAGTGCTCGACGCGATCATGCGCATGTACATGGAGGAGGACAAGCCGCTCGCCGAGATCGTCGCGGCCGGCTATACGCGCGAGGACGTCGCGCGCGTGACGCGTCTCATCAAACTCAACGAATACAAGCGGCGCCAGGCGCCGATCGGCATTCGTGTGACGCATCGCGCGTTCGGGCGCGATTGGCGCTATCCGATCACGTCGCGCTATACCGAGCCGATCCAGTGAGATTGGGCGATTCGATCGGCGAGCGAGGCGCTCCGTGTGGGCGCCTTGTTTCGGCGCGGCAGGCGCGGCGTAGAATCGCTTCATCCGATCGTCCGTTTTCCGATTCGTTAGTCCTTAATCCTTAGTTCGTCCGATTCTTGCGAGGCACCTCATGAAACGCATCACCGCCATCATCAAACCGTTCAAACTCGACGAAGTGCGCGAAGCGCTGGCCGAGGTGGGCCTGACGGGGTTGACCGTCACGGAGGTCAAGGGCTTCGGCCGCCAGAAGGGGCATACCGAGCTTTATCGCGGCGCCGAGTACGTCGTGGATTTCTTGCCGAAGGTGAAGATCGAAGTGGTGGTCGCCGCGGCGCAGTGCGATCAGGTCATCGACGCGATTATCGGCGCGGCCCGCACGGGCAAGATCGGCGACGGCAAGATCTTCGTGACCGAGGTCGAGCGCGTCATCCGGATTCGCACGGGTGAGGAAAACGAAGCGGCGGTTTGAGGCCGCGGGGAGGCACAAAAAAAACGGTGCGACGTCCTGTCGGACACCGCACCGATACGCGCCTCTCGCAGCAGCGTGAAACTTGAA
>DASVLS010000120.1:0-4448 GCA_036384755.1 Trinickia sp. | reverse complement strand
GTTCACACCGTTGGACGACCAACGACGACTTAATCGGCACTTTTCAAGCGCCACCAGTCCGAAAGGAGCAGTCATGAAAACCCGCACTCCGGCTGAAGCCCGCGCTGAACTTCAAGGCAAGGGCATTTCGATAACCCAGTGGGCCGTCGCCAACGGCTTTTCTCCCAACATGGTTTTCGAGGTACTTGGCGGCCGCAAGAAATGCCTGCGTGGCCAGGCTCACGAAATCGCCGTCAAGCTCGGTCTCAAAGCTGGAGAAATCTGCGTCGACCCGGCCAAGGCGCTCACGCCTTCGAATCGGCACGCCGCTTAATAAGAGGCACCAACACCGGGGAATTATGCGCCACCGCTATCGCCTATTGCAAATCATTTTCTAAGGCAATACGAAGCGGATCTACTTTCCGACAAACCAATATGACCAACTTATCCCTTTCAGAACTCAGTGAGCCACAGTTGCTTTACGCACTTGCCAAGCAGGCCACCGACATGGAGCGCGGTTTCACAATTCAGACCAGCTACGGCGATCTCACGATCGATGCGCAACACGCCGCCCCTTTCGTTGCAATGACGAAGGCGGTCCTGCGCACGCAGCTCACGCAGCACTGTGGGGAGAGCACGCATGGCTGCTGAACCGAAGAACACCACTCAGTCCGCCGGCAAGGTGCTCGACGTGTTGCGCGCGCTGCTCGATCACTTCGCCGATGGGCTCGCGCCGTCCGAGCTGGCGCGCGCGACCGGCCTCGAACCGAGTTCGATCACGCGCTACGTTGCCACGCTCGAGGACCGCGGCTTTGCCGAGCGTATTCCCGAGACCGGCCGCATCCGGCCATCGCGCGAATTTGCCCGCCATGCGGTGTCCATCCTGCGCAGTCTCGACGAAGCCCGCGCGCGGCTCGACAACCTCAAGGCCGGATTGTCCCGATAACCCCCACAATTCAGGAGCCCTCCCTCATGCCGAAGTTGTATGACGTGGCAATCTATCCGCCCGGCGATTCTTTCAACCGCATCGTAATTCCGGCAATGGAGTACGACACCGCCGAGAGCGCCGCACAGGCTGCTGTCGGCACCGCTATCGACACGATCAGCGCCCTCGCGAAACATCCGTCTTCCACTTGGCGGGTCCACGTCGTGCGCGAGACCGAGATGAGCGACATCGACCAGTGAGAACCGCCATGAAAAACCCAAGGGGAAGAAAGTCGTCCGTGGCGCCTGCTGGCACCGTTGTTGAGGACGCGGCTCTCGCGGGCGTGCCGGCCGCTGTCGCCGCAGTGGACGAGGCGAATGCACTGCAAGCCAACCTGGAAACCGAGGTTCGCTCGCTCGCCGTGCGAATCGGCTACCAACTCCCGGCCGACGCCGTCGACCCGGATCTGATCCAGCGAGACATCGCTGCGAACATTCGGCGAAGCGTAGAGGCGTGTCTTGAAGTCGGGCGGGGCCTGACGGTGCTCAAGAAGGCGTGTGAACACGGAAATTTCATCGCGCGTCTCGAAGTGCTCAACCTCGATCGCCACGTCGCAGCCCGATTCATTCAAGCGGCCACCAAGTTTTCAAATGTGCCGACGTCGGCACATTTGACCAAGGCTATCGGCACTCAATCCAAACTGTTCGAACTGCTCGTGCTCGACGACGAGGAGTTCACAGAGCTTGCCACAATGGGAGAAACCAGCGGCCTGAAGCTCGACGACGTGGAGTCAATGTCGGTGAAGGAACTACGCACGGCGCTGCGCGAAACCCGAAAGAAAATCGAAAGCAAAGACACAGTGATCGCGACCATCCAGGCACGCAACGTCGAACTGCACGAGCAAATCGCGGGCGCAACGCCGGCACTTGTCGAGCAGAAGGCGCTTGAGGACCTGGACAAGGAATCGATGCACGCCGCGTCGCAGATCGTCACGGCACTGCGCGGCAAGATCGTCCATGCGCTCGACCAGGTTGGCGAGGGTGAAGGTGGCTCGAATCGCCAGCTCATTGAGCAAGCCGTCGCCGCCGCGCTCGGCCGCGTGTTCGCTGCAGCGCGTGATCTTGTTGACGAATACGCCGTGTCGCCGCAGCTTCCCGGAGAGGTCGGCACGGATGCGCTCCCAACCAATTCACCGTGGGATGCGATGCAAGCGGAGCGCGCTGCAGAGAAACCGGCCACGCGCAAGAACGGCAAGCTCAACGCATAACCATCATGCCACCGACACCCCACCAGCAACACATTCTGTTGTTGTATGCGTCTCGCATCGAGACGGCGATGCATGGCGGCAAGGGCGAGCTGATGCGCGGCCTTGCCTTCGAGTTAGGTGTCTCTGAGAAATCCGCCTACCGGATGATCGGGCCGTACCTGGTCCGCAACCGAAAGCGCCGCAGCGACGCAGGCAAGTGCTCGATGTCACGCGACGAGGCGATCATGCTCTCGGCAGCCCTTGTGGAGACGACGCGAGCCAACGGCAAGCGCAACGGCTCGGTGAAGCGTTATGCGCAAGCGTTGCGCGAATCCGGGCTGATTCAGGCCGAACGTATCAACGCGGGTACCGGCGAGCTCGTCAAGCTGTCGGACAGCACCCTGCATCGCGCACTGCGTGCCTATCAGCTGCACCCCGACCAGCTCGCGATTCCCACGCCGCATGTGAATCTGTCCAGCCCGCATCCGAATTACTGCTGGCAGATCGACGCGTCGGTCTGCATCGTGTACTACCTGCCGGGTGGCTCCGTGCATATCCAGGAGCTTAAACCCGGCGTGCATTACAAGAACAAGCCGGAGAACCTCGCTGCGATCTCGAATGATCGTGTGATCCGTTACGTCGTCACGGATCACTGCTCTGGCGTCATACGCTGGCGCTACTACTCGGTTGCCGAGTCTGGCCAGCACACTGTGCGCTTCGCCGCTTGGGCGATGGCACGCAAGGCCAATCTCGCCGATCCGTTCCATGGCGCTCCGCGCTACCTGATGGTTGACCCCGGCGCGACAGCCGCGGGACTCGTGCGCCGCTTTTGCCGTCGCATGGAGATCGAGCTGATCGTCAATGAGCCGGGCAACGCGCGCGCCAAGGGCAGCGTCGAGAAAGGACAGGACATCGTCGAGCGCATGTTCGAGTCACGCTTGAAGTTTCACGGTCACGAGATATTTTCATTCGATGATCTGAACCGCGAGGCCGAGATGTTCCAGCTCCACTTCAACCGTGGCGGAGATCGCCACGCGCGCACTGGCGATTATTGGTTTGCGCATTCTCGTCACAAAATGGCGCGTTTCGATGCCTGGGGGAAAATCCGCCCCGAGGAACTGCGCGTAACACCGCCCGAGGACGTCCTGCTCTCGCTCGCGACCGACACGCCCGAGGGACGCAAGGTTAACGGCGACATGACGGTTAGCTTCAAGGGCCGCACGTGGAACGTGATTGACGTGCCGGGCGTCACCCGCCGCGGCACGGTCTACGTGCACTGGCATCCCTTTCTGCCCGACACGGCGATGGCCGTGATTGAAGGCGAGGACGGTCGCGAAACGCACATCCCTCTGCCGGAAGTCACACGCAACGAATGGGGCTTCCCGTCAAACGCGGTGGAGATCGCAACCGACTATCACCGGTTACCCGACACCGTACTCGAGACGAACCGCAAGGAGGTCACGAAGCGCGCAGCGGGTGTGGAAAAGCTCTCGACTGCCGAGGCGGTCAGAAAGGGGCGAAGCTACGTGCCGTTCAACGGCGAGTTCAACGCGCTCAAGGCCGCGCGTGAAGCGCAACTGCTGCCGGTGTTGCCCCGCGCTGGCGTCGAGCTAGATGTCGCGGTGCCGGTCATCCAGGCACGCACGCTCACGGTGACTCAGGCCGCAGTTCGCTTGCAGGAGCTTCTCGGCGACGCGTGGACGGAGGATCACTTCAAGTGGCTGTCAAAGCGCCATCCAGACGGCATCGGAGAGGACCAGATCGATCGTCTCGCCGAACAGTGGAACCCTGACCTGCAGAGGAGGCAGCAAGCAGCATGCTGAAGCTCAATCGCATCATCGACGAGCACGGCTTGCACCGAGCCGACATCGCGCGCGAGAGCGGCATGTCTCGCACGAGCATCAGCCTGCTCGCGAACCATGGCGTCTATCCCGCTCGCTGCGAGCGCGATGCCACAGAGCAACTCGTGCAAGAAGCGCTTATGCGCCTGGGCGTGCCGCCGCAAACCGCAAGTGAAGCATTCAAAGAGACGGGGGCTCGCGCTAACGCGACCCCACCTGTATCCCCGCTCCAACCCAATGAAGAGAACAAGGACCCGCACATGTTAATTCGAAAAGTCTCCCTGTCCCCGGACACCCTCGATTTCTTCAAGCTCGAGCGCGATCCCTTCATGCCGCCAACGGCACGAAGCGAAGCGTTCATGGGCCGCGCATTGCGCGTTGGGTACGAGCACATGCTTACGAAGGCGCGCTTCGGCGGTTTCCTCGCGCTCGTCGGCGAATCGGGCGCCGGCAAGAC
>DASVLS010000119.1:0-65443 GCA_036384755.1 Trinickia sp. | reverse complement strand
GAACGCCTTGAGCGCCAGATGCAGCACCACCACCGAATCCTTGCCGCCCGAGAACAGCAGCGCCGGCTTGCTGCACTCGGCAACGAGCTCGCGCAGGATGTGGATCGATTCGGCCTCGAGCCAGTCGAGGTGGTCCATGCGCATGACTGGCTTCACAGCGCCGGCGGTACCGAGCGGATCGAGCAGGGTGGACATGATGTTGGCCTTGGTATCGGTAATGTGTTTCGAACGAGCGGTATGCATCGCATGAGTCGATGGAAGAGCGGCGGCACGCTAGCCGACGCTTCGATAGACGATATAAGCGGCGATCGCGAGCAGCATCGCGGCGAAGATCCGCCGCAGCGCTTGGCTGCGCCCGGCAATGGCTTTGGCCGAATGCATGCCGAGGCGCCCCCCGACCACGCCGCCGGCCACGAGGGCAAGCGCGAGCGGCACGCTGACCTTGCCGGCCATCGCGTAGTTGGTTGCCGTGGTCGCGGCGAACACCACGACCGATACGAGCGAAGACGCCACGGCTTCGAGCATCGACACGCGTGCGATCAAGTGCAGCACGGGTACCGTCAGGAAGCCGCCGCTGATGCCGAAAAACCCGGCCACGCCGCCCACCGCCACGCCGGCCCCGGCCGTGGCGAAGCCTCTACCGGGTGCGACGTACTCGGCCGGCGCTTGCTCTGCCGCTTGCTTGCGCACAAACATGAGCACGGCGACCGTCGCCACGATCGCGGCGAGCAGCAACGTCACGGCGCTGCCGTCGACGTGCAGCGACCACCGCGAGCCGGCGAACGCACCGCCCGCCCCGGCGGCCGCGAACAGCGCGCCCACGCGCCAACGCACGAGACCGGCACGCGCGTACGAGACCAGATTGACGAGCGCCGTCAACGCAATGGCCGCGGCCGTCGTGCCGATCGCGACATGCGGATCGCCGACTTTGACGAAATAAAGCAGCAGGGGCACGGACAGCATGCCGGCGCCGCCGCCGACGAGTCCGAGCGCGAAGCCGATGGATAGGCCCGATACGGATGCAAGCGCAACCTGCGTCTGCAATGCAATCGACATCGTGGTGTTCCTCTCAGGTACACGGGAATCCGTCTCCGGCGCCGCGCGTGCGACGCGGGCCTTAAGGCACTTTCGTAGCCTCGTGATGACGTGATTCGTTATTGACGGCTATTGCTTCTCTTTCTTAAAGCGCCGCGCGGTCAATCCGTGATTTCGAATACTTCGGTGAGCGCATCTAGCTTGACGGGCGCGGCGTCGCTGCGGACCGCCGCCCATTGGTCCATCCGCGCACGCACGGAGGCCAGATACTCGGCCCGGTGGCGGCGCAATGCGAAATCGCGGAAGTTCGTTTGCTCGAGCGCCTGCCAGGCCTGGGCACGGCCCGTCTCCGAGGCGTGACGCGCCGCATCGAAGGCAGCCGAGTCGATCGCAGCCGACTCAGCGGTCATGCGCTCGTAACCGTAACGCGCCATATAATCCTTCGTCAACGTTTCTATGATCGCGATTTCCTCCGTCGACAGCACGCGCTTGTATTTGTCGACATTGGCCGCGATCGGCGAGAAACAATTCGACGACCATAGCGCGGACATGCGCGAAATCTGCCGCGCTTCGTTCGAGCGGGAAACGTCCAGCATGTCCGGCGAGAACGCTACGCCGAAGAATGCGCATATCCGCTCGAGCACGGCTTGCTCGTCGGCGAGGAAATCTTCGTAGCGGATCGTGAGGGTGCGCTGCGGATACTGCGCGATGAGCGCATCGGCCGCGCGATGCGCATCGACCCACGTCCGCGCGTTCAGCAGCGTATCGAAGTCGTGGATGATCGCCTTGTTCATCGATGCGATCTGAGCCCGCGGATCGCGCACGACGTTGAGGAACAGCATGTCCGGGAAGAGGCGCATCAACTCGTCGGCGTAATGCACGCTATCGAGCGACTTGTCCATGACGACGCGCGCACCCGCGTGCTCGCCGGCCCGAAGCAGCAACTCCCAGACGACGCGATGCACGCTGCGCGGCTCGTGGCGAATCGCTTCGAAGATCTCGACCGCGTCGAAGACGATGCCCGGCCACTTCACCATGCTCGCCGCCTGCAGCCCGACGACGTCGCTAACGAGACGGAAGTACGCACGGTCGTCCTCGAGGCTACCGTAAAGCGGGACGATCGGCATGAAATCGACGATGTGCAATGGATAGGGCGAATAGAACTCGGGGTTCAGATTCAATCGAAGCCGCAGGGCGTGGCTGCCGCAGCGGCGCAGCGGAATCATCAGGACGGGCTTGGGCCTCGCGCTGGTCTGTGCGCGATCGAGTGCTTGATTCATTTCTGTGGTCCTCGGATTGTTATTTTGTCGCGGCGGACGCCATTGCATCGATGGCGTTCGTCATGTCGAAGTACGTTGAAAAAGCGTCGATGAACGCGTCGATTTGCCCGCTCGGCAACGCGTTGACGCCAGCGGCGGCACGCCGGCCTCCGCCGCTGTCGAACCGCTCGCAAAGCAGATTGGCCGGATGCGAATCGGGCTTGGCCGAGCGCACGCTGACGCAATACGATCCGTCGGCGCGCGCGTTCAGCACCGCGAACGATTGATCGCGCGCCTGCGCCGCCAGCAAGTTCGCGAACGTGCCCGAAATGCGCCGCGCCCAAGGCGCGTCGGGCAGCACGTAGACCGCACCGCCGCCGCACGCGCGATAAGGAGCGAGCGAGTCGGCGCACGCCAGGTCCTGCCAATAGCCATGCTCGAGTTGCGCGAAGCAAGACGACGCGGCAACGAATTCGAGCGGATCGTCGAACGCATGCAGCGCGTCGTAGAGCGCATCGGGCCGCAAATGGAGGTCGTCGAGCGACTCTCCGTAGGCGTTGTAATTGAGCAGGCGGCCCAGCGTCGCCAGCGTGGCCATCTCATGGTCCGGCACGCCTTCGGCCGCGCCTAGCTTGCCTGCGGTCGCATCGAGGTTGTCGCCGAACGCGCCGACGATCGCCCAGCGCCGATAGCGCCCGCCGAGCGCCCGATCGACGATGACGCTCGTGCAAACGTGCGGCGAGTCGTCCCACGCCAGGTGCAGCCGCGGGTGACGAAACGCGTGGCGTGCGCTGTGATGGTCGTAGTACGCGACCTGCGCCCCGGCCTCGAGCAAGCGCGAGAGCGCATCGACATTCGCATCGAGCGAGATATCGAGCACCGTCACTTCGATGCCCGCCTCGCAGGGCACTCGACTCAACAGCGAAACGTCGCGCTTGACGCCCGTGATCCGGCGCGCCTCGCGCGGCTGAACGAGGCGCAACTGATGCAGCGCGCACAGGCCGTCGGCATCGCCGTTGAATACGTCATAGGCGAGGGGGCTCGCCGCGGCCGGCAACGCTTCAGCTCGATTGTCCATCACGATGCTCCGAATCGCGTCGCGAGAGATAGGCAAACAGCAATGCGGCTGCGCCGTCTTGTGGCAGTTGCGCCGTATCGAGCACGAGCGACGGCGAGAGCGGCGGCTCGTAGGGCGCGCTTACGCCGGTGAATTGCGCAAGCTCGCCTCGCCGCGCCTTGCGATAAAGGCCTTTCGGATCGCGCGACTCGCACACCTCGAGCGCGGTGCTCACATGGACTTCGACGAACCGCGCGTCGCCGATGATCTCGCGCGCCCTGGCGCGGTCTTCGCGCAGCGGCGACACGAAGGATGTAACGACGACGAGGCCGACGTCGTTCATGACGCGCGCCACTTCCGCCGCCCGCCGGACGTTTTCGCGGCGATCGTCCTCGGAGAATCCGAGGTCGCGGTTCAGGCCGCAGCGCAGATTGTCGCCGTCGAGCACGGCGCATGGGCGCCCCTCGCGTCGAAGCAAACGTTCGAAGTCGAAAGCGATCGTCGACTTGCCGGCGCCGCTCAAGCCCGTCAACCAAAACGTCAACGGAGGACGGCCGAATTGCAGCGCGCGCATGTCGTCCGATAGTCCGCTCACGTGCCGGAAAACGTTCGGACTCGGACTTGCGCAGAGCGCGTGCGTCCGATCGACATGAGCGGATTCGCCTTCATCGGCGCTCGCATGAGGCTGCGCGCCGCGGACCGGCCCCTCGCCGTTCATGGGAAGGATCCTCATTTTCTTTAATCTCTCAATTTAATCGCCATCGGCTGCGAATTAAAGCACTGACCCTCGTCATTCGCGCCGAATTCTTAACTACTACGAAGCTGCCGGTCGATCGAGGATGCGTTCGCTACGGAACTTCGATCGACCGGGCGTTCGCCGAGCCAAACGTTTGGCTCGGCGAACGGAGTCGGTCACGCGGGCTCGTAAGCCAGCATCGCACCGCGCGCCGGAGCACCGAGCCGCGGCGCGGCGCGTCCTGCGCGATTGCTTGCGGGGATCCCGGAACTGCCTTGCGCGAGCTTGAACACGCTCACGGCGGACACGAGCGCGTCGGCCTGTTCGCGCATCGATTCGGCCGCCGCGGCGGCTTCCTCGACGAGCGCGGCGTTTTGCTGCGTCACCTGATCCATCTGCGTCAGCGCGAGGTTGATCTGATCGATGCCGGTTGCCTGCTCTTCGCTCGCGCTCATGATCTCGCCCATGATCAGCGTCACGCGCTTGACCCCATCGACGACGTCCTTCATCGTCGCGCCCGCTTCGTCGACGAGCCGGTTGCCTACCTCGACCTGCTCGACCGAGCCGCTGATCAACGCCTTGATCTCCTTGGCGGCAGTCGCCGAGCGCTGGGCGAGGCTGCGCACCTCGGAAGCGACGACCGCGAAGCCTCGACCCTGTTCGCCCGCGCGGGCCGCTTCGACGGCCGCATTGAGCGCAAGGATATTCGTCTGGAACGCGATGCCGTCGATGACCGCGATGATCTCGACGATCTTTTGCGACGCCTGATTGATCGAGCCCATCGTCTGCACGACCTGCGAGACGACGTTGCCGGCGCGCTCCGACACGACGGAGGCCGACGCGGCCAACTCGTTCGCTTGACGCGCATGTTCGGAATTGCGCTTGACGGTGGCCGTCAGTTCCTCCATCGACGCGGCCGTCTCCTCGAGCGATGCAGCCTGCTGTTCGGTGCGCGACGACAAATCGAGGTTGCCGCTCGCAATCTGGCTGGCCGCGGACGCGATGGCGCCCGTGCTGACATTGACTTGGCTCACGATGCCGACGAGGCTCTCTCGCATCGTCTTCATCGAATGCATGAGGCTCGTGCTGTCGCCGGCTTTGACGGCGACATCCGTCGTCAGATCGCCGGTTGCGACGCGATCGGCGGCCGCGGCCGCATCGCCGGGCTCCCCGCCCAACTGGCGGAGGATGCCGCGCGTGATCAACAGCGCCGAGACGAAGCCGACGGCCAGCGCCGCGAGCGCCAGCACGATGATGCCGAGGCGGCTCGACGCATAGGAGGCCTTCGCTTCCGCGGTCAATAGGTTGCTCTGCTTTTGCTCGAGCGCGCGCAACTGGCGCACGTACCCCCACCATTTCGCTTGGATCGGCCGCAGATCGAACCGCAACAGATGATAGGCCGCATCGCGTTGGCCCGACAGCGCAAGCTCTTTCGCCTGCTTCATCATCGGCAGTGCGAGTTCGCCTTGCTGCGTGATCTGCTGCAGCAGCGTCGTTTCCTCGGCGGTCGTACCCGGCGTAGTGAAGATCGTCGCGAGCTTCGCGCGGCTTTGCTCATAGACATTGGTTTCGCTCTCGAACCGCTTGCTTTCGATGTCTATCTGGTCCTGTTGATCCGCCTGCAATAGGACCAGATTTCGCAAGGCCAACGCTCGGTTCGAGATGCTCTCGTCGAGTCGGGTCGCGAGCGAGGCTTCGACCGCGTTGACGTCGGTAATGAAGACCATCGATTTCTGAAGTGCGGACAAGCGCATCAGCGCAAATACGGTGACCACGGCGAGCAGGGCCGAAACGAGCGCAAAGCCGATTGCGAGGCGGCTCGCCACCTTCATATGAGATAAGTTCATCTTCGCTACCTTTAATGAAAGGACGACTTTCTCGTCCATCGACGCCGACGGTGCAACCCAGGGCGGTCATGAGTGGCAAGAACGGCACATCCGTACTGGACCTTAAGTGTTTTTTCGGATGAAAACGTTTTTAATGACGAGATAGTTGGTAAGCGAGGACGGCCAACTACTTTTATGTATGAAGAATAGGCCGCAGGGAGCCGAACGGAGGCCGGCGCGGCTTGACGAGGCGAAATTGAGCCTCGTCAGGCGTCCCAATTTGCGTCCCAATTTGGCGCGCATGCGGGCAGACGCATGGACAAGACGACGCCAAGCGGAGGGCAGCTGCGCATGCGGCGTGGCGCTCGGCTTTGGGTGGCGAAGTTAATGGCGATGCCGGAGGCTGCGCAGCGGATGTCGCCAGTCGAGGTGGCGCGGCGATGCGCGGCGCGTTTGGCGTAAGTGGTCCTGCCAAAGTTCGTCGGAGAATAGGAACGCGACGATCAACAGCGGCAGTACGAGAAACGCGCCCAAAATCACTCGCTCGATCACGATGTGCCTCCCGTGCGAATACTAGGCTTGGCGAAGAACGTAAGGTTATTCTAAGCGCATGTCGCGAGGCGCGCCGGACGTCCGGCGACGGGCGAGTTGGCTCGCGCGCATTGGCGGCCGCGTCCCCCATCGGTCGGCGGGCGGTCGCGCCTGCAGGCATTATTCTTGTCCTGTACTTAATCCCTTATTTCGCATTTTTAGCGGGTGGCTTTTAGCTTCTTTATGTGCGGCGCCGCAAAACGCATTTCGCATTTATTAAGCGACTTAATTCATCGAAGCCGCGTGCCGACGATGCCCGGCTAAGCCAGATGGGATGCGACGCCGGCGCAAACGGCCCATGCGGCGCGCGCTCCCGCAAACCGCCGTGCTGCCTCGAAAGCGCATCGTGCGAGGGGTGTCGCGTCAGCTGCGACAATCCGTCGCTTTTGCAAACGCACACAAGATGTGCTTGTGCTTTTACGCGCATGTTCTACGCTCAGACCTGTGGGTTTTGAATTGCCTTTAAATACATAGCTAACCTTAGTAAAAACCCGCATGGAGGCGTATATGAAAAAGCAAGCAGGCATGCTTTTGATGCTCGTGGGGTTGGCCGCCGCGGCCACGGTAGCGCAAGCGCAAGACCAAGTGCTGAGGCCTCAACAGACCTTCCAATTCCGGGCGAATGCCTACGGATGCTTATCGAAGGATAAGCTGGACGCCGCCTATCAGCACGGGCAAGCGGGCGAACAACAAAAGATGCAGGAATTCTTCTCGGGCTACCAATGCTTGTCGACGCCCGAGCACGCGGACTTTCGCGTCGTCCGCGTAGTCGGACGCGACGTCGAGTTCGTCAATGCCGGCAACGGCGACACCGAAGGGTTGTGGACCCACGCCGAGTTCATCAAGCAATAACCCTCTCGCTGCGTCGGACGACGGCCCGGACATCCGGGCCGTTTGCCATGGCTACGCTCGTTTTCGCTATCATTCGCGCCAATGACGGCCGCGCGTATCGACGCGCGCCGCGCACGATACGCGACCGATTCGCGCAAACGAGCCTCTCCGATGCCGCATGGCCCTCAAATCGACGATCTATAAAGCCGAGCTGCAAATTGCCGACATGGATCGGCACTATTACGGCGACCACGCGCTGACCATCGCGCGCCATCCTTCCGAAACCGACGAGCGGATGATGGTGCGCCTCGCTGCGTTCGCTTTTTTCGCCAACGAGCGGCTCGAACTCGCCAAAGGCCTTTCCGATACGGACGAGCCCGATCTTTGGCAAAAAGATCTGACCGGCGCCATTCAAACGTGGATCGAAGTGGGGCAGCCCGACGAACGGCGGCTCGCCAAGGCGAGCGGCCGCGCGGAAACGGTGACCGTCATCGCCTACGGCGGCCGCACGTCGCAGATCTGGTGGGACGGATTGCGCCCCAAAGTGGAGCGACTGCGTAACGTCGAAGTCTGGACGCTCGCGGAAGGCGTCGGAGAAGCGCTCGCGCAATTGGCCGAACGCACGATGCGGCTGCAGTTCACGGTCCAAGACGGCGCGGCCTGGTTCACGAGCGCGAACGCCGATCCTGTCGAGCTCCAATGGTCCGTGCTGAAGGCGCGCAGCGCCGGTTAGGCGGCGCGCTGTCTGACGTCATGCGCCGCGAACGGACGGTCCGTCGGCAATCGTTGCAGGTCGTAGGTCGATGACGGAGCCGTCCGTGTGCTTGGTCCTCGATCTCAAAGGGACGTCGCGCGCGTGGCCTCGGGGGGCCCTTTGAGTTCGACCATGTTCCCGTCCGGGTCGAAGAGATAGAGCGACTGGCCGAAACCGTCCGCCCCGTATCGGCGTCCTTCCTCCCCCAGCCGCGCGCCGTGCGCCAGCAAGTGCGCGCTGAGCCGCGCGGCGTCGAAGTGCTCGACGCGCAGACAGAGATGGTCCATATTCCGCCCGGCGCCCGGCGTGCCGCTGTCGGCGCGATCGATCTTCGAGCCCACGGCGAGCACGTCGATCATCGAACGCCCGGCCCTCAGTTGCGTCAGCCCGATGTCGGGCTGGGCCTTTTCCACCGTGCACCCGAGCGCCTCGCAGTAAAAGCGCGTGAGGCGGGCCGGGTCGGCCGTGCGGATGACGACGTGGTCGATTTCGCGAATGATCGGTTTCATCGAAATTCCCCTAGCGTGCGACGGTTGGGGCAAGGAGCGGGGCGCACCCCGCCAGACTCGCGCCCGACGTGCGTCGAGTGTACGGCAGCGGCGCAACAGCGCGAGAGTGGAATTCGGGGCCAGATAGAAGTGGCGCCCAGCTGTCCTAGGCTGCGGGAGGGGCAGGGGCAGGGGCAAACGGCGGCTTCATCGTAATCTGGCCGCGGTTTGAAACCCCGGCCTGGAGGCCGGTCGCGGGCAGTTGCTGTCCTTCCACCACCACATAGGTGCGCCCTGCCGGGCGCACCCCAAAAAAAAACCCGCTCACAGGGAGCGGGTGAATCCATATCAGGAGGAGACATGGAGGAGACGGTTCCCACTATACACATCTCGATGGTGCAATGCAATATCTTTTTTATGACGGAAAATGACGAGTAACGGAATGCGGGAATGCGCCCGTACGACCTCCGGCCGCGGCCGAATTAGAGCGCAAGTTCCGGCGCGCAGCAGCCGGGACGGCCGCATAGAGTGGGCGTCGTCTGCTCTGCCAACGTCGCGAGGAAGGACATGGATACCGCCTATCAAACCGATGCCGAACGCTGGGATGCCGTCGTCGCGCGCGACGCGCAGGCGGATGGCGCGTTCTTTTACGCCGTCGCCACGACGGGCGTGTTTTGCCGGCCGTCGTGCGCCTCGCGGCTGCCTCGCCGGGAAAACGTCGCATTTTTCGGCACCGTGGACGAGGCTCGTGCGGGCGGCTTTCGTCCCTGCAAACGCTGCCGGCCCGACGGGCTCCCGCGCGAGCTCACCATCGTCGAGCGCGCCTGCGCGGCGCTCGACGCCGATCCGCAAGCACGCCTGACGCTCGCGCAATTGAGCGAAGCGGTCCATGTCAGTCCGTTTCATCTACAACGGCTCTTCAAGCGCGTGGTCGGCGTGTCGCCCCGCGAGTATCAGGCCGCCCGGCGCGGCGCCGCGCTACGCGACGCGCTCCAGCGTGGCGAGCATGTGACGCGCGCGGCGCTCGACGCCGGCTTCAACTCGCCGTCGCGGCTGTACGGCAGCGTAGCGGGGGAACTCGGAATGCCGCCGTCGACGTACCGCAAGAAGGGCGAAGGGCTGCGCGTCTACTATGCGAGCGCGGGCACGGCGTTGGGTCGCGTGCTCGTCGCGGCGACGCAAAAGGGCATCTGCCGGATCGCGTTCGGCGACGACGACGCACAGTTGCAAGCAGCGCTGCGCCATGCGCTTGCGAACGCCGAACTCGTCGAGGATCGGGCTCGTATGGCCCCATTCGTCGAACAAATCGATGCCTATCTGCGCGGGCAACGGGAAACGTTCGATCTGCCGCTCGACCTCAGCACGACGGCCTTCAGGCAACGCGTATGGGAGGCGCTGCGAAGCATTCCCTATGGAGAAACGCGCAGCTACACGCAAGTTGCCGAATCGCTCGGCGTGCCGCACGCGGCGCGCGCCGTGGCCAGCGCGTGCGCATCGAACGAAGTGGCGCTCGCCATTCCTTGCCATCGCGTCCTGCAAAAGGGCGGCTCGTTGGCCGGGTATCGATGGGGCCTCGCACGCAAGGCGGCCCTGCTCGATGCCGAGGCGCGGCGCACCGCCGTGGCGACCGTGGAAGCGGATGCGCCGGCGAACGCGCGGCGCGACATGGACGACGCCGCTTGAGCACGGTGCCCGCCGTCGGCTTCGAGCTGCCGTTCAAGGCGCCGTACGACTGGGCGCGCGTGCTGCGCTTCTTCGCCGGCCGTGCGACGCCCGGCGTCGAGGCCGTGGAGGACGGCACGTACCGGCGCGCAATCGAGTGGGAGGGCGCAAGCGGAACGATGACGGTCGCCCGGCATCCGCGCAAGCCTCGTCTCGTCGTCACGGTCGAAGGCGAAGCAAGCCGTCATGCGCAAACCCTCGCACCGCATGTCTCGACGATGTTCGACGTCGGCGCCGACCCGGCCGCCATCGGCGCCCATCTCGTCCGCGACCCTTGGCTCGCGCCGCTCGTTCGAGCGGCCCCTGGCCTGCGCTTGCCCGGAGCGTGGTCGGCGTTCGAACTCGTCGTGCGCGCGATCGTCGGCCAGCAAGTGAGCGTCAAAGCGGCGACAACGCTGATCGGCCGCCTCGTCGTGCGCGCCGGCGAACGCATCGACGATCATCCTCATTCCGGTACGGCATGGCGCTTCCCGAGCCCGGCCGCGCTCGCCGACGCCGATCTCGCGCAGATCGGCATGCCGGGCAAGCGCGTCGCCGCGTTGCAAGGGCTTGCGCGCGCCGTGGCCTGCGGCGACGTCCCGATCGACGATATCCATGCGGGGCGCATATCGGCCGCCGCGCTGGGAGAGGCGCGCGCGGCGTTGCTCGCACTGCCCGGCATCGGCCCTTGGACTGTCGAATACATCGCGATGCGGGCCTGGCGCGACGTCGACGCTTTTCCGTCCACCGACCTGGTGCTGATGCAGTCGATCGCCGCACGGGACCCTTCGCTCGCGCGAGCCGCCGCACAGCGGGCGCGCACCGAGGCTTGGCGCCCTTGGCGCGCTTACGCCGCGATGCATCTGTGGAATGAAATCGCCGATCGCGCGGGGGCCGACCGCGGCGGCTAACCGCACCGGTACTGGCCTCAAGCGAGGTTCTCGGCGCGGTGTTAAAGTGCCCGCTACTCAAAAATAATTTCATCGAGGCGCCGCGCGCGAGCATGGCGGGGCGCCCGATCGGCTTCGATGTCAGATATCCAAACACCCCCCACGTCGGAAGCATTCGCGCAGCGCTTGTCGGTGTTGACGTCGCCGGCGGCTCGGGACGTGCTCGTCCATGGTTTGCGCGGCATCGAGAAGGAGAGCTTGCGCGTCGAGAAAGACGGCGCGCTGGCAATGACGCCGCATCCGCCGGCGCTCGGCTCGGCGCTGACGCACCCATCGCTGACGACGGACTATTCCGAGGCGCTCCTCGAGCTCATCACGCCGGCGCAGGCCGATCCCGAAGCCGTCATCGCCCGGCTCGACGAGTTGCATCGCTTCGTCTATTCGCAATTGGGCGACCAGTTGCTGTGGACCGACTCGATGCCGGGCTCGCTGCCCGCCGACGACGAAATCCCCATCGCCGAATACGGCACGTCGAACATCGGCCGGCTCAAGCATGTCTATCGGCACGGGCTCGCGCTGCGTTACGGCCGCACGATGCAATGCATCGCGGGCATTCACTACAACTATTCGCTCAACGAAGAGGTCTGGCGTCTGCTGCATGCGCAGCATCCCTCGCCGGCGACCGCCGTCGATTTTCAATCGGCGAGCTACCTCTCGCTGATTCGCAATTTCCGCCGCACGAGCTGGCTGCTGATGTACCTGTTCGGCGCCTCGCCCGTGCTCGACCGCGCGTTCTTACGTGGGCGCGCGCATACGCTCGACACGTTCGACGAAAGCACGCTCTACCGCCCCTACGCCACGAGCCTGCGCATGAGCGATCTCGGCTACTCGAACACGACGGCGCAGGCGGCGCTGCAACCGAACTACGACACGCTGCCGGGTTATCTCGAAGCGCTCGCGCGCGCCGTGAGCGAGCCTTATCCGGCGTACGAGGCGATCGGCACGCATCGCGCAGGCAGTTGGGTGCAACTGAACACGAACGTGCTGCAGATCGAGAACGAGTTCTATTCGACGATTCGGCCCAAACGCGTGACGCATTCCGGCGAGCGCCCGCTGCATGCGCTTGCCTCGCGCGGCATTCAATATGTCGAAGTGCGCTGCCTCGACCTCGATCCGTTCGAGCCATGCGGCATCAGCGTCGAAACGGCACGCTTTCTCGACGCTTACCTCCTCGTCTGCGCGCTCGACGACAGCCCTTGGCTGCCGCCGGCGGCGCATGCGGAAGCAAACGCCAACTTCGGCCGCGTCACGCTCGAAGGGCGCAAGCCTGGGTTGATGTTGACACGGAACGGCGCGGCGATCTCGATGCGCGACTGGGCCGACGAATTGTTCGAGCGCATCGAAACGGCCGCGCGTGCGCTCGACGCACTGCGGGGCGGCGACGCGCACATGCGCGCCGTGGCTGCGCAACGCGTGAAGCTGGCCGATCCCGAGGCCACGCCGTCGGCGCGCGTGCTGCGCACGATGCGCGAGCGCGGCCAGAGTTTCCTCGCCTTCGGTCTCGCGCAGAGCGAAGCCCATGCGGCGTACTTCCGCGCGAGGCCGCTCGACGCGCAAGCGCTGCAAGACGCTCGCGCGCTGGCCGAAAAGTCGCTGAGCGAGCAGGCTCAACTCGAGCGGCGCGACGCGCCCGGGTCGTTCGACGATTTCGTCAACGACTACCGCAGCTATACGCTCGAGCGCTTCAGCGTCTGAGCGCCGCGCGCGACCTATCCCGTCCATCGCCGCCGGGCGCGTTTGCGATCCGGCGAACGACTTGTTCCTATCCGCGTCGAACAAGGCAAGCTCGTTCGTCACAGAGCCTCTAGACCCAAGATCGACGTTCGACACGAGGGAGGGGGTACGCATGAAACCGACGGGAACGAACGGCGCGACGGCGGCGGTGCTCGCCTGCGCGCTCGTCGCGGGATGTACGGCTGCAAACCAAGTGAAGCCCGAAACGATGCAGATCGCGACGGCCCCGCTCGTGTGCCGGGCCGGCGAATGCACGCTTTGGTGGCAGCGCGCGCGGCAGTGGGTCGCGCAGCACGCGCAATATCCGGTGCAGACCGATACCGCCGACACCATCGCGACGGCCGGGCCGGCTGGCGGTAGCGGTGCGCCCGCATTCCAGGTCACGCGCGCGCGCAACGCGGACGGATCTTCGACGATCGGATTCGCCGCACACTGCGACCGGCCGCTCGTAGGCTGCCGCCCCGATCCTTGGCAATCGGCGGCGAGCTTCAAAACATTCGTCAAATCGGGCGTGGAAAACCCTCCATCGAGACAGAGACAGCCTGGCGAGGCTCAGCCCCCGCGGTAAGCGCGAGGGCTGCGGCCCGGCAATGCGCGAAGCGGCGGGTCAGTGCGCCATGGCCGGCCCGCTGCCGCGCTTGGGCTTCGTGATCCAAACGAGCACAGCCAGCAGCGCAAACGCGGCGCAGGAGATTCGGAAGAAGTCGTTCGTCGCCATCATGTAGCCTTGCTGCGTGACGAGCGCGTTCAACTGGGCGCTGACGCTATGGCCCGAGAGGCCCAAGGCGCCAAGCGCGTTCTGGTAGGCGATCGTATTCGGCGAATAAGCGTTGACCGATTCGGCCAGCACGGCATGGTGATAGATGGCGTCGTTCTCCCAGTACGTGGTGCTGAGGGCGGTGCCGATCGCTCCCGCGAGCGTGCGCAGAAAGTTCGACAACCCGGACGCGCTGGCGAGCCGCTCGTCGGGAATGCTCGATAGCGTGATCGTCGTCATCGGCACGAAGAAACAGGCGACGCCGATACCCTGAACGATCCGCGGCCAAATCACGTGATTGAACGGCACGTCGAGGGTGAATGTCCCGTTCCAGACCGACACGATCGCGAACACCGTAAAGGCGAAGCTCGCGACCATGCGCAGGTCGAGCCGGTGCAGATTGCGACCGATGATCGGCGACAGCACGAGTGCAAGCAGCCCGACGGGCGCGGTCGCGAGCCCGGCGAGGCCCGCGGTGTAGCCCATCACCGTCTGCAGCCAGAGCGGAAAAATGACGACCGACCCGAAGAAGGTCATGTACCCGAGGAAGATGATCAACGCCCCGAGCGCGAAGTTGCGGTCCTTGAACAGCGTGAGATCGATGACGGGCGTCTTCTCCGTGATCTCCCAAGCCAGCAGGAAGGCCAAGGCGACGACGGCGATCAGCGCGAGCGTGACGATGAACGTCGAATTGAACCAATCGCGATCCTTACCCAGATCGAGCATCATCTGCAGGCACGATACGCCGACGACGAGCAGCCCCAGGCCGACCACGTCGATCCGCTGCTTCGTCGTTGCGGTCTCGCGGCCGCGCAGCAGAAAGTAGGCCGACGCGGCCGACACGATGCCGATCGGCAGGTTGATGTAGAAGATCCACGGCCACGTGTAGTTATCGGTGATCCATCCGCCCATCACCGGCCCGAAGATCGGTGCGACGATCACCGTCATGGCCCATAGTCCCAGGGCCAACCCGCGTTTTTGAAGCGGATAGCTGCGCATGAGGATCGTTTGCGACAGCGGCACCATCGGCCCTGAAACCAGGCCCTGCAGCAAGCGGAAGGCGATCAGCGAAGGAAAATTCACGGCGAGACCGCACAGCGCCGACGCAATCGTAAACGCCAGCACCGACATCGTGAACAGCCGCACCTCGCCCACGCGGCGCGCGAGCCAGCCGGTCAGCGGCACAGCGATGGCGGCCGCCACCGAGTACGACGAGATCACCCACGTACCTTGGCTCGTCGCCACGCCAAGGCTGCCCGAGATGGTCGGCACCGCCACGTTGGCGATCGAAGTGTCGAGCACTTCCATGAAAGTGCCGAAGGCCAAGCCGACCGTCAGCAGCGCCAACGTGCCGCCCTTCAGGGGCGCCGGACCTGCCTGCGGTCCCGCCGCCGCCGAAGCCGCATTTGCCATGCGCATTCTCCTTATTTTTCGCCGGATCGCCGCCCGGCCCGATGAATACTCGTCCGGCGCCAAATATGGACAGAAATGCTTGCCCTGTCAATATTTTTCTATGCAATGATGGTTGGGTCCTACATCTCGGGACGAACGCGGCGTGCGATCTGCCTTCATCACGGCGGTAACTTGCCGTAACTCAGGCGGAGCGCCGCCTGCGGTACCATCGGGCGCATCGCACAGAACCTTTCTCATCTTGGCCGGTATGCCGCTTCGTCGCCATCATTGCCTCGCCCGCCCACCGCTCGCCGCGCGGCTTGCCGCCGTGCTTGCCTGCTCGGCGGCACTCGCCGCCCTCGCGGGCTGCGCCGTCGGCCCCGATTACCACCGGGCCGCCACGCCGGTTGCGGCCGCGTACAAGGAAACCCCGGCGGGATGGAAGGTGGCCGAACCGGCCGATCACGCCGATCGCGGGCCATGGTGGGCGATTTACGGCGATGCCCGGCTGAGCGGGCTCATCGACACGCTGAACGCGAATAACCAGACCATTGCGCAATTCGACGCCGCTTACCGGCAGGCACGTGCGCTCGTCGGCGAAGCGCGCGCGGCATATTTCCCGACGCTCGGCCTGTCGGCCAGCGCCTCCCGCTCGGGGCAGCGGCTCTCGCGCAGCGGCGCCGCCGGCTCGACCGGTACGGTGTCGGGCATCGGCAACACATTCAACGTCGCTCTGGATGCGTCTTGGGAACCCGACCTCTGGGGCAAGGTGAGCCGCACCGTGGCGGCGCAGGAGGCCGGGCAGCAGGGCGCGGCGGCCGATCTCGCCAACGCGCGGCTCTCGGCGCAGGCAACGCTCGCGCAGACGTATTTTCAGTTGCGCGCGCTCGACGCGTCGCAAAAGCTGCTGGACGATACCGTCGCCGCCTACGCTCAAGCGCTGAAACTCACGCAGAATCAGTACGCGCAGGGCGTCGTGGCACGCTCGGACGTCATCCAAGCCCAGACGCAGCTTCAATCGGCGCAGGCAAGCGCGATCGACAACGGTGTCGCGCGCGCACAGGCCGAGCACGCGATCGCCGCGCTCATCGGTCAAAGCGCGTCGACGTTCTCGCTCCCGCCGATCCCGCTCGATGCCGAGCCGCCCACGGTGCCTGTCGGCGTTCCTTCCGCGCTACTCGAGCGCCGGCCCGACATCGCCGCGGCCGAGCGCCGCGCGCTTGCGGCCAACGAGCAGATCGGCGTAGCGATGTCGGCCTATTTCCCGTCGCTCACGCTAACGGCGCAAGGCGGCTTCGAAAGCTCGGTGCTCTCCAAGCTCTTCACGTTGCCCTCGCGCTTTTGGACGCTGGGCCCCGATCTCGCGGCGACGCTGTTCGACGGCGGGCTACGGCGCGCACAAACCGAAGCCGCGCGCGCCGCCTACGACCAACAAGTGGCCGTTTATCGCCAAACCGTGCTCGGCGCGTTTCAAGAGATGGAGGACGACCTCGCGTCGCAACGCATTCTGGCGCAAGAGATCGTCGTGCAGCGGCAAGCCGTCGATTCGGCCCGCCAAGCGCTTGCCATCGTCACGAACGAATACAAAGCCGGCACCGTCGGCTACGTCAACGTGCTGACGGCCCAGACGACGGCGTTCGCCGCCGAGCAAAAGCTCGCGAACCTGGCCGGCCAGCGGATGGTGTCGTCGGTCGGCCTCGTCAAGGCGCTCGGGGGCGGGTGGGACGTTGCACAGATGAACCGCGAGCCGCAGCGCGCCGGCCGAGCCGGAACCGAGCACGGCGAGCGCGACGCGCGAACGCAGGTCTCCGCCGGCGGCTATCGGGAGTAATCGAGCGCGATCGTGCCGTCGCCGGTCGGCCTGCCCAGCACGTTGAGCAGCCCAGCGAGGTTGTCGCGCGACTCGGCCGATGCGCTTGCTTGCCCGTGGAACGACGTCGCGTGCGCGGCGATCGTGCCTTGCCCGCTCAGCATGAGCGGCCCCTTTAGCGTCGTCAGTTCGAGCGTCGATCGATCGCCTTGCGCTTGGAACGCCACGCGGTAGGAACCTAGCGGTTTGACGGGCGATACGCGCGAGGTCATATCCGTCAAGGTAATGACGAGCTGCCCATACGCGCGCTGGCCGAGCAGACGCCACGGCGTCCAGGCAAGGCTCACGGAGCCGTGCAGATCGAGCGTGTTGAACGGCGCGCCCAGACCCGCCAGCAACGCGGCCGGCACCGCGATTTCTCCGGCCGAGACCGTGGCCGCCTGCGGGGCGGCGGCGACTTCGATCGCGTCGGGCATCGCCGGCGTTTGCTGCATGCGCATGCTGAGATGGCCCGTCAGTAGCGGCCAAAACGCCGTCTCCCATTGAACGCGCCCCGGCAGCAGCGTGCCGGCGCCCGTGTCCCGGCCCGCGGCCAACACGAGCGTCGCGGAGCCGCGCCATAGCGATCCCGACGGCTCGATCAAGTCGACGTGCCCCTGCGTCGCCTTGGCGAACTGCGGCGTGATCCAAGCAGCGGGCATCAGCACGACGAGCGTCACGCCGCACGATAAGACGGCGATGACGAGCCAGGGCAGAGCGGCGAGCCAGCGCCGCCATATCAATCGCATGCCCGGCCTCGCTGACTGCGCGGCGCTCGCCAGCCGGGAACACCCGGTACGGCCTGCGCGGTCATTGCGGGGACCTCGCGTGCGCCGTGGCGGGCTGAACGGTAGCCGTCAAATCGACCTGCCCGTCCGCTTTCAGCGCGTTCGCGTGCATCTCGGTAACGTGCACTTTGAACTGCTTGCGCGCGTCGTCGAGCCACATCGTCCATGCGGGAAACGACACGTTCTTCGCTTCGATTTGCACGGCGTCGCCGGCCAGCCGCACTTGCGTCGTCGCGACGCCCGCCTGCGTCAGCGACGCGGCGAGCGCATCGCGCAGGGCGCCGCCCGTGGGCGCGACGCCCTGCGCGGCAGGGGTGAGCGCGCGCGCCTCGTCGGCCTGCGCCGTCATCTGCGCGAGTCGATGCTGCATGGCCGGCAACGTTTCGCGCAGATGCGCGCGGCCTTGCTGCGCCGGCGCCCACAAGACCGAATACGCGACGACGACGCCAATGGCCACGCCGCCCCAGGTGAGCAGCATTTTTTCTCGCGCCGTGCGCGGCTCCCAAAAGCCCGCCCAGACGTCGCTCAGTGCGCCGAGGTTCATTGAACGCTCCTGTTTCGAATGACCCATTTGCCCGTATTCGTATCGATCTCGCCCGATAGTCCGTTTTGGGCAAGCCGTTGTGCAAAGGCCGGATCGGGTTTGACTTCGGGCTTGAACATCACCTCGAGCCGCCGATCGTGATAATCGAGCGACGCGATGCCGTTCACGGGCACGGCGCCGAGCGAATGATCGAGGCGGGCCGCCAACGACAGGAGATCGTCGGGCGAGAGCTCGCCCGCGGCGACACGCAAATGCTCGAGCTGGGTCGCCATTTGCGACGCGGGATCGAGCACGACCGTCGTCTTCGGAAAGGCATTCAACAGCAACTCCGTCATTTGCGCCGTGAGCGCATCGCGCTCGCGCGTGAGCATGAGCCACTGCACGTTGGCCCCGATCACCGCGACGAGCAGTGCGGCGACCGCCAGTGCGATCGGCAGACGCAACCGCCGCAGCGTCGCGCGGTCGAGCCGCCACGGCCGCGATTCGAACTCGAACTGGCACAAGTCGAAGCGGCATGCGAGCGCGTTGCGCGCCAGCGTTTCGAACGGCAGCGCAGTCACGCCGACATGCAAGCCATGCGCGGGGACGGCTTCCCCGGCCAGCGTGGGCTCGCCGCCAGGCAGCCCCGTGAGCTCGTACGCCGCCACGCTCGCCTCGCCGGCTAGCGCCGCAAGCGTCGTGCCGAGTGCGGACAGCGGCACGGCAAGCCCTTCGCCATGTGCGCCGCGCGCCAGCGCGAGTTCGACGCGCGGCTCCGTCGTATCGAGGAGCGTGGGCTCGGGCGTGGCCGTGATCGCGACGTCGGCCAAGATCGCCGGCGCCGTTTGCGCCACGGTGCCGAGCACAGCCGCAACTAACGGCTCCAACTGCGGCACATCGTTTGGAAGCGGCGCGGCGCTCGGCGCCGCTTCGCCCGACACGGCATCGGCGCCTTCGGCCAATGCCGTCTCGAGCACGGACGCGGGCGCGACCGGCACAGGCAGGCAGCGCGTCACGGGCACGGCGCGCAAGCTCCGATGCCCCGCAGCATTGAAGGCCTCGACGATGAAGCGGAACCAGCCGCGGTCGATGACCGCCAGCATGCGCTTGCCATCGGCGAGCGGCTGCGGATCGAGCGCGATGTGGCAAGTCTGCGCGTCTTGGATCAGGAATTCCTCGACGACATTGGGCAGCGCTTGCTTCAGGCGCGGCCCCTTGAGCGGCGGCAGCGTGGCGGCCAGCATCAGCAGGTCGCGAGCCGCGACGATCAGCACCGTCGTGGAAGCGCGCGGCAAGAAGGCGAGCGCCGCTCGGCCGGCGCGTTCCTTGCGCCCGCCCTTGTCGAGGAGCACGAACGGCATCTCCGGGAGTTGCCACTCTTGCGACGGCACCGCCGGATCTCGCGGCGGCAGTAAGACGATCAACGTGCTCAAGGCCCGTCCTCTCTTGGTTTAGGCTGCTTCAAAGCTGATCGCGCACACGCACGACGCGTGTCGTGTGCGTCAGCGGATCGCGATAAATGAGCGTCGTGCGGTCGACTTCGGCGCGTTCGTGCTGCACGCGTCCATGCACGAGAAAATAGCTCGTCGTCACGTCCATGGGAATCTGGCTCATGTCCGTGCCGGGCGGCAATGCACCGGTGCCCTGCAAGGCAAGCTGAACATCGCTCGTGTTGCGAAAGAATGCACTCTCCCTGCGCGACACCAGCGCTTGCGCGCTCGAGAGCGACATCCCCGGCACCATCGCGGCAACGACTTCGGCCGGGGCCGTGTTCATATTGACGGGCGTTTGCGTCGGCAGCACCGTGACGAACGGCCGGAGACGCGCGACGGTCTCCGGCGTGAATCCCGGCACGATCAGCAACGAATCGACGCTCGTGAACTGCAACGGGCGCGCATCGGCGTTATCGTTATCGGACTCGTCAAGGCCGGGCTCGTCGGTAAAACTGCTTCCGCCGACCGTATCGCCGGGCTGCGGCGTCTGCCCCGCGTCTTCGGCCTGTCCGGCTCGTCCGGCCGAGCCGAGCCGGTTCGAAATCGGCGATTGAAAGCGCGTGGCCGATTGCATCAGCGATGCGCGCACTTGCAGCGCGACAGTTTTCGAGAGGCCGCCGTTCAAGCCCAGCAAAGACAGCAGCCGGGCGAACTCGGCCATCGCCTGCTGATTGAGTTGCAACGCGCCGGGCGCGGGAACCGATACGAGATTGCGCAGGTTGAACTTCGCTTGGGCGTCTTCGATCGATCCGGACAGAAAGGTTTGCGCCCCCTCGCCGGCCGTGTTTTCGCCCACGCTGCCAAGAAAATCCGAGAGGCGCGTCTTTGCGATCGGCACAGCCCACACGCCGCCGAGATACGTCACGGTCGGTGCGGTATCGGCCTCCGAGCGCAGGATGAGGCGCGTCCAATCCACCGCGCCGCGCGCGACCCATTGCGCTTGCGCAAGCAGCCGCTGATTCTGAATACGGCGGATTTGCACTTGCTGGCGCCACAACACGCCGGCGACGAGAATCGCCGAAAGCGTCACGACGAGCAGCGCGCTGATGATCGCCGCGCCGCGCTGGCGACGCGCGTTTCGCCGCGGTGCGCCGCGTCTCGACGCACGCCGGCTGTCAGGCTTGAGCAGGACGAATCGCGCGCGCATCGTCATTCTCCGACGAGAAACATACGTTTGATCGGCACATGCAGCGACGGCGCGCCGATCGACACTTCGAGGCCCGTCACCGCGCGCGGCAGCGGCGAGTTGCCGAATTGCGGTACCTTCACATTATTGTTGTTATGCTCGATCTCGGCGGTCACATCGCCCATTTTCGTCGTCCATCCGACGCGGGGCACATAAAGTCGCGCGGTGATCTTGCCGACGCCTGAAATCAGCGGCACCGCGCTCCAATCGCCGCTGCCGCTCGACGCCGCAAGCGTACGCCTCAATTGACCCACCGTCGCGAGCGGGGGCGATGCATAGCGCGTAATGCGTCCGTTCGTGACTTGGTAGCGAACGACTTGCAAGCGCGGGGCCTCGCCGGGCAATCCGAACGAACGCACGATTTGGAGCGCATCGCCGGAAACCGAAATGGCGGGCCGGCCGACCTCGTCGTCGGTTGCGGCTTGCCGCGTGTCGGCGCGCAACTGGTCGAACAATTGCACGAACACGCGTTCGTCTTCCATTGCGCTCGAGATCGCTTGCCGCCCGCGCATGATCTGGTCGAGCCCGCGCCACGAGAGCACGGCGATCACGGCCAGGATCGCGATCGCCACCATCAGCTCGATGAGCGTGAAGCCTTGCTCGCGCCGCGCCGAGCGCCTCGTCTTACAGCGCACGGTTCGTTTCATTGGCGACCACCGTCACGAGTTGCGCTAGGCTGCCCGAATGCCCCGGCATCGTCACCGATACTTCGACCCGGCGAAAAATCGGATTGGGCGTTGCGCTCACGCGCTCGGTACAAGTGAGCGGCAAGTTGCCCTGAGAGCAATCGAATGTTTGGGTGCCGACGTCGGGCCAGACGCGCGACAGATGCAACTGGGTCAGCGCATTGTCGGCGCTCCAGCCGGCCAGCAAGCGCCGGTGCAAGTCGGCCTCGTCGTTGGCGAGCATGCCGACCGCGCGCAGCGACGCGGCCAGCGCGACGGCGATGATCGCAAGGGCGACGAGCACTTCGATCATCGTGAAGCCGCGTTGCCGCGGTGCAGTTCGAAAGGCAGGGCGCATGATCACCGCACCTCGTAGCGGCCGTTGCCCGTGCCGACGATCGTCGCACGGCCGACAGCCGAGTACAGCGTCACCGTCACGGCCTGTCCGATGCTTTCGACCCCGAATACGATGCGATCGGGATGCACGTTCGAGCCGGGGTAGTCGATCGTCACATCGGTTACGCCGGCTTCCCATCCGCGCTGGCGCAGCAGATCGTCGCGCAGCAGCGGGCGCCAGCCGTCGTCGGTATGGATGTCGAAGCGGTAACCGCCCGTGACCGGTTGCCAGGCGATCGGGCGGGCGCGCACCTGCGCCTCGTCCGATGCCGACTCGAACAGCAGCGCGAGCCGCTGCGCCTGCTCGTTCAGATCGGTACGCGGATTGCGCGTGAGCGACACCGAGGCGAGCGAAACGAGCAGCCCCGCGATGACGAGCACGACCATCATTTCGAGCAGCGTGAATCCCCGCGCTCGGGCCAGCCCGAGGCGTGCGCGCCGTGACCCGATGCCGCGGTTCGTCACCATGATCGAAAGTCATGCGAGAACGCCGAGCGCGACGGCTCGCCGCGCTCGGCGATGCGCCGCGTTACTGCCATGAGCCGACGTCGGCATCGTTGCCATCGCCGCCGGGCTTGCCGTCCGCGCCATAGCTGAACACGTCGATCTCGCCGTGCACGCCCGGATTGAGATACTGATAGGGGTTGCCCCACGGATCGTTCGGCAGCCGCTCGAGATAGCCGCCGTCCTTCCAGTTATTCGGGATCGGATCGGTGGTCGGCTTTTCGATCAGCGCACGCAGCCCTTGTTCTTGCGCCGGATAGCGGCCGTTGTCGAGCCGATAGAGCTTGAGCGCCTGCATCATCGTGCCGATGTCTTGCTTCGCCGCCACGCGCCGTGCTTCGTCCGGGCGGCTCATGATCTTGGGCACGATCAACGCGGCCAAAATGCCGAGAATCGCGATCACGACCATGATTTCGATCAGCGTGAAGCCGCGCTGGCGGCGCGCGCGCAGCGTCACGGCTTCGTTACGGCGTGGGTTCCACATTTGCATCATTCGCTACCTCGTTCGATAAATTGTTTGGCGCGCGCAACAAACGCGCTTCGCTTTGCGCCGCCGATTGTAATGGGTCGCTCATCAGGGCTCGTCAACCGCGCAAACCCGACGATAGCGCCGTACAATGGCGCGCATGAACACACTCCAAATCCGCCTACTGTCGTTCGCGCTGTTTGCGGTTTTCTGCGCGACGCTCACCTATTGGATCGTCGTGCTGACCGCGCATCGCGCGCCACCGCCCCAAGCCGCCGCCGTCGCGCCCAGCGTGTCCGTCGAAGACGCCGCAGCGCTGTTCGGCGGCAAGCTCACGCGCGAGGTCAATCGCAACATCAAGCTCGTCGGCATCCTTTCGCTGCGCGAAGGCGCTGCCGCGATCGTCGGCGTAGGCGACGAGCCGGCTCGCGCCATTGCGCTCGGCAGCAAGATCACCGACGGCACCACGCTCTCCGAAGTGCGTGCGCGCTCGATCGTCATCGATCACGACGGCGTCCACTCCGAAATCCCTCTGGCCCCGAACGCGGGCGGGCCGACGATCTACGTGCGCTAAAACGCCATTCGCGCGCGCCGCGCCTTCGGCATCTTGCACGCGACGCATCGGGCCCGGTTTTTTCGCCGAAGACTAGCGCCCAAACGGCGCGCGTGGCGCCCGCTGCGCCCACATGCTGCCGTACCGCTACTGCACCATGTTGTTCAAATCGATGATCGGCAGCATCACGGCGAGCACGATCACGAGCACGACGCCTCCCATCGCTAAAATCAGCAGCGGCTCCAGCAAGCTCGTCAGAAACATCGTGCGCCGTTCGAGTTCGCGCGATTCGCCCTCGGACGCGCGATCGAGCATCGTCGTGACATCGCCCGTCGCTTCGCCCGAGCGAATCAAGTGAACGAGCACGGGCGGGAACGTCTTGGTATTGCCGAGCGCGCGAGACAGCGACGTGCCTTCGCGTACGCGGACGATCGCGTCATCGACGTTGACGCGCATCGCTCGATTGTTGAGCGTTTCGCCGGCCGCCTGCAGGGCGCGCAGGATCGGCACCCCGGCCGCGGTCAAGATCGCGAGCGTACTCGCGAAACGGACGGTGTTGTAGCCGCGCACGAGCTTCCCGGCGAGCGGCGCGGTGAGCAGCCAGCGATCGAACGCAAGCCGTGGCCCCTTCTGCGACAAAACCGCGCGCGCCGCGTAAAAAACGAGCGCGACGCCGATGAGCACGGCCCACCACCAGTGCCGGACGAAACCCGACAACGCCATCATCATCACCGTGAGAATCGGCAGCTGCTGCTTCGTGCTCGCGAACACGTTCACGACTTGCGGCACGACGTAGCTGAGCAGGAACGTCACGATGCCGAATGCGATCAGCGTAACGATGGCCGGGTAGGTGAACGCCAGTACGATTTTCTGCGTGAGCGCGTTGCGCTGCTCGATGTAATCGGCCAGGCGCGAGAGCACGAGGCCGAGCTTGCCCGTATGCTCGCCGGCTGCGACGAGCGCGCGATAGATGTCCGGAAAATCGCGCGGATGCTGCGTGAGCGCGTTGGCGAGCGAGTGACCGCCGAGCACCTCGGCGCGGATCGCGGCGACGAGCTCGCGAATGTAGTCGCGCTCGGCTTGATCGGTCAATACGGCAAGCGCCTCGTCGAGCGGAAGCCCCGCCGTCAGCAGGCTGGCGAGCTGACGCGTGAGAATGGCTTGCTCGCGCGTCGACAGCTTGCGCCCGAGCGACAGGCGTCGGCTGCGTTCGCCGCGCGCGGCGCTGCCGGCCGGCTCCACCACGAGCGGCGTGAGGCCTTGCGTGCGCAATTGCGCGCGCGCCGAACGAGCGCTGTCCGCATCGAGCACACCCTTTTGCGCGCGCCCCGCCGTATCGATCGCTTCGAAGCGAAAGGCCGGCATGCGTCAAAGCCCTCCCGTCACGCGAATCACCTCTTCGAGCGACGTGACGCCCGAGTTCAGCCAGCGCTCGGCATCCTCGCGCAGCGTGCGCATGCCTTGCGCACGGCCGGCCGCGAGGATCTCGGCATCGGCGGCGTTGTGATGGATCATCGCGCGGATCGAATCGTCGATGAGGAGCAATTCGTACACGCCGCGCCGGCCCGAATAACCCGACTTCGCGCATTTGTCGCAGCCGACCGGATGCCACTGCGCGCGCCCGTCTTCGACGCGCTCTTCCTTGCAGACGGGACACAGGCGCCGCACGAGCCGCTGAGCGAGCACGCCGAGCAGCGACGACGCGAGCAGGTAGGGCTCGACGCCCATGTCGGTCAGACGCGTGACCGCCGACGCCGCATCGTTCGTATGCAGCGTCGCAAGCACCAAGTGGCCCGTCAGCGAGGCTTGCACGGCGATCTGCGCCGTTTCCAAGTCGCGGATTTCGCCGATCATGATGATGTCCGGGTCCTGTCGCAGGATCGATCGCAACGCACGGGCAAACGTCATGCCGATCCGCTCGTTCACCTGCGTTTGCCCGATGCCCGGCAAATCGTATTCGATCGGATCTTCGACGGTCATGATGTTCGTCGTCGCGGTTTCGAGGCGCGAGAGCGACGCGTAGAGCGTCGTCGTTTTACCCGAGCCCGTCGGCCCCGTCACGAGCACGATGCCGTGCGGCCGCGAAATCAATTTGTCGAAGCGGCCGAGCGTATCGGGCGCCATGCCGAGCGCTTCGAGATTCAAATGCTGCGCGTCTTTTTCGAGCAGACGCAGTACCGCGCGTTCTCCATGGCCGGTCGGCAACGTCGATACGCGCACGTCGACAGCACGCCCGCCGACGCGCAGCGTGATGCGGCCGTCTTGAGGCAAGCGTTTTTCGGCGATATCGAGCTGGGCCATGATCTTGATCCGCGAGATCAACGCGCCATGAAGCGCCTTCTTCGGCCGAACGACGTCGCGCAGCGTGCCGTCCACACGAAAGCGCACGACCGATGCGTTCTCGAACGGCTCGATATGAATGTCGGAAGCGTGTTCGCGCGCCGCCTGCGTGAGCAGGGCGTTGATCATCCGGATGATCGGCGCGTCGTCTTCCGATTCCAGCAAGTCTTCGACTTCCGGGATGTCTTGCATGAGACGCGACAGATCGACTTCGCCTTCGACTTCGCCGACGACCTGGGCGGCGCTGCCGTCGTTGCGCTCGTACGCTTGATTGATCGCCTGCGCGAGCTCGTCGGCCGGTAGGCGCACGGCCGTCAGCGCGCCGAAATTGCGCGCGACTTCGGCTAGCGCGGCATCGCTCGTGCGATCGCTGATCCAAACCTCGATGCCTTCCGCCCGCTGATGGGCGACGAGGATCTGGCCGTTGCGCGCAAAGCCGTACGGCACGAGCCGCGCGGCAAGCGGCGAAGGCGCCTGGCGTTCGCCCGGCGCACCGTCGCGGAAAGACGAAAGCATGTCGCTCACTGCGACCCTCCGGGTGACGACGGCTGCAGCTGCTGGGGTTCGCTTTGCAGCGGCGCTGCCTGCGGTTGCTGCGGCGTACCTTGCAGCGGCGCGGCTTGTGGCTGTTGCGGTTGCTGCGGCGTACTTTGCAGCGGGTATGCCTGCTGCTGTTGCTGCTCGGGCTGCAACGGCAGCGCTTGCGGCTGCTGGAGCGCCGGTTGCTGGGGCGCCGGTTGCTGAGGTACCGGTTGCTGAGACGCCGGCTGATGGGTCATCTGCGTGAGGTCGAACAAGTTCGATGCGGGCGCCGCACCCTGGCTGGGGCCGGCCGGCATCGGCGGCACGACAGGGAAATCCTTGTCGCGCATCACGTTGTTATCCGAGCGATACCCGTTCGTCACGCCCTGCACGTAGTCGTAACGGTTTTGCGTGATTTGCTGCGCCGTATCGCTGTCGCTGATGATGACCGGGCGCAGGAACACCATCAGATTCGTCTTTTGGCGCTGCTTCGTTTCCGATCGGAACAACTGGCCGATCCAAGGGATGTCGCCCAGCAGCGGCACCTTGCTGTTCGACACCTGGTAGTTGTCCTGCATCAAGCCGCCCAATACGATGATTTCGCCGTTATCGGCGAGCACGGTCGACTGGATCGAACGGATGTTGAACGTCGGCCCCTGCGAATTGGCCGACGTGCTCACCGTGCTGCCCACCACCGACGAGTCTTCGGTGTAGAGCTGAAGTTTGAGAATCCCGCCGGCGGTGATCTGCGGTTTCACGTGCAGCGTCAAACCGACGTCGCGACGATCGTACGTGTTGAAGGCCGTGCCTGGGGTAGCGGTCGACAGATTCGCGTACGAGCCCGTCGGAATCGGCACGTTCTGCCCGACGACGATCTTCGCCTCCTCGTTGTCGAGGGTGACCAAGTTCGGCGTCGACAGCACATTGGCGTCGCTCACGCCGGCGAAGTACTGGAGCAACCCGCCCAACCCCTGCACGCCGAACATATTGTGCAGCCACCCGACATTCAGGCCCTGCGTGAGCGTGTTCGGCAGCGTCGCCACCCCGGTGGCGCCGCCCGCGGCCAACCCGGCCGTGACGCCGAGAATATTGGAACTCCCCGTGTTGCCCGCGGTGCTCGAGAGGTTGGTGCCGGCCAGCAGGTTGCCGTTCGCGACCTGCCATTGAATCCCGAGATTGCCCGCTCTCGTCGAGTTCAATTCGACGACGAGCGCTTCGATATAGACCTGCGCGCGGCGTGCGTCGAGCTGGTCGATCACCGCACGCAGATTGCGGTAGACAGGGTCGGACGCGGTGATGACGAGCGAGTTCGTCGCGGCATCGGCCTGAATCATGCCGCCCGGCTGATTGTCGTCGCTGCTCTGACCTTGTTTTTCGCCGAGAAAGCCGCCGCTGCTGCCGCCGCCGAGCCCGGCGCCTAGACCGCCGCTGCTCGAGCCCGACATCGAACTGCCGCCGCCGAGCGAACTGCTGCTGCCGTAGGACGACGGTAGCGGCGGCGTGCCGCTCGTGCCCGTCGAAGTCAAGCCGCCGCCCGACGTGCCCTGACTGAACGAACTCGCGTTGCTCGATTCGGCGCTGCTGCCCGAGCCGCCGCCCTTGCCGAGCATGCCGCGCAAAGTTTTAGCGAGCACCACCGCATTCGCGTTGCGCAAGTGAACGACGTGCATGTTGCCGGGCTGGGAACTCGGCGCATCGAGTTGCTCGACGATCTTCTTCGCGGCGTCGAGCCGCGCCTTGTTCGAGGCGCGCAGCATGAGCGAGTTCGTCCGCGCATCGGCCATCACCGTCACTTTCAGCGTGGCGTCGGTGCTGCCGATCGAGCCGGGATCGAGCAGCTTGGACAACTGCGGTTCGATATCGAGCGCATTGGCGTTTTTCAACGGCACGATGACGATCTGCTGGCCAGCCGCATTGTCGACGCCGGCGATGATCGCCGCGATGCGGCGAACGTTGTCCGCGTAGTCGGTCACGACGAGCGTATTGTTGGCCGGGTACGCGGCGATCGTATTGTTCGGCGAGATGAGCGGCCTCAGCACCGGCAGCAGATTGTTGGCCGATTCGTGATGCAACTCGAACACCTGCGTAATCACTTGATCGCCGTGCGCCTGCGGCACGTTGCCGACGTAGGTAGGCGCACCTTGCAGCTTCGCGTCGGCCTCGGGCAGCACTTTGAGCACGCCGTGATCTTGCACGAGGGCGAACCCCTGCATGCGCAGCGCCGATTCGAGCGTCTTGAGCGCTTGCTGCTCCGGCACCGGGTTTTCCGAGACGAGGTTCAGTTGGCCCTTCACGCGCGGATCGACGATGATCGTCTTGTTCGTCGCGGCGCCTATCGCTTTGGCCACTTGGTCGATGTCCGCGTTCACGAAGTTCAACGTCACTTCGGCGTGCGCGGCCTGAGCAGTCATGAGCCCCGCCATCAAAAGCGCGGTTGCGATGCGGCGCAGTGCCATACGATTTCTTGTCATGGAATATGGGTTCAATGCAAAAGTGCCTTTCCACGGCGGTCATTGGTGCGCATCGCTCGGCCCTCGGGTATTGGTGCCCGATGCTCGCCCGCCTTCGAGAAGACGAACATTAGCAGTTTTTTGTGTCTGAATAATCAGCAAGCGCCGAGGGCGGCTTCGTTTTTACGTCAGATTTTTCTCCCTTTGTCAGCTAATTGACAGGCGCCGACTCGATAATCGCATCACTGCACCCGACGTTCTCCGCCAACGGCTCGGCCATGTCGGTCGGCCGACCGTGGAGAATGGCCGGCTCCGAGTATCATAGGGTCGATTATTCCGACCGAATCGAGCGGCAGGCTCGGGAAAACCCGACCTTGCCCGCGGTTCGTTTGCCCCGGCCGGGGCAAGCCGGCGCGCAGCGAGCAACAACGTACTCTGTCGAAGGGCCCTCGAACCATGAAACGGACCGTACTGATTTTGGCGTTTTCACTCGCGTCTCTCGCGTGTGCGAGCGCACGCGCAGACTGCTTCGACGAGGCCGCGCGCTACCAAAAGGTCAATCCGCTCATTTTGCGCGCGATCGCCTGGCAAGAATCGCATAATCGCCCGGACGCGATGCACAAGAACGCCAACGGGTCGACCGACTACGGTCTCATGCAGATCAACTCGATCCACCTGCCGAGGCTCGCTCAGTACGGCATCTCGTCGGACACGCTGATGGAGCCGTGCAAGAGCGTCTACATCGCGGCCTGGCATCTGCGGCAAAAGATGAACAAGTACGGCAACACGTGGGCCGCCGTCGGCGCCTATCACTCCGAAACGCCGTCGCTGCGCGATCAGTATGCGCAGAGCATCATCGGCATTCTGTCTCGGTGGAAGCTCGTTCAAGCGCAGCGTTGAGGCGCGCGTCGCGGCGGCTCGATTCGCCGACGTGAACGCGGGCGCGCGAAGCGCGGGCCTGCCGTCGGCGTCCGCGGCCGGCGTCGGCAGCCGGCGTTTGGTGCACAATGCTCCCTACGCCTTTGATGCCGCGGGTTTCGCGCCCGTTCCACCCCGATGTCGACCTCCATGAATCAACCGCCTCTGCCCGTCACCGTGTTGTCCGGGTTTCTCGGCGCCGGCAAGACCACGCTGCTCAACCATATCCTCGCCAACCGCGCCGGCTTGCGCGTAGCCGTCATCGTCAACGACCTCGCGGCCGTGAACATCGACGCATCGCTCGTCAGGGCCGCAGCATCGCTCTCGCACGTCGAAGAGCGGCTCGTCGAGCTGTCCAACGGCTGCATCTGCTGCACGCTGCGCGACGATTTGCTCGCCGAAATTCACCGCCTCGCGAACGAAGGACGTTTCGACGCCATCTTGATCGAATCGACCGGCATTGCCGAGCCGATGCCGATCGCCGAGACTTTCGCATTCACGGACGACGAAGGCCGCACGCTGGCCGACGTCGCGCGGCTCGATACGATGGTGACCGTCGTCGATGCCTTCAACTTTCTGCGCGACTACGCGTCGGCCGACGCGCTCGCCGAGCGCGGTCTCGCCGCGAGCGAAGAAGACGATCGCACGATCGTCGAACTGCTGATCGAGCAGATCGAGTTTTGCGACGTACTCGTCGTGAACAAGGCCGATCTCGTCGATCAAGAGGCGCTCGAACGTCTGCAGCGAATCCTGGCGCGGCTCAATCCACGTGCGGACCAGATCGTCAGCCGCTTCGGGGCCGTCCCGCTTGCCGAGGTCATCGATACCAAGCGCTTCGATTTCGAAGCGGCGGCGAGCGCGCCGGGTTGGCTCGCCTCGCTCGAACAAACGCAAACGCACACCCATGAGCATACCGACGACCCGCACGATCACTCGGGGCACTCGCACGTCGGCGAAGCGGATCAGTACGGAATCGGCAGTTTCGTCTATCGCGCGCGCCGGCCGTTCAACGCCGAGCGTCTCTGGAAGCTGCTGCACGAGGAATGGAAGGGCGTGCTGCGCAGCAAGGGCTTTTTCTGGCTCGCCACGCGCAACGACGTGGCCGGCTCGCTGTCGCAGGCGGGCGGCGTGTGCCGGCATGGCCCGGCCGGCATGTGGTGGGCCGCGCAGCCGCGCGAGGAATGGACCGACGACGCGGAACTCGCCGCCGAAGTCTCAGCCGATTGGTACGGCGACGAGAACGACGCGACGATCGGCGATCGCCGTCAGGAACTGGTTTTGATCGGTGTCGGGCTCGATGCCGACAGCTGGCGAGCGAAGCTCGACGCATGTCTGCTGACCGACGAAGAACATGCGCTCGGCCCGCACGGCTGGCAACACATGCCGGATCCGTTCCCCGAGTGGGATCTCGGCGATCACGATCACGAGGGCGACGACGAAGGGCAGATCGTCCACTGAAGGACGAAGCCGCCTAACTAGCCCGTGGCATGTCTCATGCGGCGGGCGAAAAAAAACCCGCCCTGGGCGGGTGTCGACAAAGCGTCAATCGAAATTCGACTTAACGCTTGTTGACGGCATCCTTGAACGCCTTGCCTGCCGTGAACTTGACGGTCTTGGCCGCGGGAATCTTGATGGTCTCGCCGGTCTTCGGGTTGCGGCCCGTACGTGCTGCGCGCTTGCCCGAGCCGAAGCTGCCAAAGCCGATGAGCTGCACCGCGTCGCCCTTGGACACTGCCTTCTTGATCACTTCCAGCAGCGTATCGAGCGTTTCGCCGGTTTGAGCCTTGCTCGCACCCGTCTGGCCTGCGACGGCGTCGATCAGTTCCTGTTTGTTCATTAACGTTCCTCTTTATCAGATTGAAGTGACACGGACAGCGCAAACGCGCCGAATCATACGTACGCAAGCTGTGCCGTCGAGTAGCTGTGGCGAAGCGTGCGCCGCTCGGTCGCGCAGAACCCCTGGCGGTACGGCCTTGCGGCGCTTGCTATGATAGCTCAGCGCAAACCCAATAACGGCAAGGCTTCCAAAGAATTTATCGCTGGCGAGCCTTGTCGGCGCTGGGTTTGAGCATTGTCGTACTCGCGAACCCTTGCTGCCAAGGGCTTCGCGGCATCCGGGCGCCTCGTCGTTGGATTTTGCCAACGCTCGCAAAGCCCCGTCCGGCTTGGGTTTTCGACCGATCGACACGATTCGCGGCACGACGATTAGGGTTGCCCCTTACGCCTGCGCGCGTGCTTTTCCCACACTTTCCGCTTGCCGATGAGCTCCAAGCTGATTCCCGCCACCCTTGCTTTTCGCGACGACGGCACGCCGTTTTCCCCCGCTTACGACGACGTCTACCACAGCGCCGCAGGCGCTTTCGCCCAGGCGAGACACGTTTTTCTGGGCGGAAACGGCCTGCCTGAGCGCTGGCGCGCGCGCCGCGCGTTCGCCATCGTCGAGACCGGATTCGGTCTGGGGGGCAATTTCCTGGCGACGTGGGCTGCGTGGCGAGCCGACGCGCGGCGCTGCGAACGGCTCTCGTACGTCTCCATCGAAAAACATCCGTTCGGCGCCGACGATCTGCGCACGCTGCACGCACGCATGGTCGACGATGCAACCGTCTCGCCGCTCGCCGAGCAGTTGCGCGACGCTTGGCCGCTCCTGACGAACGGCCTGCATCGCCTCGAATTCGAGGGCGGACGCGTGACGCTGACCCTCGCCTTCGGCGACGCGCTCGAGCTGCTCCCCAAGCTCCGGCTGCGCGCCGACGCTTTCTATCTGGACGGGTTTTCGCCGGCCAAGAACCCCGATTTATGGTCGCCGCCGGTATTCAAGGCGCTGGCGCGGCTCGCCAACGAAGGCGCGACCCTCGCCACCTACAGCTGTGCCGGACACGTACGGCGGGCGTTGGACGAAGCAGGATTTCACAGCACCAAAGCACAGGGCTTCGCGGGCAAGCGCGAGATGCTCGTCGGCCGCTTCGCGCCGCGCTGGCGCGTGCGGCGTCATGAGCCGCCGAGCCCGTACGACGCGAGCGAGCGCCATGCGGTCGTCATCGGCGCAGGCCTCGCGGGCTGCGCCATGGCGAACCGGCTGGCAAGCCGCGGATGGCGCGTGACGATCGTCGAACGCCATAGGGCGCCTGGGTGCGAAGCGTCGGGCAATCCCGCGGGCGTGTTTCATCCGCTGCTCTCGCGCGACGACAGCGTGGCCTCGAAAGTCACGCGCACGGGCTTTCTTTACGCGCTCTCCCGATGGCAAGCGCTCGAACGAGCCGGTCACGCGTTTGGACGAACGTCGCAAGGCCTGCTGCAAATCGCCGACGACGACGAGCAAGCGCAAGCGCTCACCGACGCCATCGCGGCTCACGGCTATCCGAGCGAGCTCGTCGTCGCGGCGTCGGCCGCACAGGCACGCGCGTTGGCCGGCGTACCGGTCGCCCGCGCGGGATGGTGGTATCCCCAAGGCGGCTCGCTCGACCCATCCGCCCTGTGCGGCGCGCTGTGCGCAGACGCGGCCGACGCGATCGCATGGCGCACCGGTGTCGAAGCCCGGCATATCGCACGTGAAGGCAACGCATGGTCCGTGACGGCCGGCACCGGCGACATCATCGCGCGGGCGCCGGTCGTCGTCTTCGCCAATGCACGCGACGCGGCGCGCCTATCCGGCTCGCGATATGCGCCGACACGCATCGTGCGCGGCCAGTTGACCCGGCTCGCGCCGGGCGCAGCGCCCGGACTTCGGCTTCCGCTCGTGGGCGACGGCTATGCCATCCCGCTGATCGATGGCCTCGTGACGGGCGCAACGTACGACGTCGACGATGCCGGCGAGGAGGTGCGCGTCGAAAGTCATGCCGAGAACCTTGGCCGCCTCGCGCGGCTCATTCCGGGCTTTACGGGCTCGGATACGGCCGCGAGCCTCGATCCGGCCACGCTGACGGGCCGCGTGGCGTTTCGATGCGTCACGAGCGACCGCCTGCCGATGATCGGACCGCTTGCCGATGAAGCCGAATGCGAGCGCCGAGCAGCGGCGTTGCGGGGCGCCTGGCCACTCGACTTGCCGCGCGCCCCCGGCCTTTACGGCGCGTTCGCGTTCGGCTCCCGCGGCTTCGTCTGGGCCTTGCTCGGCGCAGAACTCGTCGCTTCTCAATTGGAAGGCGAGCCTTGGCCGCTCGAGGCCGACTTGGCAGAGGCGCTCGATCCTAGCCGCTATCTACTGCGAGCGTTGCGGCAAGGATTGGCCAGCCTGCCGTAGGTACCCGTAAGGGATCGAGGACGACGACGCGCCGACCGATACGCGTCGCCGGTCGTCAGTCGGTGCTCGCGGCGGACGCACAGCACACGAGTTGTCCACCGCAATCTGTGGATAAGCCGGTGAGTCGGCGGTGCGATTCGTGTGTAATCGATGTGGACGTAAACGGGACAAGTCGTCCAAGGCGCGCACGCCCCCGAAAGTTGTGCTTCGAAACGAGCGGGTCCCGCACACACTGCACATGCGGTTATGAATTCGCCAACGCTTTGATTCGCCGATGTAAACAACGGTTGTACACAGATTGGCGAGGCCTTTGTTAACTGCTACTACGTATACATACGTAAACAAGTAAACCCAACCTAGCTGCGCACGCCTCGCCGCGCTTCCGGTCCAACGCACGCAACGGCAACCGTAAAGCTCGCGTCAATCGGCTGCATGAATGCGGCCTCGCTGGCCAAGTACGAGCCGAAATCGGCCATTTTTGCTCCACCATGCGAAATCGAGCGTCACTTGTACCGAGATCGATGCCAATCGATGATGAGTCGTTCGTGTTCCAGGCGAGCTATGGCACAATCCGTGTTCCCTTTGCACAAGTTGCATGGCGGCGCACCGCAAATGCGCCGCACCAGCGGGGGGGATGCCTGCCGCCGAGCTCGCTGGAGCCGGTCCACGGCGTCGCCATCCCTAATCCCAACGCGCCGGGCACGCACCGCGCTCTATCGGAGCGCTCGGCGCCACGTGCCGATTCCGGTGCGTTTCGTCGTCGCCACGCCCCGGCAGCCGCCGAGCCGTCGGCATTCAACCTTTCCGTGCGCGTCACGGCACATCGCTGTAAGACGCGGACAAGCAAGCCACGAGAAAGAGCCGTCGCGGGCAAGCCGTCCTCGCGCGGCGATCCGTCAAGGAGCAGCTATCAGATGAAATCGGCGTTTTCGTTCCTTCCACACTGGCCATTCGTTCCCGGTGCGGTGTTTTGGGCTGGCCTCGCTTTGGTCGTCGCAGGGCTGCTCGGCGAGCTATGCCACCGCGCCTGGCGCGTGCCTCGCATCACGGTCTATGCGGCGATCGGCTTGATCGCCGGGTCGGCCGGCTTCGCTGCGATCGATGCGCCGGGGGGCGGCACCCCTAGACTGCTGCTCGACGTCGCACTGGGCCTGCTGCTGTTCGAGCTAGGCAGCCGGTTGGACTTGCGCTGGATCCGCCGCAACCCGTGGCTCGTGGCGTCGAGTCTGGCCGAGGCGACGCTCACGTTCGTGCTCGTCCTCGTCGTTTTGTCGTTCATGCACGTAGGCGCGGCCGTATCGACCGTGATCGCCGCCATCGCCATGTCCACCTCGCCGGCGATGGTCGTGCAGCTCAAGACCGAATTGAGGGCGGAAGGGCAAGTCACGCAGCGGCTGCTCACGCTTACGGCGCTCAACAGCATGTACGCCGTCGTCATCGAGAAAATCGCGTCGGGTTGGCTGCACCAGGAGGTCTATGGCAACGTTTTCGCCACGATCGTCCAGCCGCTATACCTGCTCGTGGGCTCGCTCGTGCTGGCCTACCTGCTCGCTCGAGCCTGCACGTTCTTCTATCGCACCATGCAGGTCCAAGACGAACATTCGTTCGTCGCCCTGTTCGGCCTCGTGCTGCTGGCCATCGCCATCGCGCATCTGTTCAAGCTCTCGACGATCTTGGCCCTGCTCGCCGCCGGTATCATCGTCAAGAATCTTCAAGCGAAGCCGCAGCTTTGGCCGGAGCATTTCGGCACGGCCGGCTGGCTGCTGACCGTGATCATGTTCGTGCTGACGATGACGGCGTTCGAATGGCGAGACATCGCGCTCGGCGGCGTCGCGGCCATCGGGCTCATCGCGGCGCGCTTCGTCGCCAAGCTCGTCGGGGCGCTGGCGTTCGCCAAGCCGAGCGGGATCAATGCGAAGCAGGGCGTGGCGCTGGGCCTGTCGCTGTCCCCGATGTCGACGCTCGCCTACCTGCTCGTCGACGACACCTATGCGCTTTATCCGAACTTCGATCCGACGCTGCGAGCCGTCGTGATGTGCGCGATCGTCGTTTTGCAGCTCGTCGGGCCCTGGCTCGTCTATCGCAGTCTCGCGCTCGTCGGGGAGCGGCGCGTTTGATATCCCCCGCTCATGGCCCGAGGGTCATGCGAATCGGCTGCACGGGCCGCATTGTACTCACCGCCTCATGGCCGCTTTTGGATTGAAAACACACCATGGCACTTGAACCATTCGTCAATTCCAAACCGTTCACGTTCGGCGTCGAACTCGAGATCCAAGTCGTGAATACGCACGACTACGATCTCACGAAGGCGTCCTCGGACCTCATGCGGCTCGTCAAAGACCAGAAGATCCCGGGCAACATCACGCCCGAGATCACCGAGAGCATGATCGAGCTGTCGACAGGCATCTGCAACTCGCACGAGGAAGCGCTCGCGCAATTGAGCGCGCTGCGCGACACGCTCGTGGCCGCAGCCGATCAGCTCAACGTCGGCCTCGCCGGCGGGGGCACGCACGCGTTTCAGCAATGGAGCGAGCGGCAAATTTTCGACGCGCCGCGCTTTCAGTACCTTTCCGAGCTCTACGGCTATCTGGCCAAGCAATTCACGGTCTTCGGGCAGCACGTTCATATCGGCTGCCCCGATCCGGACAGCGCGCTGTTCCTGCTGCACGCCATGTCTCGATTCATCCCGCATTTCATCGCGCTGTCGGCGTCCTCGCCTTACGTTCAGGGCGTCGATACGGGCTTTCATTCGGCGCGCCTGAACTCGGTGTTCGCCTTCCCGTTGTCGGGACGCGCCCCGTTCGTGCTGACTTGGGCCGGGTTCGAGGAGTATTTCTCGAAGATGGTGGCGACGGGCGTCGTCAACAGCATGAAGGACTTCTACTGGGACATCCGTCCCAAGCCCGGCTTCGGTACGATCGAGGTGCGCGTCATGGATACGCCGCTATCGGTCGAACGCGCAGCGGCCATCGCCTGCTACATCCAGACGCTTGCGCGCCACTTGCTCGTCGATCGGCCGTTCGTTCCGAAGGAGGACGACTACCTCGTCTACACGTTCAATCGGTTCGAAGCGTGCCGGTTCGGGTTGGGCGGCACCTGCATCAATCCCCATACGGGCGAGCGCCGCACCCTATTCGAAGACATTCTGGAGACGCTTCGCGTGATCGAACCGCATGGTCACGCGCTGCAATCGTCGGCCGCGCTGAGAGAAATCGCGAACATCGCGCAAGGACAGGTGAACGATGCGAGCTGGCTGCGCGGCATCGTGGCAAAAGAGAAGTCGTTGCACGAAGCGGTTCGTCAACAGTGCTTGCGATGGCGCGGTGTTTAGTTTTTTTACGTTTACAACGTATACATACGTAGTAGTAGTTAACAACGGTGGGGGGCTTCTGTGGAAAACAAAGAAATCCCCTGACGTTTCAAGGGCCTGCGTAAACGATAACCGCGTGATTCTCGCACGCGGAACTTACATGAGCTCGGGACAACTCACGAAGCATTTGTATTCCATCCGACGTTATGCAGAAATGCCGCACATTGGGTTCGCATGGTTATACATCAGTTGTCCACAGGTGGCTTTGAATAACTTAGCTGTACTATTTGCTTTCGTCGCTTAAAATGGCGCGGCTGTCGCGTCGTGCGGCGCGCTGACGAAATAGTAAAATCGGCACGCTCGACCAAAAGGCCGGTCATCCCACGGGCTGACGGGGCACTATGAGGCAAGGCCCCGAGCAGGCGATCGAATCGGCGGCGGCATACTGTCAATTGCGAAATAGCGAACGAAGACTATGAGCGAAGGTGTATATGGAGAGCAGGCGACCGGGCGCGTGACCCACAGCTTGCTACGCTTGAGCACGGCGATGCGCAGCCAGGCGTGGGAGTGGGCCGAGAGCGCCGGGCTCACGCCTACTCAGGGCGAGATCCTCGTGTTGCTGATGCAGCGCAAGAGCCCGTTGCGCCTTGGCGATATCGCTCGCGAAACAGCCCTGACCGCCGCGACGACGAGCGACGCCGTCAGCACGCTCGAAGCGAAAGGTCTCATCGAGAAGCGCCGCGCCACGGAGGACGGCCGGGCGCTCGCCGTCAAGCTCACTTCACGCGGACGCACCGCGGCCAAACGTGCTCGACAGTGGCCGGATTTCCTCAGCGAAGCCATCGGTTCGCTGCGTGACGAAGAGCAAGCCGTGTTCTATCGCACGATGATCAAGATGATTCGCCAGCTCCAGGTTCAGGGCGACATCGCGCCGCATCGCATGTGCGTGACGTGCAAGCACTTCGAAGCGAGCAAGAGCCCGAAGAAGACGGCGCACCGCTGCGAGGTGCTCGATCTGGCGATGAGCGACGTACAGTTGCGGCTCGATTGCCCCGTTCATGAAGAGGCCGATTCATTGACACAAAAGAAGATCTGGAAGATCTTCGCGCAAAGCGCAGCTTAGCCGGTTCGAACTCCGGCGCGATGCATGCTGCCGCTCGCATGCGCCCGCGTCAGCGTCGGTTCGCCGATGAGCCGCATCTCTTGCCCGCCGAGCGCCCGCGTCGCTCGCGCCGCGCACGGATCAGTCCTCTCGCCGCGAGGTTTCGATGAATCGAGAAGTGCTCGCCATTCGGCATGTCCATTTCGAGGACCTCGGCAGTCTCGAGCAAGTGCTAGGCGAGCGCGCCTGGTTCGTTCGCTATCTCGACGTCGGCGCCGCCCGAGTCGAGGCGCCCAAGCCCGAGGCGCCCGGGCTGACGGTCATTCTAGGCGGGCCGATCAGCGCGTTCGACGATCTTTCGTATCCGACACTCAAGCCGCTTCTCACGCTGATCGAAAAAAGGCTGGCTAGCGGCGGGCCCATCCTCGGTATTTGCCTCGGCGCACAGCTGATCGCCCGCGTGCTCGGCGCGCGCGTCTATTCGGCCGGGCGCAAAGAGATCGGCTGGTCGCCGTTGACGCTCACCGAGGCGGGACATCGTTCGCCCATGCGCCACCTCGACGGCTCACGCACTTCGATGCTGCACTGGCATGGCGACACGTTCGATTTGCCGGCGGGGGCCGTTCGGCTTGCGTCGACGCAGCGCTGCGAAAATCAGGCGTTTGCCTGGGGCGAGCATGTCTTGGCGCTTCAGTGCCATCCTGAAATTCGGACGGACCGTTTCGAACGCTGGCTGATCGGCCATGCGAATGAGATCGAGGCGACGCCCGGTATCGATGCGAAGCGCCTGCGCGCCGATACGCAGCGTTGGGGCCCGGACCTGGAGCGCGCGGCCCGCGAGGCATTCGGCGAGTGGCTCGATGCGCTGCCGCAACCGTAACAAAGATGCGATTTCGTTCGCTCGGCGTTGAACGAAGGCGCGGTCCCCGTGTACGATTCCGATTTGCGACGTAGACAACGTCATCTGCCTGACGCGGCGCCTATGGGCGCCGCTTTTTCCATCCCGCGATCGAAAACGCAACACCGTACCGTCGGCGCCATGGCTTTTCTGAGGATTTATCGATGAGTTCACGCAAGTTGGTCGTGCGCCAGTCCGGCGTGCATGGCAAGGGTGTCTTTGCTGCCGTGCGGCTCAAGGCGGGCGAGCGTCTGCTCGAGTACAAAGGTGAGCGCATCTCGTGGAAAGAAGCGTTGCGGCGGCATCCGCACAATCCCGCCGAACCGAATCACACGTTCTACTTCGCGCTCGAAGACGGCCGCGTCATCGACGGTAAGATCAACGGCAATAGCGCGAGATGGATCAACCACTCGTGCGCGCCGAACTGCGAAGCCGAAGAAGTCGACGGCCACGTCTATATTCACGCGCTGCGCGATATCGACGCCGAGGAAGAACTGTTCTACGACTACGGGCTCGTCATCGACGCGCGCCAGACGAAAAAGCTCAAGAAGGAATACGAGTGCCGCTGCGGCGCTCGCAAATGCCGGGGCACGATGCTCGCGCCCAAGCACGGCAAGAAGAACGGCAAGGCCTAGACGCGCAGCGGGCCCGTACGTCGGGCCCGCCGGCATCACGCGAGCGGCGCCTTGGCCGGCGCCGAGGAGCGTGGCGGCGCAAGCGCGCCGGCCGGCGAATCGCCCGCAAGCGGGACGCGCAGCACGAAGCGGGCGCCTCCGCCCGAGGCATCCTCGTAGCGCACGCTGCCGCCGTGCAGCTTCATGATGTCGTGAACGATAGCGAGGCCCAAACCCGCCCCCGCATCGACGCTCGTATCGGACGTGTCATGGCGGTCGCCGCGAAAGAATCGTTTGAACAAGTCGGCCTGTAAAGCGGACGGCACGCCCAGGCCGTTGTCCTCGACGGCGATTTCGGCGAAACGTTCGCTGTTTGCGCCGATGGCTTGCGAGACCGTCACGGTCACGTTCGCGCCGTCTAGTTTTGCCGTCGGCAGGTACTTGAGCGCATTGTCCAATAGGTTCGCGATGACTTCGCGCAGCAGCACCGCATTGCCCCGAACGAGCAGCGGCATATCGTTCGATGGGTCGTCCAGGCGCTGGAACCCGAGATCGACGTGCGCCGCCAGCGCGCGCGGGACCCATTCGGCGCCTGTTTCGAATGCGAGCGCCGCGATGTCGATTTCCGTGAACCGCGCCGCTTGCTCGCCGGGCTCCGCACGCGCGAGCGAGAGCAACTGATTCGATAACCGTACGGCGCGGTCGGCCGCCGCGCGCAACTCGCGCACGGCGGCGAGCGTTTGGCTCGGATCGCGCGCGTTCGCGGCCTGTTCGGCATGCAGCTTGACTGCCGTGAGCGGCGTGCGCAGTTGGTGAGCCGCATCGGCGATGAATTTTCGCTGCGCGTCGAGCGCCGTTTTCAGGCGCACGAGCAGCGCGTTCATCGCGCTCGTCAGCGGGCGGATTTCGACCGGAACATAGCTTTCGTCGACCGGTTCGAGCGACGTATGCGTCTGCCGATTCAGCGAATCGGCCAGCACGGTCAACGGATTGAGTTGCTGATTGACGACGCGCCAGACGATACCCCAACCGGCCAATAGCAGCAGCAGCAGCGGCATCATGATCGCGACGAGAAACTCGGCCGCGATGCGATAGCGGTGACGCAGCGGCTGAGCGACTTCGACGATGATCGGACGGCCCTTTCCTTGCCGCACGCGTACTTGCGCGACCCGCACCCGCATGCCGGCATATTGCGCTTCGAAAACATAGGCGGCGCGCTGCTCGCGTATGCGCGTGCCGTACAGCGGCAGCGCCGCGTCTCCGGCAATCTCGAGTTCGCCGTCGCTGATGCGGTAGATCAGGTACTCGCTAGGGTCGGAAAACATCGCCTGCGCAAGCGGCGGGACGGTCGACCGCGCGTTGGGCCCGGCGATCTGCACTTGCTTCGAGATGGCTGTCGCGAGGTCGGTCAACGAACGGTCGATGACGTGCTGCGTGTACTGCCAAGCGAGCCAATACGCGATGAGCCCGCTCATCAGCGCAAGCATTGACAACGGGGCGGCGAGCCGCCGAAGCAGCGAGCGGCGCAGACTGGTCGCGGCGACGGGCGGCATGGCGATTGGGCGAAACGATCAGAGAAGAAAAGGCGCGCGGCGTCGATGCCGATGGCCGCGGTTTGCGGCCCGGATTCGAGCGGCGCGCCCGCTTGCGTTAGGACGCTTGGCCGATTTCCTGCAGCAGATAGCCGAAACCGCGCACCGTGACGATTTCGACGCGGCAGTTTTCGAGCTTTTTGCGAACGCGATGCACGTAGACTTCGATGGCGGTGTCGCCGAGATCGCCGCCGAAGTGGGTCAGATGATCCTGCAACTGTGCTTTGCTGACGACGCGGCCGTGGCGCAGCAGCAGCATCTCCAGCACCGCGAATTCGCGCGGCGACAGCTCGAGCGGCTTGTCGTCGTTGAAGATGCGGCGATCGACGCCCGACAGACGCACGCCGCCGAGCGATACTTCGGGCCGCGGAACCTCGCTATGCGGGCCGCTGCGGCGCATGATCGCGCGGATACGCGCTTCGAGCTCCGCCGGTTCGAACGGCTTGAGCATGTAGTCGTCGGCGCCCGCGTTGAGCCCTTGCACGCGGTCGTTCAACTCGTCGCGCGCCGTGAGCACGATTACGGGCGTATGACGATTGCCTTGCCGGAACCGCGACAGCAACGTCATGCCGTCGATACCGGGCAGGCCTAGGTCGAGAATGACGAGTTCGTGACGGTTTTGCGTGAGCGCCTGCTCGGCAAAGATACCGTCATGAACCATATCGACCGTGAACCCGGCTTGTTCGAGGCTGCTTTGGATACCGCGCGCGATGGGGCGGTCGTCTTCGATCAGAAGGAGTCGCATGGGATTCGCTCAAGTACAATGGGTTACGCATTTCTAGCACGCCGACCGGCAATGCCTCTTCGCCACACAGCAAGCGTGCCGCCGCAAGGAAAGCTCCGGCAGGCGCCCTGGGCACAATCACGAACGACATGTCCGAGATCTCGATCAACGAACTAGAAGCCGCGATCAACTTTTGGCGCACCCGCTCGCCAGCGAGCGGCGACGAGCTCAGCTTGTGCAAGGAGGCTAGCGCGCTCTCCAAGCCGTATGCGCTGATGATTGTACAGCGTCGGGCAAGCCTACCGCCGGATACGTTGGAGCCGGGTGCGCGCGATGCCTGGGAGGCGTACGTGCGGGCCACGGGCGGCTAAGCCCCCGCCGGCTCCCGCCGCACGAGCCCAGCGCCGGGTCCTCAACCCCGTTGCATCGTCTTCGCGGCCTCGTCGATGAAGCGTGCGAGCGCGATATCGCGCTCGGTCACGCCACTCGCTTCGTGCGTGGTCAGCGTGATGTCCACGGTGTGGTAGACGTTGAACCATTCCGGATGATGATTCATCTCTTGCGCTTTGATCGCCACACGCGTCATGAAGCCGAAGGCTTCGTTGAAATCGGCGAATTTGAACTGGCGGTGAATGGCGTCGCGGCCCGTCACGGCTTGCCAGCCGGCGAGTTGCGCTAGCTGCGTCGCGCGCTCCTCCGAGGTGAGTTTGTGGATCATGGCGAACCTCCTTTCATCCGGGCCATAGAGGGGCGAGAAGGGGTCGAGAAGCCGCCCCTTTTTCCGCATGCGGCCTGGCATGCGGCTCATGGCGATTCGGCCATTCTTCCACAAGTCCGTAGGCGGCGCTGGCCGCGCGTCCGTGCGTCGGTGCGCGAAAGAAGTGCGATCAGCCATACCTATGTGACAATCACGCACGATCGCTACGTTCAGTGCGGGAAAAATTCATGCTAGAGCTCGACCATTTCGATTTGGCTTTGCTCGAGGTGCTGCAACGGTCCGGCCGCGCCACGCATCAGCAGCTGGGCGAGCGCGTACCGCTGTCGCCGTCGCAGATCGGACGACGCCTGCAGCGGCTCGAATCGCTAGGCGTCATCGACGGTTACCGCGTCGTGCTGCGGCCCGAAAAGCTCGGCCTGGGCGTGATGGCGTTCACGAGCTTAAAGCTCAAACATCATGGCGATTCCATCGTCGAGCAGTTCCAGCAGCAGATCGAAGCGCTGCCCGAAGTGCTCGAATGCCATGCCGTCGTCGGCGATGCCGACTACTTGCTTCGCATCGTCGCGCCCGATCTGAACGCGCTGTCCTCGTTCGTCATGAAAAAGCTGATGCGGGTGCCCGGTGTCGACAGCGTGCGCTCGAACATCGTGCTCACGACGTTCAAGCGCAACGGCCCGCTTCCGCTCGATCATCTGTCGCCCGGCACGGCGCCCGCATAAGGCGTACGCTCTTTCGGCTTTTTAGGGCGGTCGACCGTCAAGCCGCTAGGCTTTCGTCGAGCGGATCGACGTAAGGCCACCGCCTCGAGGTCCGCTAATCATGGCGTTCATAGGGCCCATTGCGATTCGATGAGCTTGAAAGCCGCGGCGATCGTAGGCTCGTGCATGCGCGCGGCTAATGCGACGAACGTCAATTCGGTCGGCACCGTCACGCCTTCGACGATCGTCAGCGCATGCGTATGCGCCTCGTCCAGCGCGATCGCGTCGCGCGCCAGCGTCAGGCCGACGCCCGATTTGACAAGATCGAGCATAGACGTTTCCTGATCGACTTCGGCCACCTTGACCGGGTGAGCCCCCGCTTCGGCGAAAACGCGCGAAAGCAGGCGGTGATGGGCCGAGGCGGGCGGCGTCCAGATCCACGGTAGCGCGGCGAGCGAGCGCCAATCGGGCGAGGCGCCGATTCGCTCCTTCCACCCGGCCGGCGCCAGCACGCGGTATTGGAAGCGCGTGAGCATCGCCACGTGAAACAGGCCCTCCGGTAGGCCGTCGTCGACGGTTTGGCCGATGTAATACCCGACGTCGAGTTCGCCGGCGCGCACTTGCTCGAGCACCGAGCCCGACATGCTGTGCTTGAGCGCGGGTTCGATCTGAGGAAACGTTTCGACGAGTTGTTTGAGGAACCCGCCTAGACGCAGGAATGCCGGATCGAGAATCGTGCCGATGCGCAACCGCCCGCGTACTTCCTGGCGCAACGCCGCCGCGGCGCGCTCGACGTCGTCGGCCGCCGCGAGCGCGCGTTCGGCGTGCGGCAAGAGCGCCTGGCCGTCGCGCGTGAGCATGAGTCCATGCGAGGTGCGCGTAAATAAGGCGACGCCAAGCGTTTCCTGCAGATTCTTGATCTGCAGGCTCACGGCCGGCTGCGTCAAATGAAGCTGCGCGGCCGCGCGCGTGAGATTGCCCAAGCGCGCCACCGTGGCGAAGGCGCGAAGCAGAGTGAGGTCCATGCTCGCGATATTAGCGCGGCTTATATCGCAGTTGAGCAGAACTCATTGGATTCGCAGCCGCCTGGGCGGGTACGCTTCTTGGCAAAGTGCGAAGCGAAATGGAGACAGGTGCGAGCCATGATGAGCGAAACGTTGATGGAAGGCGAGTTCGACTATGTGATCGTCGGCGCCGGCACCGCGGGCTGCGTTCTGGCCAACCGGCTGACCGAAGATGCCGATGTCAGCGTGCTGTTGATCGAGGCGGGCGGCAAAGACGACTACCACTGGATTCACGTTCCTGTCGGCTATCTGTATTGCATCGGCAACCCGCGCACCGATTGGCTTTATCGAACTGCCGAGGAGGCCGGGCTGAACGGGCGTTCGCTGGCTTATCCGCGCGGTCGCGTGCTCGGCGGCAGTTCGTCGATCAACGGCATGATCTATATGCGCGGGCAGCGCGAGGATTACGACGAATGGGCCCGCGTAACGGGCGACGCATCGTGGTCGTGGGACGCCGTGCTGCCCGTGTTCAAACGCAGCGAAGACCATCACGGCGGGGCCAATGCTTGGCATGGAGCGGGCGGGCCTTGGCGCGTCGAGAAGCAGCGCCTGAAGTGGCAAGTGCTCGAGGCGTTTCGCGAAGCCGCGCAGCAAGCAGGCATACCGGCTACCGACGACTTCAATCGCGGCGACAACAGCGGCGTCGGCTATTTCGACGTGAATCAAAAACGCGGCATTCGGTGGAATGCGTCCAAGGCGTTTCTGCGTCCCGCGCTCGCGCGGCCGAACCTCACCGTCGTCACAGGCGCACAGGTGCGCAAGCTGACATTCGACGGCAAGCGATGCACGGGCGTCGCCTATCGCGGCGGCGCGACGCACACGCGCGATTTCATCGCGAAGGCGCGGGTGGAAGTCGTCGTGGCGGCCGGCGCCGTCAATTCACCCCAATTGCTCGAGTTGTCCGGCATCGGCAACGGGGCGCGGTTGCAGCGGCTCGGCATCGAGGTCGTGCACGACTTGCGCGGCGTCGGCGAAAATTTGCAGGACCATTTGCAACTGAGAATGGCCTATCGCGTGCGCGGGGTTCGCACGCTCAATACGATGACGGCGCATTGGTGGGGCAAGGCGCTCATCGCGCTGCAGTATGCGCTGTGGCGCAGCGGACCGATGTCGATGTCGCCTTCGCAATTGGGCGCCTTCGCGAAATCGTCGGAGAACGATGCATCGATTACGCGCCCGGACCTCGAGTATCACGTTCAGCCGCTTTCGCTCGATCGCTTCGGCGAGCCGCTTCATCGATTCAACGCGTTCACCGCATCGGCTTGTCATCTGCGGCCCACTTCTCGCGGCAGCATCCACATCCAATCGCCCGATCCGCTGGCCGCGCCGATGATCGCGCCCAACTATCTGTCGACCGAATATGACCGTCGCGTGGCGGCCAACGCTTTGCGGCTCACGCGCCGCATCGTGCAGGCGCCTGCGCTCGCGCGGTACGCACCCGAGGAGATCCTTCCGGGGCCGCAGTATCGAACCGAAGAAGAACTTGCGCGTGCGGCGGGCGACATCGGAACGACGATTTTTCATCCGGTGGGAACATGCCGCATGGGCACGGCCGACGATCCCGGTGCGGTGGTCGATGCGCGGCTGCGCGTGCTCGGCGTGTCGGGACTGCGCGTCGTCGATGCATCGGTGATGCCGACCATCACATCGGGCAACACCAATTCGCCGACGCTCATGATCGCCGAGCGCGCGAGCGACATGATCCGTGCCGATCGCCGCGCGTACACAGGCATTGTGCACAATATGGGCGCAACATCGGCTGTTACCGCGGCGTAACTCCGCTATGCGATTCGATGAAGCAGTCGCATACGCCGCGGGCGTAAGGTGCGCGTCATTTTCGTTGACTGCGCAATTAAGCACTAGTGCAAATCCCAATGATTGCGCTGCATCATTGGCGAGACAATGCGCGTTGCCGCATGGGGCAGGACCGACCTCTCCGCATTGATGCACCATGCCAAAAAACGGCGAGCGATCCCACAACCGGGGACGCATCGTTCGAGGACGCAGCGCGCTCGACAAGCGCGTGCCACATGCAGTGATTCGCCTGACTTCGCATGGAAGGGGACATGATTCTCGGCGACACGATTCTAGAAACGCGCGGACTGACCAAAGAGTTCAAGGGCTTTACCGCCGTGAACGGCGTGAACTTGCGCGTGCGCCGCGGCTCGATCCACGCGTTGATCGGGCCCAACGGCGCGGGCAAAACGACTTGCTTCAACTTGCTCACGAAGTTTCTCGAGCCAAGCGCCGGGCAGATCGTCTTCAACAACGTCGACATCACACGAGAGCGTCCCGCGCAAATCGCGCGTCGCGGCATCATCCGCTCGTTTCAGATCTCGGCGGTCTTCCCCCACCTGACCGTTTTGCAAAACGTGCGCGTCGGCTTGCAGCGCTCGCTCGGCACGGCCTACCACTTTTGGCGAAGCGAGCGCACGCTGCATCGGCTCGACGATCGCGCGCGCGAACTGCTCGCGCAGGTGGGCTTGACCGATTTCGCCGATACGCCCACGGTCGAGCTTTCGTATGGGCGCAAGCGCGCGCTCGAAATCGCGACGACGCTCGCGATGGAGCCCGAGTTGATGCTGCTCGACGAGCCGACCCAGGGCATGGGCCACGAAGACGTCGATCGAGTCACGGCGCTGATCAAGAAAGTATCGGCCGGCCGTACGATTCTGATGGTGGAGCACAACATGAACGTGATCGCGGGTATCTCCGATACGATCACCGTCTTGCAGCGCGGCGAGGTGCTCGCCGAAGGCAGCTACGCCGAAGTCTCGAAGAATCCGCTCGTCATGCAGGCCTACATGGGCAGTGCGGACGCGGCGTTGACGGGAGCGCACTGATGAATCACACGGAGCGCGAGAGCATCGAGGTGAGCGACGCGGAGCAAGCGCTGGCGGCGAGACCTGCCGCATTGACCATCGCCGGCCTGCAGACGTGGTACGGCGAATCGCATATCCTGCACGGCGTGGACTTGACCGTGCGTCAAGGCGAAGTGGTGACCTTGCTCGGCCGCAACGGCGCCGGGCGCACGACGACGCTGCGCGCGATCATGGGCCTCACCGGCCGGCGCACCGGCTCGATCCGCATCGGCGAGCGAGAGACGATCGCGCTGCCCACGCACAAGATCGCGCATTGCGGGGTGGGCTACTGTCCCGAGGAGCGGGCGATCTTTTCGAGCCTGTCGTGCGAGGAGAACCTGCTGTTGCCGCCGATGGTAGGCGCGAGCAGCAACGCGATGTCGCTCGACGAAATCTACGAGATGTTCCCGAACCTCCAAGAGCGCCGCATGAGTCAGGGGACGCGGCTTTCGGGCGGCGAACAGCAAATGCTGGCCGTGGCGCGCATCTTGCGCACGGGAGCGAACTTGCTGCTGCTCGACGAAATCTCGGAGGGGCTTGCGCCTGTCATCGTGCAAGCGCTCGGGCGCATGATCCTCACGCTCAAATCGCGCGGCTACACGATCGTCATGGTCGAACAAAACTTCCGCTTCGCGGCGCCGCTGGCCGATCGCTTCTATGTCATGGAGCACGGCCGCATCGTCGAGCATTTCGTCGCGAGCGAACTCGAAGGCAAGATGCCGGTGCTGCACGATCTGCTGGGCGTGTAAACCCCGAGCGCATTTGCTTGGCGGCGGTGGCCGGTCCGCCGTATGCTTCAAAAAAAGTTGTATGCACAACCATAAGCGAAGAAGGAGATACCAATGAAGACCAAGTTGCTCGCAGGCGCCGTACGCACTCTCGCCGTTTCCGCCACCGCCCTGGCAGCCGCATTCGCCGCGCAGCAGGCCGCTGCCGCCGAGAGCCAAGTCACGATTGGTTTCATCACCGATATGTCCGGCTTGTACGCCGACATCGACGGCAAGGGCGGTGCGACCGCGATCCAAATGGCCATCGACGATTTCGGCGGCAAGGTCAACGGCTTGCCGATCAGGTTGCTCACGCAAGATCACCAGAACAAGGCCGACATCGCCGCTTCGACGGCGCGCAAATGGATCGACACGGAAGGCCTCGATCTGCTGATCGGCGGGACGAATTCGGGCACGGGTCTCGCGATGAACGACGTGATCAAGGAGAAGAAGCGGCCGTACATTTCGATCGGCGCGGGCACCGATGCGCTGACGAACAAGGCTTGCACACCCTACACGATTCACTACGCCTACGACACGACGGCGCTCGCCAAAGGCACGGGCTCGGCGATCGTCAAGCAGGGCTTGAAGACGTGGTACTTCCTGACGGCCGACTATGCGTTCGGCAAGTCGCTCGACGAAAACACGACGAAGGTCGTCGAAGAGAACGGCGGCAAGGTGCTGGGCCGCTCGCTGCACCCGCTGTCGGCGTCGGATTTCTCGTCTTTCCTGCTGCAGGCGCAAGCATCGAAGGCGCAGGTGCTCGGTCTTGCGAACGCGGGCGGCGACACCGTGAACGCGCTGAAGGCCGCCAAGGAATTCGGCATCACGAAGACCATGAAGATCGCTGCGCTGCTGATGTTCCTCGACGACGTGCACAGCGTCGGCTTGCCGACCGCGCAGGGTTTGCTGCTGACCGACAGCTGGTACTGGGATCAGAACGCGAAGTCGCGCGAATGGGCGCAGAAATACTTCAAGAAGACGGGCAAGATGCCGTCCAGCCTGCAAGCGGCGGACTACTCGGCGACGATGGATTATCTGAATGCCGTGAAAGCCGTAGGCTCCACCGATCCCGACAAGGTCATGGCTCAGTTGCATAAGCAGCCGGTCGACGACTTCTATGCGAAGGGCCATGTGCGGGAGGACGGCAGCATGATCCACGACATGTATCTGTTCCAAGTGAAGACGCCGAGCGAATCGAAGAAACCGTGGGATTACTACACGCTGAAGGCGACGATTCCGGGCGACAAGGCGTTCACGGACAAGAAGGACTCGAAGTGCGATCTGTGGAAGTAACGCAATCGGGCGGCAGGCGATAAGCGGTATCGACGCGCGCGACCCATCGCGCGCGTTTTTCTCCTTTCGGCGGCAAGTTCCATGGAAATCTTCGGCATTCCGTTGCAGGCTATGCTGAGCCAGCTCCTGCTCGGACTCGTGAACGGATCGTTCTACGCGATCCTGAGCCTCGGGCTCGCGGTGATCTTCGGCATGCTCAACGTGATCAACTTTGCGCACGGCGCGCTGTTCATGCTCGGCGCCATGCTCGCGTGGATGGGCTTCGCCTATTTCGGCGTGCCTTATTGGGCGATGCTCGTGCTTGCGCCGCTTGTCGTGGGCGTGTTCGGCGTTGTGATCGAACGCTCGATGCTGCGCTGGCTCTATCGGCTCGACCATCTCTACGGGTTGCTGCTCACGTTCGGGCTCACGCTCGTGATCGAAGGCGTGTTCCGCTCGATCTACGGCTCTTCCGGACAGCCCTACGACGTACCGGAGCTGCTGTCCGGTGCGACGAACTTGGGCTTCATGTATCTGCCGAACTATCGGGCGTGGGTGGTCGTGGCCTCGCTCGCCGTGTGCTTCGCCACGTGGTTCGTGATCGAGAAGACGCGCATCGGCGCCTATCTGCGCGCGGGCACCGAGAACCCGAAGATCGTGGAGGCGTTCGGCGTGAACGTGCCGCTCATGATCACGTTGACGTACGGCTTCGGCGTCGCGCTCGCCGCGTTTGCCGGCGTGCTGGCCGCGCCCGTCATCCAAGTGTCTCCGCTGATGGGCCAGTCGATGATCATCACGGTGTTCGCGGTCGTCGTGATCGGCGGGATGGGCTCGATCATGGGATCGATCCTGACCGGCCTTTTGCTCGGTGTAGTGGAAGGCTTGACACGCGTGTTCTATCCGCAGGCTTCGGCCACGGTGGTGTTCGTCATCATGGCGCTCGTGCTGCTCGTGCGCCCTGCGGGTCTTTTCGGCAAGGAGCGGTGATGCAAAGAAAAGCGCTTTACGGCCTTTTGCTCGTGGGGCTGCTCGTCGCGCCTTGGCTCGGCGTCTATCCGCTGTTCGTCATGAAGGTGCTGTGCTTCGCGTTGTTTGCGGCCGCCTTCAATCTATTGATCGGCTACACGGGGCTGCTTTCGTTCGGGCATGCGATGTTTCTCGCTTCCGCGGGTTACATGACCGGCTATACGATCCAATCGGTGGGCCTCACGCCCGAGCTCGGCGTGATTGCCGGGACGGCGGCGGCGACGCTGCTCGGGCTCGTCGCGGGCTTTTTCGCCATTCGGCGGCAGGGCATCTACTTCGCCATGGTGACGTTGGCGCTCGCGCAGCTCGTCTATTTCGTCTTTCTGCAGGCGCCGTTCACGGGCGGCGAAGACGGCCTTCAAGGCGTGCCGCGCGGCAAGTTGTTCGGGTTGCTCGGCTTGTCGTCGGACGTGACGCTCTATTACGTCGTGCTCGTGGCGGTCGTACTGGCGTTTTTGTTGATCGTGCGTATCGTCCACTCGCCGTTCGGGCAGGTGCTGACGGCCATTCGCGAGAACGAGCCGCGTGCGATATCGCTCGGTTACGACACCGATCGCTTCAAGCTGCTCGCGTTCGTGCTCTCGGCAGGGCTTGCGGGCTTCGCGGGCTCGATGAAGGTGCTCGTGCTCGGCTTCGAGACGCTCGGCGACGCCTATTGGACGATGTCGGGCCTCGTCGTCCTCATGACGCTCGTGGGCGGCATGGGCACGCTGCTCGGGCCGCTCGTGGGCGCAGCGCTCGTCGTCACCCTGGAAGACCGGCTTGGCGACATCGGCGGCGCGCTCGCTTCGCTCACGCACGTCGAATGGTTCAACTCGCTCGGCGATTCGACGACGATCGTGATCGGCATCGTCTTCATCGCTTGCGTCTTGGCGTTCCGTCGCGGAATCGTCGGCGAAATCGTCGCACGCGTGCGGCCGTTGCGCGGGTGAAGAAGGGGCGGGAAGCGATCTCGCGCTGCGCCGCGCCCTATGCGTGGCGCGCGCCGCTCGCGCGAGCTTGGTGCGCCTGCGACAGCGCCGCGAGGCTTTCGTGCGGGCATGCGCGGATGCCGTCGTGCGACGCGTGGCTTAAAACGATGCACGCCTGCTCGATTTGCGTGCTGCTCTGCACCACTAGGGAAAGTGCTAGGTTGTCGCAGAAGACGGGGTTGTTTAATCTTCGTTTCAGTTCTGTTGCACCCGAATTTGCAGGTGGAGAACGAGGAGACAATCGAGGCACTCAGTGCCCGTGCGGAAGCGCTGTTGGAGATAATCCAACAGCGCTTTTGATTTTGTGCGCTCAATTCGCGCCATCGCCAATGGCGTTCGCTTTTCCTGGGCCTTTCCCGGGATTTTCCCCATCTCGCAGCCGATATCCGCGCCGGCTCGCTACGCGTGTCGCGCAGCGCCTTCACGTTTTCCGCTCGCATTTTTTCTCCTTTTATTTTTCTTTCGACGGCCAACTACGCCGGCTTGGGGGAAACCCGCGAACGGCAAACGGATCCTTGACGTCCGGTTATCGCCAACGAAATAATACTAACATGTGAGTGAATAAATGAGGTTGCGGTAGATGTAATTCAGCTGGCCTATGCCGGCAATGACAACGCGCTTTCTCGCGTAAAGCCTCTGGAGATCAGCAATGACGATGAAGCAATGGGTACGTAGCAGCGTGGCGATGACGTTGATGTGCGGGGCCGCGGCGGCCTTCGCGCAGGTGAAGATTGGCGTGGTGCTGTCGACGACGGGACCGGCTGCGTCGCTCGGCATTCCCGAGAAAAACACCGTGGCGCTGTTGCCCAAGGAGATCGGCGGCAAGAGCGTGCAGTACATCGTGCTCGACGACGGCTCGGACACGGGCAAAGCCGTGCAGGACGTGCATAAGCTGATCGATGAAGACCATGTCGACGTCATCGTCGGTTCGACGATTACGCCGAACTCGCTTGCGATGCTCGATCCCGTATCGGCCGGCAAGACGCCGATGATCTCGCTGGCCGCTTCGGCGAAGATCGTGGAGCCGATGGACGACAAGCGCAAGTGGGCGTTCAAGACGCCGCAGAACGACAGCCTGATGGCCAATGCGATCGCCGACTACATGGCCAAGCACGGCGTGAAGACGGTCGGCTTCATCGGCTTCGCGGATGCCTACGGCGAAAGCTGGAACGCGGAATTCGGCAAGGCCGCGGCAGGCGATCATCTGAAGATCGTCGCGAACGAAAGGTACAACCGCGCCGACGCTTCGGTGACGGGGCAGGTGCTGAAGATCATGAGCGCCAAACCGGACGCCGTTCTGATCGCGGGCTCGGGCACGCCGGCCGCGTTGCCGGCCAAGGAGCTCAAGGAACGTGGCTACAAGGGCAAGGTCTACCAGACCCACGGCGTCGCCAACAACGACTTCCTGCGAGTCTGCGGCAAGGATTGCGAGGGCGAGATCTTGCCGGCCGGCCCGATCCTCGTTGCCGATCAACTGCCGAACGGCAATGCCGTCAAGCAATCGTCGCTCGCCTACAAGAACGCGTACGAGAAGGCCTATGGTGCGGGCACGGTCGCGACGTTCGGCGGCCATGCATGGGACGCGGGCCAGATGCTGCAGCGGGCGATTCCCGAAGCGCTGAAGAAGGGGCAGCCCGGCACCGAGGCATTCCGCGCCGCGTTGCGTGACGCGCTCGAGAACATCAAGGAACTGCCGATTTCGCACGGAATCATGAACACGTCGGCGTCCAACCATAACGGGCTCGATCAACGCGCCCGCGTCATGGTGGAGATCGTCGACGGCAAGTGGAAGCTGCTCGGCGAATAACGCGGTGGGTGAGCGGTTGCCGAGCAGCCATAGAGCGGTCGCCGTACGGTCGCATTAGGGCATCTCGATACACGGGGAGCGGCGGCCGCGAACCCTAACCCGGCGCGCGGCCGTTCTTTCGTTCCGGTCCGTTGGTCAAGTCGTAGTAGTTCGGGGTCCAAGAACAGCATGGATTTATCGATTGCGGCGATTCTCGCGCAAGACGGCATCACCACGGGGGCGATCTATGCGCTGCTGGCGCTCGCCCTCGTGCTCGTGTTTTCGGTCACGCGCGTCATCTTCATCCCGCAAGGGGAATTCGTTTCATACGGCGCGCTGACGCTGGCCATGCTGCAGGCACAGAAGTTTCCGCCGACGGCGATCTTGTTGCCGGTGCTGGGCGCCGCCTGTTTCGTCATCGAGGCCGTGGGGCTCATCCGGCACCCGGAACGCCGCCGGCATGCGTCGCGGGTGCTCACGTCGCTCGCGAGCCGGTATCTGCTCGGTCCGATCGCCGTCTATGCGATCACGCAGCATTTCTACGGCCAGGCGCTGCCGATGGCCGCGCAGATCGCGCTGACGCTCGCCATCGTCGTGCCGATGGGGCCGTTCGTCTACCGTTTGGCCTATGAGCCGATCGCCGAAGCGACGACGCTGCTGCTGCTGATCGTCGCCGTCGCCGTGCATTTCGCGATGGTCGGCCTGGGGCTGCTGATGTTCGGCGCTGAAGGGTCGCGCACGACAGCATTCTCCGACGGCTCGTTCACTCTGGGCGGCCTGTCGATCTCGGGGCAAAGCGTTTGGGTGGTGGCGACCGCGTTGGTGTTGATCGGCGCACTTTATCTCTATTTCGATCGCTCGATTTCCGGCAAAGCGCTGCGGGCGACGTCGGTCAACCGGCTCGGCGCACGGCTCGTCGGTATCGGCACGACGCAAGCAGGACGGCTTGCGTTCACGCTCGCAGCGGGGCTTGGCGTGCTCTGCGGCATTCTCGTCGCGCCGTTGACGACGATCTACTACGACTCCGGCTTCTTGATCGGCTTGAAGGGCTTCGTCGGCGCGATCATCGGCGGTCTCGTCAGCTATCCGCTGGCCGCGGCCGGCTCGATTCTCGTCGGCCTGCTCGAGTCCTACTCGTCGTTCTGGGCGAGCGCATACAAAGAGGTGATCGTCTTTACGCTCATCATCCCCGTGCTGTTGTGGCGCAGCTTGGCCACGGCGCACGTCGAAGAAGAGGAGGAATGAGCGATGAAGCATCGACTGTCGCGCTTCAAGCCGTTCTGGTGTTTTCTCGTAATCTTGTTCGCGCTGCCCGTGCTGCCGCATCCGCTGCATGTGCCGGAGTACTGGATCACGCTGCTCAACTACATCGGCCTGTATTCGATCGTCGCGCTCGGGCTCGTCTTGCTCACGGGCGTGGGCGGCATGACGAGCTTCGGCCAAGCGGCGTTCGTCGGCGTAGGGGCGTATGCGACGGCCTACCTGACGACGCAATACGGGCTCTCGCCATGGATCGCGCTGTTCGTGGGCATCGCATTGACGGCGCTCGTGGCGCTCGTCATCGGTGCGGTGACGATGCGCTTGTCGGGGCACTTCCTACCGCTCGGCACGATTGCCTGGGGGCTGTCGCTCTACTACCTGTTCGGCAATCTCGATGCGCTGGGAAAGTACGACGGCATCAACGGCATTCCGGCGTTGAACGCGTTCGGCTTCTCGCTGGAAACGGGCCGCAGCATTTACTACTTGATCTGGGTCGTCGTCCTCGGCGCCGTCGTTTCAATTCAGAATTTGCTTAATAGTCGACCGGGGCGCGCGATCCGCGCATTGCGTGGCGCCGGTGTCATGGCCGAAGCGATGGGCGTGAACACGGCGTGGATGCGCGTCACCATTTTCGTGTATGCCGCCGTCCTCGCCGCTATCTCCGGCTTCCTTTTCGCGCACTTGCAGCGCGCCGTCAATCCCACGCCGTTCGGCCTGAACCACGGCATCGAGTACTTGTTCATGGCGGTCGTAGGCGGTGTCGCGCACGTCTGGGGTGCGGTTCTCGGGGCGGCGATCCTCACCATCGTCCAAGACTATCTGCAGTCGCTGCTGCCTAAGCTGCTGGGACAAAGCGGCAATTTCGAGATCATCGTTTTCGGCGTGCTCATGGTTGCGCTACTGCAGTACGCCCGGCGTGGCGTCTGGCCTTTCATCGCCCGATGGTTTCCTCGCGGCCCGCAGGTACGCGCGCCCGAGCAGGCCGAACCGTTGCCTCGGCGCGAGAAGCCGGCGCTCGGCGACGCCTTGCTCGTCGTCGACCGGGCCCGCAAGGAGTTCGGCGGGCTCGTGGCCGTGAACGACGTCAGCTTCGAGGTGAAGGCGGGGCAGATCGTCGGCCTGATCGGCCCGAACGGGGCAGGCAAATCGACGACGTTCAACCTCGTCACGGGCGTGCTGCAGGCGACGCGCGGCGAAATTTATTTTCGTGGGGAGCGCATCGACGCGCTGAATTCACGTGAAATCGTCAAACGCGGCATCGGCCGAACGTTCCAGCACGTCAAGCTGCTGCCGACGATGACGGTGCTCGAGAACGTTGCGATCGGAGCGCACTTGCGCGGAACGAGCGGCGTCTGGCGCAGCGTCGCGCGGCTCAATGCGGCGGAGGAGGCGAGATTGATGTACGACGCGGCCGAGCAGATCCGGCGCGTCGGGCTGGAAGCCCACATGTATGACGAAGCCGGTAGCCTTGCGCTGGGTCAACAGCGTATCTTGGAGATCGCCCGGGCGCTGTGTTGCGATCCGACGCTGCTGCTGCTCGACGAGCCGGCGGCCGGGCTGCGCTATCGAGAGAAGCAGCAATTGGCGGAGCTGCTGCGAAAACTGAAGGCGGAGGGCATGAGCGTGCTGCTCGTCGAGCACGACATGGATTTCGTGATGAACCTGGCGGACCGGCTCGTCGTCATGGAGTTCGGCACGCGCATCGCGCATGGCTTGCCCGAAGACGTGCAAAACGACCCGGCCGTGGTCGAGGCTTATCTCGGCGGAGTGGAATGAAGCGCGACTGCCCACGACCGGCCTTCGGGCTGGTTGGGCAAGACCCTTTTGGCAGGGGTTTGCACCCCTCCCAAAGAATCGCCGAAACCCCGGCCTTCAGACCGGGGTTTCGGCTCACCGGCCTGAATGCCGGGGTTTCAAACCGAGGCTAGATTGACGATGAACGAAACCACGGTTACGCCGATTTTGGCCGTCTCCGGCCTCTCGGTCCGCTATGGGAAAGTGGAGGCGCTCCATGATGTGTCGATCGAGGTCCGGCCAGGACAGATCGTCAGCGTGATCGGGCCGAACGGGGCGGGCAAATCCACGCTGCTCGGCGCGGTCATGGGCGCGTTGCCGAGCATCGGCCATGCAAAAGGCGCGGTTCACTATCGCGGCGAGGAAGTCGGTGCGCTGCCGGTGGAAAAGCGCGTCGATCGCGGTATGTGCCTCGTGCCCGAGAAGCGCGAGCTGTTTTCGACGATGTCCGTCGAGGACAACCTCGTGCTGGGCGCTTATCGTCGAAAGCGGGCAGGGGAACGCGATTTTCTCGACCAGCTGGAGCCCGTGTTCGAGCGATTTCCTCGACTGAAGGAGCGGCGCAAGCAGGCGGCCGGCACGCTATCGGGCGGCGAGCGGCAAATGCTGGCGCTCGGGCGGGCGCTGATGGGCAAGCCCGATTTGTTGATGCTCGACGAGCCCAGTCTCGGGCTCGCACCGCTCATCGTCAAAGAGATTTTTCATATCATCAGCGCGCTGCGCGGCACCGGCGTGGCCACGCTGCTGATCGAACAAAACGCGCGAGCGGCGTTGCAGATCTCCGACTACGGATATGTGCTCGAAACGGGAGAGTTGGCGCTCGAAGGGCCGGCTCGATCGTTGGCGCAAAACCCGCGCATCATCGAAACGTATCTCGGGCTCGCGAAGAAGACAGCCTGACGGGGGGGAAGAAGCTAAGACGCTGCCAACGCGGCGCAAAGGATCGGTGAACGACGAAGGGCGGCGCGGCGGCGGGTAACCAAAGCCGCGCCGCCCTTCGTCATATTCGAAGCCCTATCGGCCGGCCCCGTCGATGGCGGCCTTCTCTCAAAGCCAGATTCAGATGTCGCAGCGGCAGCGGGAGGCAGATTGGCGACGGATGTTCCACGTGAAACACTACTTAGCCGTTTAGCGAGTCCGCCTCGGGCGCGAACCCCGCTATAATTTCGCGCATACCTTTTCCCGATAGGCCCACGCACTTCGTCGCGCGTGGGATCGCCATGCTTTATCCCACAGAATTTGACGTTATCGTCGTCGGCGGTGGTCACGCCGGCACGGAAGCCGCTTTGGCATCAGCCCGTATGGGCGCAAAGACGTTGCTGCTGACTCACAACATCGAAACGCTCGGTCAAATGAGCTGCAACCCGTCGATCGGCGGAATCGGCAAGGGCCATTTGGTCAAAGAGGTCGACGCGCTGGGTGGCGCGATGGCCGCAGCCACCGATGAGGGCGGCATTCAGTTTCGGATTTTGAATTCGTCGAAAGGGCCCGCGGTCCGTGCTACGCGAGCGCAGGCCGATCGCATTCTGTATAAGGCGGCGATCCGACGTCGACTCGAAAATCAGCCGAACTTGAGCCTGTTTCAGCAAGCCGTCGAAGACCTGATCGTCGAAGGCGATCGCGTGGTCGGGGCGGTGACGCAGGTCGGCGTCCGCTTCCGCGCGCGCGCCGTCGTGCTGACGGCAGGAACGTTCCTCGATGGGAAGATTCATGTCGGCCTCAACAACTACACGGGCGGGCGCGCTGGCGATCCGGCGGCCGTTTCGTTGTCTGCTCGACTCAAGGAATTGCACCTTCCGCAGGGCCGGCTGAAGACGGGGACGCCCCCGCGCATCGACGGCCGTTCGATCGATTTCTCGAAGCTCGAAGCGCAGCCAGGCGATCTGGATCCCATCCCCGTCTTCTCGTTTCTCGGCCGGGTGGAGCAGCATCCGCAACAGGTGCCGTGCTGGGTGACGCATACGAACGAACGCACGCACGACATCATTCGCAGCGGACTGGATCGCTCGCCGATGTACACAGGCGTGATCGAAGGGGTCGGCCCGCGTTACTGCCCGTCGATCGAAGACAAGATTCACCGGTTCGCATCCAAAACTTCGCACCAGATCTTCCTCGAACCGGAGGGACTGACCACGAACGAGTTCTATCCGAACGGGATTTCGACGAGCCTTCCGTTCGACGTTCAGCTCGACCTCGTTCGCTCGATGCACGGGCTCGAAAACGCACACATCCTGCGACCCGGCTATGCGATCGAGTACGACTACTTCGATCCGCGCGGGCTCAAGGCGTCGCTCGAGACGAAGGTCGTCCGCGGTCTATTCTTCGCCGGTCAAATCAACGGCACGACCGGCTATGAGGAAGCCGCGGCGCAGGGTCTGCTGGCCGGAATCAACGCCGGGCGCTACGTGCAGGAAAAGGATGCGTGGTGCCCCCGCCGAGATCAGGCCTATCTAGGCGTATTGGTCGATGATCTCGTCACGCGCGGCGTGTCGGAGCCGTACCGGATGTTCACGAGCCGCGCCGAGTATCGCCTGAGCCTGCGCGAAGACAATGCGGATATGCGGTTGACCGAAATCGGGCGTGAACTCGGCGTGGTGAACGACGCGCGTTGGGACGCCTTCTGCCGGAAGCGCGACGCTGTTTCACGTGAAACAGAGCGTCTGCGCACGACCTGGGTCAATCCGAAGACGCTTTCTGCCGACGAGGCTACCGCATTGCTCGGGAAGCCGATCGATCACGAGTACAACTTGGCGGATCTGTTGCGGCGCCCCGGTGTCACGTATGACGGAATCTGCGGTCTTCGCGGCGGCACATGCGGACCCGAGGCGCCGCTCGCGGACGATCCCGTGCTGCTCGACCAAATCAAGGAACAGATCGAGATTGGTGTGAAGTATCAGGGCTACATCGAACGTCAGGCCGACGAGATTGAACGCAACGAAGCCAACGAAAGCACGAGGTTGCCGGAGGGTATCGATTACGCGTCGGTGCGAGGCCTTTCGTTCGAGGCTCGGCAGAAGCTCGACCAATTCCGCCCCGAGACGATCGGCCAGGCATCGCGCATTTCTGGAATCACGCCCGCGACGATCTCGTTGTTGATGGTCCATTTGAAGAAAGGGCTCGGCCGTCGCGTATCGACGGACGCCGCTCAATCGAGCGCTGCCGACGGCAGGGGAGCCGGCGTGGCTCCGGCCGCCCAATGACGGGGGCGCGCGCCAAAGGGGCGCTCTCGAATGACCGAGCCGCTTGGCTCGATTTGCTACGCACGGGTGCGATGCAGTTAGACGTCGCGATGTCGGAGGCGCAGTTCGAGCGCCTCGCCGATTACGTCGCGTTGCTGGCGAAGTGGAATGCCGTCTATAACCTGACGGCGATCCGCGACCCTCGGCAAATGCTGATTCAGCACGTCCTCGACTCGCTTTCGATCGTGCCGCATCTTGCCGCACGCGAAGGGAAGTCGATCCTCGATGTGGGCTCGGGCGGCGGCTTGCCCGGCATCGTGCTCGCCATCGCGCTGCCCGAACGAAGCGTCACGCTGAACGACATCGTGCAGAAAAAGACGGCGTTTCAGGCGCAGGCCAAGGCTGAGCTGAAGCTCGAGAATCTATCGGTCGTAACCGGACGCGTAGAGAATCTTCGCCCGGGCATCGACGTCCCCGGAAAATTCGACGCAATTGTCTCGCGCGCATTCGCAGAGCTCGCCGATTTCGTTACACTTGCGCGGCATTTGGTGAGCGAGCGCGGATCGATCTGGGCGATGAAGGGTGTCCGTCCCGACGCGGAAATCCAGCGGTTGCCGGCCGGCGCGCGCGTCGCGCAAGTGGTGCGGCTCCAGGTGCCGTTGCTCGAAGCCGAGCGGCATCTGGTCGAGGTCGTGTTCGACGACACGGTTGGGACGTAATCAGCATTCACGCAGTGACGAGGATCTTCAAACGATGGCAAAAATCTTCTGCGTAGCGAATCAAAAAGGCGGTGTCGGCAAGACGACGACAGCCGTCAATCTCGCCGCGAGTCTCGCTTCGCAGGGGCAGCGTGTGCTGCTGATCGATCTAGATCCGCAGGGCAATGCAACGATGGGCAGCGGCATCAACAAAGCCGAATGCGAGAACACCGTCTATGAAGTGCTCGTCGACGGCGTCTCGGTGGCCGATGCGCGCGTGAAATCGGACGCGGTGAAATACGATGTTCTCCCGGCGAACCGGGAACTGGCCGGCGCCGAAATCGAGCTCGTCAACGTGCAGAATCGCGAAAGGCAATTGAAAGCAGCAATCGAGCATGTGGCTGCCGATTACGATTTCGTGCTGATCGATTGCCCGCCGGCGCTGTCGCTGTTGACGCTCAATGGGCTGTGCGCCGCGCATGGCGTCGTGATCCCGATGCAGTGCGAATACTTCGCGCTGGAAGGGTTGTCGGACCTCGTCAATACGATCAAGCAGGTGCACGCGAACCTGAACCGCGACTTGAAGGTGATCGGTTTGCTGCGCGTCATGTTCGATCCGCGGATCACGTTGCAGCAGCAGGTATCGGATCAGCTCAAGGAGCATTTCGGCGACAAGGTGTTCGACGCCGTGATACCGCGCAACGTGCGCTTGGCCGAGGCGCCGAGCTACGGCTTGCCGGGCGTCGTGTTCGACCGCGCGTCGCGCGGCGCGCAGGCGTACGTGCAGTTCGGCGCCGAAATGATTGAACGTGTGCGTGCGCTTTGATTGACGGCGCAACGCGATAAGAAAGCGCTCGAGGACATGCAAGCCACTGCCCACAACCGGCCTTCAAGCCGGTTCGGCAAGGCCCTTTTGGAAGGGTTTGCACCCTCCCAAAGAATCGCCGACCCCGGCCTTCAGGCCGGGGTCTCGGCTCACCGGCCAGAAGGCCGGGGTTTCAAACCGAGGCTAGATTGACGATGAATGCCGTAGCGAAGAAGAAAGGATTGGGACGTGGCCTCGAGGCGTTGCTGGGCGGCAACCCCGAGATCACCACGGCCGTGCGCAGCGAAGGACAGCCGAACGTGCTGCCGCTGCGCAGATTGCAAGCGGGCAAGTATCAGCCGCGCACGCGCATGGACGAGGGCAGCCTGCAGGAACTCGCCGCGAGCATCCGCGCGCAAGGCGTGATGCAGCCGATCCTCGTGCGTCCCGTATCCGAGGAAAAGTACGAAATCATCGCGGGCGAACGGCGTTTTCGCGCGGCGCATATCGCCGGCCTCGACGAAGTGCCGGTGCTCGTCAAGGATGTGCCCGATCAGGCCGCCGCTGCGATGGCGCTTATCGAGAACATTCAGCGCGAGGATCTGAATCCGCTCGAAGAAGCGCAGGGCATTCAGCGATTGCTCGACGAGTTCGACTTCACCCACGAGCAGGCCGCCGAGTCGGTGGGGCGCTCGCGCAGCGCCGTTTCGAACTTGCTGCGCTTGCTCAATCTCGCGCAGCCCGTGCAGACGATGCTGCTTGCCGGCGATCTCGACATGGGCCATGCGCGCGCGCTGCTGGCCGTCGACTCGGCGACGCAGATCACGCTCGCCAATCAAGTCGTCAACAAGCGCATGTCGGTGCGCGAGACCGAACGGCTCGTCACGGCGACGACGAAAGCCGAGCCCGCCGTGAAAGCGCGTGCGAACCAAGACGGCGGCCGGGACACGCGGCGTCTCGAGGAAGAGCTTTCCGATTTGCTCGCGGCAGCGGTCAAGATCAAACTCGGACGACGAGGGCGAGGGCAATTGCAGATCGAGTTCGGCAGTCTGGACGCACTCGACGGGATTCTCGCGCGGCTGCGCGGCGGTGCGGCCTGACGCGCTACGCGCTCGGTCCGAGATGACCCGGCGCGCGGGGGCTCCCGTTTCAAGCCTCGTTTTCGGGCGCTTTTCGCCGCGCTTCTTCTTCATTTTTGATCTATGCCGATGACCGACGAGGCGTGCGGTGCGCGCCCGCATTTGCCGCGCAGGCTAGTTGGCTTCGCGCTCAAAGAGCCGGTTTTGACGATCCTGGTCGTCGCACTGGCCGCGTTGCAACTCGCACGCCCTCAGCCGTGGCTCGCGTTGCCGCGGCTCGTCGATTGGCCGACGGTGACGACGCTCGCGGGCTTGCTGATCCTGACGAAAGCGATCGAGCTTTCGGGGCTGCTGATGTGGCTCGCGCATCGCGTCGTCCATCACGTTCGGTCCGAACGCACGCTTGCCTGTTTGCTGATCGGTCTCGCGATCGTGCTCGCCATGTTCGTTACGAACGATGTCGCCCTGTTCGTCGTCGTGCCGCTCGTGCTGTCGCTGAACGCGTTGGCGCCGCTGCCCGTCGAGCGGCTCACGATATTCCTGGCGCTGGCTGTGAATGCCGGATCGGTCCTGACGCCGCTCGGCAACCCTCAGAATCTCTTTCTCTGGCAGGTGGGCGGCGCCTCCTTCGGCGGCTTCGTGGCCGCATTGGCGCCGCTGTGTGCGCTTCTGACGGCGATGCTGTACGCGCTCGCGTGGTTTGCATTCAAAGCCCGTCCGCTCGATCTGTCGGGCGACACGGCCACCGCGCAGGTCGATCGCGCCTATGCAAGCGTGGCGGCCGTGTTGTTCTGCGCCTTCGTGCTGCTGGCCGATGCGCACCACACGGGCATCGGTCTTGCCGGCGTGGCCTGCGGATTTCTGTTGTGGCGGCGCGACGCGGTGCTCGAAATCGACTGGGCGTTATTGCTGATTTTCGTGCTCATGTTCATCGTGCTGCGCAGTGTGGCGGCGCTCCCTTGGGTCCACGAAACGATCGGGCATCTCGGGCTCGGAACGCCCCTGCGCGCTTATGTCGCAGGCGCTGTTTTGTCGCAAGGGATCAGCAACGTGCCGGCGGCGATCATGCTCGCGGAGTTTACGCACGACTGGCGTGCGCTGGCTTATGGCGTCAGCGTCGGCGGCTTCGGCATCGCCATCGGGTCGCTCGCCAACCTCATCGCGGTGCGATTGTCGAAAACGCGCGGCATCTGGCTGCCGTTTCATCTCGTTTCAGTTCCGTTTTTTCTCGTTGCCGGCGCGCTCGGCGGATGGTTGCTGATGCATCGATGAACCGATGCACGGGGAACGCGTGCCCGCGAGACGAAAGCGGGGAGGGCGGGCGCGCGGCGAGTGCGCCGCGCCTTTCGGTTTAGTTAGAAGAGGGGTTTGGACAGCGGCTCGCGGCGTCGTTTCCAGGCTGCTTTTTGTCGCGGCTAAAGTCTTGAATCACCTGCAACTATCGCTTACAATCGCCCGGATTTATTCGCTAGGCAGTCCCGTAAGCGCGACGAAAGCTGCGGGTTGAAAAAGGGTTTGCAGGGTAGAGCGATGGCGGATCGAGAGCCGGGCAAAAGGCACCACGAACGCGCGCGACACGATCCTTCTTCCGCTCGCGCCGTCGGTCGTTCGGAAACGTTTGACGACGCGTGGGATGCCGAGCAGCAAGACAAGAATTTCGTTCCGCTCACACGGGCAGAGGCTGAGAAGCTCTTCGGCTCGGATGTGAGCCGCCCCTCGCGGGTCACGCCGTTCAAGGTCGTGGTGGCGCAGGTGGCTTTGTCCCTCGTCGTCACGCTGGTTTGGTGGCTGTTTTATGAGCCGCCGGGCGCTGCTGCGCTGTCGGCCTTGTTGGGGGGAGCGATTTGCTGGGTGCCGAGCGCATTGTTCGCGGCACGTCTGAAAGGAGCGGGCGGCGCCGGATCGGTCCTGACATGGATGATCGGCGAAATGCTCAAGATGGGGGTGACGGTCGCGATGTTCGTCGCGGTAGCCGTCTGGTATCACGACGTGCGGTGGCTGCCGCTTCTCGTGACCTTCCTCGTCACGCTGCAGACGTACTGGCTGGCGCTCGCTTGGCGCTGAAAAAGAGATGACGGTGGTCGGCGGCGAGCGCGCGCGGCAAGCGCAGCGCGCCCCGCTCGGCTCCCTGCGCGACGCAAGGCCCACGGGCCGGCGCTTCCGCGGGCACCGAAAGGTTTTCGACAATTTAGGTGGCAATAAACGATATGGCAGCTACAGAAAGCACGCACTTGGATCCGTCCGAGTACATCGCGCACCACTTGCAGAACTTCGCCACCGCGCACCAGACCTCGATCATCGACATGCATGTCTTGAACATCGACACGCTGTTCTGGTCGATCGTGTGCGGTCTCGTAACGATCTTCATCTTGCGCATGGCCGCGCGCAGCGCGACGCCGGGCGTGCCCAGCCGCTTCCAATGCGCGATCGAAATGCTCGTCGAGCTGGTCGAAGACCAATCGAAGTCCATCATCCACGGCAATCGCACGTTCATCGCGCCGCTTGCGCTGTTCGTATTCGTTTGGGTCGCGCTGATGAACTCGCTCGACTTCATTCCCGTCGACCTGCCGGGCCACGTGATCGGCTGGCTGGGCCTGTCGGGCGTCATCCCGCATCATCGCATCGTGCCCACGGCCGATCTGAACGGCACGTTCGGCATTGCGCTCGGCGTGTTCGTGCTGATGATCTACTACAACTTCAAGATCAAAGGCGCGAGCGGCTTCATTCATGAACTGCTGTCCGCCCCGTTCGGCGCACATCCGCTTCTGTGGATCCCGAATCTTGCACTGAACATCATCGAGTTCGTCGCCAAGACGGTTTCGCTCGCCTTGCGACTGTTCGGCAACATGTATGCGGGCGAGCTGCTGTTCCTGCTCATCGCATTGCTCGGCAGCATCTGGACATTCGGCGCGGACACGACGGTGCTCGGCTTCATCGGCCACGTGATCGCAGGCAGCGTCTGGGCGATCTTCCACATCCTGATCGTCCTGTTGCAAGCGTTCATCTTCATGATGCTGACGCTCGTGTACATCGGCCAGGCGCACGATTCGCACTAACGAGCGAGCCGGGCGTAAGCAGAATCGTTTTCCGTTTCTTTAAATCCAGTTCCAAAAAAGTCTTTTACAAAGGAGTGATCATGCAAGCTTTCATCGCCAACATCCAAGGTCTGACCGCCATCGGTATCGGCATCATCATCGGCCTGGGTGCAATCGGCGCCTGTA
>DASVLS010000118.1:0-7873 GCA_036384755.1 Trinickia sp. | reverse complement strand
CTCGAACCAACGACCCCCACCATGTCAAGGTGGTGCTCTAACCAGCTGAGCTACGAGCCTGAAGAAGACGAGATTATATGGAGCCTATCTGACCTTGGCAAGCACTTTTATGCTTCCACATGAAAAAAGTTACGACTTGCGTCCGGCGCGGACTACGCCGCTCACTTCGCCGAGCAACGTGCACGCACGCTGCACCTGCGAGGCGCTAGACACTTCCACGGTGAACTGCATGAACGCGGCATTGCGGCGGCTCATCGTCTTCACGCCCACCACGTTCATCTTCTCGCGCGCGAACACTTCAGAGATGTCGCGCAGCAAGCCTTGCCGGTCCTGCGCCTCGATCGCGATGTCCACGGGATACACCGACGCGCTGCGCCCGCCGAGCACGTCGGCCGACCATGCGGTCTGCAGCACGCGTTCAGGCGCGCGCTCGGCCATCCGCCGGAACGTCGCGCAATCGCTGCGGTGAATCGACATGCCCTTGCCGCGCGTCACAAACCCGCTGATGGGGTCGGGCGGCGCGGGGCGACAGCAGCGCGCGAGTTGCGTGAGCAGCGCATCGACGCCGACGACGAGCACGCCCGTCGACGCGCCGCGCGCCACGCTCGCGCCGCTGCCGCGCTTCTCGAACTGCTCGGGCGTATCGGCTTGGGGCTCGGCCGGCGCCGTATCGGAGAGCGCCTGCTCGATGTTGCGCAGACTGAACTCTTCCTTGCCGACGACGTTGAATAAATCGTCGGGCGACTTGAAGCCGAGCTTGGCCGCGAGCTGATCGAGGTTGACCGACGTCTTGCCTTCTCGCTGCAGCGTCTTTTCGACCATCGCGCGGCCGTTCGCGATGTTCTCTTGCAGCTCGATCGCGTTGAACCAGGCGCGCACCTTTTGCTTCGCGCGTTGGCTCTGCAAATAGCCGAGCTGAGGATTGAGCCAGTCGCGCGACGGGCCGCCCTCCTTCACCGAAACGATCTCGACGGTCTGCCCGTTTTGCAGCGCGGTGTTCAGCGGCACCATCGCGCCGTCGACGCGGGCGCCGCGGCACCGGTGGCCCAGTTCGCTATGCAAGTGGTACGCGAAATCGACGGGCGTCGCGCCCTGCGGCAGCGCGATGACGCGCGCTTGCGGCGTCAGCACGTAGATGTGATCGTCGTCGAGCGTCGCGTGGCGCAATTGGTCCCAAGGGGCGGCCGGCGCCGGCTCCCCTTCGGACACGTCGTCCTTCCACGCGAGCAGTTGCCGCAACCATGCGATCTTCTCGTCGTACTTCTCGCTCGCGCTGAACTGGCCGCCATAGCCGCGCGTGCCCGCTTCCTTGTAGCGCCAATGCGCGGCCACGCCGTACTCGGCGAACCGGTGCATGTCGTGCGTCCGAATCTGCACTTCGAATGCGCGGCCGTCGTCGCCGATGACGACGGTGTGCAGCGACTTGTAGCCGTTCGGCTTCGGCCGCGAGATGTAATCGTCGAACTCCTTCGGCACGGGCTGCCAGAGGTTGTGCACGATGCCGAGCACCGCGTAGCAATCCTTGATGTCCGGCACGATGACGCGAAATGCGCGGACGTCGTAGAGCTCGGCGAAGTCGAGGGCCTTGCCGCGCATCTTTCGCCAGATGCTGTAGATGTGCTTGGGCCGCCCGCTCACCTCGGCTTGGATGTGAGCGGCCGCCAGTTCGTGCTGCAGCCGTTCGATGGCGCTCGCCACATACGTTTCGCGCTCGACGCGCTTTTCGTCGAGCAGCTTGGCGATGCGCTTGTAGGTGTCGGGGTCCTCGAAGCGGAAGGCCAAATCCTCGAGCTCCCACTTCAACTGCCAAATGCCGAGCCGGTTCGCGAGCGGCGCATAGATCTCGAGCGTTTCGCGCGCGACGTCGACACCCGGCGACAGCTTGGCCGCCGCGTAGTAGCGCAGCGTTTGCAAGCGCGACGCCAGCCGGATCAGCACGACGCGGATATCCTGCGCGAAGGCGAGCAGCATCTTGCGCAGCGCTTCGATTTGCGCGCGCCGGGCGGCCTGCGCGTCGCGCCCCGCCTCGGGGGCCGCGTTCTGCGCCGCTTTCAGGCTCACTGTGCCGAGGCGCAGCAGCTTGCGCACGTCGCTCACGAGCTGAGCGACCTCCTCGCCGAAGCGCTCCGCGATGATTCGCTCGGGATCGGCCAGATGCGGCGTGAGCGCGAAGAGGATCGCCGCGAGCACCGCGGGCGGGTCGACGTTGAGCTTGCCGACGATCATGGCCGTGCCTGCGGCATGATCGGCGAGCAGTTCGCCCGACGAGAGGCGCGCGTCGCCCGCGTGCTCGCGCACGAACGCGAGCGCGTCTTCATAGGACGGCAACGATGGCGCGCCGGTGACGGCGGTATCGGCGTTCATCGTTCGACTCGTTTGCTGGACTGCGGCTGCCGACTGCGCATGCTACCCATGCTACTCATGCTACCCATGCTGCTCATGCCCGATTCATGGACGCCAAATGCATCAGCTCCGTTGAGCCGCAACGACGACGATTTCGACGAGACAGTCGGGGTTCGCCAGCTTCGCTTCGACCGTAGCGCGCGGCGGCGTATCGCCCGGCGCGACCCACTCGTCCCATACGGCGTTCATTCCGCCGAAGAAGGTCATGTCCGACAGGTAGATCTGCACCGACAGCAGATGCGACTTGTCGCTGTTCGCTTCCTCGAGCAGGCGGTCGATATGGCCCAGCACTTCGCGCGTCTGGCCCGTGATGTCCTGCGACGTTTCTTCGGCAATTTGCCCGGCCAAGTAGACCGTGCCGTTGTGGATCGCGATTTCCGAGAGGCGCTTGCCGACGTGATGACGAATAACTGCCATTTCGATATTCCTGTTCGGTTGAAGGGTGGCGCGAGCGGTCAAAGCCCCGCGCTCGCGAGGCGCAACAGACCGCTATTATGACGCGAGCGCGTCCGCGACGAAGAACTGCCTCGCCAGCGCGATCTGCTCCGCGTCCAAGAATGCGGGCGCATGGCCCACGCCGGCGATCTCGACCGCCTTCACCGAGCGCCCGCGCTGCACCATCTGCGTCATCGTTTCGTGCGAGAGCAAATCCGATTGCGCCCCGCGCACGACGAGCACGGGGCCCTCGATGGCCGTGAACAGCTGCCACAGCGCCGCCTCGCCCGCCGCGGCGGCGTCGGGCGTCACGGCGTTGAACGGCACGGCGATCGCCGGGTCGTAACGGAACTCCCAAGCGCCGTCGTCGCGCCGGCGCAGCAGCGGCGTGTTGATTTCGGCCCACTCGTCGGGCGTCAGCGGGCCGAAGCCCGTCGCAAGCGCGGCGGCGTGCGCCACGCCCTCTTCCATCGTCGCAAAGGTCGCCGCTTTGCCGACATAGCTGCCGATCCTGACAAGCGCCTGCGGCTCGATGTGCGGCCCGATGTCGTTCACGAGCAGCCTGCGCACCGGCGAGCCCGGCAAGCCCGCCAGCGTCATGCCGATGAGCCCGCCCATCGACGTGCCGAACCAATCTACGGTCGCCACGTCGAGCCGCGCGATCAACGTCACCATGTCGGCCACATACTGCGGCACGACGTAGCGATTCGGATCGGGCAGCCGATCGGAAAGGCCGCGCCCGGCGACATCGGGACAGACGACGCGGTACGTATCGCAAAGCGCCGCGGCCACGCGATCGAAGTCGCGGCCCGTTCTCGTGAGACCGTGCACGCAGACGAGCACGCGCGGATTATCGCGATCGCCCCATTCGGTGTACGCCATCCGGTGCAGACCGGACGGGCTAGCGCACTGCACGTAGCGCTGCACGGGCGCGGGGCGCGTCCCGGCATCGAGTGGCGCGTCGGAAGATGGCTTGCTCATCGGTCGGTGTCCTTGGATCAATTTGGGGAAGCAGACGCTCCAATGATAACGGGCGGCACGCAGGCCGCCCGTTCGATCGCGCTCGACGCACCATGCGCGCGACGGCTTACCGCACCGCGCTCGTATCGAGCGGCGCGCCCGTCTTCGCCTCGATCTCGTCCACGGTCACGCCCGGCGCGAGCTCGACGAGCTTCAGGCCCGCATCGGTCACGTCGAGCACGCCCAGATCGGTGATGATGCGATCGACTACACCTACACCCGTGAGCGGCAGCGAACAGCTTTCGAGGATCTTGTGCTGATCGCCCTTGGCCACGTGCTCCATCAGCACCACGACGCGCTTGACGCCCGCGACGAGGTCCATCGCCCCGCCCATGCCCTTGATCATCTTGCCCGGGATCATCCAGTTCGCCAGATCGCCGCGCTTGCTCACCTGCATCGCGCCGAGAATGGCCAGATTGATGTGACCGCCGCGGATCATCGCGAACGAATCGGCCGACGAGAAAATCGACGAGCCCGGCAGCGTCGTGATCGTCTGCTTGCCCGCGTTGATCAGATCGGCATCGAGTTCTTCTTCCGTCGGCGACGGGCCGATGCCGAGCAGACCGTTTTCCGACTGCAGCCACACGTCGATGCCCGGCGGCACGTAGTTCGCCACGAGCGTCGGCAAACCGATGCCCAAATTCACATAGAAGCCGTCCTGCAGCTCTTGCGCCGCGCGCGCGGCCATCTCGTCTCGCGTCCAAGCCATGTCAGTCTCCTTTTGCGCGCACGACGCGTTGTTCGATGCGTTTTTCCGGATGCGCATTGAGCACGATGCGCTGCACGAAGATGCCGGGCGTATGGATGGCGTCCGGATCGAGCTCGCCCACTTCGACGATCTCCTCGACCTCGGCCACGGTGATACGGCCGGCCATCGCGCACATCGGGTTGAAGTTGCGCGCGGTGCGGCGGTAGACGAGGTTGCCCGCCTTGTCGGCCTTCCACGCCTTCACGAGCGCGACGTCGGCCGTCAGCGAATGCTCGAGCACATAGTGGTTCTCGCCGAATTGGCGCGTTTCCTTGCCCTCGGAGATGACCGTGCCGAAGCCCGTCGCCGTGAAGAACGCGGGGATGCCCGCGCCGCCCGCGCGCAGCTTCTCGGCCAGCGTGCCTTGCGGCGTGAACTCGAGCTCGAGCTCGCCCGAAAGGAACTGGCGCTCGAACTCCTTGTTCTCGCCGACATACGACGAGATCATCTTCTTGATTTGCCGCGTCTCGAGCAGCAGGCCGAGGCCGAAGCCGTCTACGCCCGCGTTGTTGCTGATGCAGGTGATGCCCTTGACGGCCGAATCGCGCAAAGCCGCGATCAACGCCTCGGGTATGCCGCACAGCCCGAAGCCGCCGACGGCGAACGTCTGGCCGTCCTTGACGATGCCTTCGAGCGCGGCGGACGCGCTTGGATAGACTTTGTTCATCTGTGTGTCCCTTCCATGATGGAAATCCGAAATCGGATCGGCGCAGCTCGCTTCGACCGCTGATCGAAGCTCATTTTAGTCGTCATGCGCGCATCGTACCGGCTAAAGACACGCGCTGCCGTGCTCGCTCGAGTGTGACAAAGGGTACGATGGCCGTCTATTGCGGCACAATACGCAAAAATACATAAGCGAAAGCCCCGGTGCTTGCGTGCTGGACTCGCGCGACCCATGCCCAAACTCGATTACCAGACCGCCTTCCATCTCGCACCGATCGGCCTCGTGCTTTCGCGGGATCGCGCCATCGAAGATTGCAACGATGCGCTCGCCGCGATTTTTCGTTGCGACCGCACGGCCCTCATCGGCCGCTCGTTCGAGGTGCTCTACCCGTCGGCGGACGAGTTCGAGCGCATCGGCGAGCGAATCGGCCCCATCATGACGGCGCAAGGCAGCTACGCCGACGACCGGATCATGAAACGCGCCGACGGCGAGCTTTTTTGGTGTCATGTCACGGGCCGGGCGCTCGAACGCGCCGCGCCGCTCGCGGCGGGCGTATGGACCTTCGAGGATTTGAGCGCCACGCGGCGCGTGGCGGTGGAACTGACGCCGCGCGAACGGGAAGTGGCGGCGCAACTCGTGACGGGCAAAACCAGCAAGCAGATCGGCCGCGCGCTCGACATTAGTTCGCGCACGGTCGACATCTACCGCGCGCGGCTGATGCGCAAGTACGGCACCGGTAACGCCACCGAACTCATGCAGCGGCTGCTAGGCCAGTAAGCTCGGCCAGGCAAGGTCGGCAAGCCCGGCGAAGTCGCGGGCTCGCGGGCGATGGGTGATGGGCGATGCGGGCGAGCGGCAAGCGCGCCGAATGACGGGCGCGTTCGGCAGCCTGCGCCCGCATCAGATCGCGCGTGCGAAACGCGGATGCTCGAGCAGCGCGCGCAGCGCGTCGGGCATCGGCACCGAGCGTCCCGCCGCATAGTCGATCCAAACGCAGCGCGCCGCGCCGCATGCATACAGCGTGCCTGGATCGTCCGCACGGCGCAGCTCGAAGCCCGTGTCGAAGCTGCTGCGCCCGGGCTTGCCCACCGTCATCAGCCCGACGATATCGCCCGGATAATGCAACTGGCGCAGGAACTCCATCGACGCGTTGACGATGACCGGCCCTTGCCCCTGTTCCGCTCCGCCCATGATGCCGAGCGATTCGAACCAGCTGATCCGCACCTGCTCCATGTAGCGGAAGTACACGGTGTTGTTGACGTGGCCGAACGCATCCATGTCGCCCCACCGAATCGGCATCGACATTTCGAATACGGGCTGGTAATCGCCGGTTGCCGCGTGCTTCACTTCGTTCGTTCGGTTCGCTTCGTTCGCTTCTCTGACTGCCGTCGCTTCTGGTTGCACTTCCCGCTTCCCTGTATTCTTTCTTTCGCCTTGCGAATTTGACAAACGGCGCCGCTCAGGCAATGCCGAAGCCGTCGTCCGCCGCGATGACGGCGCCGTTGATGAACTGCGATTCGTCGGCCGCAAGGAGCAACAGCAGCCCGTCGAGGTCCTCCGGCTGTCCCACGCGATGACGCGGCAGCATGGACATCAGCTTCTGTCCTTGATCGGTCGACCAGTGGTGATGATTGATCTCCGTGTCGATATAGCCCGGGGCGATCGCGTTGACGTTGATGCCGTGGCGGCCCCATTCGAGCGCCATCGCGCGCGTCATGTGAACGACGGCCGCCTTGCTCATCGAATACAAGCCGATCTGCGGCAATACGCGCAGCCCCGCCACCGAAGCGATGTTGATGATCCGATACGCAGGCTTTTGCATGGCGCCGCCCGAACGCATGATCATCCGCTTGGCCACCTCCTGCGCCACGAAGAAAGCGCCGCGCGTATTCGTATCGAAGACATACTCGAAGTCGGCCGGCGTGACGTCCGTGAGCTTTTGCGTCGTCGACACGCCCGAGTTATTGACGAGAATGTCGATCGTGCCCGCTTCGGTTTCGGCATGCGCCACGGCCGATTTGATGCTCTGATAGTCGGTGACGTCCAACGAAACCACGTGCGCCGCGCCGCCCGACGCTTCGATTTCGGCGCGCAACTCTTTCAGCCGCTCCACGCGCCGGCTCGCCAGCACCACTTTCGCCCCGGCCTGCGACAGCACCAGCGCGAAACGCTTGCCGAGCCCGCTCGAGGCGCCCGTGATCAGCGCGACTTTGCCTTCCAGGTTGATCGAACGGCCCATTCTCATTCCTTTAGTCGATGAAGTTGTGCATGCACGATGGGGACCTGGACAGACGAATGCCGAAGCTGTCGCTCCAGCCGAGCCGTCACTCTATCATGGAAATAGAACGATCGTGCTAATCTACGCTCGTGCGGTTGCAGCGTCCCTATCGTTCGCTGACAATACGAACCCGAAAAAAAGCATTCTAATGGCTAAGGAGCCTCAATGACCCCCGAAAGTCTGATCGAGCAATATGGCCCCCGCGAGTCGATGGAATACGACGTCGTGATCGTGGGCGGCGGCCCCGCGGGTCTGTCCGCCGCTATTCGGCTCAAGCAGCTCGCACAGGACAAGGGCGTCGAGTTCGGCGTGTGCGTGCTCGAAA
>DASVLS010000117.1:0-95612 GCA_036384755.1 Trinickia sp. | reverse complement strand
ATCACGCATGAAGATTCACGAGTACCAGGGTAAGGAAATCCTGCGGAAATTCGGCGTCGCGGTACCGCGCGGCAAGCCGGTGTTTTCGGTGGATGACGCGGTCAAGGCCGCTGAAGAGCTCGGCGGCCCGGTCTGGGTCGTCAAGGCGCAGATCCACGCAGGTGGTCGAGGCAAGGGCGGCGGCGTGAAGGTGGCCAAGTCGCTCGAGCAAGTTCGCGAGTACGCGAACCAAATCCTCGGCATGCAGCTCGTCACGCACCAGACCGGTCCGGAAGGCCAGAAGGTGAACCGCCTGCTGATCGAAGAAGGCGCGGACATCAAGAAGGAACTCTACGTCGGCCTCGTGATCGACCGTGTTTCGCAAAAGGTCGTCGTGATGGCGTCGAGCGAAGGCGGGATGGACATCGAGGAAGTCGCCGCGAAGACGCCCGAAGCGATCCACAAGGTGGCCGTCGATCCGTCGAAGGGCTTGCTCGATTCGGAAGCCGACGACCTCGCGAAGAAGATCGGCGTGCCCGACGCATCGATCCCGCAAGCGCGCGCGATCCTGCAGGGCCTGTACAAGGCCACGTGGGAAACGGACGCTTCGCTCGCCGAAATCAATCCGTTGATCCTCACGGGCGACGGCAAGGTGATCGCGCTCGACGCCAAGTTCAACTTCGATTCGAACGCGCTGTTCCGTCATCCGGACATCGTGGCCTACCGCGATCTGGACGAAGAAGATCCGGCTGAAATCGAAGCGTCGAAGTTCGACCTCGCGTACATCTCGCTCGACGGCAACATCGGCTGTCTCGTGAACGGCGCAGGCCTCGCCATGGCGACGATGGACACGATCAAGCTGTTCGGCGGCGAGCCGGCGAACTTCCTCGACGTCGGCGGCGGCGCCACGACCGAGAAGGTCACCGAAGCGTTCAAGCTGATGCTGAAGAACCCGGATCTGAAGGCGATCCTCGTGAACATTTTCGGCGGCATCATGCGCTGCGACGTCATCGCGGAAGGCGTGATCGCCGGCTCGAAGGCGGTGAACCTGAACGTGCCGCTCGTCGTGCGCATGAAGGGCACCAACGAAGATCTGGGCAAGAAGATGCTGGCCGAGTCCGGTCTGCCGATCATTTCGGCGGACAGCATGGAAGAGGCGGCCCAGAAGGTCGTCGCGGCCGCTGCGGGCAAATAAGGGCGCATCACGCTTCAAGGATACGAATGGCGGCGCCAGCGCGTCGGGCCCGTGCCGTTGCACGGGGGACGCAGCGCGACGCCAAACGAACAGAGGTCAATACATGTCGATTCTCATCAACAAAGACACGAAGGTCATCACGCAGGGCATCACCGGCAAGACCGGCCAGTTCCATACGCGCGCATGCCGTGAATACGCGAACGGTCGCGAAGCATTCGTCGCGGGCGTGAATCCGAAGAAGGCCGGCGAAGACTTCGAAGGCATTCCGATCTACGCGAGCGTGAAGGAAGCGAAGGCCGAAACCGGTGCGACCGTCTCCGTCATCTACGTGCCGCCGGCTGGCGCGGCCGCGGCGATCTGGGAAGCGGTCGAAGCCGACCTGGATCTCGCGATCTGCATTACCGAAGGCATTCCCGTTCGCGACATGATCGAAGTGCGCGATCGTATGCGCCGCGAAAACCGCAAGACGCTGCTGCTCGGACCGAACTGCCCGGGCACGATCACGCCGGACGAACTGAAAATCGGCATCATGCCGGGCCACATCCACCGCAAGGGCCGCATCGGCGTCGTGTCGCGCTCGGGCACGCTGACGTATGAAGCCGTGGCGCAGTTGACGGCGCTCGGCCTTGGCCAATCGTCGGCGGTCGGCATCGGCGGCGACCCGATCAACGGTCTGAAGCACATCGACGTCATGAAGATGTTCAACGACGATCCGGAGACGGACGCCGTGATCATGATCGGCGAGATCGGCGGCCCGGACGAGGCGAACGCCGCGTACTGGATCAAGGACAACATGAAGAAGCCCGTCGTCGGCTTCATCGCCGGCGTGACGGCGCCTCCGGGCAAGCGCATGGGCCATGCCGGTGCGCTGATCTCCGGCGGTGCGGATACGGCCGACGCCAAGCTCGAAATCATGGACGGCTGCGGCATCAAGGTCACGCGCAATCCGTCGGAGATGGGCCGTCTGCTGAAGTCGATTCTGTAAGCGGCGACGCGCGCCTCGGCGCGCGATGGACAGCGTTTTTGGTATCCTTGCGAAATTCTTTCGTAAGGTTGCCTAGGACGAAAAGAAGCGAGGGGTGCGATGCGGCTCCCTCGCTTTTTTATCGCATAGGCGCCGCATCCTGGAACGGCGATTGCCTTCATCCTCCACGCCATGCTCGAATTCTTTTCCACGCTCCATTGGGGAGCGGTTTTTCAGATCGTCGTCATCGACATTCTGCTCGGCGGCGACAACGCTGTCGTGATTGCGCTCGCTTGCCGCAAACTGCCGGCCGCGCAACGGATGCAGGGCGTGCTGTGGGGCACGGCCGGCGCGATTATTTTGCGCGTCGTGCTCATCGTGTTCGCCGTGGCGTTGCTCGATGTGCCGTTCCTCAAGTTCGCCGGCGGCCTGCTGCTGTTGTGGATCGGCGTGCGTCTCATGGCGCCCGCTCACGATGCCCATGAAAGCATCAAGCCCGCGGACAAGCTGATGTCGGCCATCAAGACGATCATCGTCGCCGATGCGGTCATGAGCCTCGATAACGTCATCGCGATCGCGGGCGCGGCCGAACAAGCCGATCCGGCGCATCGCATCGCACTCGTCATTTTCGGGCTGATCGTCAGCATCCCGCTCATCGTCTGGGGCAGCACGCTCGTGCTGCGCATGCTCGACCGTTTTCCGATCATCGTTACCCTGGGCGCAGCCTTGCTGGGCTGGATCGCGGGCGGTCTGATCGTCAACGACCCGGCCGGCGATCGCTGGCCGCTGCTCGATACGCCGGCGGCCGTCTATGGCGCGCAGGTCGCGGGGGCCGTGTTCGTCGTAGCCGTCGGCTACTGGCTCAAGCGCCGCGCGCTGCGGCGCGAGGCAACGGGCGCGTCGGGGCACCACCACACGCACTGACGGGCTTGATCGCGAGCCGTGGCGGCGCGGCCGTCGTTGTCGTCGTTTAACGAACGTTGGCCGTTCGGCCAACTGTCCGGCCCGAGTTCGTATCGATACGCTTCGAGGACGGTGCCCGCCCATTTGTCGGCGGGCCGTCGTTCAGGAGCGTATTCGCCGATGTTTGCCGTTACCGTTTTAGCTTCGTTCGCGCGTCGCTTGCTGAGGCGCCGCGCGTTTCGTCTTTCGTATCGTCGCGGGTCGCATTCGATCCGATGCGGCTTCAGCTTGATCGAATTGATGATCGTGCTTGCCATCGTCGGTATCGTCGCTGCCTATGCCGTGCCGGCCTATCAGGATTACATGGCGAGGAGCCGCGTCGGCGAAGGGCTTTCGCTTGCGGCGGGCGCGCGGCTTGCGGTGGCGGAGAACGCCGCCGGCGGCAACGCCTTCGGCAGCGGCTACGCCGCGCCGCCCGGCACGCGCAACGTCCAGGCCATCACCGTCGACGACGATACCGGCGAAATCGCCATTCGCTACACGCCCCGAGTGGCGCCGGCCGGAAGCGATACGCTCGTGATGGTGCCGTCGCTGCCGGACGCATCCGATCCACCTACGTCGCGCATTGCGCTCGAGCCCGGTATCGCGCAGGGCGGGGCGCTCACGTGGGAGTGCTTCGCGTACGGGAAGGATGCGTCTTCGTTGCCGGCTCCGGGGGCGGGGCCTAACCCGGTCACGGCGCCGACGCTGCCGGCCAAGCTCGCGCCGCCCGAATGCCGAGCATGAATAGGCGCGGCCGACCAAAACGTTGCGCACATCGAAAGAAAACTTTTGTATAGTGCGCCGGTTGCCGACGGTCCCTATCCTCATGACCTCTCAATTTGCTCGTCATTTATCGTTCGCGTCTTTGGCTTTCGCGGTGCTGTTGCCCTATACGGTCACCAATCACACGTACCCGATTCCGACGTTCTACGCCGAGTTTACGGCGCTCTCGCTCTATCTGCTGGTCGGCGCCGCCGTCTTGCTGATGACGGCGTCGGCGCGGCCGCGCGTGCCGTATGCCGTCCCGACAGTCGCACTCGTGCCGTTCGCCTTCGGCGCGCTGCTGGCGTTGCAAACGTTCGTGCTGCCGCTCGCGCAGCCATCGATGAATTGGCTCGGGGTGGGCTTTCTGCTGGCGGCGGTGATGGCAACGCAAGCGGGCTACGGGTTCGCTCGGGCGGAACTCGTGCCGAGTGCGCTTCGCTGGGCCGCCTGGGCCTTCGTCCTCGGCGGGTTGTTCGCCGTGTTTTGTCAGCTGGTGCAGCTGTTTCATGCGGAAGCGCGGTTTGCGCCGTTCGTCGTGGCCTACAACGTCGCGACCGAAAGGCGGCCGTTCGGCAACATGGCGCAGGCCAACCATCTCGCGACGGTGATCGCGTTCGCCCTCGCGGCGGCGATGTACCTCGTGCAGACGCGCCGGCTGCCGGTGCTCGTTTGGGCTGCCGTGTCGGCAATCTGCGTGCTCGGGCAGGCGTTGACCGTCTCGCGCGGCCCATGGCTGCAAACGGCCGTCATCGTCGTCGCCGGGTTCTGGATGGCGTTTGTCGCACCGCGGCGGGGCCTCTCGCAGCGTCGTGGGTTGCGCGAGTGGATGATTCCGGTCGGGCTCGTCGTGCTGTTTTTCGGTGTCAACGTGGCCGTGCGCTGGGCGAATGCGCGGTTTCAACTGGGCTTGGACGTATCGGCCGCGCACCGCTTTCAGGACAAGGGCCAATTCGTGCTGCGTTTGGCCATGTGGAAATACGGCTGGACGATGTTCACCCAGCATCCGCTGCTCGGCGTCGGCTGGGGGGAGTTTCCGCGTTACGAGTTCGAGCTCGTCAAGCAGCTTGGCGACGTCGAGATCGCCAACAATTCGCACGACATCGTCATCGATTTGCTTGCGAAGACTGGCGCGCTGGGTCTTGCGATCGTGCTGTTGGGTCTGCTTGCGTGGTTGTGGCGCGTCGTGCGCGCGCCGCATACGGCCGAGCGGGTATTCGGGCTCGCCTTGATCGGTGCGCTGCTCATGCACGCGCTCGTCGAGTATCCGCAGCAGTACATGTTCTTCCTGCTGCCGGCGATGTTCATCTTCGGCATCTTGGAGACGAAGCCTCTGAAGTTCGTGCCGCCGCGGCTTGCGTTCGGGTGGCAAGCGCTGCTCGTGGTGGGCGGTTTCGCGGCGCTGCATCCGATCTACCGCGACTACGCGCGCGCGGAAGTGCTCTACTACGGCGCACATCCGGCCGACGAATATCGTGCGGCGCCGTCGGTGCTGTTCGGGGCGTGGGGCGAATACGGCATGGCGACGCTATTGCCGATGGACAGCAACGATTTGCCGACGAAGCTCGCCATGCACAAGCAGGCGCTTGCACTGTTGCCGGGCGAAACGGTGCTGCGGCGTTATGCGGTGCTGCAAGCGCTCGACGGCAAACAGGATCAGGCGTTCGATACGGTCGAGCGGCTGAAGATCTTCGCTGGCGTGTTGCACGATTGGCCGACGCAGTTGTCGGCGCTGTACGAATTGTGCGAGGGCGAGCCTAAGCTGGCAGCGTTCAAGGCCGAGTTGCTCAAGCGCTATGGGCCGGCGCCGAAGGCGGCCGGCGACGAGGACGATGAAGACAGCGACGATTGAGCGGCCTGGGCTGACTCGGCGCTCATCGTCGCGGGAATTTGGAACTTCCAATTCAGTAGTTGCGCCGATCGTTTCGGCGACGGTGGCGTCCGCGCCGAGCCCCCGCGCATGGCGAGGCGGGAGGATCGGTGCATAGGGCGTGTGTTCGACGTGAAGTGAGGGGATTCGTCCTAGAAATGGCGTAATCTGGACCTGGCAAGTCGTATGGCCGGTAGCATCGGCGTTTTTTTCGACCCGATGAGTCCCTTGGTGCGCGCCATCGCTTTCGCCGTTGTTTTCGTTCCATCGCTCGATGCTGGGGCGCAAGCGGGCGGACCGCCAAGGCCCGATGCCGACATCGGGCGTCGCCAGCAAGACGAGCGCAAGCGCATCGAGGAAAGCGCCACCGAACGGCCCACGCAACTCGCCGCACCCGAAAGCGTGCCGCCGCCAATCGATCTGTCGGCGTTGCCCTCGGATACCCCTTGCTTCGTCGTTCGCCGCCTCGCGTGGCGCAACGCGCCCGGCGAGCCCGATGGCGCCCACGTGTTTCCGTGGCTTGCCAAGCGGCTCGGACCGGTGCAAGGCCAATGCATCGGCAAGCGGGCGCTGGAGGCCATTCAAACTGCCGCCAATATCGCGCTGATCGAACGCGGCTATCTCACCTCGCGTGTGTTGATCCCCGAGCAGAGCCTGGCGAGCGGCGTGTTGACGCTCGCCGTCATCGCCGGGCGCGTGAGTGTGGTGCGTGGTGTCGGCATTGGCTGGTCGCGCACGGTGCTGCCGTTCTACCCCGGAGCGATTTACAACCAGCGTGATGTCGATCAAGCGCTCGAATCGGTGCGGCGTCTTCCGGGGCAGGGCGACACCGTCCTCGACGTCGAGCCGGGGGCGGCTCCGGGTGAATCCGTCATCGTCCTCAAGCCCGCCGGCGCCGATAGTGCCTTGCCCGCGTTCGAGCGCAAACGCTGGCATGCAGCCGTCGGCATCGACAACTACGGGCTCGATGCCACGGGGCGATACACGCTGAACGGCACGTTCTCGTTCGATTCTCCCCTTCACCTGTACGACCAGCTCACCGTTTCGGGCGCCACCAACGCCGACTGGCAAAGCCGCGAGCACGCGTCCCATTCGGCGGCCGTCAACTGGAACGTACCGCTCGGCTACGCGTCGCTCTTCGTCAACGCGAGCCGTTCGCGCTATCGGCTAAGTGTTGCGGGCTTCGAGGAGCCCCTGCGCTACACGGGCGACAGCGCCGAGCTCAACGCCGGGCTGGCGTTCGTGCCGTTTCGCAGCGCGTCGGCGCGTACCAACGCCCAAGTCAAGCTCTACCGCCGCTACAACCATGCGTATCTGAACGACACGTCGCTCGACTATCAATTCCGCGATACGGTCGGTTACGAAGCGACGCTGTCTCAGACGCAGTATGTGGGGCTTTCAGTTTTCTCGGGCGGCATCGGCTGGCGGCAGACGCTCGCGGGCGTCACGCGCCATCCTGGCGCCATCGTCGACGAGGATGCCCAGAACGGCCGTGTCTGGAACGGCGACACGCGCGTTCTCACGGCCAACGCACAAGCGCTGCTGCCCTTTGCAGTGGGCCCGACCTTCCTGCGCTACAGCGCGCAGTTCAACGTTCAGCACGCGCTCACGAAGCTCGTGCCGACCGACTATTTCACGATCGGCACCCCCTACACCGTGCGTGGCTTCGACGGGCAAACCACGCTGGCTGCGGAAAGCGGTTGGGCCTGGCGGAACGAAATCGGCATGAACGTGCGAGGCCAGACGCCGTTCGTCGCGCTCGACGCGGGGCAGGTCTCGGGGCCAAGCGCGCGCTACCTCGCAGGCACGGTGCTTGTCGGCGCGGCGCTTGGCGTGCGCGGGCTGCTGCCTGCCTCTTCCGTCGCCGCGATCGACTACGAAGCGACGCTCGGCTGGCCGATCGCGAAGCCCCAATCGCTGCGCACAGGCTATCCGTCGCTACTGCTGCGTGCGACGACGCGCTTTTGACCGCGAGGCTGGCGACGCCATGTTCACTCACTCTCACGCAAAAGGTTTCGCATGAATGCAGGACGTTACCGCCTTGTGTTCGATGCGCTGCGCGGCATGCTCGTGGCCGTCGGCGAACAAACGGCAAGCCGGCGCAAGGGTAGGGCGTCGCTGGTGCGCGGCTCACTTGCATCGGCCATCGCACGCGGTGGTCGTTTTGCGACACGTCCCATTGCGTTCGCGGCATGGTGCGCATTCGTCTGGCAGCCCGGCGCGGCCGACGCGCAAGCGACGCTGCCGCTCTCGCCCGATCGTTCGCCCGGCGCCACCGGCCCGCGCCCCGCGATTGGCGTGGCGGCCAACGGCGTGCCCATCGTTCACGTCGTGAAACCGAATGCCGCAGGCGTGAGCCATAACCGTTTCGCGCAGTACAACGTCGGCACCGCCGGCATGGTCCTCAACAACAGCGGCCTGCCGTCGACCACGCAGACAGCCGGCTGGGTCGGCGGCAACCCATTTCTCGGCAACGGCCATGCGCGCGTGATTCTGAACGAAGTCACGTCGGGCAACCCATCACGCTTGCTCGGGATGACGGAGGTGGCGGGCCGAGCGGCGAACGTCGTCGTTGCCAATCCGGCGGGCATCTACTGCAACGGCTGTGGATTCATCAACGTGCCGCGGGCGACACTGGCCGCGGGCGTGCCGGTTGTGAACGGTTTCGGGGCGCTGGCGAGCCTGGACGTGATGCAAGGCGCGCTCACCGTCGACGGCCAGGGGCTCGATGCGCGCGCGAGCAGCCAGCTCGATTTGATCGCCCGCGCGATGCGCATCAACGGCGCGATTTGGGCGCAACGTATCGATGCGGTGGCGGGCGCGAACCGGGTCGATTATCAGCACGGCGACGCCGCGCCGCTCGACGGTCGCGGCCATCCGCCACCGATCGTCGCCATCGACGTGGCCGCGCTCGGCGGCATGTACGCGAATTCGGTGCGGCTCGTGAGTAGCGAGCGAGGCGTGGGCGTTCATCTGGGCGGAACGGTGAACTCGCTGACGGGCGACATCCGTCTGTCGAGCACGGGCGACGTGACGATTGCGCAACACGGATCGGTACTCGCCGCGGGCAATGCCAAGCTCGATGCCGCGTCACTTCGCCACGCGGGCGCCATCGCGGCCAATGGCGAGGTAGCGCTGCTCACGTCGAATGCGGTCGATATCGACCTGGGCGGCACAGTCACGTCGCGCACCGATGTGATGGGCGCGGCGCAGACGATTTCCAACCGCGGGATGATTGCCGTCGTCGGCGCGGAGCGCCCGGGCAACGTGACGCTGACGGCGGCAAGCACGCTGCGCAACGGCGGGACGATCGACGCGCGGAAGGACGTCACGCTTAGGGCGACCACAGCGGACTTGTCGGGCGGGACGATGCGCGCCGGCAACCGGGCAGCGCTTACGGTTGCCGGCGATATCGGGCACGCGCGGGCAACGCTCGATGCGGATGCATTCGACGTCAAGGCGGGCGGAACGTTCGATAACCGTCGCGGCAGGTTGGCTGGGCGGTTGCCGTCGACGCTTGCAAGCGGTGCATTGAACAACAACGAAGGGATTGTCTCGTCGCAAAGTACCCTGATGGCGGAGAGCGCAGTCGTGCAAAACCGCGATGGGCGGCTCATTGCCGAGGGCGATTTCGACGTTCGCGCGACGAGTGTGGAGAACGTGCGCGGCGTGCTCGGCTCGGTGGCGGGCGTGGCTACGGTGACGGTGAGCGGTGCGCTCGATAACCGCCAGGGGACCGTCTCGTCCGAAAAGAAGGTGAAGGTCACCGCGGCACGGCTCGATAACGACGGAGGGCGCGTCACGGCTCGCGCAAACGTCGATGTCGAAAGCGCAGGCGAGTTGACGAATCGCGGCGGCACGCTCGGCGCCAATGGCGACGTGAAACTGAAAGCCGATGCCGTCGCGAACGACGAGGGGCTGCTGCATGCGGGCGGCACGCTCGAGATCGAGAGCAACCGCGTGACCAACTCGAATACGCGCGCCATCGACAAAGGCATCGAAGGTGCGCGCGTGACGATACAAAGCGACACGCTGAACAACGTCGACGGCGCGATCCGCTCGGACGTGCAAGCCGAACTGAACGTGGGGTCGCTCGATAATACGCGGGGCACGGTCGAATCGACGGGCAAAGCGCGCGTGAGAGCCGAGCGCGACGTGACGAACCGCGGCGGCGATTTTAACGGCGCAAGTGGGCTCGATATCGACGCGCGCTCGATGTCGGGCGACGGTACGGCGCAGTCGGCGGGCGATGTCGACATCTCGCTCCACACCGACTTCGATCATACGGGCACCACGCGGGCCGAAGGGAAGCTCACGTTTCGAACGAGCGGCGACCTCAAGAACAGCGGCTCGATGACGGCGGGCAAAGATGCCGAGGTATCGGCGCGCAATATCGACAACCGCGCGAGCGGCGTAATCGTGGGCGAGAGCGGTACACGGGTGCGGGCAGCGGAGCGCTTGACCAACGACGGCTTGCTCAACGGTGGCGACACCCGCATTGATGCGCCGCATACGCACAACACAGGCCGTATCTTTGGCGATGCGGTTGGCGTCAACGGGGACACGCTCACGAACGGCATGAATGAGCAAGGCGTCGCCGGGACCCTCGCATCGCGCAACGATATGGATTTCGGCGTCGACACGCTGACGAACCGCGACGGCGGCTTCATCTATGCGCAACGCGACTTGCGTCTGGGGCGAGCGCTCGATGAAAACGGGCATGCCACGGGCGAAGCCGAGCTCGTCACGAACGATGGCGGCACGATTGAATCGGGCGGCAACGCGCAGTACCGAGCACGCCGCATCGACAACCTCAACTCGCGTTTTGCGAGCACGGTCAAGACGACGACTGAAGCCATGGCGAAGCGCTTCTACGCGCGACGCGGCTCGAGCGAGCTAATGCCGGGCGAATCGACGTGGTTTTACCACGTGAACAACAACGACCTCGAGAATGGCGCCCAAAATATGCGTGCACTCATTCGGCGGGATTATTCGTGGTATTTGGTTGGGCCGTCGAGCACCTATCCACAAGCGCGTTTCGGCCCGCCGTTCGATTTCGACGGCACGCACGGCGGGGTGAGGTCGGGCGGGATTCACCTAAAGGGAAGGGCCGCGACGGGGATGGGGATGGTGGCGGGGATGGTGACGGCGTATGGCTCCGCACCCGTGGGTCTTGCCTACGTACCGAGCAATAGTCGCACCGATCCCATGGGGGAGGTCGCGAGCCTACCCGAGCGTTTTGGCTACTCGCGCGAGGACAAGATTTGGAGCGTGTTCGGCATAGCGCCGCCGCAAGCAGCGCTGCCGGAGGCGCCTGTCAACCGTTGCGTTGGGCCGAACATTGCGTGCCGCACTGGTTTTCTCGAGCAGCAGCGTGCCTACGACGCGAAGCATGAGGCGTACGTCGCGCCTTATCGAGCATTGAACAGCGCGATCAGGGCGTTCAACCGCGACTTTCGCTCGCGCTTGGTGCAGGCGTTCACGGCCTACGAGTTCACGAGCGCGACGCGCACGGAGGATACGGTGACGGCCAGCGCGCCAGGACGCCTCATTGCCGGCGGCGCGCTCTCGACGACTGGGGTGGTCAACAACGACAAGAGCCAAATCGTGGCGGGCGGCGATTACAACGGTCACGGCCCGCAGACGATCAACGGCGCGGCGCTCGGCACGCGTACGACCATTGGACGCGGCACGGCCACCTACACGCATAAGAGGCGGCATCGAGATTGGCTTACGCCTCGGCCGGTTGAACATGTGCTCGAGCGCGAGACGATCCAGTTACCGATCATGCCGAGTTCTCCGAATGCGGCGGCCGTGGCGATACGCAGCGTGCCGGCGGCAAGCGATGCGGCGCGGGGTGCGGGTGCGGCGGTGGACGTCGTGCGTGGCGCGGGCCCGAGCATCGCGGGAGGTGAACCTAACCTCGTCGACGGCGACGCATCGCTCGGCCATTTGCCCGCGGCGCGACCGGGCGCACAGGTCATCCGCACGATACCGCCCCCCGCGATGTTGCCGAACAACGCGCTATACCGCTCGGTGGCGGATCCGGGCAGCCGCTATCTGATCGAAACCGATCCGGCCTACACGCAGTTCAATCGCTGGATATCGAGCGACACGATGTTGCAGGCGATGAGCGTCGAACCGGAGGCGGTGCTCAAACGCATCGGCGACGGCTTCTACGAGCAGCAGCTTGTCACGCAGCAGGTGATGACGCTAACGGGGCAGCGCTTCGTGGGCGACTATCGCGATAACCAGACGCAATATGCGGCGTTGCTGAAGAACGGCGCGCAGGCGGCGAGCACCTTTAACCTGACGGTGGGCACGGCATTGAGCGAAGTGCAGATGGGGGCGCTTTCGAACGATATCGTTTGGCTCGTGAAGCAAACGGTGACGCTGCCCGATGGCCGCACCGAAGAGGTGCTGGCACCGCAGGTGTATCTCCGTGCTGGCGCAGCGGACGTGACCGGCGAGGGTACGCTGCTCGCGGCGCGCAACGTCTCGATCGAATCGAGCGGCGAGGTGCGTAATTTGGGCACGATCGCGAGCCGCGACGTGACGACGATCGACGCGCAAAACGTCCGCAATGTACACGGCACGCTTGCCGGCAAAACGCTGGTGGCGCGTGCGAAGGTGGATTTTGAGCATCTGGCGGGCCAGATCGTGGCCGATCACGTGCTGCTCGGGGCGGGGCGAGATGTGACGATCGGCAGCGAGACGTGGTCGATGAGCACCGCCAGTAATCGGACCACGGGGATCGGGGCGCTCGGCGCGATCGAGGCGGGGACGGTGGGCGTATTCGCCGGGCGTGACCTGAGCGTGAACGCGGCAGCGCTTGCGGCACGCGAGGACATGCGGCTTGCCGCCGGGCGCGACCTGAACTTGGGCACGGAGCGCACCGGCGACAGTGAGCGCGTGACGTGGGACAGGCGTAATAACCGCAGCACGACTTCGAGTGTCGACGTGGGCAGCCGGTTGCGGGCGGGGGGCGAGATGTCGATGGCGGCGGGACGCGATGTCGTTGCAACGAGCGCCTATTTGAGCGCGGGCGAAGCGTTGACGGTAGCTGCGGGGCGCAATGTCGAACTGAATGCGGGCGCGGCGAGCCAAAGCCTGGAAGAGAACCACTATTCCGAGTCGAGGGGCTTTCTTTCGAAGAAGCAAACGACGACCCGGGATCGGGTCGCCTCGACGCAAGCGTTGGGCACGACGCTCTCGGGCGAGACGGTGACGGTTGCAGCCGGGGGCAATCTGAGGGCGCACGCGGCGACCATCGCCGGCACGGATGACGTGACGCTCGCCGCAGGCAACGATCTGATGATCGGGGCGGCGCAGACATCGTCGAGCGAATACCACTTCAAGGATGAGAAGCGTTCGGGCTTCGGCGTCATGGGCGGGTTCTCTTACGGCACGACCCAGACCAAGGACACGAGCAACGACGCCGTTCACGGTGCGCAAGGCAGCCTGATCGGCAGCACGGACGGCAGCGTATATATGCAGGCTGGCAACGATTTACACGTGACCGGCTCGGACCTGGTGGCGGCCCGGGATATCGTCGGCGCCGGCGCGAACGTGACCGTCGATGCGTCGCAGACGCAGCGGCATCACGACCGGGCGCACGAGGTTAAGACGTCGGGGTTCACGCTGGCGGTCAAGTCGTCGGTGCTCGATGCGATACAAAACGCGCGCAATCAAGGCGAGGCGAGCGGACAGAGTCGGGATGGGCGAGCCTCGGCGCTGCATGCGATGGCCGCTGCGGGCAGCGCGGTCGATGCCTTGGGCGGAGCCGGGGCGATTGCCAACGGCGGCAAACCCGATGTGAAGGTCGAACTCAGCTGGGGCACCAGTTCGAGCAAGAGCACGTTTAGCGAGAATCAAACGCAGCACAACGGTTCGAACCTCAAGGCTGGCGGCACCGTCGCGTTGGCTGCCACCGGCAACGGCTCGCCAGGCTCCGGCGATGTGGCCATTGCCGGCTCTACGGTGAGCGCCGATAACGTCATTTTGCAAGCCGCCCATCAGGTTGATCTCCGGCACAGCACCGATACCGATTCGACGCTCAGCACGAACGAGTCGTCCAGTGCAAGCGTTGGGGTGTCGTATGGCAGCCAGGGCTTCGGCGTCTCCGCGTCGATGGCCAAAGCGCATGGCGATGCGAATTCGGATGCGTTGACGCGCAACAATACGCGCGTCAACGCGGCCAACAAGGTGGTTATTCAAAGCGGGGGCGATACGAATCTCGTCGGGGCGAACGTAACCGCGAACCGGGTTGTGGCCGATGTGGGCGGAAACCTGAATATCGAGAGCGTGCAGGACACGAGCCAGAGCGCTATGCATCAGGAAAGCAGCGGCGGCGGCTTTAGTGTGAGCCAAGGCGGCGGTAGCGCGAGTTTCTTTTCGCAGAGCGGCAGTGCGTCGGCGAGCTATGCGGGCGTGAACGAGCAGTCGGGGATTCATGCGGGCGACGACGGGTTCCAAATCAACGTCGCGGGCAACACGGACTTGAAGGGCGCGTTCATCGCCAGTGACGCCGACGCATCGAAGAATGTGTTGACCACCGGCACGCTCACCTTCTCGGATATCGAGAACAGCTCGAGCTACGAGGCTCAATCGAGCGGCTTTGGCGTGGGGGGCGGTTTCGGCGACGCGTCGGCTGAGAAGACGACGGGCCCGCGGTCGGTGAAAAACGCGGGCGGCTTGACGCCCATGCTCTCGCAGAGCGACAGCGGCAGGGATAGCGCGACGACCCGCAGCGCGGTGAGCCAAGGCACGATCACGCTGACAGATGAAGCAAACCAGCGGCAAGCTCTTTCGGACCTGCGCCGCGAGGCGACGGCGCTGAACGACACGGTGGCGCAGGCGCCGGATCTCACGCAGGTGCTGGAACAGCAGGCGGACATGATGAATGCCGTGCAGGCTGCCGGGCAGGCGGTGGCGCGGCGCATTGGCAACTATGCGGATAGCAAGAAGAAGGCCGCGCTGGATGCGTCCAAGCAGGCCGAGCGGGAAGGCAATCCAGAACTGGCCGCGCGGTATCGTCAGGATGCGAAGGATTGGGGCGAAGGCGGTAAGTACCGTGTCCGCATGCATGCGGCGGGAATGGCCGCGGTGACAGGGCTCGGTGGGGGCAATGCGCTGGGTGGGGGCGCAGGTGCCGTGGTATCGGCGGTGGGGGCGAACGGAGTGGACGCGCTGAGCGACGCGGTCGCCGACGCCAATCCGACCGGCGATGCCGACGTGAACCGGGCGCTGGGCAACATCCTGGCTAATGTGGTGGCAGTCGGCGCCGGGGCAACGGTGGGCGGCAACTCGGGTGCCGTCGCGGCGGCGAATGTCGATCTTTACAATCGGCAGTTGCACGACGACGATAAGAAAATCGCGAAGGAGTTGGCAGAGAAGAGCGGGGGCAAGTACACGGAGCAGCAGATTGAAGACCAGACGCGCATGATGGGCGTGACGGCTGATGGCACGTATGTGTCTGGTGCTCCCGACACGCTAGTCGGGAATGAAGCGCCGACCGACTCCGGGGCTACATGGATGTATGCCGGGACGACCGCCGATGGAAAACCAGTGTTAACGCAGGGTACGGTTCCGGTTGATCCGCAGTTGCAGCAGTACATCAGCATGTACGGCGGATCGGCGTCGCCTGGGCAAGTACCGACCGGTTATAAATACGATGCGCCGCCGAGCAATGGCTCGGGATTGAACCTTCCTCAGCTTACGGGGCCGTTTACGCAGTTCAATAGCGATGACGTGAGCTTCATGCGAAACACTACTGCAGGCGCGACTTCGGTGATTTCCAATACTGCCGGATGGGTTGGTTCCACCGCAGCCACAATGGCAGCAGCGCCGTCCCCGCTTACGCCTGTCTTTGGTCAAATTGCCTTTGGGGCTACTGTGGTTGGTACTGCGGCTGACGCTGTTGGGCAATTGGTGCAGCCCAATGTTGGCCAATACACGTTTCAAGGTGTGGTAACGCTTGGTGGACAGGTCGCGGGGGATCGTTGGCCGGCGGGATCATTGATTATAAACGGCATTTCATCGGCCATTAATAATTTACAAAATTCAACTGATATCCAGAATTGGATAACAAAACAATCGAATTCGATTTTTGGTCCTAATCCCCAGGGGGCGGAAAAATGAAATTGATCGAAGAGGGAAATTTTACTGGTTGGCTGCGCATAACGATGTTTATTGTCGGGTTGGCAATTTTTTGGGGTAGTCTGGCTGGCGATTGGTTACCTCGCTGGGGGAGGATGCTCGGGGTTTTGCTGGGGTTCGGATTGATGGCGCTAGGCGGTTTCTCCAGTCGAGCGCATATGCTGCATATCAAGCCATTCGACAACAGTTATAAGAAGGCGCGCAAGAGCTATGAAGTCACGGACGACGAGCAGGATAACTCCTGACATCAACAGGCTGAGACTCGGCAGGGTTGCCGTTTAACAGGATCTTTACAATCGGCAGTTGCACGACGACGATATCATGCGCATCTGGTCTTCAATCTGCTGCTCCGTGTACTTGCCCCCGCTCTTCTCTGCCAACTCCTTCGCGATTTTCTTATGGGCGTGACGGCTGATGGCACGTATGTGTCTGGTGCTCCCGACACGCTAGTCGGGAATGAAGCGCCGACCGACTCCGGGGCTACATGGATGTATGCCGGGACGACCGCCGATGGAAAACCGGTGTTAACTCAGGGTACGGTTCCGGTTGATCCGCTGTTGCAGCAGTACATCAGCATGTATGGCGGATCGGCGTCGCCTGGGCAAGTACCGACCGGTTACAAATACGATGCGCCGGGGGGCAATGGCTCGGGATTGAATCTTCCTCAAGTTACGGGGCCGTTTACGCAGTTCAATAGCGATGATCTAACCTTTGTGAGAAACACCACATCCGATGTGGCATCGATGGTGTCGACGAATGCAGGGCGATTTGGGGCGGCTACTGCTGCAGGTGCAGCCATTCCTTCGCCTTTGTCGCCAGCGCTTGCTACAGTGGCCTACGGGTCCACTATTGTAGGTGTTGGCGCAGACGTTGTTAGCCAATTTGTGCAGCCGAATAGTGGTCAATGCCTATTCAATGGATTTACGTCGATTGCGGCTAATTCTGCCTCTGAAAAATATCCTTTTCTCAGTCCGGCGATCAACGAAGCAGCAAACGATATTAACAATGGTAGCTTTGCAAATTGGGTTCAAGGTCACATAAACAATATTTTGGGCGTGAAGCCAGATGGTGGTGGTAAATGAGGGTCAAGTTTGTAGAGGATGGAAATTTCCCAAGCGTCGGAGGCATGGCGAGTCAGTTGCATCCGGATGAAAAGGCGAAGATTCATAAGCATGCCCATGGCGACAAGGCTGAAGAAGAAAAGCTGACCCGGGCCGCGTGCTACGCCGTGAAGTGTTGGGCGGAATATGCGCCAGGAAGCGATCAGCGTAATGCCAACTTTGTGAGTGAAGTTGAGGCGTCGCAACTCGGGCCGGAGTTGGCGTGGGTGAATGGCCAGAAGGAAGCGGGCCTGTTCGATTACACGCCAGGGCAGAAGATTACCGATATGATCAAGAGCGATCCGCTGGGTTTTGCGAAGGATGCGGTGAAGATAGTGACTGGCGGTCTGACGGCCAAGAGTGGCGCGGCGCTCTGTACGAGCGGGGTTGGATGTGCCGCGGGTTCTTGGATGGTTGCCTTCGGCTTGAGTGATGCTGCTGAGGGCGCAGACGGGTTGTACAACCGGTACAACGGTATCAACTCGCCCGGTACGAATCCGTTGCGATATGGGTTCAATCAAGCATTACCTGCTGGCTGGGGTGATGTCGCATACGATGGTTTAAACCTCGCATTTGCCATTGCGGCACTTCGAGCGCCAGTGCCGCTTAAGATGGGCACGGCAGATGGGTTGAATCGTCCTGCTTCTATGTTCGACGTAACGGTGCCCCGTATGAATAACAATACGCTGATTCCGTTCACGGGTCAGATTGCTCCTTACGGTACAACACAAGCCATCTTGCTTTATGGGGTAGGCACAAAGGGAGCAACCGTCATAAACGACATTCGAAATAATGGTGATGAAAAATGAACTGGAAGCGACTTTACGCGACGTTGCAGATCTGGCTCATGGTTTTTTTGGTTTCCGCGGCAGCGGCTGGTTGCTATGCGGTAGTCGTGATAGGCATCTGTCGGAGGTTAATCGGCCTTAGCGATAATGTCTCCGTGCTCGCGATTGGCCTTCCGGTTTTTATTATTATTCTGCTCGTGTTTATAAAGTACCTGCCAAAGCCGCTGCGCAAGGCTGGCATGTTGAGTGACGATCCTTCGAAGTTCGGTCCTTGGTTCAAAAACTGATCTTTACAATCGGCAGCTTCATGAGGACGAAAAGCGGGCGATTGGGAAAGCCGCCGGCGATGACAAAGAGCGGGAGAAGCGGCTAACGAGAGCGGCGTGCTATGAGGTGAAATGCTGGGCGCAGTACAAGCCGGGCAGTCAGGAATATGCGGCGAACTACGTGAGTCAACTCGAGGCGTCGCAATTGCAGGCGGAATTCGATTGGGTCAAGGATCAGAAGCGAGCGGGGCTGTTCGATTACACGCCGTTTCAGAAGGCGGGTGACGCGATCCAAAGTGATCCGCTGGGTGTGGCGAAGGACGCGATCAAAGTTGCGGTGGGCGGTGTGGCGGTGAAGACCGGGGCGACGATTTGCGCTACTACGGGCGTGGGCTGTGCTCTTGGCGGGGGTGGGATGGTGCTCCTCGGTTTGAGCGATATTGCTGAAGGTTCGGGTGGGCTGTACAACCGCTACAGCGGGGTCATTTCTCCCGGGCTGAATCCATTACGGTACGGGCTAAATCAATTGTCTCCGACGTGGGGGGATATGGCATACGATGGCGCGAGCCTTCTTTTTGCCCTCGGGGCATTGCGAGCCGAAGTACCCTTGAAGATGGGTGTCGCAGATGGCCTAAACCGCCCTGGGTCAATGTTCGGCGCGACAGTACCGCGGACCAATAACCGGACGTTGGTACCGTTCGTGAATCAAGCGCTGCCACATGGTACGACGCAAGGTATTCTGTTGTACGGCGTCGGCTCAAAGGGGGCGACCGTCATTGACGATATTCGTAATGCTGGAGACAAACAATGAGCTTGAGAAGAATTCTTGCGGCGGAACGCACGATTACGATCGTTGGGAGTATTTCGCTAGCTTCGAGTGGACTCTATGCCTTCCTGATTGCGAGCCTGTTTCGTTCGGCTCTCAAGGTGAATGAGAGTTCGGCTCTGCTTTGGATAGGCATGCCGTTGTTCGCCGTACTATTGATTCTGCATATCTGGGTGCTTCCAAAACACCTTCGCAAAGCTGGTTTTATTGAGTAAATTCCTGGGTTGCAAATACCGTTATAGGGATAACGAAGGCCACTCCGGCCTTTGCTGGAAAGCAAGCTGGTGCCCCCCGCTTGGGAACGCGACAGGGATGGGCGGCTCAGTTGACCCGTTCTTCGATCCTGGCGCGAACCGTTGGTGGGGATATCAGAACGTGATTAACCAATTCAAAAGAGGTGATCAATGACTCTGAGCGCTGGAGTGATCATTGTCTCGCTCGCATCCCTTGCGGTGACTTGGTCAATGTTTGGCCGAGGAGATTTGCGGCTGAGGCGAAATAGGTTCTTTTACTGGATAAAGTCAACGCTGCTTCTTGGCGTAGCATTGACGGCTTGGTCGCAATACAACGAGCCGGCCGTCAGTTTTGTACTGTTAGCCGCCCTTAATTTTACGTTCTCTGCGCTTCTTAATATGTGCGATTCCAATGGATTTTATGATTCCGTGAACATTGATCCCAGCGTATGCCGCGATTAATACATGGTAGCGCCAGTTTCAGCTTTCAACGCGGTGATGCGAGAGGCCGCTACGCGGGCGTGAACGAGCAGACGGGGATTCAGGCCGGCCAAGAATTACGGCCAACAGAGACGGGTTTTGCCGCGATGACGGGAGCGCTTGCGGGGCCCGTCGGGGCCAATGTTCGTTTTATGAATAACGTTCTGTTGGGCGCTGTGACCGGCAGTGCGAATACCGCACGTGATCGCGGTTACTCCGCCTCAGCCACCCAATCCCCCGACTTCCCGCCGTGCTTCTCCATCACCTTGACCTCGGTGATGACCATCCCGCGATCCACTGCCTTGCACATGTCATAAACGGTCAGCAGCCCCACCTGCACGGCCGTCAGCGCTTCCATTTCCACGCCCGTGCGGCCGAGCGTTTCGACCTGTGCCGTGCAATGCACGCCCGGCAACGCTTCGTCCAAGGCAAACTCGACGGCCACGCGCGTCAGCGCGAGCGGATGGCAGAGCGGGATCAGATCGGCGGTGCGTTTAGCCCCCTGAATCGCGGCGATGCGCGCTACGCCGAGCACGTCGCCCTTCTTGGCGTTCCCGTCGCGAACGAGGACGAAGGTGTCGGGTTTCATTCGGATCGAACCGCGCGCCACCGCAACGCGCTTCGTTTCGTCTTTGCCGCCGACGTCGACCATGTGCGCTTGGCCGGCCGCGTCGAAATGGGTCAATTCAGGCATGTCATGCTCCTTCGAACGGCGCTTATCTTAACAGTCGCCGTCGGGCCGCCCCTTACCCCGTCGTCTACGGAACACTGCGCGCTGCAAGCGCGGTCCCGCCGCGCCTGTTCCGCAAGCGCGCTCATCGCCGAGGGACGTGCCTTCGAGTCCGCCCCTGGCGTCGCACTGAACCCACCCTCGCTCAAACGAAGCGAAACAGCCGAGCGGGCGTATCGACCAATACCGCGCGTCGTTCGCGCTCGGTCGGCAGCAACTCGAGCATGAGCGCGTACACCGCGTCGTAGTTTTCGACCGTTTCGAACTGCGTATGAGGCCAATCGCTTCCCCATATGAGTCGATCCAGCCCGAACGCGCTTTGAAGCAACGGCATGGCGGCCCGCGCGGTCTCACTTCCGTTTGCGTCCGAGCCGGCGCCTTTGCGGGCATTGCGGTAAGCGCCCGAGACCTTCACCCAAACGCGCCGCGTCTCGCCGAGCGACAGCAGATACCGAAACCCGGGATCGTCGACGCCGAGCGCCGGCTGCGGGCGCCCGAAATGATCGACGACGACGTCGATCGCGCCGTCGCCGTGTGCGAGCAGCGGGCCGACGACGTGGGGCAGACGCTGCGCTTCGCAATGCACCTCGATCTGCCAGCCAAGCGAGGCGATTTTGGCCAATGTCGCCTGCCAGGCGGCACTCGTGTAATCGGGGTCGGGCAGACTGAACAGATTGAGCCGGATCCCGACGATACCGGCGCGTGCGAGCGCATCGAGCTGGCTCGGATCCGCGGCGACCGCGACGGGATCGATCACCGCAATGCCGCGCAGCCGTTGCGGCGCGGCAGCGATCGATCGGACGAGGTAACTGTTGTCCGTCCCGAGAAAGCTCGGTTGAATCAGCACGCCGTGCGAGACGCCGTGCGCGTCCAATTGCGCGAGGTAGTGCGAAAGCGGGGCGTCGTAAGCCGGCGCGTAGCGCCGCCGCTGGGCGAGCGGCAGGTCGTGCGAAAACACGTGCGCGTGCGTGTCGATCGCGGTGATCGTGCCGGTGCTCGTGCGTTTGGGCGTATCCGCGCAGGCGCCGAGCGCGGTCGTCGTCAACATGGCCAAAAGTCCTCGGTTGAAAGTACGGCGCGTTAGCTTACCGTTCGCCATTCGGTTGTCTCCGTTCGTCTCTCGTTATAGGGGCGGCGGCGGTGCCGACGTCAGCGCCGCAACGGCTCCGCTTGCGCCGACCCGGCTCGCTCGTCCGCCGCCGGCAGGCGCTCGGCCAACGCACGGCCGCGCGTTTCCGGCAGCATCAGCACGGCGAATACGACGATGGCGTAGGCGATCGCGGCGTCGGCGCCGATCGCGAAGCCGAGCGTCGTCGTCTTGGCGAGATGGCCGACCATCACGGGGAACGCGGCCGACGCCACCCGTCCGAAGTTGTAGCAAAAGCCTACGCCCGTTCCGCGCATACCGCGCGGGTAGAGCTCATTGAACAAGGCGCCCATGCTCGCAGGAATGCCCGCGGCAAAGAAACCGAGCGGGAAGCCCACGACAAGCATCGCGCCGTTCGTCAGCGGCACGAACAGATAAACGATCACGGTCGCGACGCAAGCGATCGAAAACAGCAAGATGGTCCCGCGGCGTCCGATCCGATCGAGCAACTGAGCGCTCGCCAGGCATCCGCAGAAAAACGCAACGATGATGACCGCGAGATACCCGCCCGTGCCGAGAACGGACAAGTGCCGCTCGGTTTTGAGGTAGGTGGGCAGCCACGTCATCAGCGCGTAGTAGCCGCCGTGCGCGCCCACGCCCAAGAGCGCGCCGATCAGCGTCATGCGCAAGACGCGCGGCGAGAAGATGGCGAAAAACGGCAAGCCAGCCGCCACGCTGTCCGATCCGCCCGTCGCCGGTGTCTGCCGTGCTGCGGGGCGTGCGGCCGGCGCCGTCGGTTCGGGCACGCCTCGCCGCACATAAATGACGAGCAGCGCGGGCAACAAGCCGAGCGCGAACATGGCGCGCCATGCCGTGGCGCCGGGCAGCAGCGAGAACATGGCCGCGTACAGCAAGACGGCGGCGCCCCAGCCGACGGCCCAAGCACTTTGGACGGTCCCCATCGCCTTGCCGCGGTGCTGCGAACGGATCGACTCTGCCATCAGCACTGCGCCGGCCGCCCATTCGCCGCCGAACCCGAGGCCCTGCAGCGTCTTAAGTGCGAGGAATTGGTTGAAGTTCTGCGAGAACGCGCACGCGAACGTGAAGACGGAGAAGAAGGCGACAGTAAGCTGCAGTGTGCGGACTCGCCCGATGCGGTCGGCCAGCGCGCCTGCGATCCAGCCGCCGAGCGCCGAAGCGACGAGCGTCGCGCCGCTGACGATGCCGGCCTGGGTCTTGCCGATGGCCCATTCGGCCATGATCGCCGGGATGACGAGGCTGAACATCTGCAAGTCGAGCGCATCGAGCGCCCACCCGCCGAAGCACGCCCAAAACGTGCGGCGCTCGGCCGGGGAAATTTCCTTGAACCAACTCGACATCTTTCGTCTCCGTCACCGAATCTCGACTTGATAAATGAATTCGCTCGCCGGCCCGCGTGAGCGGCGCCATTCGAGCGGCCGGCGGTCGTATCCGTACGCCAGCCGCTCGATGACGACCACGGGCGTGCCGGGCTCGATTCGCAGCAAGCGTCCGTACATGACGTCCACCGTTTCGACCGTCAGCGTTTCGCTTGCCGACGCGATCACCTGATTGCATTGCGCTTCGTACACCGGATAAAGCAGATCGCCGATTTCCTCGGACGCCAGGGTCGCGAATGCGGCGAACGGCTCGTAAGGCAGCCAGATTTCTTCGGCGAGGATCGGGTGCTCGTCGATCAGACGCAGGCGCGACATGTGGATGACGCGCGCGTCGGCCTCGATCTGAAGCGCCGCGCTGACGGCGGACGGCGCAGCGACCACCTCCCGCATGAGAATGCGGCTCGTCGGGATGCGGCGCTCGCCGCGGCGGTTCTGAAAGCGGAAGAAGCGAAACAGCGATCCGTCGAAGCTCGCCCGGCGAACGAACGTACCGCGGCCCTGGAATCGTTCGAGCATGCCCTCCGCCACGAGCTGATCGACGGCCTTGCGCACCGTGCCGACCGCGACGCCGTGCGCGCGCGCAAGTTCTTGCTCGGTGGGTATCGCCTCGCCAGGGCGCCACCGGTGTTGGCCGATCTGCGCCGCGAGTTCGTCGCGCAGACGTTGATAGCGGGGGAGGCGGTCGTCGGCTTGCATAGAGATCGAGATTGTCGCGAGAAGATGTGGTTAACTAGTCATATATATGTTTGTATGATTCGCGGGCCGCTGCAATCGGGGTAGACCCGGGGGAAGCACGAGGCGTGGAAATAGAAGGAAGAAGAAACGAAACGCCGTAGCCGTCGCCGGGGACGGAGACGCGCCCCCAACAAGCTGAACGCAGTCCAACTTCGAGGGGGCCGTCCGGGGGGGCCGTGCGGTCGCGTCTACACGGCTATCGCTGTGCAGTTGCCTTAGGCGTTCGTCGATGCGGGGCTAGCGACGAAATCGAAACGTGCCGGCACGTCGGCGCAGCGGATCGGTTCGATCGTCAGTCGACGGCCATCCGGCCAATCGAGGTTCCCCCCGCAAGCCTCGTCGTCGAGCGTCGCGAGTTCGGCGAAAACGTCCAAATCGTGGTCGTGCAGCAGCGCCGCGCGGGCGGGGGACGATGCGTCGACGAACAGCACGCCCCCTTGATCGTCCACGAATGCCGCCGCGGGCTCGAATGGCGCACCGGTGTGATCCGTGAGCGTCGGCTCGCCGGAAGCGCGCCGTGCGAGGCGCACGATCCACGGCGTATAGGTCAATTCGACGAACACGCGTTGCGGCCCGTTTTGAAAAAACCAGCGGCCGTCGGGGGCGCGTTCGTAATTGCGTTCGATGAAGCCGATGAGCGCGGCGTGGCGGATGGGCGTGCCGAGTTCGCCCCTTGCCTGCGCGCCCTCGTCGCGCATGCGCCATTGACCGCGCCGGTCGAGCAGCAGCCAGCCCGTGCAATCGGGCACGTTGGGCCATTTGGCGAGTGCGGCTTTGACGATGTCATCCATGACGGGTGTGCGGTTCCAAGAAATTGAAGACGCGCCGCGGCAGCCAATCGATGCGGCCCGGAAACGGCCCCGTCATGAATCCGACGTGTCCGCCTGCGTCGGGCTGATCGAGTTCGATGGACGCCGAAACCTCGGCGCGCGTGGGTAGTGCGGCGCTGGGCAAGAACGGATCGTTGCGTGCATTGAGGACGAGGGTGGGCACGACGACGTCGGGTAGCAGCGGGCGCGTCGTCGCGCGCGTCCAATACTCTTCCGTGTCGCGAAAGCCGTGAATCGGCGCCGTGACGACGTTGTCGTATTCGTACATCGTCCGGCACGCGAGCACGGCGTCGCGGTCGAACAGCCCCGGATATTGTTCGAGCTTGCAGAGTGCCTTGCGCTTGAGGGTCTTCAGAAAGCTCATCGTATAGACGAGCGCGAAACCCTGCGACAGCGCTCGGCCACCGGCATGCACGTCGAGCGGCGTCGAGATGGCGGCCGCCGCGGCAACGAAAGAGGCATCCGCGCCGCGTTCGCCGAGCCAGCGCAGCAAGACGTTGCCGCCGAGCGACACCCCCGCCACGACGATGGGCCCGCGATGCGTGGCATGCAGGCGGCGCAGGATCCAATCGACCTCGGCGCTGTCGGCGAGATGATAGAACCGCGGCGCGAGATTGAGGGGGCCGCTGCAACTGCGAAAGTGCGGCACCACGCCGTGCCAGCCGAGCGCTCGAGCCGACGCCATCAGCACGCGCGCGTAGTGGGAATCGGAACTGCCCTCGAGCCCATGAAAGAGGACGAAGAGCGGTGCATCGGGCGCGGGCGTGTCTGCGTCGCCCGGACCGGCGGGATACGCCAGCCAATCGAGATCGATGAAGTCGCCATCGGGCGTGTCCCAGCGCTCGCGCCGGTAGTCCACGGCCGGGCGGCGGGCGAACAGTGCGGGAACGATCGTTTGGGCATGGCTCGTGGGCAGCCATCGGGGCGGGTTGTAGAGCAGTTCGACGAGCCTGTCGGAAGCCGCGGACCCCGCGGCCTGTGACGAAGCCGGTTTGGCCGGTTTGTCATGTGTGGTGCTCATGACCGTCCCCAAATACCGATCCTGCCCCAGCCCGCGTTGTGCGCCGGCCGCGTAGATCTTTCAGTGCAATGCGCCTTGTCCGTGTCGAATCTTGGCGGCGAACTCGGTAGCCGTTTCCTCCGGCATGGGGCTCGCGTGGATATGTGCGATCCGCCATTCGCCGCGCTCGTGAACCATCACGTACGTTGCATAAATCATCCGCGGCGGCCCAAGCGGCTCTTGAGACCGATGCGCCTCCGCGACCGTATAGACCACCGTGCCCAGACTGTCGTAGACCCGCACGTCGAGCGGCTCGATCGATGCCGGCAGCGCGTGCGCCTCCGCTAGCGCCACGAGGCCCGCGCGGATCTGATCCACGCCGTGCCAGTGCGCTCCGCCCGCGTTGACGTAGCTTGCGAACTCCTCGTCGATCCAAAGCGCCATCAGCGCGTCGATGCTGCCGTCGGCGACGGTCTGGTAGAACGCGTTGAGCGTATCGGCTGCAGCTTCGAACAAGCGGGCAAAACGTGGCATGGCTTCTCTGGGCTCGTAGTAGCGCTGAAAAAATCGCGGTCAGGCTGACTCGGCGCACCGTGCGGCATCCGCGGTGTGCTGACGTTCGGTCGTTCAGGCTCGGCGAGCGGCGTCCATGAGCAATGAACGCATAAAGACGCGGGGCCTTCCGTGCGTCAGCGCTCGCCGAGCAGCATGGCGCGCAGATCGCCGAACACTTGCTCCGGCGACAGTTCGCGCAAACAGCGCAAATGGCCGAGCGGACACTCGCGCGCAAAGCAAGGACTGCACTCGAGATGCAGCCATTGTACCTTCGCTAGGTCCGATAACGGTGGCGTGTGGCGCGGATCGCTCGATCCGTAGATGGCGACGAGCGGGCGGCGCAGCGCCGCCGCGACGTGCATCAGGCCCGAATCGTTGCTGACGACCGCACCGGCGCGCCCGATCAGCGCACACGCCTCGCCGAGCGAAGTCTGGCCGCACAGATTGCGCACGTTCGGCGCTTGGTTGGCGATAGCCTGCGCGAGCGGCGCATCCTTGTTCGAGCCGAGCGCGACGATCTGTGTGTACGGGAACGACTGGCCCACCATCCTCGCGAGCGCCGCGAAATGCTCGACGGGCCAGCGCTTGGCGACGCCGTACTCCGCACCGGGGCAGAACACGACGAGCGGTACCCGTGTATCGAGGTGAAACCGCGTCGAGACGCGCACCGATTCGTTCGGATCGGATTCGAGGTGCGGCACGGGCAGACGGGCCTCGAGATCGGGCACGTTCGCGCCGGGCGCGTAGGCCAGCGCGGCATAGTGCATCGCCATTGGCCCGCGTTCGTCCTTGCTCGGATTCGGATGACGGACGTTGAGCAGGCCGACCCGTCCTTCGCCCGTGTAGCCGATGCGCAGGCCGATCCCGGCCAGCCAGGGGATCAGCGCCGATTTCAGCGAATTGGGCAGGACGTAGGCGGCATCGTAGCCGCTCTCGCGCAGATCGCTCGACAGTTGCCAGCGCCGGACGAGCTGCAGCTTGCCGTGCGCGAGATCGGTCGCATGCACCGAGCTGATTTCGGGCATCCGCTCGAGCACGGGCGCGACCCACGCCGGAGCGAGCGCGTCGATGACGATGCGCGGATGAACTTGCTTGAGCAGCGTGAACAGCGGCTGCGCCATCAATGCGTCACCGATCCAATTCGGTGCGATAACCAACGCGCGACGCATCAGTGTGGATATCCGAGAGGTGGGCTAGCACGGCGCACGCAGCGCGCGCCGCATTCGGCGTTGAGGCAATGGGCGTCGCCCGCGCCGCATGCACGAGCCGCCCGTTGGAGCCGGGCGCCCGGGCCGGGCGGCGCGTCGGGGACGGGACGAATCAGTGGTGCTTGACGATTTCGCCGTCGCGCAGCTTGTAGCGCGTGCCGCAGTACGGGCAACGCGCTTCGCCGTGCGTGACGTCGATGAACACGCGCGGATGCGCGCTCCAGCGCGGCATCGACGGGTTCGGGCAGTAGGCGGGCAAGTCCTTGGCCGATAGTTCGACCAGCGGCATTTCCTTCGTTTCGCTCATGAGATGGATTCTCGTTATAGGCGGTGTGGCTTGGGGCGTGCGGCGTTCGATCAGATCTTCGCGAGCCAGTGCGCGTACTTCGCGTTCTTGCCCGCGATGACGTCGAAAAACGCCGATTGCAGTTTTTCCGTGACGGGACCGCGCGAGCCGGTGCCGATCGTGCGGTTGTCGAGCTCGCGGATCGGCGTGACTTCCGCCGCCGTGCCCGTGAAGAACGCCTCGTCGGCCGTGTAGACTTCGTCGCGCGTGATCCGCTTTTCGATGACTTCGATGCCGGCGTCGCGAGCAAGCGTGATCACCGTGTCGCGCGTGATGCCGTCCAGGCACGACGCGAGATCGGGCGTGTAGAGCTTGCCGTTGTTGACGAGGAAGAAGTTCTCGCCGGAACCTTCGGAGACGTAGCCGTCGACGTCGAGGAGCAGCGCTTCGTCGTAGCCGTCCGTCGTGGCTTCCTGGTTCGCCAGGATCGAGTTGACGTACCAGCCCGACGCCTTGGCGCGGACCATCGAGACGTTCACGTGATGGCGCGTGAACGAGGACGTCTTCACGCGGATGCCTTTCGTGATGCCTTCTTCGCCCAGATAGGCGCCCCACGGCCAAGCGGCGATCGCCACGTGGATCGTATTGCCGCGCGCCGATACGCCGAGCTTTTCCGAGCCGACCCAGATGATCGGGCGCAGATAGGCCGTTTCCAGCTTGTTCTCCCGGACGACTTCGCACTGCGCGGCGGCCAGCGTCTCGTGATCGAACGGCACGTCCATCTGGAAGATTTTCGCCGAGTTCAAGAGGCGCTTGGTGTGCTCCTTCAGGCGGAAGATGGCGCTGCTGCCGTCGACCGTCTTGTATGCGCGCACACCTTCGAAGACGCCCATGCCGTAGTGCAGCGTATGGGTGAGGACGTGGATCGTGGCGTCGCGCCATTCGATCAGCTTGCCGTCCATCCAGATCTTGCCGTCACGATCGGCCATTGACATACGAATCTCCTAGCGGTGCGGTGGGGCTTGCCCCCGGTTCCCAGACAAGTTCGCCATTTTAGCGTCTTTTGCCCCCAACCCGGGCACGGTCTAGGCGTTTGGAACCGATCGGCCTCTATAATCGGACACCTCCGATTCCAAAAAAGCGGTTGCGCGCCTCGAAACGCCACCGCGCTCCGCCGACATGCTCGCTCGCCTCAGCCCGACCGATCGCGCCGCCTTCAAAAGCGGCGTGCGCGACTATTCGCCGATGCTGATGGCGATGCTGTCCTGGGGGCTCGTCACGGGCGTCGCCATGAGCAAGTCCGCGCTCACCGTCCCGCAAGCGCTCGGCATGTCGGTGCTCGTCTACGCGGGCTCGGCGCAGCTTGCCGTCTTACCGCTCCTCGCCGCTAAGCTGCCGATCTGGACCGTCCTGCTGACGGCCGCCATGGTCAACACGCGCTTCGTCATCTTCAGCGCGGGACTCACGCCGCATTTTTCCTACTTGTCGTTCTGGCGTCGGCTCTCGCTCGGCTACTTCAACGGCGACGTCATTTATCTGTTGTTTCAGAAGAAATCGTTCCCGCACGGCTACGTGCCGGGGAAAGAAGCCTACTTCTGGGGCATGTCGGCGCTGAGCTGGGTTTCGTGGCAGCTATCGTCGATCGCCGGCATTTTGCTCGCCAGCGCGGTTCCCGACGACTGGGGTCTCGCGCTCGCCGGCACGCTCGTGCTGCTGCCGCTGATCGTTAGCGCGGTCGTCAGCCGCTCGGCGCTCGCATCCGTGTCGGTAGCCGGCGTGGTCGCGCTCGTCGCGATCGACCTTCCGTACCGGCTCGCGCTGCCGCTGGCCGTCTTCGCCGCGATCACGGCGGGCAGCCTTGCCGACGTGCTGGCCGAGCGGGCCGACTTGCGCCGTATCCGAGGGGCGCACCCGTCGGCCGAAGCGGGCCGCTCGACCGATCCGAGCCGGGAGTCCTAGACGATGTCGACCGTCGAAATTTGGCTCGCGATCATCGGCATGACGCTCGTCACCGCCGCCACGCGCGCGTTCTTTCTGCTCGGCGGCGAGCGCGCCGTGCTGCCCGAGCGCGTGCAGCGGGCCCTGCGCTATGCGCCGGCCGCGGCGCTCGTCGCCGTCGTCGTGCCCGACGTCCTGCAGACGCCGCACGGGATTTCGTTCGCACTCTCGAACCACGCGCTGTACGGCACGCTCGCGGGCCTGGCCTGGTTCCTTTGGCGCCGAAGCATGATCGGGACGATCGTCGCCGGCATGATCGTCTATACGGCGCTGCGCTTTTTGGCTTGACCGATCCGTGGCATCGGGGGCGGGCGGGATAGGCGGCGATGGCTGCCGGATTCACCGAATTACGACATACGTTCCCCGAATACGCGACATTCGTCCTCGCATCGGCTTGGGAGCCGGTGCGATCGGCTAAAATGCACGACTGCCGCCGTGCCGCGAGCCGGGCCGACCGCTCGCCGCGCGTGCACCCGCCCGCCAATCAACCTGCATGCGTACATTCCCATGAGCCAAGTACTGCGTCTCTCCGATCTGATCGCAAAGGGCTTGCTGTCCGGCAAGCGCGTCTTCATCCGCGCCGATCTCAACGTGCCGCAGGACGAGCACGGCAACATCACCGAAGACACGCGCATCCGCGCCTCGGTGCCCGCCATCGAAGCCGCGCTGAGCGCGGGGGCAGCGGTCATGGTCACCTCTCACCTCGGCCGTCCGACCGAAGGCGAGTTCAAGCCCGAGGATTCGCTCGCGCCGGTCGCCAAGCGCCTGGCCGAGCTGCTTGGCCGCGACGTGCCGCTCGTCGCCAATTGGGTCGAGAACGGCGTGAACGTCGCGCCGGGTCAAGTCGTCTTGCTCGAGAACTGCCGCGTCAATAAGGGTGAAAAGAAGAACAGCGACGAGCTTGCGCAGAAGATGGCGCAACTGTGCGACGTCTATGTCAACGACGCGTTCGGCACGGCGCATCGCGCCGAGGCCACGACGCACGGCATCGCCAAGTACGCCAAGGTCGCCTGCGCGGGCCCGCTGCTCGCGGCCGAACTCGATGCGCTCGGCAAGGCGCTCGGCAATCCGAAGCGTCCGCTCGTCGCGATCGTCGCGGGCTCGAAGGTGTCGACCAAGCTCACTATTTTGAAATCGCTCGCCGAAAAGGTCGATCAACTGATCGTCGGCGGCGGCATCGCCAATACGTTCATGCTGGCTGCGGGCCTGAACATCGGCAAGTCGCTGGCCGAGGCCGATCTCGTCGGCGAGGCCAAGGCCATCATCGACAGCGCGCGCGCACGCGGCGCATCGGTGCCAATTCCGACCGACGTCGTCGTCGCCAAGGAATTCTCGGCCACGGCAGCGGCGGTGACCAAGGCGGTCGCCGACATCGAAGCCGACGACATGATCCTCGACATCGGTCCGCAAACGGCCAAGGCGCTGGCTTCGCAGCTCTCGAGCGCGGGCACGATCGTCTGGAACGGTCCGGTCGGGGTGTTCGAGTTCGATCAGTTCGGCAACGGCACGAAGACGCTTGCGCAGGCCATCGCCCAGTCGCCGGCATTCTCGATTGCCGGCGGCGGCGATACGCTCGCCGCGATCGCGAAATATGGCATTCACGACAAGGTCAGCTACATTTCGACAGGCGGCGGCGCGTTCCTCGAGTTTCTCGAGGGGAAAAAGCTGCCGGCGGTCGAAGTGCTCGAATCGCGAGCCTGATCGTGAGCGCGCGCGCACCGAAGTCGGAAAAAAGCCCGGCCCGGCCGGCCCGCTCGGCGCGCCGAGCCACGGCCGAGGCTACGGTCTCACCGGAAGCCTCGCCTAAAGCGTCACCTAAAGCATCCGTTTCAACCGCTGCAGCTTCAGCCCCTGCAGTTGCTGTCTCGAACAAAGCGACGCCGGCACGATCCGGCGCGCAACCGAACACGAGCGCTCTGCCCCAGGCGCCCGACGCATCGTCTCGCAGCCCGTTTACCAGCGACACCACTCAGACGAGGAGATACATGCATCGCGCCACCAAGATTGTCGCCACGATCGGACCGGCATCGAGTTCGCCCCAGGTTCTCTTGCAGATGATGCAAGCGGGCCTCGACGTGGTACGCCTGAATTTTTCGCACGGTACGGCCGACGATCACCGCCAACGCGCCGAACACGTGCGCGAGGCGGCGCGTCAGACCGGGCGCGAGGTCGCCATCATCGCCGACTTGCAAGGCCCGAAGATTCGCGTCGGCAAGTTCGAAAACGGCAAGACGACGCTGGAGCCGGGGCAGCCGTTCATTCTCGATGCGACCTGCGAACTCGGCAACGACGAGCGCGTCGGTCTCGATTATCGCGATTTGCCGCGCGACCTGAAGCCCGGCGACGTGCTGCTGCTCAACGACGGCCTCATCGTGCTGACGGTGTCGCGCGTCATCGGCGAGGAAATCCACACGATCGTCAAAGTCGGCGGCGATCTGTCGAACAACAAGGGCATCAACCGCCAAGGCGGCGGCCTGACGGCGCCTGCGCTGACGGCCAAGGACATGGAAGACATCCGCACGGCGATGGCGATCGGCGTCGACTACATCGCGGTGTCCTTCCCGAAGAATGCGACCGACATGGAGATGGCGCGCCAGCTCGCGAACATCGCCGGCATGCCCTATGGCAATAAGCCGAAGATGATCGCCAAGATCGAGCGCGCGGAAGCCATTCCGGCGCTGCAAGGCATTCTCGACGCGTCGGACGGCATCATGGTCGCGCGCGGCGACTTGGCCGTCGAAGTCGGCAACGCGGCCGTGCCGGCGCTGCAAAAGCGGATGATCCGCATGGCGCGCGAGTCGAACAAGCTCGTCATCACGGCCACGCAGATGATGGAGTCGATGATCCACGCACCGGTGCCGACGCGCGCCGAAGTGTCCGACGTCGCGAACGCCGTGCTCGACGGCACCGATGCGGTGATGCTCTCGGCCGAAACGGCCGCCGGCAAGTATCCGGTGCAGACGATCGAGGCGATGGCCGCCATCTGTATCGAGGCCGAGAAGTCCGAACACGTCGAGCTCGACAAGGATTTCCTCGACCGTACGTTCACGCGCATCGATCAGTCGATCGCGATGGGCGCACTGTTCACGGCTTATCACCTGGGCGCGAAGGCGATCGTGGCGCTGACCGAATCGGGCGCCACGGCGCTGTGGCTCTCGCGTCACTGGTCGCACGTGCCGATCTTCGCGCTCACCTCGCGTGTGGCTAGCGAACGCGGGATGGCGCTCTACCGCAACGTCACGCCGCTTGCTGTCGAGCCGAACAGCGATCGCGACCAAGCGCTCAAGCAAGCGGTGGAAGTGGTCGTGTCGAAGGGCTTCGCCTCGCACGGCGACATGGTCGTGCTCACCGTCGGCGAGCCGATGGGGCAGGCCGGCGGCACGAACACGCTGAAGATCGTCCGCGTGGGCGATCCGTATTGATGAGCGGCGGTGCGAGCGCTTCGTTCGATCAACGCTCGAGCACCGTTTTGCCGCCGCATTGCAGCCGATTCGCCGCGGCGCGCGGGCCGTCGGTCCTCGCGCCGCACAGCCTTCGCGGCCCCTCGAGCGCGGGCGGGACCCCCGCTTCGCGATAAAATCGCGCATTCGCACAGAAAAGTGCCGACCGAGCACCCAGATTTCAATCCAAGGAGTACAGCATGCCTCTCGTATCAATGCGTCAACTGCTGGACCACGCGGCCGAGCACGGCTACGGCCTGCCGGCGTTCAACGTAAACAATCTCGAGCAAGTGCAAGCCATCATGGCCGCGGCGGATCAGGTCGGCGCGCCCGTCATCATGCAAGCCTCGGCCGGCGCCCGCAAATACGCGGGTGAAGCGTTCCTGCGACACCTGATCGAGGCCGCGATCGAGTCGTATCCGCATATCCCGGTCGTCATGCACCAGGATCACGGTCAATCGCCGGCCGTCTGCATGGCCGCGATTCGCAGCGGGTTCACGAGCGTCATGATGGACGGCTCGCTCGAGGCCGACGGCAAGAGCGTCGCGTCGTACGAATACAATGTCGACGTGTCGCGCAAGGTCGTGGAAATGGCGCATTCGATCGGCGTGACGGTCGAGGCGGAGCTCGGCGTGCTCGGCTCGCTCGAAACGATGAAGGGCGACAAGGAAGACGGCCACGGCGCCGAAGGCACGATGACGCGCGAGCAGTTGTTGACCGACGTCGAGCAAGCCGCCGATTTCGTGAAGAAGACGCAGTGCGATGCGCTTGCCATTGCAATCGGCACCTCGCACGGCGCGTACAAGTTCACGAAGAAGCCGACGGGCGACATCCTCGCGATCGACCGCATCAAGGAAATCCATGCGCGCATTCCGAACACGCACCTCGTGATGCACGGTTCGTCGTCGGTGCCGCAGGATTTGCTGGCCGAAATCCGAGCGTTCGGCGGCGACATGAAGGAAACGTACGGCGTGCCCGTCGAGGAAATTCAGGAAGGGATCAAGCACGGCGTGCGCAAGGTGAACATCGACACCGATCTGCGTCTCGCGATCACGGGTGCGATCCGCCGCTACCTGTTCGAGAATCCGAGCAAGTTCGATCCGCGCGACTACTTGAAGCCTGCGCGCGAAGCGGCCAAGACGATCTGCGTCGACCGCTACATCGCGTTCGGCTGCGAAGGCCAAGCGGGCAAGATCAAGCCGGTCGCGCTCGACAAGATGGCCGAGAAGTACAAGGCGGGCGAGCTGGCGCAAGTCGTCCGCTGATCCGCCGCAGCACCGCACGAAAGGCCGCGCGAGGGTTGCGCGGCCGGTGTAAAGGGCGTTCGCCGTTCCGATCGATCGATGGGAACGGCGTTTGCCTTTTGTTGTTTGGCAGTTTTGTAGAATGGATGATCAGGCGCGTCGTGGCTCGCGCGCCGAGATGCACCCTTCGTTTCATTCGTTCATCACTTTTGACTGACGGTTCACGACGATGTCTACCCTCTACGAATCCTCGCTCCGCTCGCTGCCGCTGCTCGGCCGCGGCAAGGTCCGCGACAACTACGCCGTCGGCAACGACAAGTTGCTGATCGTCACGACCGATCGTCTGTCGGCGTTCGACGTCATCATGGGCGAGCCGATTCCGCGCAAGGGCCAGGTGCTGAACCAGATGGCCAATTTCTGGTTCGAGCGCCTGAAGCATATCGTGCCGAACCATATGACGGGCATCGAGCCCGAAACCGTCGTCGCCGCCGACGAGGTCGAGCAAGTGAAGGGGCGGGCCGTGGTCGTCAAGCGGCTCGAGCCGATCCTCGTCGAGGCCGTCGTGCGCGGCTATCTGGCCGGCAGCGGCTGGAAGGACTACCAAGCGACGGGCGCAGTCTGCGGCGTCGCGCTGCCGCCGGGCCTGCAAAACGCGCAGAAGTTGCCCGAGCCGATCTTCACGCCCGCTGCGAAAGCCGAGATGGGGCATCACGACGAAAACATCACGTTCGAGGAATGCGAGCGCCGCATCGGCACCGAGCTGTCGGCCACCATTCGCGACATCTCGATCAAGCTCTACAAGGAAGCCTCGGAGTATGCCGCCACGCGCGGCATCATCATCGCCGATACGAAGTTCGAGTTCGGTTTGGACGATCGCGGCAACCTGTTCCTCATGGACGAAGCGCTGACGGCCGACTCGTCGCGCTTCTGGCCTGCCGACCAGTACGAAGTCGGCACGAATCCGCCGTCGTTCGATAAGCAGTTCGTGCGCGACTGGCTCGAAGCCCAGAACTGGGGCAAGACGCCGCCGGCGCCGAAGCTGCCCGAGGACGTCATCGCCAAAACGAGCGAGAAGTATCAAGAAGCGCTCGAACGGCTCACTGGACAGAAGCTCGCGTGAGCGAGCAATCGGATCTGAGAACAAAGGAAGTCCGCACGATGAGCGAAGCCGTTCAAACCGCCCACACGCATAACGCGCCGCTCATTGGCGTGCTGATGGGCTCCAGCTCCGATTGGGACGTCATGAAGCATGCGGTGGCGATCCTGCAGGAGTTCGAAGTGCCGTACGAGGCGAAGGTGGTGTCCGCGCACCGCATGCCCGACGAAATGTTCGATTACGCCGAGCGCGCGCGCGAGCGCGGCCTGCGCGCGATCATCGCCGGCGCGGGCGGAGCGGCGCATCTTCCGGGCATGCTCGCGGCGAAAACGACGGTGCCCGTCCTGGGCGTGCCCGTCGCCAGCAAGTACTTGAAGGGCGTCGATTCGCTCCATTCGATCGTCCAAATGCCCAAGGGCGTGCCGGTCGCGACCTTCGCCATCGGCGAAGCGGGCGCAGCCAATGCGGCGCTGTTCGCCGTATCGCTATTAGCCGGCACATCGTCCGATTACGCGAACCGGCTCGCCGCGTTTCGCGTGAGGCAGAATGAAGCGGCACACGCCATGGTGTTGCCGCCGCTGTAAGCGTGATAGAGCGATGGCCGCAGCGTGCGGGCGGCCTCGATCGTTGGTCCCGTTTTCGCGACCGTTTTCCGTTCCGCGGGGCATCGAAACCGTCGATGCGCGCGGGCCGTGACCGACCACTACGATGAATCAAGAGAACACCCCCGTTTCACCGATCATGCCCGGCGCTTGGCTCGGCATGGTCGGCGGCGGCCAACTCGGCCGCATGTTCTGCTTCGCGGCGCAAGCGATGGGCTATCGCGTCGCCGTGCTCGATCCCGACGAATCGAGCCCCGCGGGCAGCGTGGCCGATCGGCATCTGCGCGCCGCCTACACCGACGAGCAAGCGCTGACCGAACTCGCACGCCTATGTGCGGCCGTTTCGACGGAGTTCGAGAACGTGCCGGCGGCGAGCCTCGATTTTCTCGCGCGCACGACGTTCGTGAGCCCGGCCGGGCGTTGCGTCGCGATCGCGCAAGACCGCATCGCCGAAAAGCGCTTTATCGCCGAGGCCGGCGTGCCCGTCGCTCCGCACGTCGTCATCGAATCGTCCGATGCGCTGGCCGCGATCGACGACGAAACCCTAGCGGCGGTGCTGCCCGGCATTCTCAAAACCGCTCGGCTAGGTTACGACGGCAAGGGCCAGGTGCGCGTCGCCAGCGCCGAGGAAGCGCGCGACGCCTATAGCGCGCTTGGCGGCGTGCCCTGCGTGCTCGAAAAGCGCCTGCCGCTCAAGTTCGAAGTGTCGGCGCTGATCGCGCGCGGCACGAACGGCGCGACGGCCCTCTATCCGCTCGCGCAGAACCTGCATCGCGGCGGCGTGCTGGCGGTCACCGTCGTCCCGGCGCCCGATGCGCCGCCGGCCCTCGTCGAACGAGCGCAGTCGGCGGCGGTCAGCATTGCCGATAAGCTCGATTATGTGGGCGTGCTCTGCGTCGAGTTCTTCGTGCTCGAAGACGGCTCGCTCGTCGCCAATGAGATGGCGCCGCGGCCGCACAACTCGGGGCACTATACGGTCGACGCATGCGCCGCCAGCCAGTTCGAGCAGCAAGTGCGCGCGATGACGGGCATGCCGCTCGGCGATACGCGGCAGCATTCGCCCGCCGTCATGCTCAACATCCTGGGCGACGTCTGGTTCCCCGGCGGGCCGAAGGGGGCAGCGTCTCCCTCGCCCGTGACGCCGCCGTGGCACGAAGTGGCGGCGATGCCGGCCGCCCGCTTGCATCTATACGGCAAGGAAGACGCGCGGCCCGGGCGTAAGATGGGGCACGTCAACTTTACCGCCGCGACGCTCGACGAAGCGCGCACGGCTGCCCGCGACTGCGCGCGGCTTTTGCATATCCCGCTCGCTTGAGCGGGCGTATCCCGAGGCAAGCCGAGGGAAGGCTTTAGGCTTTACGACGATGTCCGACCGTCATACTTCATCGCCCCTGTCCGCCGCGCCGGCCGTATCCGACGCGCAGATCGACGAGGCCGCCGCGCTGCTCGACGCAGGGGAGCTCGTCGCATTTCCGACCGAGACGGTCTACGGGCTCGGCGGCGATGCCGAGCGCCCCGCGGCCGTTGCTCGCATCTACGCGGCGAAGGGGCGGCCGGCCAACCATCCCGTGATCGTGCATCTGGCGCCGCAAGGCGATCCGCAGTACTGGGTGGCCCATCTGCCGGCCGACGCGCAAAAGCTCATCGATGCGTTTTGGCCGGGGCCGCTTACGCTGATTCTCGAGCGTGCGGCGCGCATTCCCGACGCCGTCAGCGGCGGCCAGCGGTCGGTCGGGCTGCGTTGCCCCTCGCATCCTGTGGCTCAGCGGCTCTTGGATGCCTTCAGTGCGCGGCGCGGCGGCCACGGCGGCGTTGCCGCGCCTTCGGCCAATCGCTTCGGACACGTGAGCCCCACAACGGCGCAGCATGTGCGGGACGAATTCGGCAGCGCCATCCATGTGCTCGACGGCGGCCCGTGCGAGGTCGGAATCGAATCGACGATTCTCGATCTTTCGCGCGGCTTTCCGGCGCTGCTGCGGCCCGGGCGGGTGACGCCGCGCGAGATCGCCGATGTCCTAGGCGTGGCGCCGCTGCTGCCCGACGGCAGCGACGCAACCGCGCCGCGGGCGTCGGGCACGCTGAAGGCCCACTACGCGCCGCGCACGCCGCTTGCGCTGATGCCTTTCGAATCGCTGGAGCCCATGCTAGCTGGTGCGGCTGCGGCGGGCGCACGCGTGGCGCTGGTGGCGCGCGCCTCACGCGCCGGCGTGTGGGCCGATGCCCCCAATGTCCACTTCATGGCCGCGCCCGAGGATCCGCATGTCTACGCGCGCGAGCTCTACGGCTTGCTACGCGCGCTCGATCGTGCCGACGTCTCGCGCATCTTGGTCGAAAAACTGCCCGACACGCCCGAATGGATCGCTGTCAACGACCGGCTCGGCCGTGCCGCGGCGGCATTCGAGGCGCAGGCGTAGCGGCAACGGGACCGCCAACGAAAACGCCAACGAAAACGCCAACGAAAACGCCCGGCTTCGCTGCTGCGAAATCCGGGCGTTTTTGCGATCGAAAGGGGCAACCTTCGCCCCATCCGGAACGCTGCGTGTCAGGGCAACGCGCCGCGCTGCGAGCGCGGCGCTAGCTGGCCGCATTACTTGCCGATGCCGGCCGCGGCGATCTGACTCTCGACCTGCTTCGCGAACAAGGCGTGCAGACGCGTCGTCGGGTGCACGCTGTCGGCGAACATATACGATTGATCGGCGCCAGCCGTCGTGTACATCTGCGGCGAGCAGAACAGCGACGTAGCCAACGATTGGCCGAACTGCTGCGGCGTCATGCCGTTGAGCACGCTCGGATTGGCGGTGCCGTACGCTGTGGCCGACGTCGACATCTGCGTCAGGTTGCAGGCCGTGCCGGTGTTCCCCACCGAGAAACCGTTGGCCGCCGCGTTCGCCGACATGTTGTCGATGAACGTATAGGCGTCGACGTAGATCACTTTGTTCAGGATGCCCGCTTGCGTCAGCGCGGTCGTGAGCGTGAGGTTGAACGCTTGGCTCAGTTGCGTGAGCAGCGCGCCGCCGTCGGAAGACGACAAACCGAGCGGCGTCTTGCCGATGTCGGGCACGTTCGCGAGCACGATTTTCGTCGCGCCGTTTTGCAGCAGCGTGCCGACGGCGCCTGCGAGCGCGATCGCCGCGTTTTGAACCGCCGTCACTTCGGTGGCTGCGGTGGTCGGATCGGCTGCGATGATCGTGGCGGCCGTGAAGATGTCGTTCGCGCCGCCTTGGATCATGACGAGCTGGTTGCTGTTGAAGCTGCCGTGCGCGTTGAGGTAGTTCTGGATCTGCGTCGTGACCGGAACCGTGCTCAGCGTCGGGTTGCTGATGCCGGGCTGCAGCGCGACACGGGCACCGCCCTGGGCATAGCCGAAGCCGCCGAGCGCCGTCGGGGTCGTCATCGTGAAGCCGCCCGAGTAGGCCGGCGTCAAGGTGCTGCCGTAATAGGCTGCGACGTCTTCGGTCCAAATTGCACCGGGATTCGTCGTGAACTCGCCGCCGCCGAAGTTTGCCTTCGCGTACCAGGCGTAGGTGCCGACGTCGGACAGGCTGTCCCCGAACGACACCGCTTGCAGCGACACGCCGCCCGCGGGCGTCGAGCTCGCCGGCGTGGAATCGCCGCCGCCGCCGCCGCAGGCCGCGAGCATCGCGAAGGCCGCGCTCGCGATCGAGCCTTGAGCCAGGCGCAGCCAGGTGCGCTTCCGTGTCTTGTTACCGTGTTCCATCGACTTCATCTCCTCGTGTATGCGGCATGGCCGTGATGTGATGTGTCATTTGCCTGCGCGGCGTGGTAGGCGCTTGCCCATTCGGGCGGCCCGAAAAGCGCGCGCAGCTTGTCGGTGAAGCGCGGCGCATGCCGCGCGTCGGCGAGCATGGAGCGCCACTCGTGAAAAGTCGCCGTCAAGGGGTTGTACGTGCGAAGCGGCTCGACGATGCCATAGCGCAGTGCGTCCTCGTCGTCCTCGGGCACGTAGGTGCCGAACATCCGGTCCCAGATCACGAGCACGCCCGCGAAATTGCAATCGATGTAACGCGGGTTGCGGGCGTGGTGGCAGCGGTGAATCGAAGGCGTATTGAATAGGTATTCGAGCCAACCCAAGCGCTTGACGGCTTGGGTATGGACGAAGAATTGGAACGCCAGATTGATGAGCACGATTGCGATGATCTGCTTCGGCGGGAAGCCCAGCAGCGCGAGCGGCGTCCAAAACGCCCACATGCCGGCGACCGGATACATCAGGCTTTGACGGAACGCCGTGGAAAAATTGAGATGCTCCGACGAATGATGGACGACGTGGGCCGCCCAGAACCAGCGGATGCGATGGCTGCACCGGTGAAACAGGTAGTAGAGCAGGTCTTGGGCCACGAACAGCACGGCGAACGAAACCCATCCGCCGGCCCACGTGAACAGCCGGAAATGCGCATAGACGTAGGCGTAAAGCGGCACGATCGCGAGCCAGGCGAGCTTGTCGGCGCCTTGGTGCATCAGCGCGAGCGCGGCGTTGCAGAGCGTATCGGGCCAACTGTAGATGTGGGGCCGATCGGCGCGGCGCGAGCGGGCGAAGCGCCACGCTTCCCAGCCGATGCATGCGAGAAAGACGGGCGCCATGGCGAGCAGAAGCAATTCGGCGTCGAATTGCATGACGTCTTCCTCCTTCGTGTCTCGTAGTTATGGATCCTCGTGGTCCTCGCGGCAGCGTGGCGGCCAGAAACGCCGGCGCGAGGCAAACGCAGCCATCCGCTCTCGAGCCGATCGTTGCCCGACAGCGTACACGCTCGCGCCGCCCCCGGCGTCATTTCATCGTAGAAGAAATATTCGGTGGCCGGCACCGTTGAGAGCGGCGCCGGATGCTCTCAATTAGCGCAATCCCCGATAGACCCATTCGAGCAGCGCGTCGTGCGCCGCGCGCGCGCCGCCGGCGTGCGGGTCGTTGATGAAGCTGACGACCACATAGCTTTGGCCGTCGGCCGCCGCGACGTATCCTGCGATCGCGCGCACGTCTTTCAGCGTGCCGGTCTTGATATGGGCGTTGCCGAGGATGGGTTCGCTGCGCAGCCGGTTTCGCATCGTGCCGTCCACGCCGGCCACGGGCAGCGACGCGACGAACACCTGTGCGACGGGGCTCGCGTTCGCGTTTTGGAGCAGGTCGGCGAGGGAGCGCGCACTCACGTGCTCTTCACGCGAAAGGCCCGAGCCGTTCGCGAGCGTGAGTTCGGGCATCGCAAGCCCTTGCAGGCGCAGGAACCGCTCGATGACATCGACCGATTTCGCGGGCGTGGCGGGCGGCTTGTCCACGACGGCGCCGATCGTCAGAAAGAGATTGCGCGCCATCACGTTGTTGCTGAACTTGTTGATGTCGCGAACGATGTCGGACAGCACGGGGCCTCGATGGACAGCCAAGAAGCGGGCGCCGGCAGGCACGGGCCCCTCGTGCGTCGTGCCGTTGAACGTGCCGCCGACCGAGCGCCACAAGGCGAGAAAGCCGCCGGCGAAGAAGGCCGTATGGTCGAGCACGGCGAGGTTGATCGTGCGCGGGCCGCAACGCAGCGGGTACTCGCCCGAAAAGAGCGCGGCGACCGTGCCGTCGGGCTCCGGCGTGACGCTCGGCGTCAGCGCGGTGTCGACGCCGACGCAGGCGCCGCCGCTCGCATGCAGCGTATTGTCGATCTGCAACTGCGCGAGCGGCGGCAGGACGTCGATCGCCACGTTGCCGTCGGGCGAGGGCGTGAGCGTGAACGAGAGCGATTTGAACGCATAGAGCAGCGGATCGGGGCCGACGTTGTATGGCGCTTCGGCATCGTCGTCGAATGGCGGCATGTCGCGCGTGGACGGGTCGAAGAAGCGTTTGTCGAGCACGAGCGCGCCATCGATGCCCGTGATGCCGGCTTTCCTGATTTTGTCGACGAGATCGATGAGCTCTTCGGGAACGAGCTTCGGATCGCCGGTACCCTGTATGTAGAGATTGCCGTGCAGCACGCCGTTACGGTCGACGTCGCCGTCGGCATAGGCGCTCGTCCGCCAGCGATAATCGGGGCCGAGGATCGACAACCCGGCGTAGGTCGTGACGAGCTTCATCGTCGATGCCGGCAACATCGGCGTTTGCGCGTTGACGGCGACGAGCGGCGTTCGATCGCCGATCCGCTCGACGACGACGCTGATCGACGACAACGGCACGTCGGCGCGGCGCAGCGCGCTCATCACCGAAGCGGGCAGCGGCGCCGTGACGGCCGGATGCGGTGGCCGCCGCGGCTTGCGGGCGTCGGCCGGCGCAGCGACGGCGAGCAGGCAAGCCGCCAGCATCGCGCAGGTCAAGCGAGTGCGCAGCGAGCGAAAAGCGGAAGGAAGGCGAGGCGTGGGAAAAAGCGGGGCGATCGTCATGAAAAAGTTGCGCAGTTGAGCGAAGGCGGAAGCCGTGCGCGCGGCGAGCCGGCGCGCCGAGGCACATTGTAGAGCGCGAGCCGCGAGCGCTGCGCGCGAACGTCCGAAACCGGACCCGCTAGAATGCGCGTGTGAGTCGACGGCTACGACGCGATGAAAGCGAGCGGAAAGCAATGCGAATACTGCTAGTGGAAGATGACCGCATGATCGCGGAAGGCGTGCGCAAGGCGTTGCGCGGGGAAGGCTTTGCCGTCGATTGGGTGCAGGACGGCGAGGCCGCGCTGACGGCGGTCGGGACCGAAACGTACGATCTCGTCCTGCTCGACTTGGGCCTGCCCAAGCGCGACGGGCTCGACGTATTGCGCACCCTTCGTTCGCGCGGCAACACGCTGCCCGTCCTGATCGTCACGGCGCGCGATGCCGTGGCCGATCGCGTCAAAGGGCTCGACGCCGGCGCTGACGACTATCTCGTCAAGCCGTTCGATCTCGACGAACTGGGCGCCCGCATGCGCGCCTTGATCCGGCGGCAGTCCGGCCGGTGCGAATCGGTGATCCGCCACGGCGCGCTCACGCTCGACTCGGCCGGGCATCAGGTGACGCTCGACGGTGCGCCGGTCGCGCTGTCGGCGCGCGAGTTCGCTTTGCTCGAGGCGTTGCTCGCGCGGCCCGGCGCCGTGCTGTCGAAGACGCAGCTCGAAGAAAAAATGTACGGCTGGGGCGAGGAGATCGGCAGCAACACTGTCGAAGTCTATATCCATGCGCTGCGAAAGAAGTTGGGCGCGGACCTGATCCGAAACGTGCGCGGCCTCGGCTACATGATCGCCAAGGAATGACGCAATAGCAGGCATGGCGCCGACCCGCGCACTCCGCGCGATGCCGGCGCGCGAAGCAAGGAACCGAACGCATCGATGCAATCCATTCGTCGTCAACTGTTGTTCTGGCTGCTCGGAATCGTGCTCGCCGGCGTCGGCATGGCCGGCTGGCTCATCTACCGCCAAGCGCTGGCCGAAGCCAACGAGCTTTTCGATTACCAACTGCAGGAAATCGCGGCGGCGCTGCCGTCCGAGCCGTTCGCTCAGATCTTCGGTGCGCACAACGACGCCGACGAAGGCATCGTTATCCAGATCTGGAGCCGCACGGGCGCGCTGATGTACTACTCGCACCCGCGGGCGCCGCTCGCGCCGCGCGCCGAGCTCGGCTTCTCGACCGAGCGCACCGACCGCGGCGATTGGCGCGTCTACGGCGCGATCGTGGGCGACAACGTCGTGCAGCTCGCGCAGCCGCTGTCGGTGCGCAACCGTCTGGCCGCCAATGTCGCGCTTCGCACGCTGTGGCCGCTCATCGTGCTGCTGCCGCTCTTGGGCGTGGCCGTCTGGGGGATCGTCGGACGCGGCCTCGCGCCGCTCGCGCGCGTGACGCGTGCGCTCGACGCACGCCGTCCCGACGCGCTCGATCCGCTGCCCGATGCGCGGCTGCCGCTGGAGGTCCGCCCGCTCGTTCGCGCGCTCAACGGCCTGCTCGCACGACTCTCGGCGGCGCTCGACACGCAGCGCGCGTTCGTTGCCGACGCCGCCCACGAATTGCGCACGCCGCTTGCCGCCGTGCAGATCCAATCGCAGCTCGTCGCGCGCGCGCAAGACGCCGACGCGCGCCGCGAGGCGCTCGCCGATTTGCAAGCGGGCATCACGCGCGCGACGCGCCTGGCCGAGCAACTGCTCGCGCTGGCGAGGGCCGAGCCCGATGCGAGCGCGGTCAAGGAATCTGTCGATCTTCGTACGCTGCTCGCCGAATGCGTCGCCGCCCATGCGCCGCTCGCCGAGCGTGGCGGGATCGATCTGGGCTTCGAGCAAGCGCAGCCCGCGACCGTGGCGGCCGATGCCGATTCGCTGCGCGTCATGTTCGGCAACTTGCTCGATAACGCGGTCAAGTACACGCCGCCCGGCGGCCGGATCGACGTGACCCTATCGGCCGACGCCGCCGGCGGCGGAGCGTGCGTGCAGATCGCCGACAGCGGCCCGGGCATTCCAGCCGAAGAGCGCGCCCGCGTGTTCGACCGCTTCTATCGCGACGCGTCGGCGCGCGCGCGCACCGACGTGTCGGGCAGCGGACTCGGGCTTGCCATCGTCAAGCGTGTTGCCGTGCAGCACGGCGCCGAAATCGAACTGGCCGATGCGCCGCTCGGCGGCCTCCTCGTCACGGTGCGGTTTCGAGACGAACAGCGATTGTCCCCACCCGAGATGGGTAAGTAGGACGATTTCACCGTTAAGTCTCCTTTAAGTCAGCGCTTTTACTCTGCCTCACATCAAGCAAGGAGGCCTTTCCCATGAACGCAAGAATGCTTTCCCGAGGCGCCGTGGCCGTTGCCGTCGCCGCCGCGCTCTCGGCTGGTTACGTTGCCGGCACCCGTCACGCCGATCCGCAGATCATCCAGTCCGCCCAGGCGGCGGCGATGATGCCTGCCGAGGCGGCGGCCAAGACCGGTATCCCCGACTTCTCCGGGCTTGTGGAAACATACGGGCCGGCGGTCGTCAACATCAGCGCGAAGCACGTCGTGAAGCAAACGTCGCGTCGCTCGATGCAGCAGTTGCCGGTCGATCCGAACGATCCGTTCTACCAGTTCTTCAAGCGCTTTTACGGGCAGTTCCCGGGCTTCAACGGCGGCGAGGACGGCGGCGGTCAAGAAGACACGCCCAGCGCGAGCCTCGGTTCGGGCTTCATCATCAGCAACGACGGCTACATCCTGACGAATGCCCATGTCGTCGACGGCGCGAACGTCGTGACCGTGAAGCTGACCGATAAGCGCGAGTTCAAGGCGAAGGTCGTCGGCACCGACAAGCAGTCCGACGTTGCGGTGCTCAAGATCAGCGCGTCGAACCTGCCTACCGTGAAGATCGGCGATCCGAACCAGAGCAAGGTCGGCCAGTGGGTCGTGGCGATCGGCTCGCCCTACGGCTTCGACAACACGGTGACCTCGGGCATCATCAGCGCGAAGGCGCGTTCGCTGCCGCACGAGAACTACACGCCGTTCATCCAGACCGACGTGCCGGTGAACCCGGGCAATTCGGGCGGTCCGCTGTTCAATCTGCAAGGACAGGTGATCGGCATCAATTCGATGATCTACTCGCAAACGGGCGGCTTCCAAGGCCTTTCGTTCGCGATTCCGATCGACGAAGCGATGCGCGTGAAGGACGAACTCGTCAAGACGGGCCACGTGAGCCGCGGCCGGCTGGGCGTGGCCGTGCAGGGCGTGAATCAGACGCTGGCCAATTCGTTCGGCCTGCAAAAACCCGTCGGGGCGCTCGTGAGCTCGGTCGATCCTGGCGGCCCCGCCGCCAAGGCGGGCTTGCAGGCAGGCGACGTCATTCTGGCCGTGAACGGCACGGCGGTGAACGATTCCACCGATCTGCCCTCGCAAATCGCGAGCATGAAGCCGGGCTCGAAAGCGACGCTCGACGTGTGGCGCGACAAAGGCAAGAAGCAGGTGACGGTGACGCTTGGCGCGCTCTCCGATACGAAAGTGGCCGACAACGGCGCGCAGGCGTCCGAACAAGGCCGCCTCGGCGTCGCGGTGCGCGCTCTCACGCCGCAAGAGCGCAGCGGTACGTCGCTCTCGCACGGGTTGCTCGTGCAGCAATCGAGCGGCCCCGCGGCCAGCGCGGGCATTCAACCGGGCGACGTGATTCTCGCCGTCAACGGCCGCCCCGTCACGTCGGTGCAGCAGTTCCGCGAGGTGATCGCCAAGGCTGGCAACAGCGTCGCCCTGCTGATCCAGCGCGACAACGCGCAGATCTTCGTTCCCGTCGATCTGAGCTGACGCCGCCGGGCGCCCGAAAGGGCGTCCGGCTCGCGAGCGCGTCCCGCCACCGGACGGCGCGGCGGGAACGCGCTTTGCTTGCCTGTTCCCTGTAGCGCTGCGGCCGCAAGCCGGCGGGCGCGCAACTAGAAGGAGCGATGGAATGGAAACGCAAACGCGAACCAGCAAGAAATCGGTGCTCGCCGCGGCGGTCGCGGCGCTTGCGCTCGGCTTGTCGGCCGGTGCGTTCGCGCAGGCCTCGGGCACCGTCGGCGGCACGACCACCGACATGACGAGCGCGGGTAACCGAAACGGCGGTGGCATGCCGCAGGTCCAGCATCAGGGCGATGTCAGCTACGTGTCCGGCGGAGTAGGCAGCGACGAATCGACGGCGCTCAAAAGCGCGCAACATCAGTGGCCGCTTGCGATGCGCTTCACGGGCCCGGGCGGCGACTACCTGGCGGACGTCCACGTCCGCATCGTCGGTCCGCACGATGCCGAGGTGCTGAAAGCCGATTCGCGCGGGCCCTACATGCTCGTCAAGCTGCCGCCGGGCCAGTACACGGTTCATGCGCGGTACAAGGACGAGGACCAGACGCGGCGGGTGAATGTCACCAAGAGGCCCGGCGCTCGCGCAGACTTCCGCTGGAATATGCAATAGCGGCAGTACGTTTCGCGCACACAACGCGACTTTCGTCGATAATGAAGCCACGGGCGCCCGCTCGTGGCTTTTTTGTGCGCTGCACACGGGCGCCCCGCATGCGCGTTGCGGGAGGATTTTGTCATGACGAATGCCGATGCTCCACACCGTATCGAGATCGAGCCGAACCGTCATCGTCTGCGTGTCATCCATTGCGGCATCACCATTGCCGACACGAGCCGTGGATTGACGTTGAAGGAAACAGGCTTGCCGGACGTCTTCTACTTTCCGCGCGAAGACGTCAACATGTCGCGCCTGCGCCGATCGGATTCCGCCTCTCACTGCCCGTACAAGGGCGATGCTTGCTACTTCCATCTGCTTACCGAAGAAGATGGCCCGGTGATCGACGCCGCGTGGAGCTACGAAGCGCCGTTGCCGGGAGCGGAGGGAATCAAGGATTGCCTCGCGTTTTACCCCTCTCGGGTCGATCGCATCGACCAGACTTCCTGAGCACGCAAGGAGCATCGAGGACACCGCCATGGAACTGATCGATGCGCTGCGTATTCCGCTTGCTCCGTCCGCGGTCCGAGACGCGTTGCAAGACATCGCGCTGCTGCGCGCGAGCCTCGAAAATTGCGAATCGTTCAGCCGGCTGCCAAGCGGCGAGTATGCGTTGACGCTGACCGTTCCGCTCGGGCCGCTGCGCGCGCGTTATGACGTGCGCGCGCATTTGGCGAGCGCGCAAGCGCGGCCGGCCGGCGATGCGTCGGAAGGCGAGGCCGAACCGGCGCTGCATCGAACGTTGAACTTCAAGGCCTGCGCGACGGGTGTCGGGTCGTTGCGCGGGCAGATCGACATCGTCCTCGGCGCGGTAGCGTCGCCGGGCGACAAGGCCGAGGGCGGCGATAAGCATCCGAGCCAAGCAGGCAGCGGCAACGGGAGCAAGGCGAGCGCTGCCGACGATGTGAGCGACGTGAGCGTCGCAAGCGCAGCGCGCGCCGAACCGAACGAAACGCGCATCGATTATTCGGTGTGGGCGACGCTGACCGGGCCGCTCGCGGAATTGCCTCCTCGGCAGATCGAGAACGCGTTGCACGAACTCGCCGACGATTTCTTCGCGGAATTCTGCGCGGTCGTCGAGGCCAAGCACGGCAGGCGCGCGAACCGGGCCGCCGGCGAATCGCGTCGCCAGCACGTGTTTCTGAGGCCGATCAATCTCGCGGGGCTGGGCCGCAAGGCGTGGGACCACGATGCCGCAGCGGCGCTCGGCGGCCGCGCCGCCGGCGCGCTCGCGTCGCCGCGACACGCTCATGGGTTGAACCGCTCTTCTGCTCCGCAAGCGATGCCGACCTGGGCATGGATAGTCGTGGTCGTGCTCGTGGCCGCGCTGCTCTACGTGTCGCATTGGCTCGGTTGAGCCGCCGCTCGCGCGATTTCACACGCCTCTGAACGCTCGCCGGTAGGCCGACGGCGAGATCTTGAAACTTTCCGCGAAATGTTGCCGCAGCGAAACCGCCGAGCCGAACCCGGCCGTTTCGGCAATGCTGTCGACGCTCTCGTCGGTCGTTTCCAGCAACTGCTGCGCGCGCGACAACCGGGCGCCGAGCAACCATGCGCCGACGGTGGTGCCTGTGGCCTGCTTGAAACGCCGCGTAAAAGTGCGCCGGCTCATCAGCGCTCGCTGCGCGAGCGAATCGAGCGAATGCGGCTCGCTCAGGTTCTGCTGCACCCATCCGAGCAGCGCGGACATCCGCTCGTCGCGCGCATCGATGCCGACGGGCTGTTCGACGAATTGCGCTTGGCTGCCTTGGCGATGCGGCGGCACGACCAGGCGCCGTGCCACGTAGTTGGCCGCGCGCGCACCGTAACGGCGACGCAGCAGATGCAGGCAGCAGTCGAGACTCGCGGCGGTGCCGGCCGACGTTAGAACGTCGCCGTCGTCGACATAGAGCACGGCTGCGTCGACGCGTATCGCCGGATAGTGGCGAGCGAACCGTTCGGCCCACGCCCAATGCGTCGTCGCCGGCCGGCCGTCGAGGATGCCCGCCGCTCCGAGAATGAACGCGCCGAGGCACAGTCCCACCATTTGCGCGCCGCGGGCATGAGCCGCGCGAAGTGCGGCGAGCAGCGGCTGCGCAGGCGTTTGCAGCGGGTCGCACCAGCTCGGCACGATGACGATGTCGGCTGCGTCGATGGCGTCCAATCCATGCGCCGCGTCGATGGTGAAACCGGCCGTCGTGCGCAGCACGCCGGGGGCGACGGCGCAGACGCGCAAGTCGAAGCGCGGCAGGCCGCCGGCGCTGTAGTCGTCGCCGAAGACGATGCAGGGCACCGATAGGTGAAACGGACTGATGCCGTCGAATGCGACGACGGCGACGATGGGCGGGCGATCGGGGAGGCGATCGGGCTGCTGCGCGATAGGCGTCATGGCGGCTTCGGAAGGAATGGCCCGATTATATCGATATATGGCTTTAGGGCCGCTGTCGAGCCGGACGCGCTCGGGGAAAAATGCCACCCATGCCGCCGCCGCGCCGGTACCGGGTCAAAACGAACGACGCCCGGCCAGCGCGGTGACGGTCCGAACCCTTATCGAACCGAAAGGAGCCCTCCCATGGCCACGTCCCCGCGCCGCGCACTGATCGTCATCGACGTCCAGAACGAATACGTCACCGGCGATTTGCCCATCGAATACCCGCCCGTGCAGGATTCGCTCACCAACATCGGCCGTGCCATGGACGCGGCGCGCGCGCAGTCGGTGCCCGTCATCGTCGTTCAGCACCTGTCGCCGCCCGACGCTTCGTTGTTCGCGCGCGGCGCTCATGGCGGCGCGCTGCATCCGGTCGTGGCCGAGCGCCGCTACGATCATTTCATCGAAAAGACGCTGCCCAGCTCGTTCGCGGGTACCGATTTGGCCGACTGGCTGGCCGCGAACGAGATCGATACGCTGTCGGTCGTCGGTTACATGACGCAAAACTGCAACGTGTCGACGGTTCTGCATGCATCGCACGCGGGGATGAAGGTCGAATATCTGAACGACGCCACGGGAGCCGTGCCGTACGAGAACGAGGCCGGCTATGCGAGCGCCGAGGAGATTCATCGGGCTTTCACAGTCGTGATGCACGCGCGGTTCGCCGCGGTCGTGAGCACCGATGCATGGATCGCCGCGGTCGAAGCGGGCAGGCCGCTCGAGGGCGGATCGATCGGGGCGTCGAACAAGAAGGCGCGCGCTCGCGCGGCGGCGAGCGTTTGATGCTTGGCGCAGCGCCGGCCGCAGGCCGGGTCACGAACGATGTATCCGGGCGCAGGGGCTTGAATCGCGCCGGCGCCCGCGTCCTCTCTTACGGAGCTCCCTTGCGCAAAGCCGGGCTCGCGCGCAGCGCGTCGATGCATGCGTCGATGAATGCGTCGCAATGTGCGCCGAAACGCTCGTCGCCGGGCATCAGTAGCGTGTCGCGCAGGCAGCCCCCGACGAGCGCATGCAGATAGAGCGCGCTGCGGCGCGTGTCGAGATCGGCCGGCAATTGACCCTTGCGGACCGCTAGCACAAGATCCGCTTCGATCTTGCCGACACCTTCGTGCATGCTCGTTTGATGGCGTTCCTTGACAGGCCCCATCTCGTCGACGAATTCGCACTTCAGAAACAGGATGTCGAACACGCGCCGGCGCCGCGCGTCGTTGGACGCCGCCTGCAGGCACCATTTGAGCATCGTCGCCAGACGCGCGAGCGGATCGTCGTCGTCATCGTCGGCGGGCCGGGCGTCCAGTTCGTCGAGCGGCAGCAATACCCGGTCGAACATTGCCGTGAACAAGTCGCCTTTGTTGGCGAAATGCCAGTAGATGGCTCCGCGCGTCACGCCGGCCTGCGCAGCGATGTCGGCCAGCGACGTGCGCGACACGCCCTTATCGTAAAACACCTGCTCCGCCGCATCGAGAATGCGGTGGCGCGTCTGCAGGGCTTCTTCCTTCGTTCGTCTGACCATTTCAATGCTGCCCGTGCGTCGGGCAAGTGAGCTATCTCGAGCCGCCGCGCCGTTGCCTTGCTACGAGTTCGAGCAAAAGCGCAAGTGCGGCGCGGGCCTGGAATGTTGTGTAACAGATGCCATTTTACATACAGTCAAGTATGTATATACAATACGCCGCAGCGTTTGAACATGCCCAAAGCGAATTCGCGGGTAATATCGTCAGTCGTTTGCGTGCGCGCCGGCCTGCTTCGCCGCCCGCGCGTACGCTTCTTGCGCGGCTCGCGCGGCGTCTCCGAATGTAGGGCGTCCGAGCCGGCGCCCGGCTTACATCAAGCGTCGAGCATCAAGTGTTATGCGACGAACGTCGCGCTGCGCGCCTCGCGGGGGAAGAGGCGCGGCAGGACCATTTCGTTCCCAGTCATAGACCAGAGGTCGCTCCATGCGTGTCCAACCGGTTCCATTTCGCTTAATCTGCGCTGCGACGGCGGCTGTGGCGCTCGCGGCGTGCGGACAAAAACAGTCGGCGCCGCCGCAGCAAACGCCGGAAGTCGGCGTCGTTACCGTGCAGCCTAGCGCCGTGCCCGTCGTCACCGAACTGCCGGGCCGCACGAACGCCTTCCTCGTCGCGCAAGTGCGCGCCCGCGTGGACGGCATCGTGCAGCGTCGCGAGTTCACCGAAGGCAGCGAAGTGAAGGCGGGTCAGCGGCTCTACAAGATCGATCCGGCGCCGTACCAGGCCGCGCTCGACAGCGCGAAGGCGACGCTCGCAAAGGCGCAGGCCAACCTCGCGACGACGACCGCCCAAGCGAACCGCTACAAGGTGCTCGTCGCCGCGAATGCGGTCAGCAAGCAAGACTACGACAACGCCGTGGCCGCGCAAGGCCAGGCCGCAGCCGACGTCGCCGCCGGCAAGGCGAGCGTCGAAACCGCGCAGATCAATCTCGGGTATACCGATGTCGTTGCGCCTATCTCCGGACGCACGGGCGTCTCGCAAGTGACGCCGGGCGCCTACGTCCAGGCGAGCCAGGCGACGCTGATGGACACGATTCAGCAGCTCGACCCCGTCTACGTCGACCTGACGCAATCGAGCCTCGATGGCCTGAAGCTGCGCCGCGAGGTGCAGGAAGGACGCTTGAAGACGAACGGTCCCGGCGCCGCGAAGGTGACGCTGATCCTCGAAGACGGCCGGCCCTACCCGATCAAGGGCAAGCTGCAATTCTCCGACGTGACCGTCGATCAATCGACCGGCTCGGTCACGATCCGGGCGATTTTCCCGAATCCGAACCGCGTCCTGCTGCCGGGGATGTTCGTGCGCGCCCGTATCGAAGAGGGCGTGAACGAGCACGCGATGCTCGTGCCGCAGATCGGCGTCACGCACGACCAGAAGGGGGCCGCCATCGCGCTCGTCGTCGGTCCCGACGACAAGGTCGTGCCGCACACGCTCGTCACCGCCGGCATGCAAGGTCCCAACTGGATCGTCGACGGCGGCTTGAAGCCGGGCGACCGCGTGATCGTGCAGGGCACCGAGAAAGTGCACCCCGGCATGCAAGTGAAGGCCGTGCCGGCGCAATTGCCGGCAGCGGCGGGCGGCGCGTCCGCGGCGCCAGGCGCATCGAGTGCGTCTAGCGCATCTAGCGCATCCGGCGCCTCCGCAGGTTGATCACCGAGAGATCCGCTACATGGCTAAGTTCTTTATCGATCGACCGATCTTCGCGTGGGTGATCGCCATCGTCTTGATGCTCGCCGGCATCGCGTCGATCTTCAATCTCCCGATCTCGCAGTATCCGACCATCGCGCCGCCGTCGATCCAAATCTCGGCGAGCTATCCGGGCGCGTCGGCGAAGACGGTCGAAAACACGGTCACGCAGGTCATCGAGCAGCAGATGAGCGGGCTCGATCACCTGCTTTACCTGTCCTCGACGAGCGACGACTCGGGCACCGCCACGATCACGCTGACCTTCGCGGCCGGGACCAATCCGGATATCGCGCAAGTTCAGGTGCAAAACAAGCTGTCGCTCGCCACGCCGCTGTTGCCGACGGTCGTGCAGCAGCTCGGCACCAAGGTGACGAAGTCGAGCAGCAGCTTCCTGCTCGTGCTCGCGTTCGTCTCCGAAGACGGCAGCATGAGCCGGTATGACCTGGCGAACTATGTCGCCTCGCACATTCAGGATCCCGTCAGCCGTCTGAACGGCGTCGGCACGCTCACGCTGTTCGGTTCGCAGTACGCGATGCGGATCTGGCTCGATCCGACCAAGCTCACGAACTACAGCCTGACGCCCGGCGACATCGTCACCGCGTTGCAGCAGCAAAACGTTCAGATTGCGGGCGGCCAGCTGGGCGGCACGCCGGCGATCCCGGGACAGATGCTGCAGGCGACCATCACGGAGCAGACGCTCTTGCGCACGCCGAAGGACTTCGGCGACGTCCTGCTCAAGGTGAACGCCGACGGCTCGCAAGTTCGCATCAAGGACGTCGCGCGCATCGAGCTGGGCGGCGAGACGTATAACTTCGACACGAAGTACAACGGGCAGCCCACGGCCGGCATGGGGATCCAGCTCGCCACGGGCGCGAACGCGCTGCAAACGGCCAAGGAAGTGCGCGCGAAGATCGACGAATTGTCGAAATACTTCCCGCATGGGCTCGTCGTGAAGTATCCGTACGATACGACGCCGTTCGTGCGCCTGTCGATCGAGGAAGTGATCAAGACGCTGCTCGAAGGGATCGTGCTCGTCTTCCTCGTGATGTACCTGTTCCTGCAGAACCTGCGTGCGACGCTGATCCCCACGATCGCCGTGCCGGTCGTGCTGCTCGGCACGTTCGCGATCATGAACGCGGTGGGTTTCTCGATCAACGTGCTGTCGATGTTCGGCCTCGTGCTGGCCATCGGTCTCTTGGTCGACGACGCCATCGTGGTCGTGGAGAACGTCGAGCGCGTCATGAGAGAGGAAGGGCTCTCTCCACGCGACGCGACCCGCAAGGCCATGAGCCAGATCACAGGGGCGCTCGTCGGCGTGGCGCTCGTGCTGTCGGCCGTGTTCGTGCCGGTCGCGCTGTCCGGCGGCTCCGTCGGCGCGATCTACCGCCAGTTCTCGCTGACGATCGTGTCGGCCATGGTGCTGTCGGTGCTCGTCGCGCTGGTGCTGACGCCGGCGCTGTGCGCGACCATTCTCAAGCCGATTCAACCGGGCGAGCATGAGGCGACCACCGGCTTCTTCGGCTGGTTCAACCGCACGTTCAACGCAAGCCGCGACAAGTACCACAACGGCGTGCACCATGTGATCCGCCGCTCGGGCCGGTGGCTCGTCATCTATCTGGCCGTGATCGTCGCGGTCGGCCTGCTGTTCGTGCGGTTGCCGAAGTCGTTCCTGCCGGACGAAGACCAAGGTCTGATGTTCGTGATCGTGCAAACGCCCACGGGGTCGACGCAAGAAACGACGGAGCGCACGCTCGCGAACATCTCCAACTATCTGCTGACGAAGGAGAAGTCGCTCGTCGAATCCGTCTTCACGGTGAACGGCTTCAGCTTCGCCGGCCGCGGGCAGAACTCGGGCCTCGTGTTCGTGCGGCTGAAGGATTACGGGTTGCGGCAAGGCTCCGATCAGAAGGTGCAGGCGATCATTCAGCGGATGTTCAAGCACTACTCGCGTTACAAGGACGCGATGGTCATCCCGTTCAATCCGCCGTCGATCCCCGAGCTCGGCACGGCATCCGGCTTCGATTTCGAGCTGACCGACAATGCGGGCGTCGGCCACGACGCGCTCATGGCCGCGCGCAATCAACTGCTCGGCATGGCGGCGAAAGACCCGACGCTCGCGCTCGTGCGGCCCAACGGGCTCAACGACACGCCGCAGTTCAAGGTCGACATCGACCGGGAGAAAGCGCAGGCGCTCGGCGTATCGCCGCAAGCGATCGACCAGACGTTCTCGGTGGCCTGGGCGTCTCAGTACGTCAACAACTTCCTCGATACCGACAACCGGATCAAGAAGGTCTACGTGATGGCCGATGCGCCGTTCCGCATGACGCCCGAGGACATGGGCGATTGGTACGTGCGCAACGCGTCGGGCACGATGGTGCCGTTCAACTCGTTCGCTTCCGGACACTGGACGTTCGGTTCGCCCAAGCTCGAGCGCTACAACGGCGTATCGTCGATGGAAATCCAAGGCGCCGCGGCGCCGGGCAAGAGCACGGGCCAAGCGATGCAGGCGATGCAGAAGATCGCCGCGAAGCTGCCGGCCGGGGTCGGCTATTCGTGGACGGGCCTGTCGTACCAGGAAATTCAGTCGGGTTCGCAAGCGCCGATACTGTATGGCGTGTCGATTCTCGTCGTGTTCCTATGCTTGGCCGCACTGTACGAGAGCTGGTCGATTCCGTTCTCGGTCATCATGGTCGTGCCCCTCGGCGTGATCGGCGCGCTGCTGGCCGCGACGCTGCGCGGGCTCGAGAACGACGTGTTCTTCCAGGTCGGCTTGCTGACGACCGTGGGGCTCTCGGCCAAGAATGCGATTCTGATCGTCGAGTTCGCGCGCGAATTGCAGCACAGCGAGGGGATGGGGCCGGTCGAGGCGGCGATGGAAGCGGCGCGGCTGCGGCTTCGCCCGATTTTGATGACGTCGCTCGCGTTCATTCTCGGCGTGCTGCCGCTCGCGATCAGCAACGGCGCGGGCTCGGCGAGCCAGCACGCGATCGGTACAGGCGTGATCGGCGGTATGTTGACGGCGACGTTCCTTGCGATCTTCTTCATCCCGATGTTCTTCGTCGTCATCCGGGCGAAGTTCGCGGGCGAATCCGAAGACGCCGACGAAGCGGCGCGCCTCGCCGAGGCGCATCATTCGGCCCCGCCGTTGCCGGGCCAAGGCGAGAACAAGAACGGCGACGAAGGACATTAAGATGCAGATCAATCATTCTCTGATGGCGATCGCCGTCGCATGCGTGGCGGCCGGTTGCACATTCCAGCCAAAGTACGAACGCCCTGCCGCGCCCGTCGCGGCGGCGTTCCCGGCTTCGGGCGTGTACGCGACGCAGCCCGCCACGACGGCCGGCGACACGGCCGGCGGCCGAGCGGCCGCCGACATCGGCTGGCGCGAATTCTTCGCCGATCCGCGTTTGCAGCGGCTCATCGACATCGCGCTCGCGAACAACCGCGACTTGCGCGTGGCCGTGTTGAACGTCGATGCGGCGCGCGCGCAGTACCGCGTCACGCGTGCTCAACTGTTTCCCGCCATCGACGCGCAAGCGGCCAAGACGGTGCAGCGCACGCCGCTGGATCTCTCGCCGAGCGGCCGGACGATTTCGCAGGAATACCAGGTGGGGCTCAATGCCTCTTGGGAAATCGACTTCTGGGGGCGCATTCGCAGCCTGAAGGACCAGGCGCTCGAGCAGTATCTGTCGACGGCGCAGGCGCGCAAGGCCGCCGAAATCTCGCTCGTCGCGCAAGTCGCGAACCAGTACCTGCAGATGCTCGCCGTCGACGATCTGCTGAAGATCACCGACGACACGCTCAAAACAGCGGAAGCGTCGTATGCGCTCACGAAGCTGCAGTTCGACAACGGCACGGGTTCCGAGCTCGATCTGCGTCAGGCGGAAACCGTCGTCGAGCAGGCCCGCGCGAATCGCGAAGCGCAAGCGCGTGCGCGCGCGCAAGCCGAGAACGCGCTCGTGCTGCTCGTCGGCGAGCCGTTGCCCGACGATCTGCCGCCGGGCCGCACGCTCGACGATCAGCGGTTGCTGACCGACATTCCGGCCGGCTTGCCGTCCGATTTGCTCGCGCGCCGGCCCGACATCATGCAGGCGGAAGCCACGTTGCGCGCGGCCAATGCGAACATCGGCGCGGCGCGCGCGGCGTTCTTTCCGAAAATCTCGCTGACGAGTTCGTTCGGCACGGCCAGCCCGACGCTCGGCGGGTTGTTCAAAGCCGGCTCGGCCGCATGGACGTTCGCGCCGCAGATCACGCTGCCGATTTTCGAGGGCGGACAGAACTTGGCGAATCTCGACCTCGCCAACGTGCAAAAGCGGATCGAAATCGCGCAGTACGAGAAGGCGATTCAATCGGCCTTTCGCGAAGTGGCCGACGACCTCGCGGCGCGCAGCACCTACGACGGGCAGATCGGCGCGCTCGAGCGCACGACGTTCGCGCAATCGCGCTCGCTCGAGCTGTCGCAGTTGCGGTACAAAAATGGCGTAGACAGCTATCTGCAGGTGCTGACGGCGCAGACGAACCTCTACACGGTTCAGCAGTCGCTCATCAATGCGCGTGCGGCGCGACTCGAAAACCTCGTGAATCTGTACGTGGCGCTCGGCGGCGGCTGGCTCGCGAATACGGGCGAGACGCCGCGCCCGGCCGACGCGCCGGCCACGGTCGGCGCAGCCTCCGCGCCGGCGGCGGCATCCTCGCCGGCATCCGCGAAGACGGCGGGCTGAAGGGCGCTAGCGAACTCGATCGTTCGCGCTACTCGCGCTTCATGCTTCGAAAGACGAGCGGCTGTTCGTCGGTGCGCGGCGCCAGCCGCCCAACCGCGACAGCGCGCTCGACTTCGCCGCGATGCGGGGACTTGGCGCATACGGGGTCGGCCGCGCGCGCATCGCCCGTCAGCGCGTACGCTTGACAGCGGCATCCGCCGTGGTCGGCCGCCCTGTCATCGCAGGTTCGGCATGGTTCGCGCATCCAACGATCGCCGCGAAACGCGTTGAATGCGGCGCTCTCGCCCCAGATCGCGGACAGCGGCATATCTTTGACGTTCGGTAAATCGAGCCCCGGCAGCGAGCGGGCCGCATGGCACGGCAGCGCGGTTCCATCGGGGGCCACGCCGAGAAACACGGCGCCCCATCCGCTCATGCATGCCTTGGGCCGCTTCTCGAAGTAGTCGGGCACGACATACAGGATTGCGCAGCGCTCGCCGATGAGCGCGCGGTAACGGTTGACCGTGTCTTCGGCCTCGCGCAGCGCCTCCTGCGTCGGCATCAGTTGCTCGCGATTGAGCAGCGCCCAGCCGTAGTACTGCGTGTTCGCCAGTTCGAGGTACTCCGCGCCGATGTCGAGCGCCATCTCGATGATTTGACCCACGTGGGGCAGGTTGTAGCGATGAAGCACGCAGTTGAGCACCATCGGGTAGCCGTACGCTTTGATGAGGCGGGCCACATTGCGTTTGCGCTCGAACGTCCGCGTGTTCGACAGAAAATCGTTGCGCTCGCGCGAGGCGTCTTGAAACGAGAGTTGAATGTGATCGAGCCCGGCAGCTTTGAGGGCGGCAATGCGCGGCTCGGTGAGACCGACGCCCGAGGTGATCAAATTCGTGTAGAACCCCAGCTCGTGCGCGTGCGCGACGAGTGTTTCGAGATCGTCGCGCACGAGCGGCTCGCCGCCCGAGAACCCGAGCTGCACCGCCCCCAATGCCCGCGCTTCGCTCATGACGCGCAGCCAGGCGTCGGTGTCGAGCTCCGGGCCGTGGCTCGAGAAGTCCACGGGGTTGTAGCAGAACACGCAGTGCAGGGGGCAGCGGTAGGTCAACTCGGCAAGCAGCCAGAGCGGGGGCGCGACCGCGGCGCCGGGGGCATCGGCATGCATCTCAGTCGACCCACCCGCGCTGGCGCGCATGATCGAGAAAGCGATAGACGTCCGCCGCGAGATCGCGCGCATTGAACAGCGCCTCGAGCTCGGCGATGATCTCGTCGATCTCCCGTATGCCGTTGCAACGCACGAGTATCTGCCCCGCGCTGGGATTGAGCTTGATCATCCCTTCCGGATAGAGCAAAACGTAGGCGTCCTGCGCCGTTTCCCATTGCAGCCGAAAGAGCGGACGAAGACGCGGGCGCAACGGGGCCCCGCTCACGGTGTCGGCAAAGTCCATCACGGGTACGCCTTTTCGATGGCATCGAGCATCGACCACAAGATATCGAGTTTGAACTGGAGAATCTCGAGCGCGCGGCGTTGCATCTCGCGCGTTCGGAAGTAATCGAGCGTGACGGCGAGCCCATGCTCGACATCGCGCGTCGCAAGCGGAATGCGGCTGCGAAAGTACTGAAGCCCGTCCGAGTCGATCCATGGATAGAGGGCGGGCCAGCCCGCGAGCCGATCCTGATGGATCTGCGGTGCGAACATTTCCGTCAGCGATGAGCAGACGGCTTCCTGCCACGGCGCACGCCGCGCGAAATTGACATAGGCGTCGACGGCGAAGCGCACACCCGGCGCGACGTGCTCGAGCGACCAAAGCGCCTCGCGCGACAGTCCCACCGCATCGCCTAGGCGCGCCCACGCTTCGATGCCGCCCGCGTCGTCGCCGTATCCGTCGTGATCCAGAATGCGCTGCACCCAAAGGCGCCGCGTTTCGCGATCCGGGCAGTTCGAGAGGATCGCGGCGTCCTTCAGCGGGATGTTGATCTGATAGTAGAAGCGGTTCGCCACCCACCCGCGAATTTGATCGGGCGAGCACTGGCCGCTGTTGAGCCGCACGTTGAACGGATGGTGAATGTGATAGCGCGCGCCGAGCGCACGCAAATGCGCCTCGAACTGATCGGGCGTCCACGGCGATTCCGCGTCCGGGGCGGCGCATGCGCAAGGGATAGCCGATGCTTCGGCGGCCGCGGAGGCGGCGGGTGTGGTTAGGGTGTTCACGGCTGCACCTGTAAGGCGGCCGCGCGCGAGGCGATGGTCCTCACGCGCGGCGCACTGACCGCTCGTTAGCGGTTGGCGATATACATCGTGATTTCGAAACCGAAGCGCAAATCGGTATAGGCGGGCGTAGTCCACTGCATGGTCGTCTCCTTGATTGAACGGCATTGAATTGAATGGCGCTGAAGCCAAGCGACCGCGCGTATCGGTGTGCGGCGAACGTGTTAAAGCAAAGCCCATGCCGATGGCCGCGTGCGGTGAGGGCGATGCGAGGGGAGCGCGACAGGCGCCGCGCGAGCCTCGAGCAGGGCGCGCACATAGGCACGGGCGCACGGCATGACGCGAGTCTCCGGGGCAAGAGAATGCGCGCCGCGCAGGGGCGCGCTCAATCGTGAAACAGTCGATGTTTCAATGGGAGACACCTGTTGCAAAATGCGACACCCGACCGGTGCGCGACGACACGTGCGAAACGGAAAGCCGCTTAGTCTCGATCGTTGCGCTTTCCGGGCATGGCGGCTGGCATCTTGCGATACAGCGTGGCACGCGAAACGCCGAGCGCGCGCGCGGCGGCCGAGACGTTGCCGCCATGCTGCGCGAGCGTGGCCGCGATCGCTTGAGCGGCGACGTCTTGCAGCCGCGTGCCTTGCTGCTCAGTGGGCGTGTTCTGAGCGGGCGTGTCGACGGAGGCGGCAGCGGCCGGCGAGGCATCGCTCGTTTGCAAGTCGTCGAAGAAGTCGTCGGGCAAGTGCTCGCGGCGAATCTCGCCGTCCTCGTCGATCATCGCGGCCGCTGTGCGCAGCAGGTTGCCCAACTGCCGGAAGTTGCCGGGCCAGGTGCATCGCTCGAAGAGCGTCATGATCTCGGGCGCCACGGTGAGCGGCTGTCCGTCGCCGCCTCTAAGCGCTTCGCGCTCGAGCATCTTGCCGATGACGACGGCGAGATCCTTGCGCTCTCGCAATGGCGGAAGTCTGACGACGAGTCCGTTCAAACGGTAATAGAGGTCTTCGCGAAAGCGGTTTTGCGCGATCATCTCGCGCAGGTCGCGGTGTGTCGCGCAAACGATCGCGATGTCGACGGGAATCGTCTTCGGCGAGCCGAGCGGGTTCACGACGCGCTCTTGCAGCACGCGAAGCAGGCGGACCTGCAGCGGATAAGGCATGTCGCCGATTTCGTCGAGAAAGAGCGTGCCGCCGTGCGCCTGAACGATCTTGCCGACCGCGCCTTTGCGGCGCGCACCCGTGAATGCCCCTTCCTCGTAGCCGAACAACTCCGATTCGATCAGCGTTTCGGGAATCGATGCGCAGTTGACGGCGACGAAAGGCCCCGAGCGCCGCGTCGATTCGTTGTGGATGGCCTGCGCGAGCAGTTCCTTGCCGGTGCCCGTCTCGCCCGTGATGAGCAGCGGAATGTCCTTGCCGATCACCTTGCGCAGTTTCGCGATGACGGCGCTCACTTGCGGGTCGCCGGTGTCGAGTTGCTCGAGGCGCAGCGTGCGCAGGCTCCCGCGCGAGGCCGGGGCCGCGACCGTTTGCGTTTCCGCGTTCGCCTCGCGGCGTGCGTCCGCCGGCCAGCCGCTGGCCGTCAAGAGCGCGCGCCGGAACGTGACGTTGGCGCAAACCACCGCGCCGTTGTGCAGGTTCAGCGAGACGATCGAATCCCGGCTCGTGCGCAGACGGTCGACGAGTTCGGCGCTAGCGATCCCGAACAGCGACGAGAGCGTATGGGCGCGCAACGCCGCGAGCGGCATGCCGAGTTGAAACTGGGCGCTGCGATTGGCCGACAGAAAACGTCCGTCTCCGGTGAAGGCGGCAATGCCTTCCATCAGCGTGCCCAGGAATTCGGGGCGGCTGTGAAACGCGACTTGCAGCGTGTCCCGGAACGTGGAGGCGAACAGATGATTTTCGATCATCTGCACGGACATCTTCGCGAGCGCCATCGTGTGTTGGTGATAGCTGCGGTAATCGCCCGTCACATCTAATACGCCGACGAGATCGCCGTACGGATCGAGGATCGGCACGCTCGAACAGGTCAGGAAACGATTGGCTTCGAGAAAATGCTGGTCGCCGTGGACGACGGTCGCATTACGTTCGGCGAGCGCCGTGCCGATCGCATTCGTGCCTTGTCTATCCTCCGACCATTGCGCGCCGGGGCGCAAAGCGACTTTTTCCGCGCGTGCGAGGAAATCGTCGTCGCCGATCGAATGCAGGATGAGTCCTTGCGCGTCGGTGAGGACGACCATGCTTTCGGTATTGACGATCTGTTCGCGCAGCGTCTCCATCACAGGCATGGCGTGCGCGCACAGAATGCGGTTCTGCTCGACTTTCAGCGCGAGTTCCGAGGCGGGAAGAATATCGTAGTCGGGCTGTCGGCCCGTCAAGAGGCCGAAGCCCTCGGAGCGTTCGTGCGCCTTCTGAATGCACGGCGTGAGCCAGCTCGATTCGCCACCCGCCACGGGATGCACGGGGCGATGAACGACATTGCGCATTGTCTCCTCCTAATCGAGCGTCGGCGCGCGGCCTGTACGCTTTTGGCTCGGACAACAGCAAAAAACGCGCCAGCTTCGCGGTCGCCGTGCGATTGTCCTCCTATCGAAGCCTATCGAAGTTCCAGATGAGACGCGAGAAACGCGAAACGGCGAGGGAGGGTTGGCCCAATACGATGGCGCGCGTGCGTGCGGGCGAATATCAGGACATATCCTGATCCCATCGGCGCACAACCGTTTGATTCAAGACAACGTCTATTCGTTCGCGATTGGGATGGGAAAACGTTCGACTGCGAGCACCTTCATCACCGAGTGGCCGACGGATAAACCCCCATCGTTAGGCCAACGCTCTTGGGCGGAAACACGTACCAGGCGCCGTCGCGATGGCGAAAAAACACCAGTCCGATCGTGCCGCGTGGACCATCGACCTCTACCCGTACGCCTTGCCTGCCGTCGGCGTGGCTCGTGATCCGGGTGACGCGCAACGGTGCCGCCGGCGTCGGAGCCAGCCATTTCTCAACGACCATCCTCAACCGTTTCATCACCTTCTCCATTCCTCGTTAGCGTCGTAACCGGCGTCTCCGCGTGTGCCTGCGTTGGTGCGAAAAGCATGCCAACGCTCATGCGAAGAAGCGTGTCCATCGTTCATCGACGACGATGCGGCAATGTGGCTGCGGCAATGTGGCGCGTTTGCGCTCGATCGGACTGTCTCACGACGAGGGATGTGTCTCGTTTCGCAACACGCGCACCGTCGGACGTGTTTCAAGTTTGTACAGCCGCGTAGATGGTCGCATTGCGGCTCGACTTCGATATGCGTCGACGGCCGAAGGCCATCGGCGTTCGGGCGCGCCTTGCGGGAGCGATGGCACACCCTTTGCGTTCAGCGTGGCCCGCGGCCCATCTTCGCGCGTCAAGGCGTCAAGGCGTCACAGTCGACTCGAGAGAGCATCGCGCCGCGATAAATCCGATACAGGAGACAGACAATGAACGGAAGTACCGCTTCGGCCGCATGGCGAACGGCGCTCGCAGCTTGCGCGTTTGCCGCGATCAGCTTCGCCCCGCACCTCTCGAGCGCAGCAGACGACTATCCGCCGGTCACGTACGACCGGCTCGCGAACGCGAAGACCGATCCGGGCTGGCTCACCTACTATCGCAGCTATGACGGGCAATCGCATTCGCCGGCTACGCAGATCGATACGTCGAACGTCAAGCAGCTCAAGCTCGCATGGAGCTATAAGTTCCCCGCCGATCTGCAGCAAGGCTTCGAGGCGACGCCGATCGTCAACGGCCGCTATCTGTTCGTGAGCACGCCCAAAGACAACGTCTACGCGTTCGATGCGGTCACGGGCAAGTCGCTTTGGAAGTACGAGCCGAAGCTCGGCCCCGAGGCATTCAAGAACGCCTGCTGCGATGTCGTGAATCGCGGCGTCGCACTGTACGGCAAGAACGTTTATATCGCGATGCTCGACGGTGAAATCGCCGCGCTCGATGCGCAAACGGGCAGCGTCGCGTGGAAGAAGCGCATGTTCGATCCGGGCACGGGCTACGCGTTCTCGCTCGCGCCGCTCGCAATCGATGGCGCGATCGTCGTCGGCAATTCGGGCGGAGAATACGGCGCGCGCGGATTCATCGCGGCGCTAGATCCCGACAACGGCAACCTGCTTTGGAAGCGCACGACGATTCCGGGCGCCAAGGAAAAGGGCGGCGACACTTGGCCCGACGGCATGCAGGAGCACGGCGGCGGCGCGTCATGGCTGACCGGCACGTTCGATCCGGCGACGAAGACGCTCTACTGGGGCGTCGGCAATCCGGGGCCGTGGCTCGCGTCGCTGCGCCCGGGCAACAACCTCTATAGCGATTCGCTGCTCGCGCTCGATCCGAAAAACGGCGAGATCAAGTGGCACTACCAATACACGAGCAACGACACGTGGGACTACGACGGCGTGAACACGCCGATCCTCGCGAATATCCAATACGGCGGGAAGGACTACGACGCCATCGTCCATGCGGATCGCAACGGCTTTTTCCATGCGATCGATCGGACGACGGGCAAGCTCATCTATGCGAGCGCATTCGTGAAGGCGACTTCCGTCACGGGCTATACGAAGGACGGCGAGCCGATCGAGGATCGCGCGAAGTATCCCAAGGTCGGCACGACGATCGACACGTGCCCGAGCTTTCTCGGCGGAAAGAACTGGTGGTCCGTCTCGTACGATCCGGCCAAGCATCTCGCGTTCGTGCCGTCGCTGCATGCGTGCATGAGCCTTTCGGGCAAATCGGTCAGCTACATGGAAGGCTTGCCTTATCTGGGCGAAGGCTTCGAAATCAAACCCGAACCGGGCAGCAAAGGCTACGGCGAGTTGCAGGCCATCGACGTGAACACGGGCAAGAAGGTCTGGAGCCATTGGAGCAAGATGCCGTGGAACGGCGGCGTGGCCAGTACCGCCGGCGGCCTGGCGTTCAGCGGCTCGCTCGACGGTCGTCTCTACGCATTCGACGAGGCGACGGGCAAGATCCTTTGGACGAGCCCGAAATTGGCGAGCGGCATCATTGCGCAGCCGTCCGTCTTCGAAGCGAACGGACAAGAGTATGTCGCCGTGCTCGCCGGTTACGGCGGCGCCAATCCGATCTGGGGCGGCCCGATGGCGAAGATCGCCGAAAAGGTGCCGCGTGGCGGCACGCTCTACGTGTTCGCTTTGCATCGCAACTGACGCTCGCAGCGCATTCTCGCAGCGGATTCGCCCAGCGCGGATGAGTCGGCTTCATCCGCCGCTTCCCACTCAAGCGCTCGCATCACGGCCGGCCGTTCGCTCCGCGCGACGGTCGCGACGTGGCGCCGCATTCATCGAAAGCAGGTTCATCATCATGAATACGCATCTCTTTCATCTTGCGTCGGCAGCGGCGATCGCCACCGGCCTCGCCATCGCTTCGCCGTCGGCTTCGGCCGCTGCGCCGATGCGCATCTGCACGTTTCCGGGCAGCCCGTCGGCTGCGCTCGACAAGGCCGTGGCCAACGAGGCATTCAAGACGGCCGGGATCGCCGCCACGCTCGCCGAGCGCGGCATCGGCGGCGGCGATGACGACGATGGCGTCTCGTTGAAAGAACTGCGGCGGACGCTCGGCCACGGCTGCGACGTCATCGCGGGCTTTCCGCGTTCGTCCGTCGCCGACGCCTCGAACAGCGACTTGCTGTTTTCCCGCGGCTATTTGCGCGCGGATTACGTGAACGTGGAAGCGAGCGCGTCTACGCAAGCGCGCACAGCCGAGGACGTCGTCGCAGCGACCTACGGTAGCCCTTCGCAACTGATCGCCGTCCAGGAGCAGCATGTCCGCTTCGTTCTCGAAAACACGCCCGCGTTGACCGTCGACGCGGTGGCGAGCGGGCGAGCGGCGCGCGCGATCGTTTGGTATCCGGCGGTGGTCGCCTATCAGCAGGCGCACGCCCAGCAGCGTTTCACCGTGCGCAAAACGCGCTCTCCCTACTCCGGCTGGGAGCTCGTTTTCGCATTCGGCCCCCATGCCTCGGCCTTGCGGCACAAGGTCGACCGCGCATTGACGTCGATGGCGGCCAATGGACGGCTTGCCGCGCTGACCCGCGCATGGACGCTGCCCGATACCGCCGAAACGGCGCGAGCAGAGGCGGCGGCATTCGCCTATCGGGATGGCCCGGTCGCGGCAACGGGCCGCAAGGCGTGGCGCGACGCAGCGTATTCGGCTCGAGCGCGCGGATACATCGTCAAGGTAGCGGACGCCGCCGCAGCGGCCGCACCGTCGTTCGACAAAGGGCAGGTGGCGCACGGCAAGCGTCTTTACGCGAGCAGCTGCGCGAAGTGCCATGGCGCGAACCTTCAGGGCATCACGGCGCCGGCGCTGAGCGGGCCGGCGTTCGCGCCCGTGTCCGGTTCGCATCTGACGATCGGCGGCATCTACACCTACATGTCGACGAACATGCCGGCCGATCGCCCCGGCAAGCTCAAGGACGGCGAATACGCGGACGTCATGGCGTACCTGCTGAACGCCAACGGGTACGCCCCCGGCGCCGAAAAAATGACGGCCGACAGCGCGCGCGCCTCGACGACGATGCTCAATGCGGGCCCGCTCGGCGGCGGCCGCTCGGGTGCGGCGACGACTGCGGCTTCCACGAAGTAAACGAGCGATTGACGGGGTCCCCTGCGAGCGCGCCGAGGGAATCGCTTCGTCGAGCGAATGGGATCCGCGCTCGATAGAGGCGAACGGAATACCTTGTTTTAAATTGAGACACTCGATGCACGCACGCGTCTTCGGCTGTTTCGAATTGAGACACTTTTGTTGCGCACGCAAGCAGGCCTCCTCGTATTTCAATGCTTTCAATTTGGCATGCTTGTTGCCTCATTCCGGCAACAGCCGATCGGCGCTGTGAGCTGGATTTCAGAGAACGTAAAGTAAAGGAGACGTGCGATGGATCTGTTTGACCTGAAGCAACTCGGCCTTGACGTCGAATACCCTTACCGCAAGGAATACGGAAACTATATCGGCGGAAAATGGGTGCCCCCCGTCGCCGGCAATTACTTCGAGAACGTCTCCCCGATCAACGGTAAGCCGTTCTGCCGCATTCCGCGCTCGAGCGCCGAGGACATCGAGCAGGCGATCGATGCCGCGCACGCTGCCCGCCGCAAGTGGAGCAAGACCTCGACGACGGAACGCTCGAATGCGCTTCTCGCAGTCGCGGACCGCATGGAAAAGAACCTGAAGCTGCTGGCCGTGGCCGAGACGATCGACAACGGCAAGCCGCTGCGCGAGACGATGGCGGCCGACCTTCCGCTCGCCGTCGACCACTTCCGTTATTTCGCCGGTTGCATCCGCGCGCAGGAAGGCGCGATCTCCGAGATCGACGACAACACGGTGGCCTACCATTTCCATGAGCCCATGGGCGTCGTCGGGCAAATCATTCCGTGGAATTTCCCGCTGCTGATGGCGGCGTGGAAGCTCGCGCCCGCCCTGGCGGCCGGATGCTGCGTCGTCATGAAACCGGCCGAGCAGACGCCGGCTTCGGTGCTCGTGCTGATGGAGCTCATCGGCGATTTGTTTCCGCCGGGAGTCGTCAATATCGTCAACGGCTTCGGCAAGGAAGCCGGGGAAGCGCTGGCCACGAGCAAGCGTATCGCGAAGATCGCCTTTACGGGCTCGACGCCGATCGGCAAGCGCATTTTGCACGCGGCGGCGGACAATCTGATTCCGAGCACGGTCGAGCTCGGCGGCAAGAGCCCGAACATCTTCTTCGCCGATGTGCTCGATCAAGACGATGCGTTCCTCGACAAGGCGCTCGAAGGCCTCGCGATGTTCGCGCTGAATCAGGGCGAAGTCTGCACGTGCCCCTCGCGCGTGCTCGTTCAGGAATCGATCTACGATCGCTTCATCGAGAAGGCGATCGCCCGCGTGGGCAAGATCAAGGCGGGCCACCCGCTCGACATGCAGACGATGATCGGTGCGCAAGCCTCGCAGCAACAGCTCGACAAGATCCTGTCTTACATCGACATCGGCCGCAACGAAGGCGCGCAGTGTCTGACCGGGGGCGCGCGCACGGCTCCGCTCGCCGATTTGGGCGAAGGCTTCTACGTGCAACCGACGATGCTCCTGGGCAACAACAAGATGCGCGTCTTCCAGGAAGAGATCTTCGGGCCCGTGGCTTCGGTGATGACGTTCAAGGACGAGCAAGAGGCGATCGAACTCGCGAACGATACCTTCTACGGACTCGGCGCCGGTGTCTGGACGCGCAACGGCACGCGCGCCTATCGCATGGGCCGCGAGATCGAGGCGGGCCGCGTTTGGACGAACTGCTATCACCTGTATCCCGCGCACGCGGCATTCGGCGGCTACAAGCAGTCGGGCATCGGCCGCGAGACGCACAAGAAGGCGCTCGAAAACTACCAGCAGACGAAGTGCTTGCTGGTCAGCTACCAAGCCGAAGCGCTCGGGTTCTTCTGATCGGCGAGCGACCGAAGAGGGCATGGGCTCGAGCACCGCGGCCGCGCGCGGTGCTCGAGCGGTTCAGTCCCATCGTTCAGAGCGCGAGACGCGGCGCCACATACACGCCGTACTGCGGTCCGACACCCCATGCCTGCACGGGAAGGCGATAGCCGCTGACGAAGTGGCCTTCGATGTACTTGCCGCTCCCGCCGTACGAGCCGTCGACGTGAAACGCGGCGAAGGCGACGATCGGTACGTAGCTGTGCGCGTCGATTTGCGCAGCGACGGGAACGACGATCGTCGTGCCGACGGGCACCTCACTGTAGAGCGTCGTCTTTACACCGGGCTCGATCCAGATGCTGTCGCCGATCGAGATCGGCGAAGGATTGCCCGAAGCCATCAGACCGCGCACGGTCGGCACGTCGTTGGCGTTGATCAGAAACGACGTCCATTGGCCGGCCTCGCACGTGCCGCCATACAGGTGCCCGTTACCGATTTCGAACTCGTACGGCTGTCCCGTCGACGGGTCGGTCACGGGTTCGTTCGTTTGAGCGTCCCAATACTGATCGAGCACGCATCGATCGACGACCATCGGAAAGAGGCCGCCCGCGCCGACCGTCGAAGGCGCCGCGGCGACTGCGACGGCCGTGGCGCTCGCCGGCGTGCTCAGCAAATCGAGAAAACCGCCGAGCAACAGCGAGACGGCGCCGCCGTTCAGGCTCGCGCTTCGCGTGATCGTGACCTGGACCGCGGGCGCGTCGTAGACGCCAGGGGCGATCGTCTGCGCTTCGAGCGTCGAGGGCGAGCCCATCAGATTCCAGAATCCCGTTTGGACCGTGGCGGCCGAGAGCGGTGCGCCGTCCGATCGATTCAGCGATACGGCGGCGTGAGTCGCATTTGCGGCGCTGGACCAATCGGGCCCGCTGCCGGACGCGAGCAGCTTCGACGCGCCCGCGAGCGCGGCCGCATCGGCGGCGTTCTGCAGTTCGTTGCGCACGATGGCGACGCGCGGCAGATCGATGGCGAATGCGCCGAGCGTCAGCAACATCGGCATCGTCAGCAACAACCAAAGCGGCACGGAGCCTCGTTGCCGAGCGAGCGATCTCGTATGCGATGGAACGCGCCGCGTGCGCTTACTCATAGTTCATGACCGTCGTCGCGCTGACGGTGACGGGACCCGTCAGCGCGCTGAACGCCGAGCCGAGGACGAGCCCCTCGTACGTGTACGTCACCGTGACTTTAAGCGGGCTGCCCGGCGAAGTGCCGCCCGATTGGTCGACGCTGACGGCCGGCGTCGTAGCCGTTCCGCCCGTCACCAGGTTGTCCTGCGCATAGGCAAGCGCCACGTTCGCGACATCGCTCGCGGCCATTTGCGGCACACGCACGACGACGCCGGCGCGCGCGGCCTCGCGGCTCGCATTCGTGATGACGGCCTTGTCGCAGAGCAGCAGGCTCGTGTCGACGATGCCGAACAACACCGTCATCAAAAACGGAAAGACGAGCACGAATTCGAGCGCGGCGACACCGCGCTCGTTCGAGGCGAGACGCACGAGCCGATTCAATCGAGCGCTCCGGGCGACGCGCCTTGCGCGGAAGGCACGGTCTGAACCCGCGCAGCGCCGGCATCCGCTTGCGCCGAGGACCAGCGCGCCCGCAACTGCTCGTAGTAGCGCAAGTTGTCCTCGGCCGATGCCGCGGGCATGTCGGCCGTGAGAATTCGTTTGGCCGCTTCGCTGTTGCCCAGTACGCCATAGGCGAGCGCGAGGTTTTCGCGCGCTTGCGCGGGGGCATCGGGCAAGCCGGCGATGTCGAGCAGCACGTTCGCGCCTTCGCGCGCACGCCGCTCGAGGATCAGCGACAGTCCGAGGTTCGTCTTTAGGCCCTGTGCTTCGGGGTGACGCGCCAGCGCGGTCCGGTAGATCGCTTGCGCTTCTTCGTGCTTGCCTTGCAAATCGAGCGCGGCGCCCAGGCCCTCGGCGGCCACGGCGTTTTCGGGGTGAGTGGCGACGAGATGGCGGTAGCGGGCGACGGCGTCGTCCAGATGCCGCTCGCGCAATGCGACGCGGGCGAGTCCCAACTGTGCGCGCGGATCCTCGGGGCTGGCCGACGCCGCCTGCCGGTACAGCACGCCGGCACGCGCCAAGTCTCCTATTTGATAGATCGCGTCGGCCAGTCCGAGCTCGGCCGGGAGCGATCGGGGATCGGCCTTGAGCGCGCGTTCGAACAGCGACAGTGCGAGTTGCGTGTCGCCGCTCTCGAGCGCGCTTTCGGCGATGCGCAGATCGGTGCTCTTGTCGGCGCCGCGTTCCGCGACGACCGGACGCGCTTCGACGCGCGGCCCGCTTGCGCAGCCGCCGAGCAGGCACGCGGCGAGCGCAGGGACGGCGAGCGCGTAGCGCAGCCGCCTGCGAGCCGGCATTGGGACCGAATACATACGACAACCTCCCATGGTCGAGGCGACCGTCGAATCAATGGTGAAACACGGCGATGAGCCGGATGACGGCGGGCCCCGCGGCGATCAATGCGACCGTGGGCATGATGAACAGCATCATGGGCAACGTCATCTTCGGCGCAAGTTTTGCGGCTTTTTCCTCGAGCGCGATGATCTGCATCGAGCGCTCGGCACGAGAGAGCATACGCAGCGACTGCGTGATCGGCGTGCCGTACTGCTGCGATTGCACGAGCGTCGTCACGAGTGCGCGCATCGAGGTCAGGCCGATACGGGCCGCCATGGCGTTCAGCGCGCGTGCGCTGTCGCCGCCGATCTGCAACTCGTCGGCGGTGACGGAAAATTCGTCGGCGAGCGGTGGGCAGATCGTGCGCAATTCGGCGGCCACGCGCTTGATGGCGACGACCAGGCTGTTGCCGGCGTTCGTGCAGATGACGAGTAGGTCGAGCGCGTCGGGCAAAGCAACCGAGATCGCGCGCTGACGGCGCTTGACGACATAGCCGAGCCCGTACTCGGGCACCATCATGCCGATGACGAACGCGCCCGCCATCGCGAGCAGGCGCATGACGAAGTAGCCGCCGATGCGCGGGATATGCGGCGCCAGCATGATGGCGCCGAGCGCGACGCACGTCCCGCAGACGATCTTCAGCCCCGCGAGGATCGAGACTGCGCGGGGCTCGCGAAAGCCGGCGCTCGCAAGGCGCCCCGCGAGCTTGCCGCGCTCGGCGGCATCGATGACCGGCATGCGCTCGCCAAGCGTCGCGACTTTGCGTGCGAGCTTCTGAGGAACGTTTTGCCCCGGTTCCCCCGCATTCGTTTGCGCGACGCCATGCCGGACGCGCTGCGCGATGCGCGAGCGCATGCTTCGGCCGCGCAGCACGAGCCAGAGCGTGGCGCACAGGAGCAATGCGACGAGCGCGGCATTCATCCAGAGATCGGTCGAGGTCATCATCGTGGCGACGCTCAGCGCGAGGTATCCAAGTTGGCGATCTTGCGAATCATCGCGAGGCCGATCGTCAGCAGCACGGCGCCAAGGACCAGCATCTTGTGGCCGGCTCGCGTATTGAACAGCAGCGAGACGTAAGGACGATTGACGAGATACAGAAAGCCCATGATGAAGAACGGTACGCCGGAGATGATCTTGCTCGAGATGCGGCCTTCGGCCGTGAGCGCCTTCGTCTTGGAGCGAATGTCGCGGCGCGTGCGCACGATCGACGCGAGGTTTTCGAGCGTCTCGGCGAGGTTGCCGCCCGTTTCCCGCTGCAGGACGAGACAGACGGCGAAGAACGAAAAGTCCGCGAGCTGAAGTCGCTCGGCCGCTTGCTCGAGTACGTCTTTCACTTCGGCGCCGACGAGCAGCGCATCGCCCATCGTGCGAAACGTCGAGCGCACGGGCTCCTCGCTTTCGACGCCGGCCGTGCAGATGGCTTGCACGGCCGGAATGCCGGCCCTGACGGCGCGGATGATCAGATCTAGCGCGTCGGGAAAGGCGGCGAGAAAGCGTTGCTTGAAGCGGGCGATGATGAACGCATAGACGCCGCGCACGGCAATGAGCGCGTCGACGACGGCGCCGAGCACGCGCGCCCAAAGCGGAAGCCCTGCCAACGATGCCGCGGCGAACGACAGCAAACCGACGAGCAAGGCGGCGGCGACGATTGTGCGCACGCCCGCGCGGCCGGCGATCGTTTCGATGCGTTGACGCTTCGCATGAAGCCACGCTTGCCAGGCGCGCTCGTCGCCGTCGCGGCGATCGAGGCTGACGAGCTGATGCGAGGGCTTGTCGCTACGCGTCTTGCGTGGCAACGCATGCGAGTCGCGCAGCGCGGCCACCCGCAGCGCGATCCGCTGCGTGGGCTGCTTACGCGCCATGTCGCGCAGCGCCCGCACGATGAGCCCCGCAATGACGATCGCGAAGAAGGCGGCGACGGCGACGACGTCGGCGGGCGTCATGACTGCATCGCTCCGATCAATTGCTCTTCGAGGCCGTAGTAGGCTGCTCGCTGAGCGAACGCGGGGCGCAGCGACGACGATTCGAACGCGCCGCGCACCTGATCCTCATAGGCGCTGGCGTTGAATCGGAACGCGAACAGATCCTGCGTGATGACGACGTCGCCCTCCATGCCCGAGATTTCGGTCACGCGCGTCACGCGCCGCATGCCGTCGCGCATTCGCTCCACTTGCAGAATCATGTGCACGGCGCTCGCGATCTGTCGGCGGATGGAAACGAGCGGAAGATTGCCGTTGGCCATCATCACCATGCTTTCGAGCCGTGTGATCGCATCGCGCGGCGTATTCGCATGGATCGTCGTCATCGAGCCGTCGTGGCCCGTGTTCATCGCTTGCAGGACATCGAACGCTTCGGTGCCGCGCGTCTCGCCGAGAATGATGCGATCGGGCCGCATCCGCAGCGCATTGCGCACGAGGTCGCGCTGCGAAATGCCGCCGAGCCCTTCGCTGTTCTCCGGGCGCGTTTCGAGGCTCACGACGTGCGGCTGTTGCAACTGCAGTTCGGCTGCGTCTTCGATCGTGACGATCCGTTCGTGCGGGTCGATGAAGTTCGACAGCGCGTTGAGCAGCGTCGTCTTGCCCGAACCCGTGCCGCCCGAAATGACGATGTTCAGGCGGCATGCGCTCGCAATGCGCAGCACCTCGACCATGGCCGGGGAAATATTGCCCTGCTGCGCCATCTTCGACAGCGTGATGTTGCGCTTGGAGAATTTGCGAATGGAGATCGACGCGCCGCGCAAGGCGATCGGCGGCAGCACGACGTTGACGCGGCTGCCGTCGGCCAGACGCGCATCGACGAGCGGGCTGCTTTCGTCGACGCGGCGGCCCACCGCGGCCGCAATGCGCTGGGCGACATTGATGACATGCGCGTTATCGCGAAACTTCAGCGGCGTGAGCTCGAGCCGTCCGCCGCGTTCGACGTAGACTTGATCGGGGCCGTTTACGAGAATGTCGGTGACTCGCTCGTCGGCGAGCAGGGGCTCGATCGGGCCCACGCCGAACATGTCGTTGAGCATCTCGTCGACGATGAGCGCCTGTTCGGCGAGCGTGATCGTCAGCCGTTCGCGCGCGATCGTTTCGGCGGCGATCTGTTCGATGCCTTCGCGCACTTGTGCGCGCGACATCATGAGCGCGGCCGACATGTTCATCGATGAAAACACCGCCGAACGGATCGTCTTGAACGTATCGGAGCGGATCAGCGCTTCGTGACGGTCCGCGTGCAGGGGCGCGTTGGCGCCGTTCGTCCGTGGCTCCGGGTCGGGTGCGAGCGCCGGTGCGCTCGTACCCGCAACTGCGGGCGATGCATCGGCCGGCGCCGCTTGGCGTTTCTCCGGAACCGCGGTGTCGGGGGCGCTCGGGCGAGCGGCCGCATCGCCATGACGCAGTTCGGCCGCCGCGCTCGATTGCGGCGCGAACGAGGGGGCGTGGCTGCGGCGTCCGAACATCATGCGGCGCTCCGCTTGCGCGCCAGCCTCGCATACCAGGGCGCGCGTTGCGCGACGGCCGGCGCGTCCGATCCCGTGATCGCGTCGGCGAGCCCGGCGACCGCGCGCGCGAATGCCGAATGCTTGCCGTCGGCGATCGCTTCGCCGAGGTTCTCCGCAACGGCGAGCGTTTGCGGCTCGTACGGGAATTCATGCACCGACGCACGGCCGAGCGCATGGACGAAATCGGCCTGGGCGACGCGGCCGCGCACGGGTTGCTGCGCGTTGTTCAGCAGGACCGACACCGCGGCATCGGCCGGCCGGCCCTCCGCGAAGCGGCACAGGCGCGCCGTTTCCCGTGCCGCGTGCACCGAGCGATCGGCAACGACGTGAATGGTCTCGCAGGCGTCCAGCGTTTCGTCGACGAAGCCGCCCGCGCGTTGCGGCAAGTCGAGCACCACGTAGTGGAAGTGGCGCTTGAGTGCGGCGACGAGCTCGCCCACGGTCCCGGACCGCAACGCGAGCGGTTGGTCGTAAGGCAACTGCGCACCGAGCACGAACAACCGATCGCTTTGCGCGACGGCGGTTTGATGGATGAGCTGCTGATCGAGGCGCTGCGTATTTTGCAGCAGTTCCGCCAGCCCTTGGTTCGAGACGATCCCGAGCATCGACGCGGCCGCGCCGCCGTGCAGGTCCAGATCGACGTACGCGATGCGCCGCCGTGTCTTGTCGGCCAGGTGCCGCGCGAGCGCGGTGGCGATCGTCGTCGCGCCCACACCGCCGCGTGCGCCGATGAAGCCGATGGCCTTGCCGGCGCGCGCTTGCGAGGAGGGATCGGCTGCGGCCAACGCACGCTGCACGAGTTCGACGGTCAACGGTTTGACGAGATAGTCTTGCACGCCCATCCGCAGCAACGACCGGAACAAGCCCACATCGTTGCGATCGCCGATGACGACGACGCTGACCGACGGGTCGACGACTTCGGCGAGCCGCATCAAATCGGAGACGGGCATCGGCGAGCCCGACACGTCCACGAGCAGATGCCGCGGCGAGTGAGGCAGGCCGCGCATGAGCTCGATGGCTTCATCGACGGCGCCGCGCGTGACATAGGCATGGGCGATGCCTTGGTCGAGCATCAGATTCTTGACGACCTCTTCGCTGCTCGGGTCGGCGAGGACCGCGATGATGCGATCCGTCGCGAGCGGCTGCGCGCGGCGATGGGCGGAACGCAGTTCGAAGGCACCCATGGCGTATCCGTCCTCAATGCGAGACCGACGTCGTCGTCGACGTCGATCGGAGCGGTTGCGTTCGCCCTTCCTCGTACGCGCGCACGGCGCTCGCCCCGAGCGCCGCATCGGCGCCGGCATACGGCACGGGCGCGACGAGATCGGCCGGGCGTGCGAGCATGGCGGCGAGATTCGCGTAGGTGGCGCAGCCGAAGGCGACGCCGGGCCGGCCTCGGCCCGCATCCACCATATGCGACGGTTGATTCAACTGATCGCATTGGGGAGGCAGGGCGCGTCCGCCGTTTTCCGACGAATAGCCGATGACAGCGTCGTTAGGCATGCCGAGCGGCGGGTGCTCCGACATGCAGCCGCCGAGCCCCGACGCCGCGGCGAGCGTCGCGCAGAGCATGATAGTGGGGACTGCGAAGCGATGGATCATTGCGCGACTCCCGATCAATAGACGAAACCGGCCGCGCCGACGAGCCGCGGCGCGTCGCCGGCAAGCGGGTCGAGACCGAGCGCACGCTGCAGCGCGTATTCGACGTCGCTGCTCGGGTGCGTGACGCTGTCGAGCGCATCGCGCGTTTGACCTGGGCCGACAGGCTGCACGATGTAGGGCGTGACGATGATGACGACTTCCGATTTGTTGTTCAGATATTCCTTCGACGAGAACAGCTTGCCGAGCACGGGCAGGCGGCCGAGCCCGGGCAATTGCGAGAGCACGTCGCTGCTCTTGCTCTGCAGCAGTCCTCCGATCGCGAAGCTCTGGCCGCTCGACAACTCCACCGTGGTTTCGACGCGGCGCACGGTGAGCGCGGGCACCTTGATCGAGCCGGTCGTGACGCTGTTGGTCGGATCGATCTCGCTCACTTCGGGCCGCACCTTCAGGCTGATACGGTTATTGGCGAGCACCGTCGGCGTGAAGTCGAGCGATACGCCGTACGGTTTGAACTCGATCGTGATCGCGCCCGTGGTGTCCTGTGCGACCGGAATCGGGAATTCGCCGCCGGCGAGGAAACTGGCGGTTTGACCCGACATCGCGGTCAGGTTCGGCTCGGCCAGCATCGTGATCAAGCCTTCTTGGTCGAGTGCGTCCAACACCCCGTCGATCGAATAGCGCGAGGTATGAAAGCCGCCGAGGACGGAGAACGCGCCCGAGGGCGCTAGATTGAACAGCTTGGACGTCGGGTCGAGGAACGCACGGCCGCTGAAGAGACCGCCGATGAAGTTGCCGTTCGCGCCGAGCGCACTCCAGTTGATGCCCAATTGCTGCGTGACGTTGCGGTCCACTTCGGTGATACGGACTCGCAAGTGCACTTGAATCGGCTGCTCGAGCGCGAGTCGATTGACGAGTGTTTCCTGATCGCGCAAATACGGTTTCAACGTTTGCACGACGGCGTCGGCATCGCCGGCGCTGGGCACGCGCCCGCTCACCATCAGCGAGCCGGGCGCGCTCGCCACCGTGAGCCGCCATTGCGGAAAACGCGCGTCGAGCAAGCGTTGGATCGAGGCCGTATCCATGGCCACGAGAATGGTCTTGCGAAGAATGGGACGATTGTTGGCGCCGAGCGCGAACAGCGTCGTCGTGCCGGCCTTCTTGCCGAGGACGAACACGGTCTGCGGTGTGGGCACGTGCACGTCGGCAACGTCCGGATCGGCGACGAACACGGCAACGGCGGCCTCGGGTAGTTGCACCATTTCGCCGCCGCCGGCGGGCACGGTCAATACGTCGTCGTTGCCGGCGCCGGCTGCCTGTGCGGACGCTGCCGTCAGCGAAAGCAGCAGGCCCACGCAGGCGAGACGAACGAATGAGCGGAGAGCGCGAAGCATCATTGAACCATCCTAAGCAGCAGGGCGTGCGCTTGCGGCCGCCGAGCCCGGGGGGGCCGCGGGCGCTGACGGCGGTGCGCCGGCCGGCAGCGGCGGCACGGATCCGGCCGCTCCGTTTTGTGCGCCTAACGCGTTCGTCCCGAACGAATCGGTTTGTCGTGAGCCGCGATAGATGACGACAGGCCGCGCGCTAGCGCTCGCACGCGACACGGCCGTATGCGCCGAGGTTGGCGCAGCAGGCGTCATGGCGCGCAGGCCTCGCGAGACGTCGCGCGCCCACATGGGCGGCGTTTGCGGCTCGATGACATCCTCGGCCTGCGGGGCTTGGCGATCGCGCGTCGCGAAACTGCGCAGCGCCAGCGAAAGCGAGCCGAGATGGGCGGCCACGGTCACGGCTTCCGCGCTGCGCGGCGTCACTTCGAACGTGACGGTGCGCGCGCGGGCGTTGGCCGTGCTCGGTTTCGTTTCGTCGTCCTTGGGCCGCTTGAAGGCGGTGCCGACGGCGAGCACGCGTACGCGCTCGGCGATCGTCTCGGTTTCGACGGTCCGGTCCGATGTGCCGGCGATGAGCGACGCATTCGCGGCGCCGGGCGCCGTCGCAATTTGCTGCGTGAGCAGAACGTCGACGTAGTCGCCGGGCTCGATCAGGCCCGCGTTGCCCGAAACGTCGTCGATGGCGACCGAGATCGCGCGCATGCCGGGCTTGAGCGCCGCGGCCAAAAAACCGGGCGAACTCGGTGAAATGACGTCGGACGCGCCGAGCGGCGTACCGGCATGAACGGCGTGGCGCAGCAGATCGCCCTTCAAATCGGGCGCGTCCGGCGTCCCTTCGACGAGTGCACCGGCAGGGGCATCGCTTCGCGGCATGCGCTTCCAAACGAGGTCGCTATCGCGCAACAGAAGGCCATCGGGCAAATCGGCCGCGGCGGCGCGAACGCGTACCGTCGGCGGCGGTTTGACGGGGCCGGGGCGTGAGGCTGCGATGTAGAGCGAGCGCAGCACGAACGCGCCGATGGCCGCAACGACGATCAAGCCTGCGAGTTTCAGAATGTTTTGCATGGCGACGGCGTTCCGTTATGTGAGCCGTACGTGGGCCAAGACCGGCCACGAGGCGTGGCGCAACGGCAGGGCGAGCGGGTGAGCCGCCGGCAACCAGACCGGCAGCCAAACCGCGACGATCCCGCCGGCCGCCAAGGCGACCCCGTAAGGCACGCCGCGAGCCGGTGCGAGCCATGCGAGCGCCAACGGCGCAGCGTCGTCGCGCTGGAACCTTCCAAGGACGATTTGAGCCAGCGCGAGCATCAAGCCGAACATCGAAACGATGAAGAAGACGGTCGAGGCGTGAGCGGGACCGCTCCAGAGAAATACGGCGCCGAACAGCTTTGCGTCGCCGCCGCCGAGCCAACCGAAGCGAAATAGGGCGGCGGCCAGCGCGAGCGCGGCGGTGCCGGTGGCGACATGCAAGGCTAGGCCGGTGCGCGCTTCCGACGCTAGCCACGCATGTGCGAAATAGAGCACGGCGAACGACGCGACCATGGCGTTGGGCAAGCGTCGCCGACGCAGATCGGACAAGGCCAGCATCGACAACAGTGCGCAGGCGAGGACGTAAGTCACGTAGATGAGCATGGGCGTATCGGGCGACGTTCGCCGGCGCGGGCAAGGCGAGCCGTTCGGCGAGCTAGCCGAACGGACTCGACCGGTTAGTGGCCGCTGGCTTGAACGCTGGTAACGTGCGTGATCATGTTTTGGAACAGGGCAGGCAAGCCGTCGGTGCCGCCGAAGATCGCGCCCGCGGCCGCGACCGCCACGACGACGATGCCGGCCAAGACGGAGTATTCGAGTGCGCTGACGCCGCGCTCGTCGCGCGAAAGGAATCGTAGGAAACGAAACATGTAAGGACTCCTAATTAATGACGAAGGGCCGCTGGACCGCTTTCGCAACAGAGGGCGGGAGGTCTCATTGCTCCCAAATTTGTTTACGGCAATCGTTTGCGCGGCTTTAGTGAGATTCGTAGGAACCCCAAATCTCGATTGACCGAATCTATCGTATGAACAAATGACGACGTGTCTAAAACGGGGTGCGAAGCCAGTATCGGCGCGGGTTTGCGCGGTACGCTTGAGCGTTGCGGAGAACGTCCGACGAAAACGAGGTTAGGTGTAAACGATAGATCAGTCGTCCTAACGACCTATCGGACCCACGATTGGGGTTTGCTCTTAATTATCGTATTTTTTGCGCATCGTATTCGTATGTTTGTCGACTCCCGCGATGGTCGACCCGAAGAACGGGATCCGCCGAGCCACCGCAATGACGGTCTCCTCACGCTCGTGCCCGATCAGCACGGACATTGACGTAGCGTAAAGACAGGGTCGGCGGTCGGTGCTACGCTCGCATGGGCGTAGGCTGCGGCCGCACCGCACATATCGGGATTTCGATCCTTGGGCGATGCACGGGCCACGTCCCCCGGATCGTTGTGAGCGAGTCAGAGTCAGCATGCCCATTCATTACCTGCGCGGATTCACCGCTCCAGAGCGGACCGACGAAGCCAATCGCCGCCTCGGCCGCTCGCTGGCGTTCGTCGCCGGCGCCGCCAACGCGGGCGGATTCCTCGCGGTCGGCCAATATACGTCCCATATGTCGGGCGTAGTCTCGTCGATGTCCGACAACCTCGCGCTCGGCGACATCGGGCTGGCCGGCGCCGGGCTGGCATCGCTGATTTCGTTTTTATGCGGCGCGGCCGCCTCGGCCGTCATGATCAATTGGGGCCGGCGGCACGCCTTGCGCAGCCTCTACGCCATGCCGCTGATGCTCGAGGCGGCGCTGCTGCTCGTGTTCGGCTTTCTCGGCTCCAATCTGGAAGCGCACCGGGTGCTGTTCGTGCCCGCGACCGTCGCGCTGCTTTGTTTCGTCATGGGCTTGCAAAACGCCATGATCACGAAGATCTCGAAAGCCGAGATCCGCACGACGCACGTCACCGGGCTCGTGACCGACATGGGAATCGAACTCGGCAAACTCTTCTATTGGAATCGCATGATGCGGCACGAACTTGCCGTGCGCGCCGACCGCCAGCGCCTCGCGCTGCTCGCCTCGCTGCTGGCGGCGTTCTTTTGCGGCGGCTTGGCCGGCGCACTGGGGTTCAAGCACATGGGCTTCGTGTCGACCGTGCCGCTCGCGACGGTTCTCGTGGCGCTCGCCGCTGTGCCCTTGATGGACGACATGCTTGGCCAGCGTTTGTGAGGATGCCATTCACACCTGCTTGATCGGCCCCGCGTACTGAGCGACGACGGGATCGGTCGTCACGAGCGGGATGCCCTCGGCGATGGACTGCGCGACGAGCATTCGATCGAACGGGTCCTTGTGCAGCGCCGCCAACCCCTTCAGCGACAGCACGTGCCGGTTCGTCACCGGCAATTCGATGTAACCGTTGTCGACGAGCGCGCGGCGCAACAGCCGCGGATCGACTTGGAAGTCCTTTCGCCCCAAGTCGCTCTTGATGGTGATTTCCCACAAACTGGCCGCGCTGAACAGCAGCGCATTTTCTTCGTCCTCCAACAGCTCGCGGGCTGGCGCCGAAAGCCGCTCGGGCTGCCCGGCCGCCCAGAGCAGCAGATGCGTATCGAGTAGCAGCTTCACGTATCGGCGCCTCCGAAAAGGTCCGCGATATCGCCCGCGTCCATCTGATCGAAATCCTCGGGTACGACGATTTCTCCCGCGAGAAAACCGAGACGCCGGCGCTGGCCCGCAACGGGGGCGTCGAGCGGGACGACTTTCACGAGCGGCTTGCCCGCCTTGGCGATGATGAAGGCTTCGCCGAGCGCGGCCCGATCGACGAGCCGCGACAGATGTGTCTTTGCTTCGTGGATGTTCACGATTTCCATGGTCTTTGTTTCGGTGGACTAAGTCTCGTTAGTTTAGCTGAATTTTGCAATAGACCGAACGGCCAACGCTCTTTCGCAGCGCACCATCGAAAATCCGAACCCCGCCTTGACAGGCCGCGACGCGTATCCGATCATTCGATCACTTGATGAGCAATTGCTCTGTCAGCGAGCGATCGCTCGCCGCACTCGAGAAGTGCGGCAAGACCAGAAATAAAGACGGGTTCCGTTACACCCTTTGGAGACAAGCTCGTGAGATTGCACGACAAAGTCGCGGTCCTGACCGGGGCGGCGAGCGGGATCGGCGAAGCGGTCGCCGAGCGTTACTTGGAGGAGGGCGCGCGCTGCGTCCTCGTCGACGTGAAGCCGGCCGACGCCGTGTGCGCCGATCTCGCCAAACGGCATGCCGACCGCGTCCTCGTGGTGAAGGCCGACGTGACGCGGCGCGAGGATATCGATCGCATCGTCGGCGCGGCGCTCGAGCGCTTCGGCGGCATCGACATCCTATTCAACAATGCCGCGATTTTCGATATGCGGCCGTTGCTCGACGAATCCTGGGACATTTTCGACACGCTCTTTTCCGTCAACGTGAAAGGCATGTTCTTCCTGATGCAAGCCGTTGCGCGGCGCATGGTCGAGCAGGGGCGAGGCGGAAAGATCATCAACATGTCGTCGCAGGCCGGCCGTCGCGGCGAAGCGCTCGTCTCGCACTACTGCGCAACGAAGGCCGCGGTGCTGAGCTATACGCAATCGGCCGCGCTGGCCTTGGCCCCGCATCGGATCAACGTGAACGGCATCGCGCCGGGCGTCATCGATACGCCGATGTGGGCCGAGGTCGACGCGCTGTTCGCCCGCTACGAAGGGCGCGCACCGGGCGAGAAGAAGCGCCTTGTCGGCGAAGCGGTCCCGCTCGGGCGGATGGGCCTGCCGGCCGATCTGACCGGCGCCGCGCTGTTTCTGGCATCGAGCGACGCCGATTACATCACGGCGCAGACGCTGAACGTCGACGGCGGCAACTGGATGAGCTGAGTACGAGCCGCGCTTCGCTGCGAAGCGCACGTGCATTTCCACCACAACGTACAAGACTTAAGGAGACAAGCGATGCAACGCAATTCCGGCTTTGCCGTTCGACTGACGCGGCGCGCGACCGCCGCCGGCGCCCTCGCGTTGACGGCGATGGCCGCGCTGCCGGCGTCCGCCGCGACGATTACGATCGCGGTCGTGAACAATCCCGACATGATCGAGATGAAAAAGCTCTCCTCCGATTTCGAGAAGAGCAATCCCGGCATCAAGCTGAACTGGGTCGTGCTGGAGGAGAACGTCCTGCGCCAGCGTGCGACGACCGACATCACGACGGGTAGCGGCCAATTCGACGTGATGATGATCGGCGCCTACGAGGCGCCGCAGTGGGGCAAGCGCGGCTGGCTGTCGCCGATGACGAATCTGCCGGCCGACTATGACGTCGACGACGTCATGAAGCCCGTGCGCGATAGCCTGTCGTATAACGGCACGCTCTATGCGTTGCCGTTTTACGCCGAGAGTTCGATGACGTTCTATCGCAAGGATCTGTTCGCGGCGAAGGGGCTCACGATGCCGCCGAAGCCGACGTACGATCAGATCCGCCAATTCGCCGACAAGCTGACCGACAAATCGGCCGGCATCTATGGCATCTGCTTGCGCGGCAAGGCGGGTTGGGGCGAGAACATGGCTTACCTGACCACGCGCGTGAACACGTATGGCGGCCGCTGGTTCGACGACAAGTGGAATGCGCAGCTGACTTCGCCGGAATGGAAGAAGGCGGTCACCTCCTATGTCGACATCATGAAGAAGGACGGCCCTCCGGGAGCGAGCTCGAATGGCTTCAACGAAAACTTGACGCTGATGTCCTCGGGCAAGTGCGCGATGTGGATCGATGCGACCGTCGCGGCCGGCATGCTCTATAACAAGAGTCAGTCGCAGGTGGCCGACAAGATCGGCTTCGCCGCCGCTCCGACGGAAGTCACGCCGAAAGGCTCGCATTGGCTCTGGGCATGGGCACTGGCCGTGCCGAAGACCTCGAAGAAGCAAGACGACGCGATGAAGTTCATCGAATGGGCCACGGGCAAACCGTACATCGAACTCGTCGCGAAGGACGAAGGCTGGGCCTCGGTGCCGCCGGGCACGCGCGAATCGACTTATAACCGCCCCGAATACAAGCAGGCGGCGCCGTTCTCCGAATTCGTGGAGAACGCGATCAAGACGGCCGATCCGAACCATCCGACGGCCAAGCCTGTGCCGTACACCGGCGTGCAATTCGTCGGCATCCCCGAATTCCAATCGTTCGGGACCGTGGTCGGCCAAAGCATCTCCGGCGCGCTGGCCGGTCAGATGTCGGTCGATCAGGCGCTAGCGGCGGGCAATGCGGCCGCCAATCGCGCCGTGAGGCAGGCCGGCTACCAGAAGTAAGGCAAGCCGGCGGCGATGCGCGCAACCGTGCGCATCGCCCCCCTTGCGGGCCGCGGCAGCACACGACGCGCGCCCGCGCTCGAGATCGCCTTGGCGATGACCGAGAATCGATCAGGAGCCCGAACGATGGGACATCTACATATGCCGCTCTCGCACGCAGGAGAGCAAGACGCTTTGCCGACTCCCGAACGGCGCGCAGGCTCCACGCGTTGGCTCGCCGCGCCTTCGGTGGCGGTCCTCGTGCTCTGGATGACGATACCGCTCGCGATGACGATCTGGTATTCGTTCTCCCGATACAACCTGCTCAATCCCGATGAAAAGGGCTTCGCGGGATTCGACAACTACCGCTACCTGATCACCGATCCTTCATTCGTGCCGTCGATCGTGCACACGCTCGAGCTGATCGGGTCGGTGCTCGTCATCACGGTCGTGGGCGGGATCTTGATGGCGATCTTGTTCGACCGGAAATTTCCGGGACAGGGCATCGCCCGCCTGCTGGCGATCGCCCCGTTCTTCGTCATGCCCACGGTGAGCGCGCTCATCTGGAAGAACATGATGCTGCATCCCGTGTACGGGGTCGTGGCCGCCGCCATGCGCGCGCTCGGCATGCAGCCGATCGATTGGTTCGCCACGTATCCGCTTCCCGCGATCGTCGTCATCGTCGCTTGGCAATGGCTGCCGTTTGCATTCCTCATTTTGTTCACGGCGATCCAGTCGCTCGACGAAGAGCAGAAGGAGGCCGCGCGCATCGACGGCGCCGGTCCCATCGCCATGTTTTTCTATATCACCTTGCCGCACTTGCGCCGCGCGATCGCCGTCGTCCTGATGATGGAGACGATCTTTCTGCTGTCGATCTTTGCCGAGATCTACACGACGACGTCGGGCGGCCCCGGCAACGCGACGACGATCCTCTCGTATTTGATCTATGCGTTAGGCCTGCAACAGTTCGACGTGGGGCTCGCCTCGGCCGGGGGCATCTTGGCCGTCGTGCTCGCGAACATCGTCGCATTCTTCCTCGTTCGCATGCTCTCGAAGAATCTCAAAGGGGAGTACGAAGCATGAGCCATCCAACCCTATCGGCCGCGCCCGGGGCGCGCGTGCGCGTGCCGGCCCTCGACGCCGTCAAGCGGGCGCTGCCCGGCGCGCTGGCGTGGATCATCGCGCTCGCGTTGTTCTTCCCGATCTTCTGGATGACGATCACCGCGTTCAAGACGGAGCGCGACGCGTACTCCATGTCGCTCGTGTTCTCGCCGACGTTCGACAGCTTCCGGGAGGTCTTCGCGCGCAGCGACTACTTCTTGTTCGCGCGCAACTCCATTCTGATCTCGGTCGGCGTGACGGTCCTTTGCCTGCTGCTGGCCGTGCCCGCCGCTTACACGATGGCCTTCTTTCCGACGCGCCGCACGCAGAAGCTCTTGTTGTGGATGCTGTCGACGAAGATGATGCCGTCGGTGGGCGTGCTCGTGCCGATCTACTTGCTCTGGAAAAACGCGGGGCTGCTCGATACCGTCACCGGGCTCGTCATCGTCTATACGTTGATGAATTTACCGATCGCCGTGTGGATGGCCTTCACCTACTTCAATGAGATTCCGCGCGACATTCTCGAAGCGGGCCGCATCGACGGCGCAGCGACCTGGCAGGAGATCGTCTACCTGCTGATGCCGATGGCGCTGCCGGGGCTTGCATCGACGGCGCTGCTACTCGTGATTCTGTCGTGGAACGAGGCGTTTTGGAGCATCAACCTATCGAGCTCGAGCGCGGCCCCGTTGACGGTGTTCATCGCTTCCTATTCGAGCCCCGAGGGATTGTTCTGGGCGAAGCTCTCGGCAGCCTCGCTGCTGGCCGTGGCGCCGATTCTGCTCGTGGGCTGGGTGTCGCAGAAGCAACTCGTACGCGGTCTCACCTTCGGAGCCGTCAAATGACGGGAGCGACGACGCGTGCCGGCGAATTCCGGCGCGACCGCGTGCTGATCTGCGATTGCGACGGCGTGCTGATCGACAGCGAGGCCGTCGCCGCGCGGATGCTCGTGCAGCAATTGCAGGCGCGCTGGCCGCACGCCGACGTCGAGCCGATCGTGCTGCCGCTGCTCGGGCTGCGTATCGAGCGCGTGCTCGAAGCGAGCGCCGCGGCGCTCGGCGAGACGCTCGCGCCGGTGGAGATGGATGCGATACGGCGCAGCGTCGAAAGCGCGGCGCAGCAAGCGCCGGTCGTGCCGGGCGTGGAGGCGGCGCTCGCGCAGATCGCGCTCACGAAAGCCTGCGCGAGCAACAGCTATACGGCTTATGTCGCGGCCGTGTTGGCGCGTACGGGGCTCGATCGCTTCTTCGGCGGCCACGTGTTTTGCGCGGACCGTGTGCCGCGCCCGAAGCCCGCGCCCGACATTTATATCGCTGCGGCCGAGGCGCTCGGCGTGTCGAGCCTCGCGTGCCTCGTCGTCGAAGACAGCGTGGCCGGCGTGTCGGCCGCCAGCGCGGCGGGGATGACCGTGCTCGGCTTTGCGGGCGGCACGCATGCCGGGCACGCGGGCCTCGCTCATGTCGACGCGCTCATGCAGGCCGGCGCGCGGCAGGTATTCGACGATATGCGTGCGTTGCCCGCATTCGTCGAGCAATGGATCGCCGGCGCAGCCGACACGGCTCGCGCGGCAACGAATCGGAAAGGAGACGCATCATGGCAAGCCTGACGTTGCGTGGCATCGCGAAACGGTATGAGGAAAACGAGGTATTGCGCAACGTGAACCTCGACATCGCGGATGGAGAGTTCGTCGTTTTCGTCGGGCCGAGCGGATGCGGCAAGTCCACGCTGCTGCGGATGATCGCGGGTCTCGAGGGGATCAGCGGCGGCGAGTTGCTGATCGATGCCGCGCGCATGAACGACGTGCCGCCGGCCAAGCGCGGCATTGCGATGGTGTTCCAGTCGTATGCGCTCTACCCGCATATGTCGCTGTACGACAACATGGCGTTCGGTCTCAAGCTGGCTGGCGCGAAGAAGGCCGAAATCGACGACGCCGTGCGCAACGCCGCGAAGATCCTGCACATCGATCATCTGCTGGACCGCAAGCCGAAGCAGTTGTCGGGCGGCCAGCGCCAGCGTGTCGCGATCGGTCGCGCCATCACGCGCAAGCCGAAAGTGTTCCTGTTCGACGAGCCGTTGTCGAACCTCGATGCGGCGCTACGCGTGAAAATGCGACTCGAATTCGCGCGCCTGCACGACGAACTGAAGACGACGATGATCTATGTGACGCACGACCAGGTCGAGGCGATGACACTAGCCGACAAGATCGTCGTGATGTCCGCGGGCAACGTCGAACAAGTCGGCAGCCCTAACCGTTTGTACCATGCGCCGGCCAACCGGTTCGTCGCCGGGTTCATCGGTTCGCCGAAGATGAATTTCCTCGACGGCGTAGTCGAGCAGGTGGGAGGCGACGGCGTGTCGGTGCGTTACGCGACCGGAGAGACGCAGCGCGTCGCGGTCGAGACGCGTGGGGCGGCTTCGTCCAATGCCCGTGCGCTGCAGCTAGGCGCGCGCGTGACGGTGGGCATCCGGCCCGAACATTTGCACGCGCGGCAGGCCGGGACCGCGAGCGGCACCGCCGTCTACGGCGTGTCAGCGAGCACGACGGCGGTCGAATCGCTGGGGGACGCGGCGTATCTTTATGCCGAATCCTCGGTGGCGCCCGACGGACTCATCGCGCGAATCCCGCCGCTCGAGCGGCACGAGCGGGGCGAATCGCTCGTCTTGGGCGCGGACCCCGAGCATTGCCATCTGTTCGACGAAGACGGGCTGGCCTACGAGCGCAAGATCGTGGAAGTGTTGTCGGCGGCTTGATCGGAAGGGCGAACGGCGACGCGCTTCGGGCACAGCGCGTGGCCAAAGCGCGGGGCTTACACGTGCCGGCGTTGATGCGCCAGCATATAGGCGCGCAGCAGCTTATTGATGCGCGTCTGGTAACCCTGCCCCTGAGCCTTGAACCAGTTCAGCACGTCGACGTCGAGCCGCATGGTCACAGCCTGCTTCGGCGGGACGTGCAACTCCGCACGCGCAAAGAAGTCGTCACCCAGCTCGGGGATGTCGCTCGTATCGATCTGATCGTCTTCCAGTTTCTCCAGCCGCTTCCAGTCAGTTCTTGATACCTTGCTCATATCGTTTCGCCTCGCGTTTCGTTGCTTTTCGGGCAGAGATTATCCGGATGATCGGCCCTAGACGTTCGACATACACCACGACCCCGAGCGTTGCCTTCATCCACCCTAATGCTATCCACCGTTCTTCCCCGTAATCGTCCCGCCCATCCAGGGCAAGCAGCACCGGATGGTTAAACACGTCGATCGCATCGCTGAAATCGATCCCATGCTTCAGAATGTTGATTCGATTCTTTCTTTCGTCCCACTCGAACGCCACAACTCACCTGCCTCGTATTGTATTGACATTTGTGTTTACACGCCACCCCTTTGGCGGCGTGCGAACGCCTGACTCGCTGCCGGTCCCCGGTCGCATTACGCACGACGATCGGCAAACCGGGACGATACGGCGGGGCGAGGCGGAAGGGAGTCATCGATGGCTTTGATCGGACGCAGGGAACCGTTTTCCGGCGAGCCGAACGGCGATTGAACACGCGCATGTCGATTTCGCCCCGTCTCGTTCGTCGAGTAGGATCGAAGGGATTGTCCCTTCTCCTTTGGAGCCAACCATGCCAACGAACACCGTCCGCCTTCACCGCGTGCTGCGCGCTGCGCCCGAGCGACTCTACCGCGCGTTTCTCGACGCGAGCGCGCTGACGAAGTGGCTTCCGCCCAACGGCTTTACCGGCACCGTGCACGAATTGCGGGCCGAGGTCGGCGCGGGCTACAAAATGTCGTTTACCAATTTCACGACCGGCGATAGTCATTCGTTTGGCGGCGAATACCTCGAACTCGTGCCGCACGAGCGCATTCGCTACACCGGCCGGTTCGACGATCCGAATCTGCCTGGGACCATGCAGACGACGGTGTCGCTGCGTCAGACGCCTTTCGGGACCGAGTTGAACATCGTGCAGGAAGGGATTCCTGAAGTCATTCCGGCCGAAGCCTGCTATCTCGGATGGCAGGAGTCGCTGGCGCTGCTCAAGCTGCTCGTGGAAGCCGAGATTCGGCAATGAGCCGCGGGCGGTAAAGAAGCGAGAGAAAGAAGCGTGGGGGGACCGGCGCACCAGCCGGGCGAGCGCCGCCCGAACGGGCTCGCAGCGGCGCGGCGCGCGGGCTCAAGCCGGTGCGTGTGCGCCGTGCCCTTTGCGGCGTTTGGCCGCCCGCTCGTCCTCGCCGAGCGCCGCGCGGGCGCACGCCTCGTCGGTCACGAGCCCAGACAACCAGCCGCCCTTGAGCACGGCGAGCACGGCGCCGTGCTTGCGTTCGCCGCCCGCAAAACCGATCGTCGGCCGCTTGGGCGGCGAATCGAGCGTCACGCTGGTTACGCGCCGGCGCGTCGGCGATTGCACGGGGTTGCCGTTCGCATCGATCGGCAACCCTAACATTTCCGCCACGGCGCCGCGCTTGGCGAGGTCGGCGACCTCCGCGGCGGTAATGAACCCGTCGACGTGCAGCGGGCATTTCGGCCCGATATCGCCGATACCGGTGAAAGCCACGTCGGCTTGCGCCGTCAGCGATTCGACGATCCGATAAAGACGGTGGTTGACCCATTGCGCCCGCTCCGCTTCGCTATCGGCGATGAGCGGTGCGGGCAGCAGGAAGTGCTTGCCGCCAGTCTTCTCGGAGATATGCAAGGCCACGTCGTATCGGTTCGACGAGCCGTCTTGTGCGATGGCGCCGACCATCGAAACGAGCCGATGCTGCGGCCGATCGATTTGCCCCAGCTGATCGACGGCCGCCTTTAGCGTTCGGCCGCTGCTGACCGAAACGATCATGGGCTTTTCTTCGCTTAGGTAACGCTCCATCACCTGCGCGCCGGCAACGGCGAGCTTGCGATCGATCGCCTCGGGCGTGTCGTCGTCGACGGGAACGACTTCGCACATCGACAGGCCGTAGCGCGCCTTCAATTGCTCGGCGAGCGTCAGGCAATCGGCCAGGCGGTGCTCGATACGCACCCGAACGAGATTCTTCTCCACGGCGAACGCGACGAGCCGCTGCGCGACGGGCCGCGACACCTGCAGCTTTTCGGCGATCTCGTGTTGCGTATTGCCCGCGACGTAGTAGAGCCAGGCCGCGCGCGTGGCCAGGTCGAGTTTTTCGTTGGATTTCGTCACGGCAGTAGGCAAGGCAAGGTTAGAGGCGATGAGAGGCGGTACGCGTGAAACTGCGATACAGCATATCAGGCCAGCCGGGCGCGAGAGGGCTCGAACAAGGGGCGCACGTGACGGTAGAGCTCGCGGTAGGCGCCGAGCCGTTCGCGCAACTGCGCATGACGTTGCGCGTTCGGCGTGAATTGCGCCACGACGGGCGGCTTCGCCAGCACGGCCTTCGGATTGCCGCCGGCCGCGAGCCAACCCAAGCGCGCCGCTCCGAGCGCCGCGCCCGTTTCGCCGCCGCCGTGCTGACGCGTCGGCGTCGACAGCGCGTCGGCGAGCAACTGGGCCCAAAACCGGCTGCGCGCTCCGCCGCCGAGCAACGAGAGCGCACTGGGCGCCGTACCGGCCGCGGCTAGCGCGTCGAGCCCGTCCGTCAAAGCGAGCGTGACGCCTTCGAGCACCGCATAACCGAGCAGCGCGCGATCGGTCGCGTGCGTCATGCCGAAGAAAACGCCTTGCGCGTAAGGATCGTTGTGCGGCGTGCGCTCGCCCGAGAGGTACGGCAGAAAGATCGGCGCCGCGTCGAGCGCCTCGGGCGTGAGCGTGGCGGCTTCCGCGACGAGCGTCGGCTCGTCGGTGCCGGTCAGCTTGCAGACCCAGCGCAGGCAACTGGCGGCCGACAGCACGACGCTCATCTGGTGCCAGCGATCGGGAATCGCGTGGCAGAACGCATGCACGGCGGAGGCCGGATTCGGCGAAAAACGATCGCCCACGACGCACAGCACGCCCGACGTGCCGAGCGAAACGAAGCCGTCGCCGGGCTCCGTCGCCCCGATGCCGATCGCGCTCGTCGCGTTGTCGCCGCCCCCGGCCGCGACGACGACTTCGCCCGAGAGGCCCCACTCGCGCGCGATCTCGGCGCTCAGCACGCCCGACGGCTCGCTGCCTTCCGCGAGCGCGGGCATCTGCGAGCGGCGCATGTCGCAGGCCGCGAGCAGCGTGTCGGACCAGTCGCGGCGAGCAACGTCGAGCCAAAGCGTGCCGGCGGCATCGGAAGGGTCGGAGACCTTGTCGCCCGTCATGCGCAGCCGCAGGTAATCTTTCGGCAACAGCACACAGGCGGTGCGGCTAAAGACATCGGGTTCGTGCCGCGCGACCCATAGCAGCTTGGGCGCCGTGAAGCCCGGCATCGCCAAGTTGCCCGCGATATCGTGCAGTTCGGGCGCGCGTCGCGTCAGCTCGGCGCATTCCTCGACGCTGCGCATGTCGTTCCAAAGAATGGCCGGACGCAGCACGCGATCGGCGGCGTCGAGCAGCACCGCGCCATGCATCTGCCCGGACAAGCCGATGCCGCGCACCTGCGCGAACGCGTCGGGGCACACGGCGCGCAGTTTGGCGATCGCCTCGCAAGTGCCGCGCCACCAATCGGCGGGATCTTGTTCCGCCCATCGCGGATGCGGACGCGATACGTGGAACGGCGAGCCGGCGGTGGCGAGCACGCGTGCGTCGGCCGATAGCAACAAGACTTTGACTTCTGACGTGCCTAGGTCGATGCCGAGATACATGGCGGGCGGCCTCTTGGTCGATGCGATACGTGGCGGAGCCGGGAACGGCCATGCGCTACTTTAGCGCCGACTCCATGTCATGCGCGTTTAGCCCGCGTGCGGCGCTCTCGAAGCGAGCCACGCATCGACGCGGGCGAGCGCCGCTTCGATGACGCGCGAGAGCCGCGCATCTTGCGCCAAGCCGCCCCAGAGCACACGCGACGCGCAAAATCGCGCGAGCGGATCGGGCGCCGCGAACCACGCGCGAACGGCGGCTTCGTCGAGCAGGCCGTCCTGATACGTGTACGGCAGCCTCCCCGCGCGCCAGCGATCGAGGAAGCGGAAGAACAGCGCGGGCAATATCGCGGTGGCGTTGGGCTCCGCATTGCGAGCGAAGCATTCGACGAGCGTGGGCGCGATGAACCCCGGGATCTTCGAAAAGCCGTCGGCCGCTACGCGTTGATTCGTGTCTTGAATGTAGGGGTTGCTGAACCGATCGAGCACGACGTCGCGGTAGCGCGACAGATCGAGCGGGCTCGGCGTCAGGCAAGGGATGACGTCCTGCGTCACATACTCGTGCGCAAAGCGGCGCACGTCGGCGTCGAGCGTGCCTTCATGGATATACGTGTGACCGACGAGCGTGCCGGCCCACGCAATGCAGCTATGGCTCGCGTTGAGGATCCGGATCTTGGCTTCTTCGTAAGGCATGACCGATTCGACGAGCTCCGCGCCCACGCGCTCCCATGCGGGCCTGCCGGCCTTGAACCGGTCCTCGATGACCCACTGGATGAACGCTTCGCCCATGACGGGGCAACTGTCGGGGATGCCGGTGGCTTCGAGCACGCGGGTGCGCACGTCCTCTGTCGGGCGCGGCGTGATGCGGTCGACCATCGAATTCGGGCAGGACGTGTTCTCTTCGAACCAATGGGCGAGTGCGGCTTCGCCGCGCGCCGCGAGAAAGGCGCGCATGCCGGCCTCGAAGCGTTCGCCGTTGCTGCGCAGGTTGTCGCAGCTTTGCAGCGTCACGGGGCCCGCGCCGCTCGTGCGGCGCGCATCGAGTATGGCGGCCAACGCGCCGTAGATCGTCGTGCGCGCGCCGGCCAGGTCGGCGGCGAGATCGGGGTTCGCCGTATCGAGCCGGTCGTGTTCGTCCAGGTAGTAGCCGCCCTCGGTCACGGTGAACGAGATGATCTTGCATGCGGGATCGGCGCCGGATTCGACGAGCGGCGCGAGCGTCGCCGACCACGGCAGCACGCGTTCGATCGAGCGAATGGTCTCGTAGGCACGTTCGCCCTGAGGCGTGACGGTTTCCAGCGTGTAGACGCCGTTCTGCTTCGCAAGCGCGTCGAGCGTGGCGTTCATGTCGCCTCGAATATTGCCGACGGTGAGCGACCAGCGCGCTTCGCCGGGCGCTCTGGCCGCGGCGAGCCGATGCAGGTACCACGCTTGGTGTGCGCGATGAAACGAGCCTACGCCCAAGTGCAGGATCACATTCGGGGCGCCATTGCGCGTATCGGCCATCCTAGTCTCCTTAGTCCAGCCCGTTGCAGCACTGAAATGCGGGCCGGCATTCCGTTGGATCTCAATAGAGCTTTTGTTCGTCGAGTGAGCGAATGATCGGATGGCGGCGAGCGAAAGTCAAGGCACGGCGCAGCGAAGTCGCGTGCGCGAAAGGGAAGGGTTAGGGGGACGGAAGAGCGGCGCAGGGCGCGGCGCAGCCCGGCGCCGCGCCGAGCTTGCTGCTGTCGCTTCCGACCAGCTATCGGCCGCGCAGCAAGCTGGCGCCGTACACGAGGGCCGAGAGCGCGGTGATCCAAAAGCTGGTCGGCCAATCGGTGTAGAAGGCGAGGGTGATGCCGATCCATGCTTGCGCGAGCGCGAACAGCGCCGCTAAACCGACGCCGGCGGCGAGCCGCGTCGACAAGTTCTGCGCCGCGGCGGCAGGACCGACCATCAGCGTGAAGACGAGCAGCACGCCGACGATCTGTGTGCAGGCAGCCACCGCGAGCGCCGCGATCGCGAGAAACAGCACCGAGACGAGGCGCAGCGACACGCCTTTGGCTTCGGCCAATTCGGGCTGCAGCGTCGCGAACAGCAGCGGGCGCATGATCGAGGCCAGCGCGATGAGGCTGGCCGCGGCGATCCCGGCGAGCACGACGAGCGTCGAGTTCGTCACCCCGAGCACGTTGCCGAACAGCAACGCCGTGACTTGCGTGGCGTAGGCCGTGAAGAAGTGCAGAAACAAGAGGCCGCAGCCGAGCGAGAGCGAAAGCACGACACCGATGGCGACGTCGCGCCCCGCGAGTTTTTCGCCGAGCGCGCCCATCGACACGCCGGCGGCCAGCGTGAAGCCGATCATGCCCCAGAGCGGGGACATGCCGATGAGCGCGGCGCCCGTCGCGCCCGTGAAGCCGACGTGCGACAGCGCGTGGCCCGCGAACGTTTGACCGCGCATCACCAGGAAGTAGCCGACGATGCCGGCGAGCACGGCGACGATCCCCGACGCCGCGAACGCGTTCACCATGAAGTCGTAGTCAAACATCGTGTTTGTGTTCTTGTTCGTGTTGGTGCGAGTGGCCGTGACCGTGCGCGTGGGCCGGCGCGCCGTCGTCGTTCTCGTGCTCGTGGTCGTGCTTCTCGACTTCGACGCCGCCCGACATCACGAAAATGCGCCCATTGACGCGCATCACGTCGATCGGCGAACCGTAGAGCCGCGACAGCACCGGCCGCGTGATGACTTCATCGACTGTGCCGAGCGCAGCCGCGCCGCTGCCGAGATACAGCACGCGGTCGATCGCGTTCAGAAGCGGATTCAGCTCGTGCGCGGAAAAAAGGACCGTGATGCCGAGTTCGCGTTGCACGCGACGCACGAGCTCGACGACCGTACGTTGCCGGTGCGGGTCTAGGCTGATGAGCGGTTCGTCCAGCAAAAGCAGCCGCGGCTTGCCGAGCAGGCATTGGGCGAGCAGCAGGCGTTGGCGCTCGCCGCCCGAAAGCTCGAAAAGCGGCCGTGAGGCGAGCGCGCGCGCGCCGACGAGTTCGAGCACGCGATCGACGTCGGCGCGCGTGGCGGCGTCGGCGATCGGCAGGCCCCAGCGATGACCGTCGGCGGCCATCGCGACGAATTCACGTCCGAGCACGCGCCGGCTCGCGAGCGCGCTGCGCGTTTGCGGCATGTAGCCGATGGACGGATTGCCGCGCGCGACGCTCTGGCCGCCGATTCGAATCGCGCCGCGCGCGACCGGCACGAGGCCCAAGATGGCGCGCATGAGCGTCGTTTTGCCGGCGCCGTTGGGACCGAGCACGCCGATGAATTCCCCGGGGGCGATGGCGAGGGTCGCGTCGTTCAGGATCGCTCGCCCGGATAGCGACAGCGAGACGTGATCGAGTTCAAGGGCGGGAACCGACGCCACGTCGTCCATGCCGCCGCCGGATACTGGCGGGGCACCGGCGCCGCGATCGCTGTCGCCGCTCATCGTCAACGATTCCCCAGCGCATGACCGAGCGCGTCGATCTGGCCGCTCATCCACTGTTGATAGGTTTTACCCGCGGGCTCTGTTTCAGTCACGCTCACGATCGGCACTTGCGATTGCTTGGCCGCCGCCATCATCCGCTCCGTCAATTTGCTGACGGCTTGCGCGTTGTAGATCAACGCTCGCACGCGCTTGCCGCGCAAGTCTTGCTCGAATGCGGCGATGTCGGCGGCGGCCGGTTCGGTATCGTTCATGACCGACAACTGAAAGCGCGCATTGCGCATCGCCAGCCCCATCGCGTCGCAGAGGTAGCCGGCGACGGGCTCCGTCGCGGTCACGGGCTCGCCCGCGTGCGTCTTGCGCAATTGCGCAATGTGCGCTTCGAGAGGCGCGAGCGATTGAATGAAGCGGGCGAGGTTGGCTTCATATTGCGCGCGGTGGGCCGGATCGGCCGAAACGAGCCCGGCGCTCACGGCTCGCGCGACGGCAGGCATCGTCTGCGGTTTGTACCAAAGGTGAGGGTTGTCGCCGGGCTTGGCGCCGACGAGGCTTGCCGCGACGATCGTGGTGCGCTTGCTGTTCGGCGACGCAGCAAGCAGCTTGTCCATCCACGGATCGTAGTCGATGCCGTTGTATACGACGATCGTCGCGTTCTGCAGCGCGCGCGCCGTCTTCGGGCTCGCTTCGAACAGATGCGGGTCTTCATCGGGATTACTGAGAATGCTCGTGACGTCGACGTTCTCGCCGCCTAGCTGCTTGACCACATCGCCGTAAAAGTTTTCGGCCGCTACGACGTGGATCCTCGGCTGAGCGGCGAACGCCGTGGCGTTCAGCGAAAGCGCCGGCAAGAGGGAGGCGCAAACCAGTGCAGCGGTGCGCACAACCGTGCGACGGAACCGGCGGATAGAATGCATTGCTTCGTACTCCTTAGTATGGATATGTTGTGAGATTAGCGGTGCGCACCGGCTGCGCGCTTGCCTTTGCATTCGCTGCACAGACCGCTCAGTTCGACGACTTGCTTATGGACTTCGAAGCCGTGCGCGGGCGGTGTCGACGAGAGCTGTTCCGCAAGCTGCCCGCCCGGGATTTCGAGCGTGTCGCCGCAGCGCTCGCAAATGAGAAATTGGCTTTGATGGGGCTTGCCGATCTCGCAGCATGCGACGAAGGCATTGCGCGATTCGATGCGATGGACGAACCCGTGCTCGACGAGAAAGTCGAGTGCGCGATAGACGGTGGTAGGCGGCACGCGTCCGCGCTCGGGCTCCAGCGCGGACAGCAGGTCGTAGGCACCGATCGGCGTACCGGCGGCGGCTACGTGGGCGTAGACCTGGCGCCGCAACTGCGTGAGCGCGAGGCCATGCTCGGCCGCATAGGCATCGGCGCGGGCCAGGCGCTCGTTTAAAGGCAGGTGGTCGGCAGACATGGCATCTTCGGAGATTTACGTTTAGCCATGATATAACATATCCCAATGCCCCTGCGTCCACAACGCTGCCGCAACAGGCATGATCGCGTGCGGGCCGAACGCGTCCAAGC
>DASVLS010000116.1:0-2677 GCA_036384755.1 Trinickia sp. | reverse complement strand
CAGCATGATGCTCGCGACGAAGAGCGCCCCGATGCCCTCGATCAGCGTGACGCCGCGCTCGCGCGCACGCGAGCGGCGAGCGCCGCGCCGCGAGGGCGATCCGGTGGCGGCATGCTGGCGGTTCATCGCGTCAGCCCCGCGCAACCTGAGCCATCCAGACGGGCGTGCCGTCCGTGATGCTGTTCGCGATACCGGCGGGCAACGGAATGCTGACGCCCGGTTGGCCGGTCGGCACGAGGTAGCCGCCGCGGGCGACGCCGGCGAACACGGAGCCGTGCGCGATCTTGGCCGTGAATGACGGCAGCGAAGCCGACGTTTCCGACCGCGCGTACACCACGACCGTATTGCCGTCGACGTAGTTGTTCCAGAGTCCGTTCGAGTCCTCGCGCTCGAGCTTGCGCAATTGCCCTGGCGGAATGGAGCCGACGAACGACGGGTCGGCGCTCTGCAAGTACTCGATCACCGATTGCCGGTAGGCGGCCATGTTCAGCGCCTGGGCTTGCGCCTGAGAGCCTGCGGTCTGCGCGACCGGCTGCATCTGCCGATCGCCGAACGTCTGCCAACTGCATACGAGCGCGGCGACGAGCGCGAAAGTGGCGAAGACATACATGGCATCTCTCCTCGTTCGCGATGCCACTTCCCGGCCGGGGCCAGGCAGCGGACATCGGATCGACATACGTCAGTTGGAAGTCCAGGTGATCTCGTTGGATCCGGTCGCGCAAGCCGTTTGCGCGGCGGCAGGCGAGACCGGTGTCGGGAGCGATGAGCCGGTGCCGATCACGACCGAGGTCCAGCTCGTCGTCGTGCCCGTCAGCGCGTCGACGCAGACGTCTTGCGGCACGTTTTTGTAGTCGATCGTGAACGAGGTCGACGCCCCCGTCACCGCGACATCGCCGCCCCACGAGTTCGTGACCGTCGAGCCCGACGCGCTCACGGACATACCCTGCGGCACCGCGCCCGCCGCGATGAGCGGGCCGTTCAGCGAGCCCGTGCCGTAGTTGCCCTGCGTCGTCATATAGAGCTTGCGCGTGGCGGTCTGCAGCGAAGAAAGCTGCTCGAGCATCGTATTCGCGTTGGCGCTGCCGAACGCCGTGCGCAGCAGCGCGATGGCGCCGATCACGACGATCGCGGCAATGCCGAGATAGGCGATGCCTTCGAGCAGCGAAGCACCCCGTTGGCGGTGCCGCGCGCGCGGCGTGCTGCGCGGCAGGGCGGCGGGCTTGACGAGGCGACGGTCCGGTTTCATGTGATTCTCCCAATGAGCCAAAAAAATGTCCGGCGTGACCTGGAGTCAGGTTTTCGTCCGGTTATTTCAATGATCGCGACACCGCCGCGATCTCCTGCTGGATGCCGAAGAACCCGGTTACCAGCCACGCAATGACGACCGCCAGCAACACGATCGACATACTGTTGAGCACGCGCATCTGCGTGCCGACGATCTCGACGCCGTCTTCGAGCCACTCGGCAGCCAGCACTTCGAGCGCTTGCGCAAAGCCGCTGTACTGCGAGTAGATGCAAAGGTCGTCGACGATCTCCGACGACGGGAAGCGATATCCGGTGGCGCGCAGCGCCTCGCCCGCGTTCAGGCCCGACTTCACCCCGAACAGCGTGTCGTCGATACGTGCGCGCAGCCACGGCGCGGCCGTGGCGCCAAGCCGTACGAGCGACTTTTCCACGGTGAAGCCACAGGTCTGCAGCGACGAGAACGCCATCAGAAAGCCGCTGCCGATCACGAGCCGATAGAGCGAGTAGGGCGGCACGCGATCGAGCACGACGCGCAGGCGTCCGTTCCAGTTCGGCATCGACCAAGCCACCAGTGCGCAGAAGGCCATCGTCAGCGCCACGACCAGCAGCATCCAGCGCTGCGTGAACTTCGACATCAGGTAAAGCGAGCGTGCCGCGCCGTGCCAGCCGTGCGGATCGGAGAAGATCGCGAACTGCGGAATGACGCGCGTACCGAAGAGGTAGATGTAGGTGAAGACCATCAGCAAGACCATGCTCGGATAGGTCACGCCGCCGACGATCGACGAGCGGATCTTGCGACCCGCCACGACCACCCGCGCGACCGACTCGAGCGCCTGCTCGATGCGGCCGGCCTGCTCGCCCGCGAGAATGATCATCTGCTCCGATTGCGGCACCCAGCCCGACATGCCCTCGGCCAGCTGTCCGCCGTTTTGTACCGTACGGCGCCAGTCCGCGAGCGCGATGGCAAGCGCCTCGTGCGGTTTGCGGCCATTGTGCGAGGCACGCGCTTCGAGATCCTCCAGCACCTTGAGTAGCGGCAAGCCGTTGCCGAGCATCTTGCTGATCTTGCGGTAGATCCGCAGGCGCGCGTTGGCCGTGAGCTGTATCTTTGCCCACCAGCGGTTGACGTCAGGCAGCCGCATGACGCCTCCCTCCGGCCTGCTCGCGCAGGTAGTCGTCGTATTCGCCGCGCGAGTTCAGGTGCCCCACCACGCGTTCGGCCATGCGCGGATCGACGAGCCCGCCGAGGACCTTGCGGATCGCATGGTCCGTGACGGTCTCGCCGCCGAGATGGCTGAGCCAGTAGCCGAGCGCGCCGGCCTTGTCGCCATCGCGCAGGTAGGCGAAGAACCGGGCGTCGGGCCGGATCACCTCGGCGACCACCGAGCGGCCGATCGTGCCGCGCTGACGGCAGTGCGCGCACCCGGACCCG
>DASVLS010000115.1:0-23851 GCA_036384755.1 Trinickia sp. | reverse complement strand
TGCAGCCTGAACTCAAACTCGTGGGCGGAGCGACGCTGGAGGCCGCGCTTAGTCGTATCGCCTCGAGCATGGAGGATGCGTCGCCGGCCACGCGCGCCATCTCGATGGTGCTGCTGCGGGAAACCGAGCGAATCTTTGAACAGGAAGGTAAAGGCGTCGGACTCGATGAAGAGTGGGCGCCGCTCAGCGAGGTGACGAAACATCAACGAGCATTGACGCAGTCTGGCGGCCGTCAGTACGGCAAGAATGGCAAGGAACTGAAGCGCTACAGCAACGCGATGGCCGGGACCATGAAGATTCTTCAGCGGTCCGGGAAGCTCGCCGCCAGCATGACGCCGACGTCGGATGCGCATTCGGCCGGGATCACGAGCAATCGGAAGTATGCGGCAACGATGTTCTTCGGGGCCAAGCATGGGCAGTTCGGCCGAGATCGCCGTAACCATCCGCTGCCGTGGGGCGACATCCCGGGCCGAGTGTTCTTGCCGCTTCGGGACATCCGGGCCGGTTCAGTTCGGCTGACCGAGTCGGCCGAGAGATCCGTGATCGAGGTTTTGATGCGGCACCTCGCGCCGTGACATCGGTTGCATAATACGCAAGCCATTTTTAAACGGGTTCGTCCGGCCACGTCCGTTTCGGTCCAGGAAAGTCCGAATATCCCAGCGGACTACCTGTGAATATCCCACCTCTCATCACCGGATGTCCGTCGCGCAGCACCCAGACGTGCGCGGCGCCGGCGCCCGGTCGCGGGAGCGACGCGCCAGCCGGGCTGCCCGGTGAGCCGGCGACACCTGTAGGCGAGAACCGTAGCGCTTGATCCGGCACACGAAGTACGTTCTTCCGCTGCTCGATGATGATGCGTGTCGTGGCCGTCATCCCAGGTTTGAGCAGAAGCGCCCCGTTGGAGGCGCCGATCACGACGTCATAGGTGACGACATTCTGTACGGTCTGCGGAGCCTGCCGAACTTGCACGACCTTTCCTTCGAATGGTCGGTCCGGATACGCTTCCACCGTAAACGCTGCCGTGTCGCCCTCGCGTACCCCGCCCACATCGCTTTCGCTCACGTTCGTATCGACCTGCATCTGCGTGAGGTCGGTCGCGATGAGAAAGAGCGTCGGTGTCTGGAAGTTCGCGGCTACCGTCTGTCCAATCGTGATGTTGCGCGAGACGACCGTCCCGTCCACCGGCGACACGATGTTCGTATACCCCAGGTTCACCTGTGCCGATTCGAGCGCTGCCGTCCTCTGCTGAATGATCGACTGGTCGACCGCGATTTGCGCGACAGCCTGACTGTAGGCGCTTTTGGCGTTGTCGGCGGTATCTTGCGAAACGATGCCGCGGATCAGCAGCGCCGCATCCCGCTCGTAGGCCGCCTTCGAGTAGACGAGCGCTGCCTGATCCTTGATGAGTTGTGCGCGGGCGTTGGCAAGATCGGCCTTGTTTTGATCGACGATCGTCTGATAAGGGCGCGGGTCGATCTTCGCGCAAAGCTGCCCCTTGTGCACCCGCGTGTTGAAATCGCAATACTGGCTCTGAATGACACCCGAGACGTAACTGCCAACGATGACGGTCAGCACGGGATTCACTGTTCCGGTTGCCGTCACAGTACGCGCCACATCGCCGCGCGTGACAGGGAGGCGGACATAGTGAACGGGCGTCGCCGTGCGCGTGACCCACCAGAGTGCACCGCCACCTGCCAGACAGACGGCGATGACCGCCAGCCAGATGGCGCGTCTCCATGTGCGCGACGCAGCCGGTTTCGCACCGGCTGGCGACCCACTATCGCGCAGCGTCGGCAGCGGAGCGGTATTCCTCGGGGTTTCAGCCACGTCCGAGATCTCCAGACGGTTTTCGCGCACGCTGCGAGGCCGCATGGCGGTATGGCACGTGCTGCCTTTGATGGTGGAAATATTGGCCCCGCACACAAGGCTGGCCATTGATCGACATCAACGCGGCCGCTATCGCAACGAAACCGGCGGAGTCAGGCAGGTCGACGGGCACAACGCCGCCTGTCCGGGAGCAGGGACAGTGAAGTTGACCTTGATCAATAGGCGGTTGAACGACATCACTACTCTGGCAGAGAAGGCCCTGCCGCTAGCGGATTTAGTTGGGAATGCGCGATGCCCTGGAGATCGGCGTGCGTCGACGTTGACCGTTCGGTGTGCAAGTTTTCGTCGAAAGGGGCGACACAATGCACTTCGATGTTTTCAATGGCGATGCCGACGGGATCTGTGCGCTCCATCAGCTGCGGCTCGCAGCACCGATGGCGGCCAGGCTCGTCACGGGCCCGAAGCACGACATCGGGCTCCTTTCACGAGTCGCCGCCCACCGTGGCGATACCGTAACCGTGCTGGACATCTCGCTCGACACGAACCGCGCCGCGTTGCTCGCACTACTCGAACGCGGCGTTGAAGTCGAGTACTTCGATCACCACTTCGCCGGCGCCATTCCGTCCCACCGTGCTTTGGTCGCTCATATCGATCCGGCCCCGGACGTCTGCACGAGCATGCTCGTCGATCGACATCTTTCCGGCCGGCACCGCCTTTGGGCGATCGTCGCGGCGTTCGGAGACAACCTGGCGTCTGCGGCGCTCGGACTCGCGCAATCGTGCGGCCTGAGTGTTGCGCAAGCGGCGCAATTGCGCGAGCTTGGCGAGTCGATGAATCACAATGCGTACGGCGACACGGAGGCGGACTTGATCGTGCCACCGGCGGCGCTGTACGCAGCGTTGCGCCCGTATTCGAGCCCGTTCGACTTCATCGCCGCCGAACCACTCGTTAGTGCGCTGAGTGACGCACGCCGCGCGGACATCGAAACGGCACGGAAGTGGCCTCCCGCGACGGTCATGCCGTGCGGCACCCTCCATATCCTGCCCGATGCGCGATGGGCGCGGCGCGTGCGGGGCACGTTGGCGAATGAACTCGCCAATGCGGCGCCGAACCTCGCTCATGCGGTGCTCACGACCGACGCCCGAGGGGACTACGCGGTAAGCGTACGCGCGCCGCTCGCGGCGCCGCACGGTGCCGACCGCCTTTGCCAGGCGTTTGCGGGCGGCGGGCGGGTTGCGGCGGCGGCCATCGACGTGCTCGCACACGACCGTCTCGACGAATTCAAGCGCGCATTCGAGCGCGCGTTTTGTGCGGCCGGTTGCCCGACGCCGAAGCAGGATGCGCCATGACTGTGCCAATTGAAAGTCCGCAGCCGATCGCGCAGAACGTTGCCTTGCTTAGCGAAGCGTCGAGCTACCCGGAGCATCCGCGCACGGTCGAAGTCGTGGAGACGCATATGTCGTGGGTCTTCCTTACCGATTTGCACGTGTACAAGCTCAAGAAACCGGTCCGCTACGACTACCTCGACTTCAGCACGCTCGCCGCGAGGCGGCACTTCTGCGAGGAAGAAGTGCGCTTGAACCGGCGCCTGGCGGCATCGGTGTATCTCGACGTCGTGCCGCTCGCGAGGACCGAATCGGGTGTGATCCAGGTCGGCGGGCAGGGGACGGTGGTGGAGTGGCTGGTGAAGATGCGTCGGCTTCCCGCCGAGCGGATGCTGGACCGCGCGCTCACCGACGGAACCGCAGGCGCCGCCGAGGCGCACGCCGTGGCCGTGCGCCTGGGTGCCTTCCATCTGAGCTTGCCGGGTGCGCCCGTCACCGCACAGGCGTATCGGCAGCGGCTTCACCAAGCCATCGCCGAGAACGAGCAAGCGCTTTGCGATCGGGCGTTCGCGCTCCCCGTCGACGAGGTGCGCGCGCTATGCGAGGCGCAACGCGCCGTGTTGAATCGTCATTCGACGCTCTTTGACGAGCGTGTGGCAGCGGGCAGGGTCGTCGAAGGGCATGGCGATTTACGGCCCGAGCATGTTTGCCTGGCGCCTCCGATTTCGATTATCGACTGTCTGGAATTTTCGGAGCAGTTGAGAACGCTCGATGCGGCCGACGAGGCCGGGTTTCTTGCACTGGAATGCGAGCGACTGGGAAGGGCGGATTTCGCGCGTGCATTCTTGAGCGCTTACGCCGAGGCGACGGGCGACACACCGCCCGCGGCGCTTATGCGCTTCTATCAAAGCCATCGCGCCGTGGTGCGAGCAAAGATCGCAGTCTGGCACTTACAGGAAGCCGCCTACCGTGGTTCGCCGAAGTGGAACGCCCTGGCGCGCCGATACTTGCAGCTCGCCGGGGAGCACATCGCAAGCAGCGCGTCGGGCCTCAAGGGCACGTCGACTTGAATCAATGCAAAAGGGGCGCTTCAGCCCAGTATGAATTCTTCATGGACGTGAAGTGAGGCGCGAACCCGGCAACGCCCGCGTCATGTCTTCCCTCTGGCGCGCACCGGCAGCGGACGCTGTTAGCGCTGTAGCAGCGCGTTGATCGACCCGCCGCTGTGCAGGCGTTCGATCGCCTGCGCGAATAGCGTGCTGCAATCGACGACGGCGAGCTTGTCTTTGAGCGCGCCGCCGGGCACGCGAAACGCCGGCACGCTGTTCGTTACCACGACGCCGGTCAACGCGTCGGCGCCGAGCGTCTCGGGCGCGGGAGCCACGAACAAGCCGTGCGACGCCGCGGCGTACACGGCCTTTGCGCCGAGCGCGCGGCAGTCCTTTGCCGTCGCAGCCAGCGTCCCGCCTGTGCTGACGAGATCGTCGACGATGATCGCGCAACGATTCCTGACATCGCCGACGATCGGCTCGTGCGTGAGCACCCCCAGCGCGCGCAGCTTACTCGCGAAAGCCGCCGAGACGGGGCGGCCAAGCGCTCGGGCCAGTCGCTCGCGGAAATCGTCCGCCCGCCTGACTCCGCCCGCGTCCGGCGACACCACGACGACATCCCCGTCGCGCAAGCGCGGCGCGAACCAGGAGACGAACAAACCGTTCGCTTCCAAATGCTCCGTGCGGCAGCGGAACGCGTTCTGATACGCAGCGAGATTATGCACGTCGAGTGTGACGATGCAGTCGGTTCCGACCGATTCGAACAGGCTCGCGACGTAGCGTGTCGTGACGGGGTCGCGCGGCTGTGACTTCTTGTCCTTGCGCGCGTAGCAGAGGTAGGGCACGACCGCCGTGACGCGGCTCGCCGATGCGTCCTTGAGCGCGCCGATGAAAAAAAGCAGCCTGCACAGTTTGTCGTTCGCGCTTTGCTCGCGGTCGCCATAGAGAGAATGGACGACATAGACATCGCGCCCCCGCACGCCGACGAGCGGCCGGGATTTGTGCTCGCCATCCTCGAAGCCGCGTTCCTCGTGCGGGGAAAGGGCGATGCCGAGATGACGTGCCGTGCTTTCCCCGAAGGCGCGGCTGGCATCCAACGCAAAGACGAGCGGATCCGTTGCACTCATGGCGGTCATGTCTTGCTCCGTCGAAGTCGGCAACGCGTGCAGGCGTCGGCTCGTGCACGTTTGCGGGTTCAAGTTGGCGTCCCCGACGGCCGGCAGGCCGCGGTCTCGCTCACGCGCGGGTGCGTTGCTCCTCGATCTGTTGCAGCCGGCCGATTCGCGATACGTCGACCATGACGGACGCGAGATACTCCATAACATCGTCGAGCGCGACGACGCCCGTGAGCCGTCCGCTTTCGTCGACGACCGGAAGGCGCCTAACGCCCGATCGCCGCATCTCTTCCAACGCGACGCCGACGTCGTCGTTCTCCGAAACCACGATAAGACCGCGCGACATGATTTGGCTTGCCTTCACCGACTCCGGATCCAGCTTCTGCGCCATGACGGAGATCGCGAGGTCGCGATCGGTGACGATCCCGATCGGCACGGCTTCGCCTTTCCGATATTCGATGACGATCAGGGCGCCGACATGGCTGTGCAGCATCCGGGCCGCAAGATCGGCTGCGCTTTCGTCTATGGTGCAAGTCTCTACCGGTCGCGTGACGATTCTTCCTACGTGCATGATCGAATCCTTCGAGATCTGTTGCGGGCTGATCGACCGATAGCGTTCGCACAACGGTCTATTTCCGCGAAAGGTTGGCCGGCGATCCTTTGAGATCAGGCTACCGCGCCTCGCACGCCGGTTGTTGACGATGATCAATCTTGTGCCGCAGCGGCGGCTGCGTCGTTGGCAGGAGCGCTGCCATCACGCTGCGCCCAAGCCTGCGCGGCGCCGCCCATTGCCACGAAGAGCGCCGTCGTATCGACATAGCGTTGCCCTTTGGCCTTCGCATAGCCAAGTCGTGCCTGCGAGTAAAGGCGCTGTGCCTGAAGCACGTCAACGAGACTCGCCGTTCCGACGCGGTAGCTCTCCTGCTTCAATTGGAGCGAGGCCTGCGCCGTGTCCAACGCTTCGCGCTCGTTAGCCAGGGCCTCGGCGTCGTGTTCGAGGGCGCGTAGCGTATCGGCGACCTGGCCGAACGCCTGCAGCACAGTCTGCCGGTAGACGCCCAACTGCGCGTCGAAGCTATCGACGGCCTGCCGTTGCTGAGCTTTCAGCGCGCCGCCATGAAAGAGCGGCGCGGTGAGTTGCGCCGCCACGGCCCATAGCCCGTTCGCCGATTCGAAAAGCGGGCCCATGGCGCCCGCGGCTTGCGTCCATGAGGCACTGAGCGTCACGTGCGGATAGAGCTGTGCCGTCGCCACGCCGATCGCCGCGCTCGCCGCATGCAGCTGAGCAAGCGCCGCGCGAACATCGGGCCGCGCCTGCAGCCATGTGGATGGCAGCATGACTGGAACGTCCAGCGGCAGCGCCACCATGTCGAAGTCGAAACGCGGCGCCTGCCATTGCGCCGGAGTCCGGCCGACAAGGATCGCCAGCGCGTCTTCCGCCGCGCTTAGCTGTTGCGCAAGCGGTGGCGCCAAGGCGTGATCGGCGGCAAGCTGGCTGCGTGCGGCGAGGACGTCGCTTCGCGCAGCTTTCCCGACCTGGCGTTCGATCTCGACGAGCTCGACGTTATGCCGATCCACCGCGACGATGTCGTCGACGGCGCGCATCTGTTCACGCGCGCTCGCGGCCGTCAGCGCTTGCGTGACGGTGTTGCCCGTCAGGGCGAGGTAGACGGCCGCGAGCTCGTCGCGTTGAAACTCGGCGAGCGCCGTCTGTGCTTCGACTTGCCGGCGTACACCGCCAAACACGTCGAGGTCGTAGTTGACGGTTGGGCCCACGGTCAGAAGGTTGGCGACGATATGACTCGATCGTCCTGCACCGCCGAGGCTTGCACGGCTGCGTTCGGCGCTTGCCGCGGCGTCGAACTGGGGGTAGAGCCCCCCGCGCGCCACGAGGATCGCCTGCTGGGCTGCGGCGAGCGTGGCGCGTGCCGTATCGAGCGTCGGGCTCCCTGCCAGCGCCAGCGCGACCGTGTCATCAAGGTCGGTCGAATGGAAGGCTGACCACCAGCGGTCGGCGACCTGCGCGCCCCATTGCGGTCGCTGCGCGGCATCGGCCGATCCGGCTGACGGGAAAACGGCGGGGGCGGATAGGAAGCCGGCGTCGCGAGGTGTCGTGGGCGGCACGAAGTCGGGGCCGACCACGCACCCAGCCGCAGCCAACGGCAACAGGACCGCCGCGAAGCATCGGGGCACCGCGTGAAAGCGCAAGCGAAGGGGGCGGACGAGGCCGGTCATGAAATGGCTGCGAAAGCGGGAGCAGGCGCGCGCCTGCCATGCCGATGGTCTGCGCGGTCATGATCCGCGGATGCGCTCGGCTGCGGGTTGATGAATGTCAATAGACTGCGGTGTATGCGTCCATACAGTGTTGGCATGACTACGGCTTCGATCTTGCCGAGAAGACGCGCAATTACGCGCAATAACGCACGATTACGCGCGCGCCGACCTAGGCACGAGTTGCTCGATGTCAAATAGGATCGGGGGCTGACGGTTCCTTCGAGAGGGGCATCACATGCCGCTTCATAACGCCGATATGGCCGCGATTTTTTCCGAGATCGCGGATCTTCTTGAGATCCAAGGCGCGAATGCGTTTCGCGTGCGCGCTTATCGAAATGCGGCGCGCGCGGTGGGTGAGTTCGGCAAGAGCGTGCCGACGATGATCGAGCAAAATGAGGATCTGAAAGACATTCCCGGGATCGGTGATGACCTCGCCGAGAAGCTGCGCGAGATTGCTGCAAAGGGTAAGTGCGAGCTGCTCGAGCGTTTGCATCGCGAGATGCCCGCCGCGATTACCGAATTGCTGCAAGTCCAGGGACTCGGCCCGAAACGCGTACGTGCAATTTATGATGCGCTGCATGTAAGGACGGTCGAGCAGCTACGCCGTGCAGCGAAAGAAGGCAGGATTCGAGATCTACCGGGGTTCGGCGAGAAGACCGAGCAGCATATCATCGACGCGATCGAAGCCCACGTGCACAAATCGAATCGCTTCAAGCTCGCGTTCGCCGAGCAATACCTGCATCCGCTGATCGCTTATCTGCGGGCGACGCCTGGCGTGATCGAGGCGGTTGCGGCCGGCAGTTTCCGTCGCCGGTGTTCGACCGTGGGCGACCTCGACATTCTCGTGACGGCGCGAGAGCCCGTATCGGTCACGCAGCGTTTCGTGCGCTACGACGAGGTGACCGAGGTGCTCTCGAGCGGCGAGACGCGTTCAAGCGTCGTGCTGCGAAGCGGCATCCAGGTCGATCTGCGTGTCGTCGCGCCTGCGAGCTTCGGCGCCGCGCTCGTCTATTTCACGGGGTCAAAGGCGCACAACATCGCAATGCGCCGCATTGCGCAGGATCGTGGGCTGAAAATCAACGAGTACGGTGTCTTCCGCGGGGAGAAGCGCATCGCAGGCGACACTGAAGCATCGGTCTACGCGACGATCGATCTTCCCTGGATTCCGCCGGAGTTGCGCGAAAACAGGGGAGAGCTGCAGGCGGCCGCGGGCCATCGGCTGCCGACGCTCGTCGAACTCGCGGATTTGCGTGGCGATCTTCACGTGCACACGAAGGCCAGCGACGGCCACGACAGTCTGCTCGACATGGCGCTCGCTGCGCGCGAACGGGGACTGTCTTACCTCGCGATCACCGACCATTCGAGCCGCCTCGCCGTGGCGCATGGCCTCGATGCCAAACGCCTAGCGCGGCAGATCGAAGAGATAGACCGGATCAACGAGACGCTCGAAGGCGTCGCGCTGCTGAAGGGCGTCGAAGTCGATATCCTCGAAGATGGCCGCCTCGATTTGCCCGACGACATCCTCGGCCGCCTCGATGTCGCCATCGGCGCAGTGCATAGCCACTTCGATCTGCCGCGCGACCGGCAAACCGAGCGCGTACTGCGCGCGATGGAGCATCCGTGTATTTCGATTCTTGCGCATCCTACCGGCCGGCTGATCGGCGAGCGCGACCCTTATGACATCGATCTCGTGCGCGTGGTCAGGAAGGCACGAGCGTGCGGCTGCCATCTCGAGCTCAACGCACATCCTGACAGGCTCGACCTAGCCGATACGTACTGCCGGATGGCGAAAGCCGAAGGCGTGCTGGTTTCGATCGATTCGGACGCCCACACGCGCTTCGATTTGGAAAACCTGCGTCACGGTGTCGACGAGGCGCGGCGCGGTTGGTTGGAGAAGCACGACGTGCTCAACGCTCGCGGTCTCGACGAATTGCGCCCACTTCTTAGGCGAACGGCATTCGCGAAAGAGAAAGCATGATGAAAGAAGTGCCGCACGATAGCTCGCTGGTCACCGACCTATACCGTATATGAATCGACAATGATGCAGGCATACTTCGACGCCGGGACGAATGGGATTTAACCGTGCAGAGACATCCGAACCAGGACGTACACAAGGGTGGCGGCACACGTGGTAAGCACAAGCCCCGCGCGTGTCGAGAAAGTGACGATAGCCGCTATGGCAATTGCCGCGACGGCGGCTGCGGGCGCAGCGTGGATCTCGGTCCAGGCGATGTACACGGCGAAGTTCAGAAAGACGGCCATAGGCAGTACGCGCTCAAGTAAGCCGCGCGCCGTGGTGCCCAGACGCACCCGAACGAACACCGGCAGTACCCGCACTGTCATGCTGGTTGCCAACAATGCCAGAATGGCGAGAGCATGCGAAGAGAAGTTCATGCGCCCGCCCTCCAGAGCCGCCACGTGCTGAAGCCTACGCTGGGCAGCCAGAACCAGGCCCGGCCTAAGAGCGTGAACAGCAACAGAGCGACAGCAACGCAGAGCCCGATTTCCAAGAGCCGGCGACTCCATGGCGCCGCAATCTGTGGTACGCGGGCCTTGAGTTGGCCAAGGGACAACACCAGCAGCACAGCGCTCGCAGGAAACCCCAGATTGATGTGCCGAACGAGCAGGCTGTGCGGAATGAAGTCGGTTGCGAACACACCGATAACGGTAGACACAACCCAAGCGCCGTAGATTGTCAAACGGATGGCGAGAATGGACGCCTTAGGGTCATGAGGCCGCTCCAGAGCATAAGCCTCGTCGCCCAGCAAGTGCGCAAAAAAGGCACGTTGCGCGGGGTGCCGGGGCAATCGCGAGGCAGTGGCAAAGGCGATTGGGATGTATCGGCTGTTGATCGAAATAGCCATCAGTAGCATGGTCAGAAGACCAAGTCCTTGATCGGCCAACGGCAGCAATGCAAATTGCCCGCTTCCGGAGAAGCCGAGGAAACTGAAGAGCAGCACGTCGACTGCTCCCCAGTTTGCCTGTGCAGCTAACACGCCAAAGAGCATGCCGATGGGCGCGATGGCCACCCCTGTGGGGACCGCGCGGATAAATGCCGTCCACGGGCCATCCGGCGCGATCGGGGAGACGTGTGTCTCCGAAGTCATGCAGTAGCCTCGACCGAAAGCGTTGCTTCGCTAGCGCGGCGCTCGTGTGCCGGGCCGTAGGCGCGCTTGTGCCAACGATTGATTTCGATGACCCAGATATCTCGATGCCCAACAGTACCCTGAGCAGGTGCAATATCCGTCGCGTAGTGAATGTAGCGTTCGTCGTCGATCAACACGGCCTGGTTCTCGCCAAGAAGCTGTTGATGGACTATCTGGCGAGACACCGGGTCGATCACCTGCGTCTCCCCCCCCCTGACATTGTGGCGTCCTGCGATGACAATCACGCTGAATTCGTGCCCGTCGCGATGCGGTCCCTCGGGCACAGTGACGCCCTTGAATTCGGCGTTTGCGATCACGCGGATCTGATTGACATTGAGGTGGTAGCTTTCGTTTTCATCGATTGGCAGCGCGTCGAGTGCGGCGATCATCAGCGGCGACGGATCGCACTCGAGTCGTTCGCGATGGCGCATTACTCCGCCGGCTTCAGCCAAACGGATGTATTCCGCCGACTGGACGTACTTGCGCTGCGGCAGCAATGCAAAGATCCATTGTCCTTCCTCACGGTAGCCGAAGTACTGCGACAGCCGGATTTGTCGCAAGCGCTTCAAACTATGCCCGTCACGCGGCATATTGTTGAAGGAGTCCAGCACTTGCTCGGGCAACGGCGGCGTATCGATAACGGCGTAGCCGTGGGTTTTGAAGTGGTCCGCACCGGTTACGGCGGCACGCTCCAAGACGTGTGCGTCCATGAAGTCTTTCCTCGCTGATAGATCAGGCTGGTTGCAGGTCGAAAGTGGCAATTTCGAAGGGCTGCAGCGATTCGATGTGCTTGCGCGTAATTCCTCGATAGAAGTCGCAAGCAGATGGTTCGACGACATCGATGGCGGCGTATTTCTTTTCGAGCGGACCAAGACAGAGGCCGGCGCAAAAACCTTCGATCTCGCACCCGTGGCAAAAACTTGGATTCTCGTGGCGAAGTTTAGCGTGCTCCACATAGGCGGGCGCATCGAGAAGGCTCGTTCCTTCTTCTATGGAGCCGAGCAGCGTCGAACCAGCCTTGCATGCAAAAACCGAGCCGTTTGGCTCGATACTGAACTGCGCACCTTTAGCCGAGCAATTCTTGAAACCGCGCTCGGAGACGGCATCGTGGCCAAGGAGTACCTGGAATATTTGATGCCAATAACCCGTCAAAACCACACCGCGCTGCCGGCCATATTCGACGACACGCCACAAGCGATCGACTATGTTCTGTGCTCCGTAGCGGGCATAGAAGCTCGGATCGAAATCGACCACCACGCCGATCTCGCCTGCACCGACATCGACCGCCAAATCAACGATGGACTCGTCGAAGTCATCCCACGTAGCGGATGTCAGCGCCGCATTGATTGCAATTCGGTTACGTTTTGCCTGTAGGCGCCGCAGACCCTGCATGACCAACGGCGTACTGTCGTCACCGTTCTTTAGCGGCCGACTCGGGCTGGTGGGTGAATCAAAGCTAACGCAGACCGCAACATGATGTGCAGCAAAACTTTCAGCCACCTCGTCGGTGATCAGCGAGCCATTCGTCACGGTGGAGTAGGCGATCTGCATGCCATCGCGCTCGCCATTGCCAAAGCGGTCGAGGACCGCGGCGATGGCCTTCCAGTTAAGCAATGGCTCGCCTCCGAAGAACTGAACCATTACACTCTGTACGCCAGAGGCGCGCGAAACTGCCAAGGCGTTCTCGACGTAGCGCACAGCATCCTGCGGCTTCATGTGCCTGTTCTTCGGGTCGTACTGGTGATCGAACCGCTCCTTGGAGGCATACATTGAATCGTTGAGATCAACCTTGATCTCATCGCGGGCCCTCAGTCGACTGAGGTCGACCTTGGCCACTTCGGCTTCCGCCGACATCTCTTTTCCTTGAATTCCTTCGAAGCAATAGGTACAACCGAAATTGCAGGCGTTGGCGAGAATGAGCTGAATGATGTTGACCTTCTTCTCGATCTTTGTCGGGATGTTTTCGTTTAGATTCTCGTCGATTACTATAAAACCGCGTGCTAGCAATTGCTGGATCAACTCGACCTCCCGACTGGACGCCTCATCTTCGATCCATGATGTTGGTAGTACTCGACCTGGACGAAATCCCTGCAATACCTCGAGTGCGGCGTCGTCAAGCATACATAGCCCACCGCGTTTGCGATGATAAACTGCAGTGCGAGTACCCACAGCAAGTTCAACGACGTCCTTAGACAGGGTGTATCTATTGTTCACCATGCGCATCAGGCCTTCTTGCAAATTAAATAAATACAAGGAACACGAGTCGCGTTTGCGTGGCTACGCGACTCGTGCAGGCCTTACTTGCTCAGACGAGTCTTGAGCAGCGTACGCTGGTTGCCCGGCAGCGTGCCACCGACAGTCCCGCCTACCGTGCCACCCACAGTACCGCCTACCGTGCCGCCAACGGTTCCCCCTACGGTGCCGCCGACTGTACCGCCCACAGTGCCACCGACCGTGCCGCCAATGGTGGAGATATTCAAGGAGTTGTCTTGCATTGAAATTCCTCGTTGCGTTGAAAATGGGCCAGTGTCCGGCCCGCTGAATGCATCCGTCGTGCGGACGCAAACTCTGGTCCATGCAGACTGGTAGCCAAGGTACGCAACGGGTATTAGTGAACCGCACATGTCCTACTCATAGCAGGGCACTCTCTCTGTGCGCTACCTAAGACAGCGCCGTGACGTTGTGTGTCGGCGGCATGCTGTCCAAGTCCGGGAGATTCTTAATAATTCGTATGAACAGCAGTCTATCACACGCCTTTTAAGACAAGCGATTTCGCATAAAAATTTACCTCGCACAAAAGGATTTCTTAACACGAAATATGAAAACGTTTACTCCAACAACCAGCGGATAGAGGACGTACGCAATGCATCGTCCACCTCGCCGACTTATTATCGACAGGCGTGCATCTCCCAGTGAAGTTCTGTTTTGCAAACGCGTCACGACTCGGTCGTCACACCGTCCACATTCCCATTTCCTGTCATTGGCGCCAGGCATGCGCAACATCCGGGACCGAGTTCCGGACCATGCTGACAAACGTCGGAAGTCCGCACACGAAATGCAGGAGAGCATCGAGCGGGTATGCGGAAGGCGGGACGCTCCGTTCCCGCGCCTCATCTAACGGTTGCGTCCCGCCTTTTGCGCTACCACGGTCGGAAACATGCTGGCCTGATCGTCGATGAAGCGGATATCCTCGAACCCAGCCTCTTCGAGTTGCCGCGCAGTCTGCGCATGCGTGCGAAACGCGCTCCATTTCGCTTCGATAATCCGTACGAACAGCAGATGCTGGAGGGCAAGGGCCGTCTGATCTATCGCCTCCGTGCGCCACGGAGATTCGGCGGACAAAGCGGGTGGGGGTGTCAGAAAGCTCGTGACGAGGCGCCCTCCCGGTTTCAGCATCTCGAAGAACGCACGGTACAGTGCCGTCACACGCGCATCGTCCGGCTCGTAAATGTTGAGGCCGTTGCTCGTGACGACGTCCGCCTGCTCGGCAAACCCAGGCTGCCAGGCGTCTGCGCAATGGAGCGATACCCGATCGGCAAGGCCCCGCTCAGACGCCAGCGCGGCGGCGCCGGCCAGCGCCTGCCGGTCCAGATCGATACCAATCAGCCTGACGTCCTGATGTTGCGCATAATCGAGCAGCAGCAATTCGCCCATCAGCCCGCACGGCACCGATGCCATGACGGCCCCCGAGCGCAGCAGCGCTTGCAATTCGGCGCGAAAGAGAGCGAACCGCTCGCGGGTCGCTAGCGTTGCCGGCAATTTCTCGAAGACAGTCTGTTCGAGACTGCCTGCCGCAGCCGTGCCTGGAACGTACGTGACGACACGATGTGTCCATTGCGCATCGAGCCCGCGATTGACCAGCAGGAAGCGGCCCAGTTCGAAGCCAGTCAGCTCGTCGAGCAGCGCGAGCTGCCGCTCCACGCTCGCGCCGGGGGCATCGCCCCCCTGGCGCAGGCGGCCCCTTATTGCATCGAGGCGCGTCTCCCATGCCAAATCCGAATCTGCGCCATGAGAGATCACTGTGGTCGATGTGGGTCCCGTCATTCGTATCCTCCGAAATAGGAGGATTTTAAGGCAACGTCGTGCGAAGTCGAGAGGCGCGCTTGCGCGGCAACGCACTATGCCTTGTCTAACTGCGGCTCGCTCGCGTCGCGTCAATCTCCCAAGCCGACTCTGCCCGCACCCGCATCGGACAGCACGATCGAGGAGACCTGACTCGTAGGATCGAGGTGCGCAATGCCGCCCGCGCCCGGGCCCGATCCCGTCGGGGACACCGAGAGGTCGACGGGCTTGCCGTTGACGAGCGAACCGCTATCGGTCAGGTGGCCGGACGATCCGAAGCGTTTGACCAAGTTCTTCTCGCTGATGCCTGTCGTTTCGAAAGCGTTGTTTTGCGATGTCACGTTGGATTCGACACCTATGCCCAAGTTGTACTGGAAGCGATTCGACTGCGTCGAACTATCCTGATAGAGGTTGTTCGCCACTTCGACATTGCCGAATCGCACGCGCGGGTCTCGCTGCGAAAGGCCGGAGAACAGGTTGTGATCGATCGTGACGTTGAGCTTGCCCTTGTCGCTCGTCATGCCGTCGCTCGAGCCGATCAAAATCGACTTGTTATGGCTCAGAAACTGGTTGTAGGAGAAGGTGGCGTAGTTGGCCCCATCCGTGAAGTCGATCTGATCGCCGGTGATGGCCCCGGACGGCGCGGAACCGTCCTTGAACGTGTTGTGATCGACCCAAAGGTTTTGCGTGCCTTTGGCTTCGATACTGTAGACACGCCCGTGCGGATTGCCTTGCGCGTCCTTGCCAGGGAAAAAGTCGTAAGGCGAACTCATCGTCAGATTGCGGATGATGATGTTGTGCGACTGGCTGACGTTGAACCCGCCGCCGGAAATGCCGGCATCCTTTCCCACGCCGATGATCGTCGTGTTCGGGCCGACGTTGATCATGTCGTGATTCAACTGGGCCTTCTCGTTGGCGAAATCGCGTTTGGTCAACTCCTTGCCGTTGCTATCCGTGTTCAGATCGATGTTGCCCTTGATCAGAATGATCTTCGGTGTGGCATTCGATCCATTCGTGGCGTTGTTTCCACCGAGCGCCTGGACCAATTGCTCGCGGTTCGTCACCGTATAGACATGCGAAGCATCGGCTTTCGAGCCGCCCGTCACGCCGCCGTTCTGCGCGCCCCATCCATGTCCGGCGGCCAGCGTCTCGCGAGAATGGTCTCCACCGCTGCCGGCGACCGTGGAAGGGCTGTCGATCGATGAATCCTTCTCTGGCTTGCTGGACGGCGCAGGCGCTTGCTGCTGATCATGGACTGGGGTCGACTGCCCGGAATGATGAGGCGTGGTCGGGCTCGGCGAATCATGGCGCCGGTGGGTGCCATGACGATGTTGAGACGAAGACTTGTGGGTTCCCTTCTGTTGCTTGATCAGGTTCGCGAAACTCTGATGAATGCTCCCCACGTGTTTCTCGAAATCCCGCTCGAGCGACGTCAACTGTTGTTGGACCAGCGAATCGAACTGCGTCGATCCCGGCGGGGGCAATAGTGGGAAAAGACTGCTCGAACTGACTGTCGTCATCGCGCGCTCCGTCAGGGTGGGCTTCGAAGGGCCGAGGAGCCCCCGAGAAGGGCTACTCCAACGCGAATGAGACTAAGCCTCTCGCAGCCAAGCAGAGCGGATGTAGCGAAGCGGTGTACTCGGATGCGAAGCGTGCTCACGAGAGTACGATTTTTCCGAATTATGAAGCTCCCCCTAATACGCGGCGCCTCACTTGCGCTTCGCCTTGCCGCTCGCTTTCTTGTCCTTGCGGTCCGCGGGCCGGGACGAACCGGCCCCAACGGAAGTCCGTGCGCGAACCGGCAGCCGTTTCAGCTGTTCGCGGCAGGCTTGCGCCTCGCGCCTGATCTCGTAGTTGTCCCGTACGGCGCCGGTCATCCGTTCGTTGCGGTCGACCCGGCTCGCGGACATGAGAATCTTGAGGCCGGCCGCGAGATGCTGTTCGATCAAATCGAGCAGCGCACCCGCGCCTGGAGGAACCGACTGCGGCGAGCCCTCGAGGCGCGCGGCCAGGGCGCGCACTGTGCCACGCAGCCATTGACGCTTCGCCGAATCGAAATCCACGACGTAGCGCCACTCGAGACCGAGGGTGAACGATCGAATCTCTTCGATGTCTTGCGCGGCGATCGTCGCGGCGTATTCGCTGGGATGCCGGGTGCCGACGGATGCAACCAGCTGTTTGCGCGTGGCGTCGATGTCTTTCGCTGCGGCATCGATGACAGTGGTCTGTCGCTCGGCCGTTTGTTGGAAGCGCACCGGGTCCAGTATCGGCTCTCGGCTCAGGTTGTGCGCCTGTTGGTATCCGTCCGCAATATCGGCAATCACGCCCAGCGTGTAGTCGATGGATTGCGCCGTCCGAGCCAAACGCCGGGTGAATTGCAACGTGCGTTGCGCACGTTCGCCGGCGACGCCCTGAGTGAGACGCTTGTTTCGCCCCAATGAAAGCACATCCGTGGCTTGGTCGCCCGCGTCTCTTGCGCCGCCGGCGAGGCGCCTCAAACGGGTCGCACAATCCGCCGTGGGGCCCTCGTGAATCGTGCGGCGCGCCTGCGCGCAGCACTCGATCAAGTCGGCGACCGCGCGCTGCGCCGTCGCGATCGTGGTCAAGTTCAGCTTCAAGTTGGCGTGGTTTTCGATAATCACCGCATTCGCATCCGCGGGAGGCGAAGGCATTCGAGCGATGTGCGCTTCCACCTGCTGCGCCGCTTCACGCGAACCGGCGATCAGTGCGCGTTCGTCCACTTCGCTTTCCCCCGCCGCTGCGCGATCTTCGGGCGAAGGGTCGAACCATGCGACCGCGAGCGATTGCCGCAATCCATATACGCATTCCAATGCCGGCAACATCGCAGCGGACGCTTGCACGCTGAAGTTCACCGAATCGGCATGAGTTTCCTGAAACCCGCTGTTCAGGAGCCGGGTACGCTGCCGGGTGCACTTAGCCAAGAATTGGCGAAGGGCGGAGCCCCACGCCCGCCCAACCGCGGGCGCCGCGCTGTCGGCCGCCAACGCGGCTGCGCGAACGTCGTTCGCCGCATCGAGGAGGTTCGCGCCCCTTCCCAGCATGCCTTCGAAATACCGCTCCAGCGCAGAAAAGGGCTGTGCGAGGCGACTCGCATCGAAGGCCCCCGCGTTCTGCAGAAATGCCGACGCCTGCAGCTTGCCGCGCAGTGCCTGACAGCGCGACAGCAGATCCGAGGTCATCAACAGTTCGGGCGCCATCAGGTCATCGATTCCGTCGGTCGGGGCGGCATTCTCTGCCTGCGGTTCGTGCGTCATGGAGGTCATCGTCGAAAACAAGCCGATGAGCGCATCGCGCATCTCACGCAACGCCGAATCCCGGCATACGCCGAGTTCCTCGCGCAACTGCTGCGCCTCAGGCGCCGACCGTGCCGCGTCCGGCCACGATGACGTTGCGTCGTCGAACACGCGCAGCGCGTCGTCGTAGCCGCGAGCGGTCTCACGCCAGGAGTCGAACGTCTCGGTCAGACTTTCGAGCGAGGTCGACGGATCGCTGCGCCGCGCCTCAGCCGCCACGCGAAGCCCGCGGGCATTATCCATCGGCGTGGCAAGGGCCGTGCGCAGCGTGGCGAGCATCGCAGGTACGTTCGGCTCCCCTCGCAAGACCAGAGGGAGCGCACTGAGAACATAACCGAGCGACGAAACAGCGGTTTCGCGGTGGTCCGCCCATGGTGTTTGTCTCTCGTTCGCATCGGCGGCCGATAGTGCGGCCAGCCCATCGGAGATGGCTCGCAAGCTGGCGTCGAAGCCCTCGATGGGCGCCGAATCGAGCGGCAGCGCGCGATGGGCGTCGGCTTCGCAATGTTCGAGCGCGGCGCGCAAGGGCGTGAGCACTGACTGGAGGATGCGCACGTCGCCACGTTCGAAACTGTACCGGCCACGCTTGAATTGGATAATAGCGGTGAACAGCGAAGCCTTGACGGCGAGCCGCTCTGTTTGGGCGTGGCAATGCGCAGCAGCATCGCCTAGGCGTTGGATTTCCGCCGCAGGCAGTCCGACCTTGCGCGCAACATCGCATGCCGCATCGTATTGATCCGCAGCCGTCTGCCACGCGCGGCCGGCGTCCTCGCATTCAAAGAGCGTATTGCGAAGCCGTCCGTGGGTGCCGATCTCTTGGGATGCTTCCTCGGCATCCCTAGCGGAAGGGACAGGGTCAAGCGTTTCCGCCTGCATACGCAAGTGATCCGCGCCGGCCGCCAGTGCGTGCGCGTCGGCCGGGATGCTCGACAGGGCTCCCCACTCTTGCAGGGCTTCCTGCCGCTCCACGCGCCGCGCGCCGCCGGACCAAAAATCCGGGGCTCCAGTGAGCGATGAATCGGCCTTGACGAGAAAGTCGTCGCTCGGATCAGATTCGGCATCGTCGTCCGATCGAGGCGAAGAACTGGACGAGCTATCGTCCAACCGCATCTCGTCGAATGCTCGGCTCAGCGTGCGCTGAAAACACGGCCCGCGCGCAATGGGTCGCTCCGCAGGAAGCGCGAGCGCATCGTTGCCGCCGAATCGCGCCGTGGCAGGGTGCCTTGCGCCGGGCGCACGGCGCCCCTGCAAGGGAGAGGTCGGCAGGAAAGCGAGCGGCCCGCTTGGCGAGAGGCTGCCGCTCCCGGACGGCTCGGCAGTGGGACTCGCGCCGGTCGAGGGTCCGGCATCGGTTGGCGAATCGAGCGGTGCGACGGTATTCGGGAGGGTCGGGCGATTAATGGGCATCGTTGTTCACACGTGATCGACGCGCGCCGGGCGAATCGACCGCCTAGCCCATGGCGCGGGCGCAAGCGGTTCCCGGGAAATCGGGAATAGGGCCAGCGTAGCGCGCGTGGCGGCGCCGGCTACCGCCTATCGCGAAGAGGCGTTCCAGACGGCGAAGAACGATCTGGTCCGTATCGGGAGAGGTGGCTTGCGCACGGAGGAGCAACGTCGGTCGCCTTGGCTTCTTCCGATAGCGGAATGGGGCTGCATCAGCCGGTAGCCGCCTCGGTGATCAGATGCTGCAGCTTGTCACGTACGTCTGTCCAATCGTCCGCATCCGGGAGCGGCGCTTGGCGGCCGATGATAGGCGGCCATTGCTTCGAGAGCGACGCATTCAAGCCGACAAAGGGCCGCTGATCATCGCCGACATCGTCCGCCGATACGATCGCATCGACCGGACACTCCGGAACGCAGACAGCGCAATCGATGCACTCGTCGGGATCGATGACGAGAAAGTTCGGGCCTTGGCGAAAGCAATCGGTTGGGCATACTTCAACGCAATCGGTATAACGGCACCGGATGCAGCTTTCTGTCACGACATAAGCCATTGAGCCTCCTGACAAACGAAATTCGATCGAAGGCGGGCGCCGAGCGCGGCCGCCCCCATGCGTAGGCCGCTTCCGTCAGCCGTTGGACGCAATGGCGAAGGAGGACTCACGCGATCCGCCTGCAACAGCAGGGTCCAAATGGCGAACAACGCCGATGTTCGCGATGCCTTCCTCTTGGAAGAAAAATTTTCTTTCGCCGAACGCCGGTTCGAGGTCGTCCAGCCAGGTTGCCGCCGGATCGAACTTCGCATAAAACGGCCGTCGAACCCAGTTGGGATTGCGTGCTTGCAAGAATTGAAGTGCGAACGCCTTTTCCCCGCGAAGATCGACGATGCCGTCGACGACCACCTTGCCGGGAAATGCGCTCATCGAAGGCCCCCGGACCGTGCGCGCCAGTCCCGATACGGTCTGATAGGCCGCCTGAAAAATCTCATAGGCTTTCGCGAGCGGCAACTGAAAATAGTGACTGGGGCCTGTATCGCGTTCGACGAACATGTAGTAGGGGATCGCGCCGAGCCTTACGCCCGTCGTCCACAGTTCCGCCCACCCCTTGGGATCTTCGTTGATATGGCGAATCAGAGGCGCCTGCATGCGCAGCGTCGCGCCGGACGACACAATGCGTTTGACCGCCTGTTGTGCGATGGCAGGGCGTAGCTCTGCGGGATGATTGTAATGACCCATGATCGCGAGATTTTTGCCTGCCGCGACGACTTTTTCGAACAGGCGCATAAGATCGTCCGCATCCTTGTCCGTCACGAAGCGCTGAGGCCAGTACGAGACCGATTTCGTACCGATGCGGATGTTCTGAATATGAGCGAGTTCCGGCGCCAAGAGCGGCTCGATGTATCCGGCAAGCGATCGGGTGTTCATGATGAGCGGATCGCCGCCGGTAATCAGCACATCGGTGACGTCGGGGTGCCGCTTCAGATAGGCAACGAGTTCGTTGGATTCTTTCGCATCGAACTTGAGGTCGTCCATGCCGACGAATTGCGGCCAGCGGAAGCAAAACGTGCAATAGGCGTGGCAGGTTTGTCCCGCGCTGGGGAAAAACAGGACGGTCTGCTTGTACTTATGCTGCAGGCCGCGTACCGGTTGACCATCCAGAAAGGGCACGTTGTGCGTCATCTGGCCAGCGGGATGCGGATTCATCCTCATCCGGATCGCTCGCACGGCTTCGTCGATGGCGGCCTCGTCCTTTTTCTCGAGCACAAGCGCGCTAAGTTGCGAATACTCGGAGGGCGACAGCATGTCCTCATGAGGAAACGTCAGGCGATAGATCGGGTCGTCCGGGATATTCCCCCAATCGATCAGTTCGTCCATGACGTACTGATTCGTGCGGAACGGCAAAACGCGAGACACGACCTGTACTGCTTTGCGCAATTCCGGCGAAAGCGACCGCCATTGAGGTGCCTGGCTGATCGTCTGGCGCGTGTAGGGCTTGAACTTCACGGGAAGCGTGTCGTGGGACATGATGCTCCTCCAATCCGAAATCGGGCGTTATAGATCAATAAGGAGTGCGAAAGAAATTGGTTTGGCCGATTCATTCCATTCAGTTCGGCCGGCTGCGATGTTCTTACGGAGCGCTGCTCGACAGCGGAAACTTCGAGCCTTGAAACAAGCCGAACCGCAACTTGCCGGCCCGCGGCGCAGGCTGGCGATATGCGCCGCCCCGCAGGCCGTCTACCGCGATACGGAAGACATTGTTGCCATATGGTTCGCGACTGGCAAACGATATAAACTCGCGACCTTGTGCGTTTGAGGAAGGATCCGTGAAACGAAAGATACCGAGTATCGAAGCACTGATCGCCTTCGAGGCCGCGGCCCGTCACTTGAGCTTCACGCGCAGCGCCGATGAACTCGCCGTGACGCAGAGCGCCGTCGGAAGGCAGGTCGCGGCCCTAGAGGAATATGTGGGCATCGCGCTCTTCAATCGGGTCAAGAAGCGTCTTACGCTCACCGAGGTCGGACAACTCTATGCGAAACAGGTCAGAGAGAACCTGAAAAGCATGGAGCGCGACACGCTGGCGGTGATGGCGCATCGGAACGCAGGCGGCATGCTCGAGCTCGCCGCGATTCCAACGTTCGCCACGCGGTGGCTGATTCCGCGGCTGCCGCAATTCTATGCGGCGCACGAAAACATCGTCATCAATCTGGCGACGAGGGCCGAGCCGTTTCTGTTCACGGATACGCTATTCGACGCGGCGATTCACTTCGGCGATCCCGTCTGGCCTGGCGCCATCGCCAAATACTTGTTCGGCGAAGAGATGACCGCCGTATGCAGTCCGCGACTCATGAACGGCCGATCTTCGTTGGCGCCGCGCGAGATCCCGAATTACACGTTGCTGCACCAGTCGGCACGCCCCGATGCTTGGCGGCAATGGCTCGTTCACGCGGGTGTCCACGACGCCGACAGCATGAAAGGCCAGCGTTACGAGCTCTTCTCGATGCTGGTTGAAGCCGCCCGAGCGGGATTGGGAATCGCGCTCGTGCCGCGATTCCTCGTATCGCACGAATTGGCCGCGGGCGAGCTCACGTGTCCCTGCGATCTGCCTTTGCAAAGCGCAAAAGGCTACTACCTCGTGTATCCGGAGCACAAGCAGAAGTCGCCGTGGCTGCAGGCGTTCGAGGCTTGGCTGCTGTCGGTGGCGAGCCGGTACGTCGAGCGCGGCGTGTAGGAGTAGGGGGCTTGGGCTCGCCTGTGTTCGCGAAATCGGCTGCGACTTCGCGGATCGCCTGCGCGTCGATTTCGCCTCCGTCAGCATCGGAGGGCGTCGCAATGGCGATGCAGCCAAGCGTGCGGGCAATGCACGGATACGACATTCGATATGACGGGGCCTTATGCACGCAGATTGTGCCAGCAAGACGGCTGAGTATGTGGCGAGGCATCGTGCAGCTCATCAAGTGCTCGATGCGCCGACCATTTTGGACGACCCTTTCGCGCTGATCGTTACCGACTCGGGGTTTGTGCGAGCACTGCAAGCCGATCCCGCCGGTGGGAATCGGTTGCTGGCACCGGGCCGCCGTGCGTTCCTGGCGGCGCGTTGCCGTTACGCCGAAGACCTGCTCGCTCGTGCAGTCCGCCAAGGGTGCGGGCAGTACGTCGTGCTGGGTGCCGGTTTCGACACTTTCTGTTTGCGAAGCCGCGATCGCGCGCTGCGCGTGTTCGAAATCGATCACCCGGCTACGCAGGCGGTCAAGCTGGCTAGGTTGCACGACGCCGGCATAGGCATTCCCGATCGCACATCGTTCCACGCGGCGGATTTCACGCGCAAATCGCTAACGGAGATTCTGTCCGAAGCAGGGGTCGATCGGGAGCAACGTATCTTCGTGTCATGGCTGGGTGTCGCGCAGTATCTGCCGCGCGAAACGATCCTCGACGCGCTGGCGGACATAAGCGCGTTCAGCACGCATGTCGAGATAGTTTTCGATTACACGCTTCACTACGACCTGCAAAGCGATGAACAACGCAGCGTATTCGATATTTTCCGGCGTATGGCCGAATTGGCGGCCGAGCCGTTTCTCAGTATGTTTACCCCTGATGAAATCGTCCACCTGTGTGGCGCGGCTGGGTTTTCCGAAGTGAAAACAACAAGCGTCGAAGAACTGAATGCACTCTACTGCCCGCGAGGCATGAGCGGAGCGAGAGTGGAAGGCATCAATCAAATGGCTTACGCTTGCGCTCGTACGGGGGGCAAGGTCACTTGACGGCGCAGCCGACAATGAAGATTGCCGGCACTACCGCTAC
>DASVLS010000114.1:0-4308 GCA_036384755.1 Trinickia sp. | reverse complement strand
GAAACGTGCTGAATGATTCAAGCTGGGTGGCCAGCAGGAAAGGTACTTGGTGAACGATGGGGCGCTTCGCAAAACTCTTACGAATGCGCTTCTTCTCGGTGAAGGAATATTGCATACGATCTCCGAATCACGGCGGGCATGTTGTCGAGGCTATAGGCGCCAGGTGAGACAACCCGAGTGTTCACCGACTGAGACCCGATGGCCGTCCTGAGGCTTGAACGAGCCTAGAAGCTTGGTGGTTGGCCGCTACCAACCGCTGGCTGACGGCAGCGGATGCCAATGTTGCCCGCTGCCCGACCAAACTTGCCTTCTGCAGTCGCTTCAGAAGACAAAGAGAAGTGCCGGTCGGCGAGCCCCAGGGGCAGGCGAAAGGCAATTTTCTTTGGCTTCTGGGGCTTGCGTTTCGGCGGCGCGAAGCCTAGCAAAACGCAGTCCCCACAAAGCACAAAAAGGCCGGCGGTGGAATAACCGCCAGCCTTCGCACAACGCGAGGGGCCTTACTTGATTTCGGCCTTCGCGCCGGCTTCTTCCAGCTTCTTCTTGGCTTCTTCGGCAGCTGCCTTGGGCACCGCTTCCTTCACGGGCTTCGGTGCACCGTCGACCAGATCCTTCGCTTCCTTCAGGCCCAGGCCCGTCAGTTCGCGAACGGCCTTGATGACGGAAACCTTGTTGGCGCCGGTTTCAGCCAGGATCACCGTGAATTCCGTTTGCTCTTCGGCAGCAGCTGCGGCACCGCCGCCGCCCGCCGGGCCTGCCACTGCGACAGCAGCGGCCGACACGCCAAACTTCTCTTCGAACGCCTTGACGAGTTCGTTCAGTTCCAGAACCGACATCGAGCCTACGGCTTCGAGGATGTCTTCTTTTGCGATTGCCATGTGAAATACTCCTAAATTGAATTCGGATACAGCCAGCGATCAGTCACGCTCGGCCGAAGTGCGCCATGCGCTGCCGGTTTAGGCAGCTTCGCCCTGCTTCTTCTCGGCGAGCGCAGCGAGTGCGCGCGCGAAGCCCGAAACAGGCGCTTGCATGACGAACAACAGCTTGGAGAGCAGTTCCTCACGGCTCGGGATGTTGGCGAGCGCTTGCACGCCTGCCTTGTCCATCACCTTGCCTTCGTATGCACCAGCCTTGATGATCAACTTGTCATTGCTCTTGCCGAAGTCGTTGACGACCTTGGCTGCGGCAATGGCATCTTCAGAGATGCCGTAGATCAGAGGACCGGTCATCTGCTCGGCCAACGGAGCAAACGGGGTACCTTCGACGGCGCGACGCGCCAGCGTGTTCTTCAACACGCGCAGATACACCTTCTGCTCGCGCGCTTTCGCGCGCAGCTTCGTCAGATCGCCAACCGCGATTCCACGATACTCGGCCAGGACCATGGTCTGGGCCTTCGCGACTTGCGCGGAAACCTCAGCCACGACGGCCTGCTTATCTTCTTTGTTCAGTGGCACGGTTAACCTCCAGATTCGATGCGCCGGGCGGGAGGCCCGATACACCGCGTTCAACAACGGCGTCCGAGGGTTAGGAGTATTTCGTCCGTCGATCCCACGCATCGCTGCGTGCGGCCCACGGGCTCAATCACTACAAAACTTTTTCGGGTTCGCCATCTGCGTTGGCTGTATTAAGGAAACGCCTGCCTGCTGCGGTCCCGCCAACGGTCTTTGACAACCGGCCGCGCGAGGCGTGATGCCCTCTCGCGACCGCCCAAAGCCCTTTCAGAATCGCGCCGGCCGGCAACTGCCGCACCGGGCGCGATCGATACCTTTCGTTACTGCTGTGCGGCGAGCGACGCGTGGTCGACGCGAACGCCAACGCCCATCGTGCTCGACAATGCGATCTTGCGCAGATACACGCCCTTGCTCGTCGCCGGCTTCGCCTTTTGCAGGGCTTCGACGAGCGCCGACAGGTTCGTGCGCAGCGCGGTCGGCTCGAACGATGCGCGGCCGATCGTTGCGTGGATGATCCCGGCCTTGTCGACACGGAACTGCACTTGACCGGCCTTCGCGTTCTTCACAGCCGTCGCGACGTCGGGCGTGACCGTTCCGACCTTCGGGTTCGGCATCAGGCCGCGCGGGCCGAGGATCTGACCCAGCGTACCGACGATACGCATCGTGTCCGGCGAAGCGATCACGACGTCGAAATTCAGATTGCCGCCCTTGATTTGCTCGGCGAGGTCTTCCATACCGACGATCTCGGCGCCGGCAGCGCGCGCTTGCTCGGCCTTTTCGCCTTGAGCAAACACTGCAACGCGGACCGACTTACCGGTACCGGCGGGCAGCACGACCGACCCGCGAACGACTTGATCCGACTTCTTCGCGTCGATGCCGAGTTGGACTGCGACGTCGATCGACTCGTCGAACTTCGCCGTGGCGCATTCCTTCACGAGCGAGAGCGCTTCATCGATCGGATACAGCTTCTGGCGATCGATCTTGCTTGCGTATGCTTTCAGACGCTTGGAAACCTTAGCCATTTACACGCCCTCCACGGTGATGCCCATCGAGCGGGCGCTGCCTGCGATCGTACGAACCGCGGCGTCCAAGTCGGCCGCCGTGAGGTCAGGCATTTTTGCCTTGGCGATGTCTTCGGCTTGCGCGCGCGTGATCTTACCGACCTTGTCGGTGTGCGGCTTGCTCGAACCCTTGTCGATCTTCGCAGCCTTCTTGATCAGCACGGTGGCGGGGGGCGTCTTGAGGACGAACGTGAAGCTCTTGTCGGCGAAAGCCGTGATCACGACGGGAACGGGCAGGCCCGGTTCCATCGCTTGAGTCTGCGCGTTGAACGCCTTGCAGAACTCCATGATGTTCAGGCCGCGCTGGCCCAGTGCCGGACCAACCGGCGGCGACGGATTGGCTTTACCTGCAGGGATCTGCAGCTTGATAAAGCCGATGATTTTCTTTGCCATGTCGAAAACCTCGTTGGAACGCGTGAGCGTTCGGTGAGTAGTAGCGCGCGTTCACCGCGATCGGCTGCGATTACTGGCGCTCCTCAACGGCCATAACGCGGACCGTAAGCGCGAAAACGGACCGCCCGCTGCCGGGCGACCCGTTGAATTCGATTACAACTTTTCGACCTGTCCGAATTCCAGTTCGACAGGCGTGGCGCGCCCGAAGATGGTGACCGATACGCGCACGCGCGATTTCTCGTAGTTCACTTCTTCGACGCTGCCATTGAAGTCCGTGAACGGACCTTCCTTGACGCGGACCATCTCGCCTACTTCGAACAGCGTCTTCGGCCGCGGCTTCTCGACGCCTTCTTGCATTTGCGACATGATCTTTTCGACTTCCCGTGGGGAAATCGGGCTCGGCTTATTGCGCGTGCCGCCGATGAAGCCCGTCACCTTCGCCGTGTTCTTGACGAGGTGCCACGTTTCGTCGGTCATCTCCATTTCGACGAGAACATAGCCGGGGAAGAAACGACGTTCGGTCACCGACTTGTGACCGCCCTTCACTTCCACGACCTCTTCCGTCGGAACGAGGATCTGGCCGAACTTATCTTGCATGCCGGCGCGCTCGATACGCTCTTGTAGCGCGCGCTGCACGCTCTTCTCCATACCGGAGTAGGCATGCACGACATACCAACGCTTACCGCTCGGAGATGCCGGAGTATCGCTCATATCATTTCCAACCCAGAATCGCCGAGAAAATGACCCATTCGATGGATTTATCGCTGATCCACAGCAGCACCGCCATCACCAGCACGAAGCCGAAGACGACGAGCGTGGTTTGCGTTGCTTCCTTGCGAGTCGGCCAGACAACTTTGCGGACTTCCTTATAGGAGTCCTTGGCGAAAGCGATAAAGCCCTTACCGGGGGAGGACAGGAGACCAACCACAACACCGGCAACGACGCCGACAGCAAGCGCCGCGCCGCGCACATACCATTCCTGGCCGCTCAGCCAGAAGAAACCCACGAATCCGGCCAAGACCAGCAGTACACCCGCGATAACCATCAACTTGTCGCTGGAAGTATCCACAGCTTCGACGGAAGGATTCGCCATAACACCCTAACATGCGCCGACTTCGACGCAGAATTTTGGCAGGGGCAGAGGGAATCGAACCCCCAACCTTCGGTTTTGGAGACCGACGCTCTGCCAGTTGAGCTATACCCCTAAACCATTTGGGGCCGACCCTACAGCCAGCCCCGAAACCACAGACCACCGAGAATTAACTGGCTTACTCGATGATCTTCGCAACGACACCTGCGCCGACGGTACGGCCGCCTTCGCGGATGGCGAAGCGCAAGCCTTCTTCCATGGCGATCGGGGCGATCAGCTTGACCGTGATCGACACGTTGTCGCCCGGCATCACCAT
>DASVLS010000113.1:0-9127 GCA_036384755.1 Trinickia sp. | reverse complement strand
CGTACTGCTGCCGGTCGCCATCCGGTGAGCCCGTGGGGCCAGCAGACGAAGGGCTATCGCACCCGTCGCAACAAGCGCACGACGACGATGATCGTCCAGCGCCGTCACAAGCGTTAAGGAGTAGGCAATGGCACGTTCTGTAAAAAAAGGTCCGTTCTGCGACGCCCATTTGCTGAAGAAAGTTGAGGCGGCTGCAGCTTCGCGCGACAAGAAGCCGATCAAGACCTGGTCGCGTCGTTCGACGATCCTCCCTGATTTCATCGGTCTGACGATCGCCGTCCACAACGGCCGTCAACACGTTCCGGTGTACATCTCGGAAAACATGGTCGGCCACAAGCTTGGCGAGTTCGCATTGACCCGTACGTTCAAGGGTCACGCGGCCGACAAGAAGGCCAAGAAATAAGGGGCAATCAAGATGGAAGTGAAAGCAATTCATCGCGGTGCCCGCATCTCGGCGCAGAAAACGCGCCTTGTGGCTGACCAGATCCGCGGTTTGCCGGTCGACAAGGCGCTGAACGTCCTGACGTTCTCGCCGAAGAAGGCGGCCGGTATCGTGAAGAAGGTCGTGCTGTCGGCGATCGCGAATGCGGAGCACAACGAGGGCGCCGACATCGACGAGCTCAAGATCAAGAGCATCTACGTCGACAAGGCCGCCTCGCTGAAGCGGTTCACCGCGCGCGCCAAGGGCCGCGGCAACCGCATCGAGAAGCAATCCTGTCACATCACTGTGACGGTCGGGAATTAAGGGGTCATACGATGGGACAGAAAATTCATCCGACTGGCTTCCGTCTGGCCGTCAGCCGCAATTGGGCTTCGCGTTGGTACGCGAGCAACAACAATTTCGCGGCGATGTTGCAGGAAGACATCGGTGTTCGTGAATACCTGAAGAAGAAGCTGAAGAACGCTTCGGTTGGCCGCGTCGTCATCGAGCGCCCGGCGAAGAACGCTCGCATCACGATTTTCAGCTCGCGTCCGGGTGTCGTTATCGGCAAGAAGGGCGAGGACATCGAGTTCTTGAAGTCGGAGCTGCAAAAGCGCATGGGCGTGCCCGTGCACGTGAACATCGAGGAAATCCGCAAGCCGGAAACCGATGCGCAGCTGATCGCCGATTCGATCACGCAACAGCTCGAGCGGCGGATCATGTTCCGCCGCGCGATGAAGCGTGCGATGCAAAACGCGATGCGTCTGGGCGCGCAAGGCATCAAGATCATGAGCGCCGGCCGTCTGAACGGTATCGAAATCGCCCGTACGGAGTGGTACCGCGAAGGCCGCGTGCCGCTGCATACGCTGCGTGCCGATATCGACTACGCAACGTCGGAAGCGAAGACGACGTACGGCATCATCGGCGTGAAGGTGTGGGTCTACAAGGGCGACACGCTGGGCCGCAACGATGCGCCGGTCGTCGAAGAAGCGCCGGAAGAAAAGCGTCCGCGCCGCAACGCGCGTCCGGGCGATCGCCGTCCCCGTCGTGACGGTGAAGGTGGCGCGCCCGCGGGTGCTCGCCGTGGCGCACCGCGCCGCGGTGGCGCCGGCGGCGACGGCAAGACTGGAGAATAACGATGCTGCAACCGAAACGCAGGAAGTATCGCAAAGAGCAGAAGGGGCGTAACACCGGTATTGCGACCCGCGGCAACGCGGTGTCGTTCGGTGAGTTCGGCCTGAAGGCTGTCGGTCGCGGCCGTCTGACCGCGCGTCAAATCGAAGCGGCGCGTCGTGCCATGACGCGTCACATCAAGCGCGGCGGCCGCATCTGGATTCGCATTTTCCCGGACAAGCCGATCTCGCAAAAGCCGGCGGAAGTACGGATGGGTAACGGTAAGGGTAACCCGGAGTACTACGTCGCCGAGATTCAGCCGGGCAAGATGCTGTACGAAATGGATGGCGTATCTGAAGAGTTGGCGCGCGAAGCGTTCCGTCTGGCCGCAGCCAAGCTGCCGCTGAAGACGACGTTCATCGTTCGTCAGCTTGGCGCCTAAGGAGCAAATGATGAAGGCTTCCGAACTTCACCAGAAAGACAAGGCCGAGCTCAACAAGGAGCTGTCGGACCTGTTGAAAGCGCAATTCGGCCTGCGCATGCAACTCGCGACCCAGCAGCTCACGAATACGAGCCAGCTGAAGAAGGTTCGTCGCGACATCGCACGTGTGCGGACCGTCCTGACTGAGAAGGCGAACCAGAAATGAACGATAGCGTGAAAACCTCGCTCAAGCGGACGCTGGTCGGCAAGGTCGTCAGCAACAAGATGGACAAGACGGTCACCGTGCTCGTCGAGCATCGCGTCAAGCACCCGATCTACGGCAAGTACGTCGTGCGCTCGAAGAAGTACCATGCGCACGACGATGCGAACACGTATAACGAGGGCGACCTCGTCGAAATTCAGGAAACGCGTCCGATCTCGAAGACGAAAGCCTGGACCGTGTCCCGCCTTGTCGAAGCCGCTCGTGTGATCTAAAGCTCGCGGCCGTAGTAGAAGTCGTTGAAATCGCAGTAGATTTCGCTTGCAAGACCGAGATTGTTTGATATAATCTCGGTCTTCCCTCTTTATGGGATCCGTTGCGGGCGAAGTGGAAGGGAAGCGGAAGGGCGTCAGCCCACTCCGGACGAATCACTCGATTGCGATGGCGGTTTCGTTGCCGTCGCTGCTGTTCTAACCCAAGCAGCCAAGCAGCTAGATAGTCACAGTGGCGCGGCTGACGGGACCAAGACTGACCGACTGAACCATGGTGGTGCAGGCGGATTAAGTTGGGAAAGATAAACCATGATCCAGACCGAATCTCGGCTTGAAGTGGCCGACAACACGGGTGCACGTGAAGTCATGTGCATCAAGGTGCTCGGCGGCTCGAAGCGTCGTTATGCCAACATCGGCGACATCATCAAGGTGACCGTCAAAGAGGCAACGCCGCGCGGGCGCGTGAAGAAAGGCGAAATCTACAACGCCGTGGTGGTCCGCACCGCCAAGGGCGTGCGTCGCCAAGACGGCTCGCTGATCAAGTTCGACGGCAATGCTGCCGTCCTGTTGAATACCAAGCTCGAGCCCATCGGCACCCGCATTTTCGGGCCGGTCACGCGTGAGTTGCGTAGCGAACGGTTCATGAAGATCGTTTCGCTCGCGCCGGAAGTGCTGTAAGGAGTCGCGATGAATAAGATTCGCAAGGGTGACGAAGTCGTCGTCATCACCGGCAAGGACAAGGGTAAGCGCGGTGTCGTGCTCGCCGTCGCCGATGATCGTGTGACGGTGGAAGGCATCAATCTCGTCAAGAAGCACGTCAAGCCGAACCCGATGAAGGGTACGACGGGTGGTGTGGAAGCGAAGACGATGCCGCTGCACATTTCGAACGTCGCGCTCGTCGACGCGAATGGCAAAGCCTCGCGTGTGGGCATCAAGGTCGAGGACGGCGAGAAAGTGCGCTTCCTGAAGACGACCGGTGCCGTGCTGAGCGCCTGACGCTGCGGAGTATAAAAATGGCTCGTTTGCAAGAGTTTTACAAAGAGAAGGTCGTTCCCGGCCTCATCGAGAAGTTCGGCTACAAGTCGGTGATGGAAGTGCCGCGCATCACCAAGATCACCCTGAATATGGGTCTTGGCGAAGCCGTTGCTGACAAGAAGATCATCGAAAACGCCGTCGGCGATTTGACGAAGATCGCAGGTCAGAAGCCTGTCGTGACGAAGGCCCGCAAGGCAATCGCGGGCTTCAAGATTCGTCAAGGCTACCCGATCGGCGCGATGGTGACGCTGCGCGGCCAAGCGATGTACGAATTCCTCGATCGCTTCGTCACGGTGGCCCTGCCGCGCGTGCGCGACTTCCGTGGTGTGTCGGGTCGTGCGTTCGACGGTCGCGGCAACTACAACATCGGTGTGAAAGAGCAGATCATTTTCCCCGAAATCGACTACGACAAAATCGACGCGCTGCGTGGGCTGAACGTCAGCATCACCACGACCGCGAAGACCGACGAAGAAGCCAAGGCACTGCTCGCCAGCTTCAAGTTCCCGTTCAGAAACTGAGGTTACCGTGGCTAAACTGGCACTGATCGAACGTGAAAAGAAGCGCGCCCGCCTGGCTGCGAAGTTCGCGCCGAAGCGCGAAGCGCTGAAGGCGATCATCGACGACCAATCGAAGTCGGAAGAAGAGCGCTATGCGGCTCGCCTCGAGCTGCAACAACTGCCCCGCAATGCGAACCCGACGCGCAAGCGCAATCGCTGCGCCATCACGGGTCGTCCGCGCGGCACGTTCCGCAAGTTCGGACTTGCGCGTAACAAGATTCGCGAAATCGCATTCCGCGGCGAGATCCCCGGCCTGACCAAGGCGAGCTGGTAATAGGAGAAACATAAATGAGCATGAGTGATCCTATCGCCGATATGCTGACTCGCATCCGCAACGCGCAGATGGTCGAGAAGGTAACGGTGGCGATGCCCTCGTCGAAGGTCAAGGTGGCGATTGCCCAAGTCCTGAAGGACGAAGGCTACATCGACGACTTCGCCGTGAAGTCGGAAGGCGCAAAGTCGGAATTGAATATCGCGTTGAAGTACTACGCCGGCCGTCCGGTCATCGAGCGCCTCGAGCGCGTCTCGAAGCCTGGTCTGCGCGTGTACCGCGGTCGCAACGACATTCCGCAGGTCATGAACGGCCTCGGCGTGGCGATCGTTTCGACGCCCAAGGGTGTGATGACCGACCGCAAGGCCCGCGCCAATGGCGTCGGCGGCGAAGTCATCTGCTACGTCGCTTAACGCCGAAAGAGGAGAAGAAACATGTCTCGAGTAGGTAAAAGCCCGGTCGCGCTCTCCGGCGCCGAAGTGAAAGTCGAAAACGGCTTCATCACGGTGAAGGGCGCGCTCGGCACGATTTCGCAACCGCTGAACAAGCTCGTGAACATCGTCGTCGACGGCGCGTTCTTGAAGTTCGAGCCGATTGGCGAGAGCCGTGAAGCCATCGCGATGTCCGGCACGATGCGTGCGATCGTCGCGAACATGGTGCATGGCGCGACGAAGGGTTTCGAGCGCAAGCTCACCCTCGTCGGCGTCGGTTATCGTGCCCAAGCGCAAGGCGACAAGCTGAACCTGTCGCTGGGTTTCTCGCACCCTGTGGTGCACCAAATGCCGGAAGGCGTGAAGGCTGAAACCCCGTCGCAAACGGAAATCGTGATCAAGGGGATCGACAAGCAGAAAGTCGGCCAAGTCGCTGCCGAAGTGCGCGGCTATCGTCCGCCGGAGCCCTATAAGGGCAAGGGCGTGCGCTATGCCGACGAGGTGGTGATCCTCAAAGAAACGAAGAAGAAGTAAGGGTGCGCAATCATGGATAAGACTCAATCTCGCCTGCGCCGCGCTCGTCAGACGCGTATCAAGATCGCCGAACTGCAGGTCGCGCGCCTTGCCGTGCATCGCACGAACACGCACATCTACGCGCAAGTGTTCTCGCCTTGCGGCACGAAGGTGCTCGCCAGCGCATCGACGCTCGAAGCGGAAGTGCGTGCGCAATTGGCCGACCAAGCGGGCAAGGGCGGCAACATTGCCGCCGCTACGCTGATCGGCAAGCGGATCGCTGAAAAAGCCAAGGCTGCCGGCGTCGAATCCGTCGCCTTCGATCGCTCGGGCTTTCGCTACCACGGCCGCGTGAAGGCGCTGGCCGATGCGGCGCGCGAAGCCGGGCTCAAGTTCTAAGGGAAGGAATTCGTCATGGCAAAGATGCAAGCGAAAGTTCAGGCTGACGAACGCGACGACGGCCTTCGCGAAAAGATGATTTCGGTCAACCGCGTGACCAAGGTGGTGAAGGGCGGCCGTATTCTCGGCTTCGCCGCACTGACCGTGGTTGGCGACGGTGACGGCCGCGTGGGCATGGGCAAGGGCAAGGCGAAGGAAGTGCCCGTTGCCGTGCAAAAGGCAATGGAGCAAGCCCGCCGCAACATGTTCAAGGTGCCGCTGAAGAACGGTACGTTGCAACATGAAGTGCACGGTAAGCATGGCGCGTCGATGGTCCTCCTCGCTCCGGCGAAGGACGGTACCGGCGTGATCGCCGGCGGCCCGATGCGCGCGGTGTTCGACGTGATGGGCGTGCAAAACGTTGTCGCGAAGAGCCACGGTTCGACGAACCCGTACAACCTCGTGCGTGCCACGCTCGACGGGCTGCGCAAGCAGTCGACGCCGGCGGACATCGCTGCGAAGCGCGGCAAGTCGGTCGAAGAAATTTTGGGCTAACGCCTAGGTGGTCACCATGTCTGATAAAACTGTCAAGGTTCAGCTCGTCAAGAGCCTGATTGGGACCCGCGAATCGCACCGTGCGACGGTGCGCGGCCTGGGCCTGCGCCGACTCAACTCGGTCAGCGAACTGCAAGACACGCCCGCCGTGCGCGGCATGATCAACAAGGTTTCGTACCTTGTTAAGGTCATCGGCTAACGCGGACCAGGGACTCGAGGAGTTGAATATGGAATTGAACAATCTGAAGCCCGCCGCGGGCGCCAAGCACGCGAAGCGTCGTGTCGGTCGCGGTATCGGCTCCGGTCTGGGCAAGACGGCCGGCCGTGGTCACAAGGGTCAGAAATCGCGTTCGGGCGGCTTTCACAAGGTCGGCTTCGAAGGCGGTCAAATGCCTCTGCAACGTCGCCTGCCGAAGCGCGGCTTCACGTCGCTGACGAAGGAATTCGTCGGTGAAGTGCGCCTCGCCGATCTGCAAGCCCTGCCCGTCGACGAAGTGGATCTGCTCGCGCTCAAGCAAGCAGGCCTCGTCAACGAACTGACGAAGAGCGCCAAGATCATCGCTACGGGCGAGATCTCGCGCAAGATCGTCGTGAAGGGCCTCGGTGCGACGAAGGGCGCCCGCGTCGCGATCGAAGCGGCCGGCGGCTCGTTCGCCGAGTAAGCGGCTTTTGATCGCGTGAGAAGCCGATTGCCGTCAATGGCATTTGCATCGGAGAAGGTACTTGGCTAACAGCCCGAGTCTCGCAAAAACCGGTCGAAGCACGGCGAAGTTCGGCGACCTGCGCCGGCGTGCAGTCTTTCTGCTGCTGGCGCTGGTCGTCTATCGCATCGGCGCGCACATCCCGGTGCCGGGCATCGACCCGGATCAGTTGGCGAAGCTGTTCCAGAGCCAGTCGGGCGGCATCCTGGGCATGTTCAACATGTTCTCGGGTGGCGCACTGTCGCGGTTCACGATTTTCGCGTTGGGGATCATGCCGTACATCTCCTCCTCGATCATCATGCAGCTGCTCGCGATCGTGTCGCCGCAGCTCGAAGCGCTGAAGAAGGAAGGGCAGGCCGGACAACGCAAGATCACGCAGTACACGCGGGTCTTCACGGTCGTGCTGGCGACGTTTCAAGCGTTCGGCATCGCCGTGGCGCTCGAAAATCAGCCGGGCCTCGTGATCGATCCCGGCATGGTGTTTCGCCTGACGACGGTCGTGACGCTCGTGACGGGCACGATGTTCCTGATGTGGCTCGGCGAGCAAATCACGGAGCGCGGTCTCGGCAACGGGATTTCGATCATCATCTTCGGCGGCATCGCGGCGGGTTTCCCGAACGCGGTCGGCGGGCTCGTCTCGCTGGTGCAGTCGGGTTCGATGCATCCGTTCACGGCGATCGTCGTGGTGGCGCTGATTGCGGCGGTGACGTATCTCGTCGTGTTCATCGAGCGCGGCCAACGCAAGATCCTCGTGAACTATGCGAAGCGCCAGGTCGGTAACAAGATTTACGGTGGACAGTCGTCGCATCTGCCGCTCAAGCTGAACATGTCGGGCGTGATTCCGCCGATCTTCGCATCGTCGATCATCTTGTTCCCGGCAACGATCCTGAATTGGTTCAGCTCGGGTTCGCGCGGCAACTGGGCTACCGACACGCTGCATAACGTGGCCGAGGCCTTGAAGCCCGGCCAACCTGTGTACGTGCTGTTGTACGCGTTGGCGATCGTATTCTTCTGCTTCTTCTACACCGCACTGGTGTTCAACAGCAGGGAAACGGCCGACAACCTGAAGAAGAGCGGTGCATTCGTTCCGGGTATCCGCCCCGGCGACCAGACCGCGCGTTATATCGACCGCATCCTCACGCGTCTGACGCTGGCCGGTGCGATCTATATCGTGTTCGTCTGCTTGTTGCCCGAGTTTTTGGTGCTGCGCTGGAACGTACCGTTTTATTTTGGCGGAACGTCGCTGCTGATCATTGTCGTCGTCACGATGGACTTCATGGCGCAGGTGCAGTCGTACGTTATGTCGCAACAGTATGAGTCGTTGCTCAAGAAGGCGAACTTCAAGGGCAGCAACATCCCCATGCGTTGAAAGGACTTATGGCCAAAGACGATGTAATCCAGATGCAGGGCGAGGTCATCGAGAACCTTCCCAATGCTACCTTCCGCGTGAAGCTGGAAAACGGCCATGTCGTGTTGGGGCATATCTCCGGAAAGATGCGGATGCACTACATCCGTATCCTGCCGGGCGACAAGGTGACGGTTGAGTTGACGCCTTACGATCTGTCGCGTGCGCGGATCGTGTTCCGGGCGAAGTGATTTGAAAAAAGGGTAATATCATGAAAGTGATGGCATCGGTTAAGCGCATTTGCCGCAATTGCAAGATCATCAAGCGCAAAGGCGTCGTGCGCGTGATTTGCAGCTCTGATCCGCGCCACAAACAGCGCCAAGGCTGAACGCCGCGCTTTTGCTTGCGCTTTTTGTTTGAGGAAAAACAATGGCTCGTATTGCAGGGGTGAACATCCCGAACCATCAGCACACCGTGATTGGCCTGACGGCGATCTACGGGATCGGCCGCACGCGTTCGCAACACATTTGCGAATCGGCTGGCGTCGCTGTGAACAAGAAGGTCAAGGACCTGACCGACGCGGATCTCGAAAAGCTGCGTGAAGAAGTCGGCAAGTTTGTCGTCGAAGGCGATCTGCGCCGTGAAGTGACGATGAGCATCAAGCGTCTGATGGATCTCGGCTGCTACCGTGGTGTGCGTCATCGCAAGGGCCTGCCCCTGCGTGGCCAACGTACGCGTACGAATGCGCGTACGCGCAAGGGTCCGCGCCGCGCTGCCCAATCGCTGAAGAAATAAGCGCGACTGACAGTTACAGGAAAACGTAATGGCTAAGGCTTCGAACAACACCGCGGCGCAACGCGTTCGCAAGAAGGTCAAGAAGAACGTCGCCGAGGG
>DASVLS010000112.1:0-10472 GCA_036384755.1 Trinickia sp. | reverse complement strand
CGCCGTGTCCTACCACATGATGGGCGTGCCCACGGCGATGTTCACGCCGCTGTTCGTGATTTCGCGCACCTCGGGCTGGAGCGCCCACATCATCGAGCAACGCATCGACAACAAGATCATCCGGCCGAGCGCGAACTACACGGGGCCCGAAAATATGAAGTTTGTACCGCTAAATAGGAGAAAATAGCGACCGCCGCGCGCCGCCCGGGCGCGCGCGTAGCCGGCGCAGCGAGTCGCGGCGCCGCGTAGTTCAAATTCTATTTGTCTGATCGTCACCAAGGTCTTGATTCCATGAAGAAACTGCTGATCGCCGCCGTGGTCGCCTCGCTTTCCGCCACGACGCTGCTCGCCGCAAATGACGCACTCGCGCAAACCGGCAGCACGGCCACGAAAAAGGCCGCTGCCAAACCGAAGGCGAAGGCGCCCGCGCCGAAGCACCGCCTCGTCAAGCGCAAGTCGACACAGTCGGTCGCCAAGGCCGATCCGGTGCCGGAAGGCTCGGTGGTCTGGTCCTGTAACGAAGGCCATTCGTTCGATCTGAAGGGCGACATGAAGCGCGACCAGATCGTCACGGTTCACTGGGGCAACAAGAACTACAACCTGCCGCGCGAAGCCACGACCACGGGCGCCGACCGCTTCCACGATGCGGCCACGGGCCTCGATCTCGTCGTGATCCCGACGAAGGCGATGCTGTTCTCGGATCACGACGGCTCGCGTCTTGCGGACGAGTGCAAGACGACCGCGATGCAGGAAGGCGCACCGGCCCCCACGCAATCGAACGCGCTGCAGAAGTCGGGCAGCTAACCTTCCGGCAAGGGAGCCTCGCCCCGTGTCCGCCCCGATCGCCAATGTCCGGCCCGCGCCGGACCAGGTCCTCGTCGATATCGTCGACTACGTCCTGAACTACCGAGTCGACAGCGCGCTCGCGCTCGAGACGGCGCGTCATTGCCTGATCGACACGCTCGGCTGCGGGCTCGAGGCCCTTTCCTATCCGGCCTGCACGAAGCTCTTGGGACCCATCGTGCCCGGCACGATCGTGCCGCACGGGGCCAAGGTGCCCGGCACGGCGTTTCAGCTCGACCCGGTGCAGGCGGCTTTCAATATCGGGGCGATGATTCGTTGGCTCGATTTCAACGACACCTGGCTCGCCGCCGAGTGGGGGCATCCGTCGGATAACCTCGGCGGGATCCTCGCCACGGCCGATTGGCTCTCGCGCACCGCCGTGGCAGGCGGCAAGCCGCCGCTCGTCATGAAAGACGTGCTTGTCGCGATGGTCAAGGCGCACGAGATCCAAGGCGTCATCGCACTCGAGAATTCGTTCAACAAGGTCGGGCTGGACCATGTTCTGCTCGTCAAGCTCGCCTCGACAGCCGTCGTCGGGCAATTGCTGGGCTTGTCGCGCGACGAACTCATCAATGCCGTCTCGCTCGCGTTCGTCGACGGGCACGCGCTGCGCACCTACCGGCACGCGCCGAATACGGGCTCGCGCAAGTCCTGGGCGGCGGGCGACGCAACGTCGCGCGCCGTCCGTTTGGCCCTCATCGCCAAGACGGGCGAGATGGGTTATCCGTCGGTGCTGACGGCCAAGACATGGGGCTTTTACGATGTCCTGTTCAAAGGCAGCGCGTTCAAGTTCCAGCGCCCGTACGGCTCCTACGTGATGGAGAACGTGCTCTTCAAGATTTCCTTTCCGGCCGAGTTTCATGCCCAAACGGCAGCCGAAGCGGCCATGACGCTGCACGGCCGGTTGAAAGCGATCGGCAAAGGCGTCGAAGACATTTCGAAGATCACGATTCGCACGCACGCAGCCGCCATCCGCATCATCGACAAGACAGGCCCGCTGGCCAATCCCGCCGACCGCGACCATTGCATTCAGTACATGGTGGCCGTGCCGATGATTTTCGGTCGCTTGACGGCGGCCGATTACGAGGACGACGTGGCCGCGGATCCCCGCATCGACGCGCTGCGCGCCAAGATCGTCTGCGTCGAAGATCCTTTCTTCACCGCCGACTATTACGACCCGAGCAAACGCTCGATCGCCAATGCGCTGACGGTCGAATTCAGCGACGGCACGAAGCTCGAAGAAGTCGTCGTCGAGTACCCTATCGGTCATAGGCGGCGCCGTGCCGACGGCATCGCGCTACTCGTGGAAAAATTCAAGACGAATCTCGCGCGCCGCTTCCCCGAGAAGCAGCGCCAGGCGATTCTCGAGGTCTCGCTCGATCAGGCGAGGCTCGAGGCGATGCCGGTCAACGAATACGTCGATTTGTACGTGATTTAAGCTAGACAGGACCGAATTCAAGCAACCCCGAACGCTGGTTCAAGGTTCATTAGAAACGTAGCAACGTCATTTCCTCGATCTAAACCTAGGAAAAACCATGGCCCACAATCTGCACAACACGCTCAAGGAATTCGACAGCGGGAACGGCAAAGGGAAGTTCTACTCGCTACCGCAGCTCGGCAAGGCGCTGAACGTCAAGATCGACCGGCTGCCCGTGTCGATCCGCATCGTTCTGGAATCGGTGCTGCGCAATTTCGACGACAAGAAGGTATCGGAAGAGCATATCAAGCAGCTCGCCAACTGGAAGCCGACGGCCGCACGTGTCGACGAAATTCCGTTCGTGGTGGCGCGTGTGGTGCTGCAAGACTTCACGGGCGTCCCGTTGCTGGCCGACATCGCCGCGATGCGCGGCGTGGCGCAGCGCACGGGCAAGAATCCGAAGACGATCGAACCGCTCGTGCCGGTCGATCTCGTGGTCGACCACTCGGTGCAGGTCGACTACTTCCGCCGGAAGGACGCGCTCGATCTGAACATGAAGCTCGAATTCCAACGGAACAACGAGCGTTATCAGTTCATGAAGTGGGGCATGCAGGCGTTCGACACGTTCAAGGTCGTGCCGCCCGGCGTCGGCATCGTTCACCAGGTGAACCTCGAATATCTTGCACGCGGCGTGCATAAGAAGGCTGAAGGCGCCGACACCGTCTACTACCCCGATACGCTCGTCGGCACGGACAGCCACACGACGATGATCAACGGCATCGGCGTGGTGGGCTGGGGCGTGGGCGGCATCGAAGCCGAAGCGGGCATGCTCGGCCAGCCTGTGTACTTCCTGACGCCCGACGTGGTCGGCGTCGAGCTCAAGGGCAAGCTGCGCGAAGGCGTGACGGCCACCGACCTCGTGCTGACGATCACCGAAATGCTGCGCAAAGAGAAGGTCGTCGGCAAGTTCGTCGAATTCTTCGGCGACGGCACGGCTTCGCTTGCACTGCCCGACCGTGCAACGATCGGCAACATGGCGCCCGAATACGGCGCGACGATGGGCTTCTTCCCCGTCGACGAGAAGACGATCGACTACTTCAAGGGTACGGGCCGCACCGAAGCCGAAATCGCAGCGTTCGAAAACTACTTCAAGGCACAAGGGCTGTTCGGCATTCCGAAGGCAGGCCAGATCGACTACACGAAGGTCGTCACGCTCGATCTGGGCACGGTGGCGCCGTCGTTGGCAGGGCCGAAGCGTCCGCAAGACCGCATCGAAATCGGCCATGTAAAATCGACGTTCGCCGAGTTGTTCTCCAAGCCTGTCGGCGAAAACGGCTTTGCCAAGAAGCCGGCCGACCTCGATGCCGAGTACACGACGTCGAACGGCGTCAAGCTCAAGAACGGCGACGTGCTGATCGCGGCGATTACATCGTGCACGAACACGTCGAACCCGAGCGTGCTGCTCGCCGCCGGCTTGCTGGCGAAGAAGGCGGTCGAAGCCGGTCTGACCGTGGCGCCGCACATCAAGACGTCGCTGGCTCCGGGCTCGCGCATCGTCACCGAATACCTGACGAAGACGGGGTTGCTGCCGTACCTGTCGAAGCTCGGCTTCGAACTGGCCGCTTACGGTTGCACGACGTGTATCGGCAACGCCGGCGATCTGACGCCGGAACTGAACGAAGCCATCACGAAAAACGACGTCGTCGCGGCGGCCGTGCTATCGGGCAATCGTAATTTCGAAGCGCGTATCCACCCGAACATTCGCGCGAACTTCTTGGCGTCGCCGCCGCTCGTCGTCGCGTACGCGATCGCCGGTACGGTCACGCGCGATCTGATGACCGAGCCGGTCGGCAAGGGCAAGGACGGGCACGATATCTATCTCGGCGATATTTGGCCGACGAGCGAAGAGATCAACGCGCTGCTCCGGTTCGCGCTCGATGCCGATGCGTTCCGCGCGAACTACTCGCAGCTCACCAAGACGGGCGACCTGTGGAGCAAGATCGAGGGCGAGGAGGGCCAGGTGTACGACTGGCCGAAGTCGACGTATATCGCCGAACCGCCGTTCTTCGGCACCGATTTTTCGATGACGCCGTCGGACACGATCCCGGCGATCCACGGTGCGCGTGCGCTTGGTATCTTCGGCGATTCGGTCACGACCGACCACATCAGCCCGGCGGGCTCGATCAAGGAAGATTCGCCGGCCGGCAAATGGCTGAAGGAGAACGGCGTGCAGAAGGCCGACTTCAACAGCTATGGCTCGCGCCGCGGCAATCATGACGTGATGATGCGCGGAACGTTCGCCAACGTGCGGATCAAGAACCTCATGATTCCGCCGAATGCCGACGGTACGCGTGTGGAAGGCGGCTTGACGATTCACCAGCCGAGCGGCGAGCAACTGCCGATTTACGATGCCGCGATGAAGTATGTCGATGCCGGTACGCCGACGATGATTTTCGCCGGCGAAGAGTACGGCACGGGTTCGTCGCGCGACTGGGCAGCCAAGGGGACGCAGCTCTTGGGCGTGAAGGCGGTCGTAGCGCGCAGCTTCGAGCGGATCCACCGTTCGAATCTGGTGGGTATGGGCGTGCTGCCGCTGCAGTTCATCGGCGCGGACAGCGTGCAGTCGCTGGGGATTACCGGGGAAGAGACGTACGACCTCGAAGGGCTGGGCGATAACTTCAAGCCGCAGCAAGAAGTGACGCTCGTGATCCATCGGAAGGACGGCGCGACGCAACGCGTGCCCGTGCTGCTTCGTATCGATACGCCGATCGAAGTCGACTACTACAAGCACGGCGGGATTCTGCCGTTCGTGCTGCGCTCGCTGTTGGCGGCGTAAGGTCGCAGTTGGCGAGATAGCGGTTTTGCAGGTACCGCGCTTCGTTGGGAAGCGCGGTAATTCGAGCCCGGCTTTGGCCGGGCTTTTTTTATGGCGTTTTCGTTGAATGACGTCTCACGCGACGTAGCCGCGCATCAAGATTTCCTTGCGATCAGCAAAAAGAAAAATTTGCCTATCTTCCGTCACTTGTCCTCGCGCACATTACTTCCCGCTTACCAGCTTCTTTGTCTCCTCGGTAATCGCCGCCAGCCCTTTCTCCACGATCTCCTGCCAGTCGCTCGACGTCACGACCTGCTTGGATGCGCTAACGTGAGTTTTGACGGTCTCATCACCGTGAAGGGAGCCGACATCGCCGGACAGTTGCAGTTCTGATTTCTGGTTGGTCGTAATTGCCCAGAAGCCGGGCTGCATCCAAGCCCAGAAATCGACAATCTTCGCTTTTACGGGTGCGGCCGCCGCAAAGTTGGGATCACCTTGCTTTACAACGACGTAGCCCGCTTCCTGAAAACCGGTCGTGAGCGCGCCTTCAACGAGGCCGGAGACCGTCTTGCCTTCAGGCAGCACCACATCGCCGAGCGCCTTTCCATAACCGTTTCTCTTCCGGCCGATCGCGCGCGCCTTCGACGCATCGCTGGAATCGCTGTTAGGGTCGAGCGAGGCGATATCGGCGCTACGGGGCGCAACGACAAAGTCACGCTTGTCCTGGACGGAATCGATGCGCACGTACTTCCCTGTCGTGGGGTTTGTGCCTTGCGGTACCGAGACGTCTACAGTTGTGCGACCCACTGCGCATCCGGCCAGGATGGACAGAGCGACGCTATAAGATGCGATCCGACCCAACAACATATTATTTCTCTCCAGATTGATTATCTATTCAGCAAGCAAATTGTAAGTATTGACCGTAGCGATGGTCAGTTGTATTTACGGCAGAATGAGGGAGAAATTAAGTGTTTAAGGTGAACCTTTTTTAATTCGCACTGAGTTCGAGCGCAGCGGGGGCGGTGGTAGGAGATGAGGTCTCGCCCGGCGAGTTGGCAGTCTCGCACGCCGTCTACTGGAATAACGAAGGTTTGCTTGTTGGGCAGTCGTCAGGCTCGCGCCAACGCCCGCTCCATGCCGGCGATAGCGGTTTCGACGTATGCGCTGAAGCTGGAGTCCATGGCTGCGTCTATGCCGCTCTGCCCGCGCCTCTTTGAATCACATCCCGACGAGGTAGCTGCCGTGGTCGTCGAGCCGATGCAGGGAGCGGCCGGTTGCATCTGCGGTGAACGGGAATTTCTCGCCGGACTGCGCGCGCTTGCGTCGAAGTACGGTGCGCTCCTGATCTTCGACGAGGTCATGACTTCGCGGCTGGCCCCGGGTGGGCTGCAGGAAGCGTTTGGGATCGAGCCTGACCTCACGACGGTTGGCAAGTACATCGGGGGCGGCATGTCTTTCGGTGCGTTCGGCGGTCGCACATCCATCATGGATCAGTTCGATCCGCGCAAGCCAGGCGCCACGCCGCATGCCGGCACGTTCAACAACAACGTCCTGAGTATGGCGGCCGGCGCAGCGGGTCTATCCAGGCTGAGGAGCATTGGAATGGAAGACACGGCTGGAAAACGTCTCGTAGGAGACACGCCTCGCGGCGGAAGCGTCATGAGTTTCTACCTTCCGAAGGGCGCGGCGCGACCTCCCCGCATTGCGCGCGGCGAAGGTATCCACCTGTACGACGAGCATGGCAACCGGTATCTCGACGCGACGTCGGGCGCTGTCGTGAGCAACCTTGGCCACGACAATCGGCGCGTCGTCGCTGCGATGGCGGAACAGGCCCACCGCGTCACCTTTGCGTATCCGCGCTTTTTCGAGAGTGAACAGAATGTCCGGCTGGCCGGCAAGCTCGCTGAACTGGCCGGCGAGGGCTTCGACCGCGCGTTTTTCGTCTCGGGCGGATCGGAAGCCAACGAGGCAGCACTGAAGCTCGCGAGGCAGTACGCGCTCGCCTGTGGGCAACCCACTCGCTGGAAGGTGATCTCCCGCGATCCGAGCTACCACGGTTCGACGCTGGGTGCGATGGCCGTCACGGGCGACTCGTTCACCGAGTCGATCTACGGCCCGATGATGCGGCAGATGCCCAAGATTCCCGCGCCGCTGACCTACCGGCTGCCACCCGGCGTGACCGCTGAGGAGCATGTCGCCGCTTGTGCCGAGGCGCTCGAGCGGCAGATCGTCGATGAAGGGGCGGAAACCGTGCTCGCGTTCATGATGGAACCGGTCGGGGGCCTGTCGAGCGGTGCACTCGTGTCGCCTCCGTCGTATTACCGACGGGTCCGCGAGATCTGCGACCGGCACGGCGTGCTGCTCATTCACGACGAGATCATGTGTGGTGCGGGGCGCACGGGCGCATTCTTGTCCTCGCACCATTGGGCGGGCGCGCGTCCGGACATCGTGACGCTGGCCAAAGGTCTTGCCGCGGGCTATACGCCGTTTGGGGCGCTGCTCGCGCCAAACCGGATCGTCGAGACGATCGGCGCGCAAGGCGGTTTTGTCCACGGCCACACTTACTTTTCGAATCCGTTCTCGTGCGCTGTTGCCGAAGCCGTTGTCGACGAGGTGGTGGAACAAGGTCTCGTCGAACGCGCGGCGAGAATGGGGCAGTATCTCGAGCGGCGGCTTCGCGAGTTGCAACAGGCCCGCCGCCTCATCGGCGACGTGCGCGGCAAGGGATTGCTGATGGCGATCGAACTCGTCGCGGACAAGGAGACGCGACGTCAATTGCCGCCGGCGATGAACGCGCCGGGCCGTCTGACGAACTACGGACTCGCGCACGGCATCGCGCTCTACAACCGGCGTGCCAACCGCGGGCAGTTCGGGGATATCCAGCTAATTGCGCCGCCGCTAATCATCACGGAGCCGGAAATCGACGATCTTGTCGAACGACTCGGGCGATCGCTGCTCGATTTCGAGCGCGATCTCGAGCGTGAAGGCGCGGTTGACTGACATACAACCGGCGCTTCACGAGTCGCTAGCCGACGAGACGACGCAGTAGCACAACTGCCAGCAACCGACGGCTCATGGCGGCCCGAAGCAATCCAACTTTTCATGGAGACACTGATATGGCTAAGAACAAGGTTATTGAAGACGGCGCCGCACGAGCGCTGGTCCCTTCCCCCTGATAAGGCTGCGCCGCACCGACACGAACCCTGCCCTCGAGCGGCAGCGTGTGCATGTAGAGGCCGAAGAACGTCAAGATGTCTTCGGCGAGCGGGGTTGCGTTCTGCGCCTGCCGGACCGCCTGGCGAAACAGTTACAAGATAAGTATTGACGCTGGCAACACCTACCGGGTACTGTGTCGGTCGAAGTTCAAGAAGTTCGATTGCTGTTCATCAATTGCTCGCTCCTCAGCGGTATTCGTTGTCCTCTCCCTCCTTGAATCTTCATGCACTCTTTAACAGAGTAAATTTTCGTAGTTTTCCTCAAGGATTTTTCATGGATACCGGTACCGTTAAGTGGTTCAACGACAGCAAAGGCTTTGGCTTCATCACCCCGGACAAGGGCGGCGACGACCTGTTCGCTCACTTCTCCGAAATCAGGGGCGACGGATTCAAGACGCTCGCTGAAAATCAGAAGGTGAGCTTCGAAACGAAGCAAGGCCCGAAGGGCCTGCAAGCGGCTAACATCCAGCCGCTGTAAAGTTTGAAGGGCCCGGTGTCCTGCGATGGACACCGGTTGCAGCGACACCCTCGCGGAGCTTTGTCTCCTGAATCTGGCGCGATCGCTCTGAGACGCACCTGTTTATTCAGCAGCTTGCCAAGCCCCATACGCCTCGTTGCGCGTCACGCTCCCCTCGGGCTTCAACGCCTTTTTGGCTTTCCGACCGCTTCAGATTCGGCTCGCAATGGCTTTGAATCGGCGTGCCCATGCACATTTCGCACGGCACGCGGGCACTCGAACATTAAAATTAAAATGCACATCAACCAAATTCAACAATACAACGGCTATGCCGTCCAACCTTCGGCGCATCGTTTGCCCGATGGCAGTTTTTCATCCAACCTGCTGCTCGAGCGCACCGATAGCGCTCGCGCCGAAGGCCGCTACCAGTTCTTTTCGCTCGATTACTTCACGAGTGAAGAGCAGGCGCTGCAGCACTCGACGCGCTGGGCACGCAACTGGGTCGACACGCGCGGTTAAAGGCGACACTCCGCGTTCCGGATCGCGATCCCCCATCTGTCACCGCGGTTAGCGGGCCTCTCGACGAACTCGGGCCGGGAAGTATCCTCTCGCCGTCGCTCGTGTACGCATCCGGCCGTATCCGGAAGCATCACATCCGCATCCTTGCGGGCGATCGGTTACGCTGGAACTCTCGATGTACGACCTGACGAAAGGAAGAATCAATCTTTCGGCACGCGGACGAGCGCGGCGGCGGCACAACGCAACGGGTCGCATTTCACCGTCGCTGACGCGGTGTTAGGCCAACGTCGGCTGCGATGCGGCGCTATGCGCATGTCCGCAGTCGGTCCAGCCTACGGGCTTCTAAAAGCAGCGGGGCAAGAAAACATTCGCTGTGCAAACAGGGCAATGGGTGTAGCATGAAACCGTTGATTGACCCACAGCCCTTCTCTGCGCCTTCCCAGTTACCCTTTCCAACGGAATCGGGCCGCTCTCTTTCACCACAGGCCGAACGACGCGGCCGACGATGTGAAGACTGAACTCAGTCGCTCACATCCTGCTCCCGATTCGTCGCGTGTCGACGCGGCCTCAAAGGTATTCCATGACAACCGGGTTCCCTCTCTACCGTGGGCTCGAAGTTTATCCGCTCGTCTATCCTCATCGTGCCACCGAGCCCGGAAATGGGCATAGCCATGACGAAGAGTTCGACGCCGCCGTGCGTATCCGGGAGCCGGGAAGCCCATCGGCGCACGTCCGCGGTGGGATAGCAAGCAACATCGGAGGTTTGGTATGAACAGAAACGATCTCTTGAACTGGATTCGACGTGACGGTTCCGGGCTTGTCGACCGGTTTCTGCCGTCAGGGGCTCTCGCCGAACTCGAAGGCGTCATTCGCGACGGTCGCCACGAAGTCGATGCGGATGCTTATCTGATGTTTGTGTCAATTCGCGCATTGCTGAACAAGGATGGCAAGGCGAACTGCGATTCGGATCGCGAGGCCGGCCAGATCATGGCCCTGTTGAACGCGTGACGCAACCCACCCATCCGCGCGACGCTGGTGCAACGATCATGGTCGCGCGGCGACCGATGTTGACGACGGCCAAAAAGCGACACTAAACGACGGCGTCAAAGAGCTCGTTTCGCACGGTCATGAGCGACAAGTGCCGCGCTCACGACCATGCGACAGCGTGGCAAACCCGCGTCGCGTCAAGGGTTCGCTACGCCGGGC
>DASVLS010000111.1:0-76650 GCA_036384755.1 Trinickia sp. | reverse complement strand
AACGACTTTTTTGCGTTTTCGTCACAGTCTCGCCGCGCCCAGCGCTCCCACGACGGCGCAACTCTGCCTCGCGAGCTGCTTTCAGGGAAGCAAGCTCCGTCGCTGCCTGCTGCTCGAGCTCGCGTTCCAACGCTTCTACGGCACGGTCCAGAATAGGGTCGGCCCTGTGCTTCAACAGGTCGCTCAAACGAGATGGCAGTTTTCTTTCGGTTGTCTCCATCACGCCTCGTTCCTCAAGCCCCTTCCGTATCTCCTCGATAGCTACGTAGCCTCCCAGCAACTCCACAGCTTTGTCCGTCAAAGCGTGAGCGCGCAATGCTTGCGACACGTCGGCCGGAATTGACGAGCGACGGCCGTGTTCCAACTTCACGCGCGACATGAAATATGCGGTCGTCGCCTTGGATTCAGATATGCGCTCCTGCGAGAGGTGTGTCGCCGTCGGTGGGGCGACGTGGCCGGCCTCCCAGTCGTCTATGCCCGTCATGATCCAAAAGGCAAATTGCGGCCATTCGCGGCCCAGTTCTTCGAGCATCGCTCCGCTTGGGAGCGCGCCTTCCCTATTCCAAAAACTTCGCCAGGTCTGGGCTGGGACTTTCGTCCGTTCCTCTAGCTCCTTGAAGCGCCGTGCTTCCGTGGTCACTGCACATATCACTAGTAGGACGCGCTCTCGTATCGATAGCTGATCTGGTGTTGACATGGGCCTATCCTTGCTCTATATTCGCTTCAAGTTGCGCGCTTAAATTTAAGCGCGCAACTTGAAGCGCTCACTTTGCTTCCGTAGGCTGATTATGCACCCGAACGCACATTTCGCTAAGAGGCTGTCACATCGAGCAAGCATAAGCGAACGATTCTTTCAATCAATGTCCGCAACGGCTATCGCAGTAAACGCAGCGCCAGCAGCCGCGCCGTTGGGCCCTCGGACCGTATAATCTTGCGATGCTGATCGAACACTTCTCTCCCGACCTCCGCGCACTCGACAAAGCCCCCACACGGCTTATCGACGCGGGCTTTTTGCATACGGAAATTTCGCGGGCAGGCTACGCTGAACGGCACGCGCGGGGAGAAACGCCACACACACTTCAGGTTTGGTGGGCGCGTCGCCCTCACACTACGATGAGAGCGCTCGTGTTCGCGAGTTTGGCAAAGTCGACGCAAGCGGAAACCGTGGACCGCCTATTCGAACTTGTCGCGTCTGCTACTGGAAGCGAGAAGGTCCTATCGGGCTGTGAGGCTCAACTCTTGCGCGAATACGGCCGACGACCGAAGGTCCTCGACATGTTTGGAGGGGGTGGCACGATTCCAGTGGAAGCGGCAAACGTAGGGGCTGAGGCCTATAGCTGTGATGTCAATGCTTTGGCCGTTTTTATTCAGAAATGTGGGCTCGAATATCTATCCGCTCAAGAAGTGAGGCGGGTGATTCCCGTGATCGAGCAGTCGGGGCGAGCGGTGCTGGCTCGACTTCGTAAGCGCACAGATGTACTTTTTCCGTTACGCAATGCCATCGTCGCCGACGGAACGGTTGCCGGGCCCGTAAGTTACTTGTGGACGTACGTGCAAGTATGCGAAGAATGTGGGTACAGCTTCCACCTAAGCAAGCGGCAGTGGCTATCAAAGAAGGACGGTAAGGAAACAATACTTCGCTTCGAGACTGGCGGAAACCGTGAGCGAATTAGCGTTGAGAATCTCAGCGCCGAGGAAGCGAAACAGGCTACCACTCGACGTGATTTTTTATGTCCGAACTGCGGTCACGCGCTTGCATCGCCAAGTATTAAAGCAGCGCAGGACGTTTGCGTTGCCCTCGTTTTGCGAAACGCAAAAAGCGGAAAGAAGTTCGTGGTCGCGGGTGAAGATGCGCTGCCGACCGCGCAGACATTAGCCGATTTTGAAAGCGAGATGCTACGGCGCCTTGATGATCGTTGCCCGTCATCACCGGTGCCGCGCTGGTCTGGCATCGTCAATCCCGCCTTGTATGGCGTCGACACACATAGTGATTTCTTAAATGCTCGGCAGCGCAGCGTTCTGCTAGCACTCATCGTCGAACTCAAGGAAGAGTACGTTTCGGTGCGCGAGCGTGTAGGGGAGTCCGCAGCTAAGTTCGTGCTCGGCATCTTGTCTGGTCTGGTCGATCAGCTCGTCGATTGGAACTGCAGGCTATCGATGTGGATCTCGCAAAACGAGCAGGTGGGGCGCGCGTTTTGCGGACCCGGCGTGGCGATGCTGTGGGACTACGCAGAACAGGACCCGATCTTGTCTGGCCCCGCAAATCTGTTGAGTAAACTGGAGCGGCTTATTGCTGGTGCGGAAGCACTAACATTGCGGCGCGGCCCTGGCGCTGCTGTAGTGGGTGACGCCTGCGATCTTCCGTTCGACGACGAAACGTTTGATGCGATCGTCACGGATCCTCCCTACTACGACAACATTTTTTACAATGTGCTGGCCGACTTTTTTTTCGCCTGGAAAAGGTTGTTGCTTAGACATATCGAACCATCGCTATTCGAGCAGCAGATTTCGTTGCCCAATGACAACATCGAATTAGTGGCATCTGCAATTCGTGCTGGTGACCGCAATTCAGCTCACGAATCGTATGCAACTAGATTGGGAATTGCTCTGAGCGAGGCACGGCGCGTTCTTCGAGATGACGGGGTCGTTAGCTTTGTGTATTCGCATTCTGCTGTGTCAGGGTGGGCAGCGGCAGTCCAGGCGTTTCGGAGTTCGCAACTGGTGATTTCGTCGGCGCAGCCCCTAGGCATCGAGCGCAAAGCTCGCCCCCGAGCGATCTCCTCAGAAGCAATCAATACTTGTATCGCTTTCGTCGCGAGAAAGAGTACGCTGACCCGGCTGCCGATGTCCGTCGACCGCCTTGTTGCGGCTTTTCATGCGGCCATCGGCGGGGGCTTTGCGTCTGGACTCGAGGTAGGCGGATGGATGCCGGAGGACGCAGCGTTAGCGCTCTTTGCACAAGGTGTTGCGATACTTGCCAATGCTGCCGAAGTCGAAGGCAAATCGGACGAGGAAGCACTGAGCGCCATCGAGCGCGAAGTGCGAAGCATTTACCCCGAATTCAAGCTGAAGCGGCGCGCATCCCTGTGACGCGGCTCATTCATTGACATAGTAATCTTTTGCCACGCTGCGAAAATTCTCGATGCATGGTATTTGGCGAAGCACGTCCGAAAGTTCGTACTTCGCCTCCATCTCTGCCAACTTGTCTCGAAGGATATCTAGCGTTAGCGTCCTATCTGCATCTAAAGCATTCTTTTTCAGTTGCTTAACAAAGTTTACGTGATCGAGCGCAGACCGTTTGGTATGGTACGCTTGCTCGGCAACGACTTTACTTGCGGCTTTGCAAAACGTCAGCCAGTTCGTGTTAATATTGTAAAACAGCTTCTGCTCCACCGCAGTCCAATACTTTATCTGATTGAATTCTTGCTTCGTGAGCTGAACCGGAAAGACGCTGCCATATCTCAAATAAAGCTCGATCAACCGCTCGCGACCTTCGTGTGCGCCAGATTGACCAAACATCAACACGAGAAATGCCATGTGCTCGTAGAACAGGCATACAATCGGCTGCGTCTTATTCGTTAGATATAGATAAAAATCGCTTCCCTTCGTCCAGTTGTGTTGCGAAGGAAAAGTAACCAACCCACCCAGTTGACGCAGGCCATCGTTTTGATAGGCTTTCAACCATTTCGAAATGTCGCCTTCTTTCAAGGCATCCTTGACATTCGGCGCCCTCTGACTTCGCCCGAGGCGATACGCTTTCGCATCACAGACGATAACATTTCCAGCGCCTTTGATTGTTACATCCTCTTTGCTCGATTTAGCTGTCGGGCACTGGCTATCTGAAAAGCCCAGCCGAATCGCCCATTCTTTCACGAGGACTTCAACCAACTTTGAATACGCTGTCTCTTCGCTTGAATCGTGCCCGTATTCCTCAGGAATATAGCCTGAATGACACAAGAGGAACGCAAAATCCGCGTCGGACAAAGGACGCAAATAATTCCCAGTAAACTCAGCGACAAGATTAACGGTGTCGAGCGTGTCGTGGTGATCCGCGATGAATCGCCGAATCAGCTCGTAGCTAGCGATTCGTGCGTCTCGCTGAGAAAACTTTTCGCCGAAAACACTGCTGATCCTCATCCCGCGGCCCCGTTTGCGCCGCCGAACAAAGTACATACGCAGCCGCGCCCGGGTCGGTTCGTCCGCGTTTGTAGAACAGACGGCTATTTGTAGAATGCTTGACACGGACTCCATCTTCGGAGCCCGTGTCGGATATGGTGCCGGCTGCAGGACTCGAACCCGCCACCTGATGATTACAAATCAACTGCTCTACCAGATGAGCTAAGCCGGCGTAAGACCGCGATTCTACTTCATTTCACGACCTTGAGGTGGCCTTTACCGCCGCCCTTACCGCCGTCGTCGTCGGCGCGCGGAGACTGCCCGGTTTCGCCGCCTGCCGCCGGTGCATTCGTCCCGCTCTCGGACGGCGAAGCCTCGGATTCCAAGACATCGACATCCTGCACCTCGCTCTCCGCAACAGGCCCACCGCTTTGCGCCGCGCCCGTCGCCGGCTCGACGGGAAACGCCATGCCCTGCCCGTTCTCGCGCGCATAGATCGCCAGCACGTTCGCTACCTGCACTTCGATCTTATGCACCTTGCCTGAGAACCGCGCGCTGAACTCGATCCACTCGTTGCCCATCTGCAGCTGGCTCGTCGCCTCGAAGCTGATGTTCAGGACGATCTCGTCGTTATGCACGAACTGACGCGGCACGCGAGTCTGGTTATCCACGCGCACGGCGATGTGCGGCGTATAACCGTTGTCGGTGCACCATTCGTACAACGCACGCAGCAAATAAGGCTTAGTCGAAATTTCTTGCATCAACTGTCCTCGTCCAGAGCCCGGCGCGCCGCTCGCCTCACCCCACGGCGAGCGCGCGCCCGAACCCGATTTACCGGCGCATCACCTTTTCCGAGGGCGTCAGCGCCTCGATGTAAGCCGGACGGCTGAAAATACGCTCGGCGTATTTCATCAGCGGCGCCGCATTCTTCGACAACTCGATACCGTAATGATCGAGGCGCCACAACAGCGGAGCAATCGCCACGTCGAGCATCGAGAACTCTTCGCCGAGCATGTACTTGTTCTTCAAAAAGATCGGCGCCAGCTGCGTCAGCCGATCGCGGATCGCCAAACGCGCCTTCTCGTGATTCTTCTCCGCAGCCTTGCCCTTCTCGTTCTCGAGCGTGCCGACGTGAACGAACAACTCCTTCTCGAAGTTGAGCAGGAACAGGCGCGCACGCGCACGCTGCACCGGATCGGCCGGCATCAACTGCGGGTGCGGGAAACGCTCGTCGATGTACTCGTTGATGATGTTCGATTCGTACAAAATCAAGTCGCGCTCGACGAGAATCGGCACCTGCCCGTACGGATTCATCACGGCGATGTCTTCCGGCTTGTTGAACAGGTCGACGTCGCGGATCTCGAAGTCCATGCCCTTTTCGAACAACACCAGCCGGCAACGCTGGGAAAACGGGCAAGTTGTGCCGGAATACAAAACCATCATGTCTAAAGTTTCCTCAAAAAGCTGAAGGGCCAGCACGCCGGAGCGCTCGCTCTTGGAGCGAACCCTCCCTTGCGCCGGCCCCACACCGTGTCACGGCGTGTTTATTTGACGTCCTTCCAGTAAGCCGCGTTGAGCCGCCAGGCGAAAAACGTCAGTACGCCCAGGAAGATCAGCACCCACACCCCAAGCTGTCGGCGCGTCTGCTGGCTCGGCTCGGACATCCAAGTCAAGTACGCGACCAGATCGGCCACGGCAGAATCATAATCTACCGGCGACATCGTCCCCGGTTTTACGACTTGGAAGCCCGCAAACTGGTGCGTCTTCTCTCCCGTTTCGGCGTCCGTCACGTCCTCGAATTTGGCCGTGCGCACACCCTGCAATTGCCACAACACGTTCGGCATGCCAACGTTGTTGAACACCATATTGTTCCAGCCCGTGGGCCGCGTGTCGTCGCGGTAGAAGCTGCGCAAATAGGTGTACAGCCAATCGCTGCCCCGCGCACGCGCCTCGACCGACAGATCGGGCGGCGTCACGCCGAACCACGCCTTCGCGTCCTCCGGCCGCATCGCCACCGACATCGTGTTGCCCACTTTGTCGGTGGTAAACAGCAAGTTCTGCTCGATTTCCTTCTGGGAAATGCCGATCTGCTCCAGCGAGCTGTAACGCATCAGCTTCGCACTGTGGCAATTCAAGCAGTAGTTTACAAACAATTGCGCCCCATGCTGCAACGAAGCGATGTCGTGTGTGTTGTCGGGCGCACGGTCGAGCGGAAATCCCTCTTCCGCATGCGCCGATCCGAGCACGGCCGCCAACGTCAGAACGCTCGCCCCGCCGATCCGCGCGAGCTTATTCAGCCAAGTCTTCATATCGTGTCGCCCTCGCTCGCGGTTAATGGGGCTTGAACCGGACTCGTTCGGGCGGCTGCTTGAATGTGCCGAGCCGAGTCCAAAACGGCATGCCCAGGAAGAACGCGAAGTAGATCAGCGCACAAATCTGAGCGATCAACGTCGCCGCCGGCGAAGGCGGTTTCGTCCCCAAAAAGCCAAGCGTCAGAAACGCGAGCACGAAGATCCCATAGAAAACCTTGTGGAAGAACGGCCGGTAACGGATCGACTTGACCGGGCTGCGGTCGAGCCACGGCAAGAAGAACAGCGAGATCACCGCCGAGCCCATCACCACGACGCCCCAGAACTTCGCCTCGGTGAACGCCATGAAGACGATCACGAGCGCCGCCAGCACTGGCAGCCCAAGGCGCCACTTGCCGCGCGCACGCGCCAGCGCGAGCAGGCCGAGCAACCCGATGACGATCATCAGCACCATCTTGAACGGGTCGGTCGTGGCGCGCAGCATCGCGTAGAACGCCGTGAAGTACCAGACCGGTGCGATCTCGGGCGGCGTTTGCAGCGGGTTCGCCGGGATGAAATTGTTCGCTTCGAGGAAGTATCCGCCCATCTCCGGCGCGAAGAAGATGATCGCCGCAAAAACGATCAAGAAGACGCAAACGCCGAAGAAGTCGTGCACCGAGTAGAAGGGATGGAACGGGATGCCGTCGAGCGGCTTGCCGTTCGGGTCCTTCTTGGCCTTGATCTCGATGCCGTCGGGATTGTTCGACCCGACCTCATGCAAGGCGACGATGTGCACGAATACCAGCCCGATCAGCACGAGCGGGATCGCGATCACATGGAACGCGAAGAAGCGGTTCAGCGTGATGTCGGACACCACGTAATCGCCGCGAATCCACAGCGAAAGGTCCGGGCCGACGAACGGAATGGCCGAGAACAAGTTCACGATGACCTGCGCGCCCCAGTACGACATCTGCCCCCAAGGCAGCAGGTAGCCGAAGAACGCTTCGGCCATCAGGCACAGAAAAATCGCGCAGCCGAAAATCCATACGAGCTCGCGCGGCTTGCGGTACGAGCCGTACATGAGCCCGCGGAACATGTGCAGATAGACGACGACGAAAAACATCGACGCGCCCGTCGAGTGCATGTAGCGGATCAGCCAGCCCCACGGCACCTCGCGCATGATGTACTCGACCGACGCGAACGCAAGCTGCGAATCGGGCTTGTAGTTCATCGTCAGGAAGATGCCCGTCACGATCTGATTGACGAGCACGAGCAGCGCGAGCGAGCCGAAGAAGTACCAGAAGTTGAAGTTCTTCGGCGCGTAGTATTCGGACAGGTGCGCCTTCCACGTCGAGGTCATCGGGAAGCGCCGGTCGATCCAGCCGGCCAAACCCGTCGATTCCACTTGGTTTTCCGTTGTCGCCATTACGCCTCTCCTTTCTCGTCTTTACCGATCACGACGGTCTTGCCGTTGTTCGTGAACATGTAGGGGGGGACGTCGAGGTTCTGCGGCGCCGGCTTGTTCTTGAACACGCGGCCGTCCAGATCGTATGTGGAACCGTGGCAGGGGCACAGGAAGCCGCCGGGCCAATTATCGGGCAGGTTCGGCTGCGGACCGGGGGTAAAGCGCTGAGTCGGCGTACACCCGAGGTGGGTACACACTGCAACGACAACGAGAATGTTCTTGTGATCGGCCCGAGACCGATACTCGTTCTCGCAGTACGCCGGCATCGGCATCGAAAACGGATTCTTCGAGTTCGGATCGGCCACCTCGCCGTCGGCCTTCTTGACCTCGGCAAGCATGGCGTCCGTCCGGTTCAAAATCCAGACCGGCTTGCCGCGCCACGAAACCGTCAGCAACTCGCCGGGCTTCAAACCGCTGATGTCGACTTCGACGGGCGCGCCGCCCGCCTTGGCTTTCGCCGATGGCTCTAAGGAGTCCACAAAAGGTACGACAGCGGCCACACCTCCGAAGCCGCCCATTACCGACGTCGCAATCAGCCAGGTACGGCGGCTGCCGTCGACGCGTTTCTCTTCTTTATCTCGCATCACACGCCCCACTTCTAAGTTGGATTTTCCGTCACCGCTTTTCGCACACCGCCGCTAGTTTGCGCGAATGGAGTCGGCATTTACAAGAGCCGTCCGACAAAAAGCGTGCGAAGCGTTGATTCTTAAGGGTTTCCCCGCATCCGACAGGCGCTTTGCTTTCCTTTTTTCGTTAAGTATTTGCTGCATCGGCATGTTTATTGCCAAAACAATGATTCGCATCATTGAAAACGCGAAAAACGTTCGCTGCGATGCAGAAATTGCGGCACCGCGTCACACGGGATTATCGATGTCGATAAATAGATGCTCGATGTCGAACCGCTCCGACAGATGAGCGCCCAGCGCCTGCACGCCGTAGCGCTCCGTCGCATGGTGCCCCGCAGCAAGAAAGGCGACGCCGCTCTCGGCTGCGATGTGGGTGATCTGCTCGGAGATCTCGCCCGTCAGGTAGACGTCGGCCCCCGCATCGATGGCTGCTTCGAAATAGCTCTGCGCGCCGCCCGTGCACCAGGCGATGCGGCGAAGCTCGGCATCGGGATCGCCGAGGATCATCGGCACGCGGCCGAGCGTCTGCTCGACCTGCGCCGCGAAGTGCGCGAGCGTGATGGGCATCGGCAGCGTCGTCATCCAGCCCAGCGAATCCGGCCCGAAGCGCGCGTCGCCGATCAGCCCGAGCCGAGCGCCCAATTGCGCGTTGTTGCCGACTTCCGGGTGGTCGTCGAGCGGCAGGTGATAGGCGAACAGGCTGATTTCGTTGTCGATGAGCTGCTTGAGCCGGCGATACTTGCGGCCGGTGATCTGCGGCGCCTCGTTGCGCCAGAAATAACCGTGGTGAACGAGGACGGCGTCGGCCCCCCATTGGGCCGCCGCCTGCAGAAACGCGAGCGACGCGGTGACGCCCGTCGCGATCTTGTCGATGCGCCGCCGGCCTTCGACTTGAAGGCCATTCGGACAGTAGTCCTTGAAACGACCGATGTCGAGCATGTCGTTCAAGTACAATTCAAGTTCGATCCGATCCATAGAAACCTCGATTCTTCAAATGCTTAGACGCTTCTGGCTGCTGTTCGCCCAAGCGGTGACGGTGCTGCTTGCACTCATGTTCATCGTGGCCACGCTCAAGCCCCAATGGCTGCAGCGGCAAGGGCAATTGGGCAAGCAGCTCGCTTCCCCGATCGTTGCGCTACGCGAGGTCGCACCGGGTTCCGGCTCCGGATCGACAGCCACGTCGTATGCCGACGCCGCGCAAAAGGCCATGCCGGCCGTCGTCAACGTGTTCTCGGGCAAGGGCGGGTCGCAGCCGCCGAACCCCCATGCCCAAGACCCGCTCTTTCGTTACTTCTTCGGCAATCCGAAGAATCAGCAGCAACAGCAGCCGCCGCAGGACGAAACGGCGACGAACCTCGGTTCGGGCGTCATCGTCAGTTCGGAAGGCTACATTCTAACGAACGAACATGTCGTGGACGGGGCGGACGAGATCGAGGTCGCCTTGGCCGACGGCCGCCGCACGAACGCCAAGGTCATCGGCGTCGACCCGGAAACGGATCTCGCCGTCCTGAAAATCGGCATGACGAACCTGCCCACGATCACACTGGGCCGAATGGATCAGGCGCGCGTCGGCGATGTCGTGCTGGCCATCGGCAACCCGTTCGGCGTCGGTCAGACGGTCACGATGGGCATCATCAGCGCGCTCGGGCGCAATCATCTCGGCATCAACACGTTCGAGAACTTCATTCAGACCGATGCGCCGATCAACCCCGGCAACTCGGGCGGTGCGCTCGTCGACACCAAAGGCAATCTGCTAGGCATCAACACGGCGATCTACTCGCGCTCGGGCGGCTCGCTCGGGATCGGCTTCGCCATCCCCGTCTCGACGGCCCGCAGCGTACTCGAAAGCATCATTACGACGGGCTCGGTCACGCGGGGGTGGATCGGCGTCGAGCCGCAAGACGTCACGCCCGCCATTGCCGAATCGTTCGGACTCGAGCAGCGCGGCACGATCGTCGCGGGCGTGCTGCAAGGCGGGCCGGCCGACAAGGCCGGCATCAAGCCCGGCGATGTCCTGCTCGACGTGAACGGCGAGGAAATCACCGACACGACGCGGCTCTTGAACGTGATTGCGCAGATCAAGCCCGGCACTCAGGCCAAGGTGAAACTCATGCGCAAGAAGAAGGAGATGAATGTCGTCGTCACGATCGGCAAGCGTCCGCCGCCGCCGAAGCAAGCCAACACCGAGGACGACAACGGCGACGCACAACCGGAAGAGTAAATCCAAGCAGCACGGCGTGGGGCACGCTGCGGCGGGTAGCGCCGCACCCGCCCTATCGCTTTGCGCCCGGCCGCTGCCCTCTTAGCCAAGCCGCGGCGCGACTCGCCTCATGATCATGAATCCGGCGCAGGCTCTAGCTCGCCGCGCCTTCCTCGTCCGCGACCGGCCGGTCCTTGCCGACGATCAATCGCGCCGCGATGATCCCGGCCTCGTAAAGGATGATGAGCGGCAGCGCGAGAATCAGCTGCGAGAAGACGTCGGGCGGCGTAACGACCGCCGCGACGATGAACGCGCCCACCACCACGTAGGGGCGGATGCTGCGCAGCTTCTTGATCGTCAACACGTTCATGCGCACGAGCAGCACGACGATGATCGGGACTTCGAACGTCACCCCGAACGCGAGAAACATCGACAGGACAAAACTCAGGTAATTGTCGATGTCGGTCGACATCTGCACGTCGAGCGGCGCGTTGTAGTGCGCCATGACGCGAAAGATCGTCGGGAACACGACGAAGTAAGCGAACGCCATCCCGCATAGAAACAGCGCGTAGCTGCTGCCGACGAGCGGTGCGACGAGCTTCTTCTCGTGCTGATACAGCCCCGGCGCCACGAAGGCCCAGATCTGGTAGAGGACGATCGGCAGCGCGATGACGAGTGCCACGAGCATCGTCACCTTCACTGGCACAAAAAACGAGCCGGTAACGTCGGTCACGATCATGCGCCCGCCCTTGGGCAAGTTTTCCATCAACGGACGCGCCAGCAGCTTGAAGATGTCGGTCGCCCAGTAGACGAGCGACAAAAAGACGACGATGACGGCGAGACCCGCTTTGATGATCCGGTCGCGCAACTCGACGAGATGCGAGATGAACGACTCTTCTGTGCCTTCGTTTTGGTTGTGCTGGGGGTCGCTCACGCCGGCCCTCTCAAAAAGAACGGCGCGCGCCGCGCCGCTGGATCGGAAGACAAAAACCGTCGATGACGCGCATGGACGGTGTCAAAAAAATCGCCGCTGTTTGCGCAAGCTCGCGGGCGTGTACCGCGCCACGCGCGCGGCCCCCGATTGCACGTGGGCGCGCCGGCCCGTCGCTCGCTTGTACCAGACGGGCGCGGCAGTACGCTTGACGCGCCAACTGACGCGCTTGGCCGATGCGGCCCCCGAGGAACGGCGCCACATCGATGCGCTCGAGTCGGCCGACGTACCGGAATCGGCCGCAGCGTCTTCCGCGGCGGCCCCGCCGGCGATGCTCGGCGAAACGGAGCTGCCGGAGCGAAACGCGTCGTTCAATTCGGTTTCGTGCTTGCGCAGATTGTCGTGAATGGTGTTCTCGACATTGCGCGCGGCGGATTCGAACTCCGTCTTCATCCGCCGCAGTTCGTCGAGTTCGATCTCGCGCGTCACCTCGGCCTTCACGTCGTTGATGTAGCGCTGTGCTCGGCCGAACAGCGCACCGGCCGTGCGGGCGACGCGCGGCAGCCGTTCCGGCCCTAGCACGACGAGCGCGACGACACCGATCAGCGCCATCTTGGTCAGTCCGAGATCGAGCATGTGAGGGGCCTAGTCGTCCGTTGTCGTCAGTTCGAGGTGTCGTCGTTCGCGCATGTCGTGTCCATACTCATGGGCCGTTCACGCCGATTCCTCGCGCGCGCCGTCGCCTGCCCGGCCGCGCGCGGGCGGTGCGCTCAGCGGTAGTCGTTCGAACGCGATTTTTCCTTCGCCTCGACATCGATCGTGCCCGAGCGCGGCAATTCGCGGCGCTCGGCGTCGGAAGGCGCGGACGAAGACGGGGCGTCGGCATCCTTGACCCCTTCCTTGAAGCCCTTCACCGCGCTGCCCAGATCGCTGCCGATGCTGCGCAGACGCTTCGTGCCGAAGACCAGCGCAACGATCAGAAGCACGATCAACCAGTGCCAAATGCTGAATGAACCCATATGAACCTCCCGAGCCTTACCGCACGTGCCGTGCAGCGGCAAACAATACCGGCCTTGCGACCGTAATCGGAGCAAGTGCGCTCCCTGTCGATCGATGCGAAACGGGTACGCCCCGCCTTCACCCCATCCGCTTCCATGGACGCGGACCGGCGAGGATGTGCGCATGCAAATGGTAGACCTCCTGCCCACCGCCCGGCCCCGTATTGATGACCGTACGGAACCCCGTATCGCCGCCGGTGTACGCGCAACCGAGCTGCTCGGCCAGTCGCGCCACCAGAATCATCATTTTACCAAGCAGAGGCGCATCGCTTTCGGTGCAATTGGACAGCGTTTCCACGTGTTTTCGGGGAATGACGAGCACGTGCGTATCTGCCGCAGGGTGAATGTCCTTGAAAGCGACGAATTCTTCGTCCTCGTGCACCTTCGTGCTCGGGATGTCGCCCGCGGCGATTTTGCAAAAAAGGCAGTTGTCGTGACTCATAGTGTTCCTGGTTGCAAAGCGAGTGCGCGGCGCACGATCAAAACCATGCCTGCGGCTCAAGCGGCTTGTCGTCGTAGAGGTACAGCCACCCCTTCACAATACGGTACAGCATCCAAATGAAAACGGCCGTGAGAACTGGAATGCCGATCAGGAGGAACACGAGCATGCCGCCGATGACGTAGCCGGCAAGCCCGAGCCAAAATGTCCGGATCAGCCACTGCAAGTGCTGTTCGTAAGGCGTGCCTGCCGCGTCGTCACGTTTGAGGTAGGCGATGATGACGCCCACGAGGATCGAGACGCCGCCCGTGAACAGATGCAGCGCGTAAAGCCCATAGAGGATATGCGTGAGCGTGCGTAGATTGCCCCCGCGCCCCGCGTCGGACAGAGGATAGGGAGTGGGCGTACCCGGTCGCTGATCCATTTCGGTCTCCATGCAGAACTGTCGACCGGCGTTCGCGCTTCGTCGCGCGACTCCGGTCCCATGCAGCGCTTACGTACTCGGCGGTGGGCCGCGGCGGCGCATTGGACGCCGCGCCGGCATCAGCCGCCGTTTTCCTCGCGCTCGCGCCGCTTTCTGAGCGCCTTTTCTTCGATGCCCGACAATCCTTCGCGCCGTTCGAGTTCCGCAATGACGTCCGCGGGGCTCAAATCGTAGTGAGACAGCATGACCAAGCAGTGAAACCAAAGGTCGGCCACCTCGCCGACGAGGGCCGACGGCGCGCCGCCCTGGCGCACGTCCTTCGCCGCCAGCACGACTTCCGTGGCTTCTTCGCCGATTTTCTTGAGCACCGCGTCGTCGCCCTTATGAAACAAGCGCGAAACGTAGGAACGCTCGGGGTCGCCGCCTTTGCGGCTATCGATGACCGCGGCGAGGCGCACCAGCGTGTCTTCGGTCGTCGGGGCGGCGGTCATTTGCGGGGATTGCGTCATCGGTAGATCTGTTCGGGGTCTTTCAGCACGGGATCGACGGCGACCCATTCGCCTTCGTCGGCCGTGCCTTCGAATTTCTGGAAAAAACAGGAATGGCGCCCAGTGTGGCAGGCGATGCCCGACACCTGCTCGACCTTGAGCAAGACGACGTCTTCGTCGCAGTCGAGCCGCACCTCATGGACGCGCTGCACGTGGCCCGACTCTTCACCCTTGAACCAGAGCCGCTGCCGCGAGCGCGAGAAATACACCGCACGCCCGGTTTCGACCGTCTTGGCCAGCGCTTCGCGGTTCATCCAAGCGAACATGAGCACGTCGCCCGTCGCCGCCTCTTGCGCGATGACGGGCACGAGCCCGTTCGCGTCCCATTGGACCTTGTCCAGCCAGGGCTTGTCTGCAGGCGCCGTCATCACTGCCTCACCGAAATGCCACGCTCGGCCATGAAGCGCTTCGCTTCGCCGACCGTGTGCTCGCCATAGTGAAAGATGCTCGCGGCCAGCACGGCATCGGCATGACCGTCGACGATGCCGTCGGCCAGATCCTGCAGCCCGCCGACACCGCCCGAAGCGATGACCGACACGGGAACGGCGTCCGACACCGCCCGCGTCAACGCGAGATCGAACCCGCTTTTCGTGCCGTCGCGGTCCATGCTCGTCAGCAAGATCTCGCCCGCACCGTAATCGGCCATCTGCTTGGCCCATTGCACGGCGTCCAGGCCGGTCGCCTTGCGCCCGCCATGCGTGAACACTTCCCAACGTCCCGGCTCGCCTTCGCCCGATACGCGCTTGGCATCGATTGCGACGACGATGCACTGGGAACCGTATTTCTGCGCCGCCTCGCGCACGAGTTCGGGCCGGGCGACGGCCGACGAATTCATGCTGACCTTGTCCGCTCCGGCGTTCAACAGCCGCCGGACGTCTTCGACCGTGCGCACGCCGCCTCCCACCGTGAGGGGGATGAACACTTGCGCCGCCACCGCCTCGATGATCGGCAGAATCAAGTCGCGCTGGTCGGACGTGGCCGTGATGTCGAGGAACGTCAGCTCGTCGGCCCCTTGCTCGTCGTATCGGCGCGCGATTTCGACCGGATCGCCGGCGTCGCGCAGCTCAACGAAGTTGACGCCCTTGACGACGCGGCCGGCGGTCACGTCCAGGCAGGGGATGATGCGTTTAGCTAGAGCCATGATGGTGCAAATGCCGCTAAGTGAACCGCCCGCGGCGCGGGCGGCGTAAAGCCGAAGCCGTGGCGCCCTCGAGCGCCGTAACCGGCCGGTCGACGCGCTCGAGCCGGCGGGATCGCGAAGCAGCCCGCCACGCCCGCGGCGCGAGTGCCGTGACTTGCCTCAGGCGTCGTCCGATTCGCGCAACGCGTCGGCGCGCGTCTGCGCCTCGGCGAAATCGAGATCGCCCGAATAAATGGCGCGCCCGCAGATGACGCCCTCGATGCCTTCGTCCTCGACCTCGCACAGCGCGTCGATATCGGCCAAATTCGAGAGGCCGCCGCTCGCGATCACGGGAATCTTGACCGCCCGAGCGAGGCGTACCGTGGCTTCGATGTTGATGCCCTGCAGCATCCCGTCGCGGCCGATGTCCGTGTAGATGATCGATTCGCAGCCGTAATCCTCGAATTTTTGGGCCAGATCGACGACCTCGTGCCCCGTGAGCTTGCTCCAGCCGTCCGTGGCGACCTTGCCGTCCTTGGCATCGAGGCCGACGATGATGTGGCCGCCGAACGCCGTGCAGGCGTCCTGCAGGAAGCCCGGATTCTTCACCGCGGCCGTGCCGATGATGACGTACGAAAGGCCGTCGTCGAGGTAGCGCTCGATCGTTTCCAGATCGCGGATGCCGCCGCCGAGTTGGACAGGAATTTCGCTGCCGACCTCGTCGATAATGGCGCGGATGGCTTCCTCGTTTCTCGGCTTGCCGGCGAACGCGCCGTTCAGATCGACGAGATGCAGCCGCCGCGCACCGCGATCGACCCAATGCCGGGCCATGGCCGCGGGATCCTCGGAAAATATCGTCGCCTGGTCCATATCGCCTTGTTTAAGGCGCACACACTGACCGTCCTTGAGGTCGATGGCGGGAATCAGCAGCATAGCAATCGCGTGAAGTCTGGGAGGGTTGAAATTCGGCGACTTCTCTCGGCCGGCGCGCCAATACGCCCGACGTCGAAAAGCCGTGTCGCTAAGTGTAGTACAAGTCTTTCGGCTTACCGCTCGCCCGGCGTCCCGATCGGACACGAGAGCGCAGCGACAGCGCCGCGTTCATGGGTTCCAGTCGACGAAATTGCGATAGACGCGCAGCCCCGAATCGGCGCTCTTTTCCGGGTGAAACTGGGTCGCGAAGATGTTCTCGCGCGCCACCGCCGACGTGAACGTCGTGCCGTAGTCGGTTTCTCCCACGGTGTGCTCCGGGTTTTCAGGAACCACGTAGAAACTGTGAACGAAATAGAAGAATGCCCCGTCGGGCACGCCCGCCCACAACGGGTGCGGGCGGGTTTGCCGCACGCGATTCCAACCCATCTGAGGCACCTTGAAGCGCGAACCGTCGTCCTGTAGCCGGCCTTCGAGCTGAAACCGCACGACCTTGCCCGGCATCAGCGCGAGGCCCGGCGTCGCGCCTTCCTCGCTCCAGTCGAACAGCATTTGCTCGCCGACGCAGACGCCCATGAGCGGCTTCGTGCGCGACGCTTCGAGCACCGCGTCCTGCAGCCCCGAATCGCCCAGGCAGCGCATGCAGTCGGGCATCGCACCCTGGCCCGGCAGCACGATGCGCTCGGCTGCGCGAATCCCTTCGGGACGATCGACGATCGCCACGTCCGCTTCGGGTGCGGCCTTCTTCAGCGCTTGGTACACCGAGCGCAGGTTGCCCATCCCGTAATCCACAATCGCAATCTTTTTCATCGCAAGCAGCGCCTTTCAGCGCAAGTTAGGCAGCAACGCCTTCAATCCGTCGACGATGAACTCCACCGCCAGCGCCGACAACATCAAACCCATGAGCCGCGTGCCGATATTGATGCCCGTCTGGCCCACCCAGCGCGCGATCGGCCCGGCCAGCCTGAGCGCCCCGAAACAAATGACCGCGATCACCGCCCCGATGGCCACCAAGCCGACCCGGTCGTACCAGCGGTGCGTGTTCGCCGCATAGACGATGACCGTGCTGATCGTGCCGGGGCCCGTCAGCAGCGGGATCGCGAGCGGCACGACCGCGATGCTGTTCTTCGATTCGGCCTCGTCGCGCTCTTCGGCCGTCGCGCGCGCATTGCCGACCTGCGCGTTCAACATGTTCACGGCCATGAGCAGCATGATGATGCCGCCGCCCACTTCGAGCGAACCGACCGAGATGCCGAAAAAGCTAATGATCTGCTGGCCCAGCAGCGTCGTCACGGCGATCACGCAAAACACCGAAATCGAGGCGATGCGGATCGTGCGGCGACGCTCCGCATCGGAGTGCTCCGACGTGAGGCTCAAAAAAAACGGCACCGCGCCAACGGGATTGATCAGCGCCAGCAGTGAAATAAACGATTTGAGAAGATCCATCGCAAGCCGGCGCACGCATTCGAGGCACGCCGGTCCGTCGGTCCAGCCGTTTTTTAGAGACTGCCCTTCGTCGACGGAATCTGCCCCGCCGCCCGCTCGTCGAGCTCCACGGCCATGCGCAGCGCACGGCCGAACGCCTTGAACACCGTTTCCAGCTGATGGTGCGCGTTCAGTCCGCGCAAATTGTCGACATGCAGCGTCACCCCCGCGTGGTTGACGAAGCCGCGGAAAAACTCGATCGACAAGTCGACGTCGAACGTGCCGATCCGCGCGCGCGTGAACGGCACGTGAAACTCGAGCCCCGGCCGTCCCGAGAAATCGATAACGACGCGCGAAAGCGCTTCGTCGAGCGGCACGTAAGCGTGGCCGTAGCGGCGAATGCCCTTCTTGTCCCCAATCGCCTTCGCCACGGCCATTCCGAGCGTGATGCCCGTGTCCTCGACGGTGTGATGATCGTCGATATGCAGGTCGCCTTGCGCCTCGATGTCCAAGTCGATCAGGCCATGGCGGGCGATCTGATCGAGCATGTGGTCGAGAAACGGCACACCGGTGGCCAGCTTTTGCCGGCCGGTGCCGTCCAAATTGATCTTCACACGGATCTTCGTTTCGCTGGTATCGCGAAACACTTCCGCTACGCGCATGGAAAACCTCGAATTGACTTTATTTCAGCGCCAGCTTGAGCGCCGCCAGCATTTGTGCGTTTTCGTCGGGCGCCCCGACCGTCAAACGCAGGCAATTGACCAACAATGGGTGCATTTTACCCACGTTTTTGACCAAAACCTTCGCGTTTAGCAATGCGGAGAACGCCGCATCGGCGTCAGGCACCCGCACGAGCAGAAAATTGGCCGAACTGGGGAAGACCGTCGTGCCCGGCAACGCGGCCAGCGCGGTCGCCAATGCGGCGCGCTCGGCCCTCAGTCGAGCCGCCTGCGCTTCGAGCACATCGACGTGATCGAGCACGAACAGCGCGGCCGCCTGCGTCAGCACGTTCACGTTGTACGGCGGGCGCACCTTGTCGAACTCGTTCAACCACGCCGGCGATCCGGCCAGATAGCCGAGCCGAATCCCGGCCAGGCCGAGCTTCGATACCGTGCGCATGACGACGACGTTGTCGTAATCGAGCACGCGGCCGATCCAGCTCTTTTGCGCGAACGGCTGGTAAGCCTCATCGATGACGACGAGACCGCCCTTCGCGCCCGCGACGATGCGCTCGATGTCGGCGTCGGGGTACAGCGTGCCCGTCGGGTTGTTCGGATAGGCCAAATAGATCACGGCCGGCTTGTGCTCGTCGATCGCGGCGAGCATCGCATCGATGTCGAGCGTCAGATCCGAGCGATGCGGCACGCCGACGAAATCGAGTTGCGCGAACTTCGCCGACATCTGATACATCACGAAGCCCGGCACGGGCGCGAGCAGCTTCGCGCCAGGCTTCGCGCAGGCGACGGCGATCATGCTGATCAGTTCGTCGGAACCGTTGCCGAGCAGCAAGTCGGCGCCGGCCGGCACGCCCATCACCTGCTTGAGCTTGTCGACGAGCGCGGCGGGCCGCGGCTCGGGGTAGCGGTTCAGCGCGACGCCGGCCAGCACTTCGCCGAGTTCGGCCGCGAGCGGCGCCGGCAACGTGAACGGGTTCTCCATCGCGTCGAGCTTCACGTAGCCCGTCGCGTCGGCGACGGCGTAGGTCGTCATCGACAGCACGTCGGGACGAATGATGTCTTCGGGTCTCGTCATCTCAGTAGGCCCCTGCGAGGGCGGCGAAAGTGGTCTGCGCGGGCATCGTTTCGATTCAGCTGCCTTGCTTCATCCGATATTCGGCGCTGCGCGCATGCGCCGGCAACCCTTCGCCGTAAGCGAGCTCGGCCGCGATTTCGCCGAGCGTTTGCGCGCCCTCGGCGCTCACCTCGATCACGCTCGAGCGCTTGAAGAAATCGTACACGCCGAGCGGCGACGAGAAACGCGCCGTGCGCGAGGTCGGCAGCACGTGATTGGGGCCGGCGCAATAGTCGCCCAGGCTCTCGCTCGTGTACCGACCCATGAAGATCGCACCCGCGTGACGGATTTCCTTCGCCCATTGATGCGGATCCAGCGCGGAGATTTCCAAGTGCTCGGGGGCGATCTGGTTGGCGATCGCACACGCCTCGGCCATATCGCGGACCTTGATCAGCGCACCGCGATCGACAAGCGAGCGCTCGATCACGTCGCGGCGCGGCATCGTCGGCAAAAGCTCGGCGATGGCCTCTTCGACGCGCGCGATGAACGCCTCGTCAGGGGTCAAGAGGATCGATTGAGCCAGTTCGTCGTGCTCGGCTTGCGAGAACAAGTCCATCGCGACCCAGCGCGGATCGGTCGTGCCGTCGCAGAGGACGAGGATTTCGGACGGCCCGGCGATCATGTCGATGCCGACCGTACCGAACACGCGACGCTTGGCCGCCGCGACGTACGCATTGCCCGGGCCGCAGATCTTGTCGACGGCAGGCAGCGTCTGCGTGCCGTACGCGAGCGCGCCGATCGCCTGCGCGCCGCCGATCGTGAATACGCGGTCGACGCCTCCTAACAACGCCGCGGCCAGCACGAGCGGGTTGCGAACGCCGTCCGGCGTCGGCACGACCATCACGATTTCGCGCACGCCGGCCACGCGCGCCGGAATGGCGTTCATCAGCACCGACGACGGATAAGCCGCCTTGCCGCCCGGCACATAGATGCCGGCGCGGTCGAGCGGCGTCACCTTCTGGCCGAGCACGGTGCCGTCCGATTCCGTGTACTGCCAGCTATGGCTCCCGCACTCGATCTTCTGCTTCTCGTGATAGCCGCGCACGCGTGCAGCCGCGGCCTCGAGCGCCGCACGGCGCTTCGGCTCGAGCCCTTCGAGCGCGGCCTCGAGCTCGCTCGTCGGCAGCTCGAGCGCGCCCACGCTCTCGGCCGACAAACGATCGAAGCGGTTCGTGTATTCGAGGACGGCTTCGTCGCCGCGCACTTTCACGTCGGCCAAAATCTGCGCGACCGATCGCTCGATCGCTTCGTCCTCGCTCGCCTCGAATGCGAGCACGGCGGCAAGCGCCTGATCGAAATCGGCGGCGCTCGAATCGAGTTTGCGAATCGTAAGTGACATGCTGGTATCCGTTTCGGTAATGCGCTTGCCGGGCGGCGCGCGATGCGCGGCAGGCCCGGCCCGCGTCAGACGCCTTGCGTCGTACGCTGCCGCGAGGCTTGCTCGAACGCCTCGAGCAACGGCTTGAGCGCCTCGCGTTTCAGCTTCAGCGCCGCTTGGTTCACCACGAGGCGCGAGGAGATTTGCATGATCTCTTCGACCTCGACGAGATTGTTCGCGCGCAGCGTGCCGCCCGAGCTGACGAGATCGACGATCGCGTCGGCCAAGCCCACGAGCGGCGCGAGCTCCATCGACCCGTACAGCTTGATGAGATCGACATGCACGCCCTTGGCCGCGAAATGCTCGCGCGCGGTCTGCACGTACTTCGTCGCCACGCGCAGCCGCGCGCCCTGGCGCACCGCATTGGCGTAGTCGAAGCCCGCCGCGACGGCCACCGACATCCGGCAGCGCGCGATGTCGAGATCGATCGGCTGATAAAGGCCCGAACCGCCGTGCTCGAGCAGCACGTCCTTGCCGGCCACGCCGAAATCGGCCGCGCCGTATTCGACGTAGGTCGGGACGTCGGTCGCGCGCACGATGATCACGCGCAGATTCGGTGCGCTCGTCGGCAGAATCAGCTTGCGCGATGTCTCCGGGTCTTCCGACACCTGCACGCCGGCCGCAGCCAGAAGCGGCATCGTCTCTTCGAAAATGCGTCCCTTCGAAAGCGCGAGCGTGAGCGGCGCCGTGGTAGGGGTAGTCGTGCTCATGCGCGTTTCTCCGATGCCGCGGCGGCCGGTTTGTCCGAGACGCGGCGCACGCGTGCGCCGATCGCCGTCAGCTTCTCTTCCATGCGGTCGTAGCCGCGATCGAGGTGATAAATGCGGTCGACCAGCGTTTCGCCGTCGGCCGTGAGCCCCGCGATGACGAGGCTTGCCGACGCGCGCAAGTCGGTCGCCATCACCGTAGCGCCGGAGAGCCGCGCCACACCCGTCACCAGCGCCGTGTTGCCGTCGATGGCGATGTGCGCGCCCAGCCGGTTGAGCTCCTGGACGTGCATGAAGCGGTTCTCGAAAATCGTTTCGACGACCTGCGAAGTGCCTTCGGCGATCGCGTTCAACGCCATGAACTGCGCCTGCATGTCGGTTGGGAACGCCGGATATTCCGACGTGCGGAAGGACACCGCGTTCGGACGCCGCGCCATTTGCACGCGAATCCAGTCGTCCCCTTCCTCGATCGTCACCCCGGCCTCGCGCAGCTTCATCGTGACCGCTTCCAGCGTGATCGGCCGTACGCCTTGCAGCGTGACGTCGCCGCCGGCCGCGGCCACGGCGCACAGGAACGTGCCGGCTTCGATACGGTCGGGGATCACCGAATGGTGCGCGCCGTGCAATGTCTCGACGCCCTGAATGACAAGCCGATCGGTGCCGATGCCCTCGATCTTCGCGCCCATGCGCACGAGCAACTGCGCGAGATCGCCGACTTCCGGCTCGCGCGCGGCGTTCTCCAGCACCGTCTCGCCGTCTGCCAGCACGGCCGCCATCAGCAAGTTCTCGGTACCGGTCACCGTGATCATGTCGGTCATGACGCGCGCGCCTTTCAAGCGCTTCGCGCGCGCTTCGATGTAACCGTGCTCGATACTGATCTCGGCCCCCATCGCCTGCAGGCCCTTGATGTGCTGATCGACGGGACGCGCACCGATCGCGCAGCCGCCCGGCAGCGACACCTTCGCGTGCCCGAAGCGGGCAAGGAGCGGGCCGAGCACGAGGATCGACGCACGCATCGTTTTGACGAGTTCGTACGGCGCGACGGCATGGTCGACGGCCGCCGCATCGAGCACGAGCGCTTTGCCCGAACGCGTCTCGCGCACGCCCATCTGCGCGAGCAGCTTGAGGGTCGTGCGCACGTCCTGCAGATCGGGAACGTTGTCCAAATGGAGCGGATCGGCCGTCAGAAGACTCGCGCAAAGAATCGGCAGCGCCGCGTTCTTCGCACCCGAAATGCTCACGACGCCTGCCAGCGGCCGGCCGCCTTCGATGACGAGCTTGTCCATGCTGATTTGCCCCGCTCGGGCCTCCGTTGCGGCGCCGCTGCCGGCATCGCGTGAATCCTGTGTAATGCGCACGCTAAAAGTCTCAAATTATCCGTTCTGCCATTCCGCCGGCGTGAGCGTCTTCATGCTCAGCGCGTGGATTTCTTGCCGCATGCGCTCGCCGAGCGCCGCATAAACGAGTTGATGGCGCTGGATCAAGCGCTTGCCCTCGAAGGCATCGGAGACGATCGTCGCGAAAAAGTGCTGGCCATCGCCTTCGACTTCGAGATGCCGGCAACTCAGGCCGGCTTCGATGTAGTGCTTGACCTGGTCGGGGGTCGGCAACATGGTGGGCGCTCCTTCTTCCGATTCAGTAACGCAGCTTGTAGCCCGACGCGAGCAAACGCATCGCGAGCGCGGCCATCAGCGCAAAAAAACCGCCGACGATGGCGAGGCTGGCCAGAGGGTCGATGTCGGACACCCCGAAAAAGCCGTAGCGAAAGCCGTCGATCATGTAAAAAAACGGGTTCAACCGCGACACGTGGCGCCATAGATCGGGCAGCGTATGCGTCGAATAGAACACGCCCGAGAGGAACGTGAGCGGCATGATCAAAAAGTTCTGAAATGCCGCGAGTTGGTCGAACTTCTCGGCCCAGATGCCCGCAATGAGCCCGAGCGTGCCGAGAATGGCCGACCCGAGGACGGCGAACGCGATGATGTACAGCGGCGCCGCGAACCCCACGGGAATGAACCAGATCGTGACGACGAATACGCCGAAACCGACGGCGAGCCCGCGCACGACCGCCGCCAGCACGTAGGCGCCGTACATCTCCCAGTGCGTGAGGGGCGGCAGCAGGACGAACACGAGGTTGCCCGTGATCTTCGATTGGATCAGCGACGAGGAGCTATTGGCGAACGCATTCTGCAGCACGCTCATCATGACGAGCCCCGGAATCAGGAAGCTCGTGTATTCGACGCCCGGATAGACTTCGACCTGTCCGCGCAGCGCGTGCCCGAAGATCGTCAGATAAAGCAGCGCCGTAACGACAGGCGCCAGCACCGTTTGGAACGACACCTTCCAAAAGCGCAGGATTTCTTTGTAGAACAAGGTGCGGAAGCCGTTCATGCCAAGCCCTCGACGAGTTCCGGCGCGTTCATCAATTGAACGAAGACGTCTTCGAGATCGGCCTTGCGCACGTCGATCTCCTCGAACGTGCAACCCGCCGCACGGCATTGCGCGAGAATGCGGTCGACATCGTCGTAGCTCGACAAGCGCAGCGAATGCTGACGCGCGCCGGACGCGGCGGGATCGATCTCGAGCGAACGCAACTCGGTGGGCAGCACGCCTTCGGCGAAACGCACGAACAACTGCATGCCGGCGAACCGCTGAAGCAGCGCGCTCGTCCGGTCGAGCGCGACGACCTCCCCACGACGCAGCATGGCGATACGGTCGCACAGCGATTCGGCCTCTTCCAGATAGTGCGTCGTCAACACGATCGTATGCCCCTCGCGGTTCAGCCGCGAGATGAACTTCCATAAGGTTTGGCGCAGTTCCACGTCGACGCCGGCCGTCGGCTCGTCGAGCACGATCACGGGCGGACGATGCACGAGCGCCTGCGCGACGAGCACGCGCCGCTTCATGCCGCCCGAGAGCGCGCGCATGTTCGCATCGGCCTTCTCGGACAGATCGAGATTGGCCATGACCTCGTCGATCCAATCGTCGTTGCGATGCAGCCCGTAGTAGCCGGACTGGATACGGAGCGTCTCGCGCACCGTGAAGAAGGGATCGAACACGAGTTCTTGCGGCACGACACCCAGCGCGCGCCGCGCTTGCCGAAAATCGGCCACGACATCGTGCCCCCGTACCGAGACGCTGCCTTCATCGGCGCGCGCCAACCCCGCCAGAATGCTGATGAGCGTCGTCTTACCCGCCCCATTGGGGCCGAGCAGGCCGAAGAACTCGCCTTCCTCGACCGTCAAGCTGACGCCTTTGAGCGCTTGCAGCGCCTTGTAGCGCTTCTTGACGTTGCGGATTTCTATCGCTGACATGGATGTGCGCGGCCTTTTTCGACGGCGCGCCTTTGTTTAGACGTGAACCGCGCCCAATCTCGGACACGGAAGGGCATTGGCGCTCGAGCCGCGCCGGCGGCGAACGCCGCGCCAATCCGCTCGATCGGCTGCCCGGAAAAACGGTTGATTATAGGCTAAGTCGGGACCGCCCATCGGGGCGCCGAAAGCGGCAAGCGCACGGTGCGCTGCAAGCCGCGTACGCCGTGCGCGCCGCTCAGCGCGGCGTGACGGCGTCGGCGGACTCGGGGCAATGATGCGCCGCGAACAGCGCGTCGATACCGTAGACCTGCGCGAGACTCGCGAGGCCGGCCGGCACGTTGAGGATATCGAGCGAGCGGCCGCGCGCTCGAGCGGCGCGGCGCCAAGCCAGCAACACGGCCAGCGCCGAGGAATCGAATTGCGCGAGCTGGGCGCAATCGACGGCCGTAGCGCCGGCCTCGATGCGGGCCAGCCCCGCCGCGAGCGCGCTCGTCGCACTCGCATGCGTGAGCGTCGCGCCCGCGGCAAAGCAGCGCGATTCGGCGCTCATGACGGCTGCTTGCCCGCAGCGAGCTGTTCGTTGCGCTGCGTGAGGAACTGCAGCAGGCCGTCGACGCCGCCCTGATTGATCTTTTCCGCGAATTGCTGCTGGTAGGCCTGGATCAGCCAAGCGCCGGCCACGTTAAGGTCGTACACGCGCCAGCCTTGAGCCGTCTTGTAAAGGCGATAGTCCAACTCGACGGGCTGACCGTTGTTCATGACCGCCGAGCGCACCACGACGTCGGTCGCACCCGGATCGGCGCGGAACGGCTTGAACTGCACGGTTTGATCGCGCACTTGCGAGAGCGCGCCCGCGTACGTGCGAATCAACAGCATCTTGAACTGCTCGACCATCTGATCGCGCTGCTGCGGCGTAGCCTGGCGCCATGCCCGACCCATCGCGAGTTGCGTCGTGCGGCGGAAATCGGTGTACGGCAGGATCTTTTCGTTGACGACCTGCGTGACCCGGTTGATGTCGCCGCTCTTGATGGTCGGGTCGCTCTTGATCTGGTCGAGCACCTGGCCCGTCACGGTCTTGATCATGGCGTCGGGCGCGCTCGTGTCGACCGCCTGCGCGAAGCTACCGCTACTAAACGTCACCAGCGAAGAGAACAAAGCAATCCAAAAGAATTTTTTCATCATCGATCCTTAAATTTCGAGGAACCGGAGTTCGAACACACGATGCCATGCAAGTTCGAAGCCGGTCGCACATCGAGCGGCAACAGTCGTATCGAATCGTTACCGCCCCGCATTCGTCGGTGCACTCAAAGCGGCAGGTGAATCGACGGCAGCCCCCCGCGCGGCGGCGGCACGTATTGCTGGCCCGGAACCGTCTGACTTCCCTCGTTCCGGCCGCCTGCCGGTGCCGCCGGTGCCGCCGGCGCCGATGCGCCGCTTGCCGGCGCCGCCGCGGCGGGAGCCGACGCCGAGGCCGCGCCCGACGCGGCAGCGGCCGGCGCCGATGCGGCTTCGGCGCCCGATGCCTCGGCCGGCGCCGAACCATCGTCGTATTTTGGCAACGAATCGTCGTAGTTCGGCACGCCATCGGAACCGTCCGAGCCATTCGACCCGGAGATCAAGAAGCGGCGGCGCTGCAGATAGGCGTTGCGGATGAACGAGTACTTGTCGATCGCCGCCGCCGACAGCACGTCGACCGTCGTCAGGAGATTCGCGCGCGTATTGACGAGATTCACGCCGTACAGCGCCCAGCTTACGCTCGACGGCTGGACGTAGCTGAGCGGGTTGCCGTAGTAATCGACGAGCAAGCCCGTCGCATCGCGCGCCGTGCTCGGGCCGAGCAGCGGCAGCACGAGGTAGGGCCCCGGCGGTACGCCGTAATGGCCGAGCGTCACGCCGAAGTCGGCCGAGTGCTTGGGCAGCTTCGCCAGCGTCGCGACATCGAACAAGCCGCCGACGCCGAACACCGAGTTGATGACGACGCGCATGATGTCGCCTACGCCGTCGGCGACCTTCATCTCGAGCAGCTCGTTCGCCGCGATGTATACATCGCCGATATTCGAGAAGAAGTTCGTCACGCTCGCGCGCACGGGCTGCGGCACAGCCCACTTATAGCCCTTGGCGACGGGCTTGAGCGCGTACGTATCGACGGTGTCGTTGAATTTGAAAACGGTCCGATTCAGGCCCTCGAGCGGATCTCCCGGCGTCGGCGTCTGAACGGACGCACAGCCCGCCAAAGCCGCAACGGCCAGGGCAAGCGTCACGTTAGTGGCGCGCGTGGTTCGCATTATTGTTCTCCGTTGACTCTCACTTGTCGTTGATTCCATCAGCTACCGGCGCTAGCCGCCGCCGGCGAACTCGCCGCCGGCGGTGCGCTAGGCGCCGGCATGCTCGGGGCAGGCGCGGCCTTCGAGCCGCCCGCATCGGCCGCCTTACTGTAAAGAAATTGGCCGATCAGGTTTTCGAGGACGATGGCCGACTGCGTCATCGAAATCGTATCGCCCGCCTTGAGCATCTGGTCGTCGCCCCCCGCTTGGAGCCCGATGTACTGTTCGCCGAGCAAGCCCGAAGTCAAGATCTTGGCCGACGTATCTTTAGGAAACGGATACTGCTTGTCGAGATCGATCGTGACGAGCGCTTGGTACGTATTCGTGTCGAATCCGATCGACGCGACGCGCCCCACGACGACGCCCGCGCTCTTGACGGGCGCGCGCACCTTCAGGCCGCCGATATTGTCGAACTTCAGCTTGACGGGATAAGTCGGCTGGAACGACAGCGAGCTCATGTTGCCGACCTTGAGCGCGAGAAAGAGCACCGCGATCAAGCCCACCAGCACGAACAAGCCGACCCAAAAGTCGAGAACAGTCTTTTTCATCGTCATTCCAAAAGACAACAAATAGTGAATTGCCGAACGCGTCGCCTTTCGCGGCCCGCGCTCGGCGGGTGTATTGCCGAACGCTCGAGCTTTGCTTCAGCTGAACATCAGCGCCGTCAGCAGGAAATCGAGCCCCAGCACGGCGAGCGACGCGTAGACGACAGTGCGCGTCGTCGCGCGCGATACCCCTTCCGGCGTCGGCTTGGCTTCGTAGCCTTGAAACAGCGCGACGAACGTGACCGCGAAGCCGAACACGATGCTCTTGATCACGCCGTTGCCGACGTCGCTCCATACGTCCACGCCCGCTTGCATCTGCGCCCAAAACGCCCCCGCATCGACGCCGATCAGCAGCACGCCGACGACATACCCGCCGAGCACGCCCACCGCACTGAAAATCGCGGCGAGCAGCGGCATGGCGATGATGCCGGCCCACATGCGCGGCGCCAGCACCGTGGCGACGGGGTCGACCGCCATCATTTCGAGCGCCGTCAATTGTTCGCCGGCTTTCATCAGGCCGATTTCGGCTGTTAGGGACGTGCCGGCGCGGCCCGCGAACAACAGCGCCGTTACGACCGGCCCCAGTTCGCGCACGAGCGAGAGCGCGACGAGCAGCCCCAGCGCCTGCTCCGAGCCATAGCGATTGAGCGTGTAATACCCCTGCAAGCCGAGGACGAAGCCGACGAACAGGCCCGACACCGCGATGATGACGAACGAGTAGTTGCCGAGAAACAACACTTGTTTGATGACGAGCCCCGGCCGCCGCAGCAAAGCGAGCCCCTCGAGCACGATGCGCAGGAACATCCGCGTGGCGTAGCCCGTACGCAAGATGCGGCCGACGACCCAATGTCCGAGTGAGCTGATCATGTCCGCTCCCCTAAACCGAAATCCGCCGCAAGCGTCGCCTGCGCCGGGTAATGGAAGCGAAACGGACCGTCGGGCGCCCCGTCGATGAATTGCCGCACGGTCGGGTCGACCGACTCGCGCAGTTGCGCCGGCGTGCCGTGCGCGAGCACCGTGCCGTTGGCGAGGAAGTACACGTAATCGGCGATGGCGAACGATTCGGGCACATCGTGCGTGACGAGTATCGACGTCGCCCCGAGCGCTTGGTTCAGCGTGCGGATCAAGTTCGCCGTGATGCCCATCGAAATCGGATCGAGGCCGGCGAACGGCTCGTCGTACATCATCAGTTGCGGATCGAGCGCGATCGCGCGCGCGAGGGCCACGCGCCGCGCCATGCCGCCCGAGATCTGCGAGGGCGCGAGATCGCGCGCGCCGCGCAGGCCGACGGCATTCAGTTTCATGAGGACCAGATCCCGAACGAGCGCTTCCGGCAAATCGGTGTGCTCGCGTAGCGCGAACGCGACATTCTCGAACACCGACATGTCGGTGAATAGCGCGCCGAACTGGAACAGCATGCCCATTTTGCGGCGCAGCGCGTATAGCCCCTCGCGCGTTTGCTTGCCGACGTCGTGTCCGTCGAACACGATTTCGCCGCGGCGCGCGCGCTCGAGACCGCCGATCAGGCGCAACACGGTTGTCTTGCCCCCGCCGGAGCCGCCCATGACGGCCACGACCTGGCCGCGCTCGAAGCGCATGTTCAGGTTCGAAAGGACGAGGCGGTCTTCGTCGTAACCGAAGTCGACGTTGCGAAGCTCGAGAAGGGTCTCGGAGGATGAAGGCGGCACGAAGCGGACTTTCCTTTTACGCGTTTACGCGGAAGCGGAATTATAGGGCCTCAGCCGCAACGCTGTCGTGACGCGCTTATTCCTCCCGGTGCAACTCAGCGTTGCGCCAGCGCAAAGGCTTGCTGCAGCGCCTTTACGGCCACCGCCGGATCAGGCGCGGCCGTCACGGCGCTCACCAGCGCCGCGCTGCCCACCCCCGTCGCCAGCACGGCGGGCAACCGGGCAAGGTCGATGCCGCCGATCGCCACGAGCGGCACGTGCGCTTCCAGCAGCCGCACGTAGCGTTCGAGCCGGGCGAGCCCCTGCGGGGCCGTGGCGACGACCTTGGTGCCCGTCGGAAACACGGCGCCGAACGCGAGGTAGCTCGGCCGGAAATGGAGCGCCCTCAACATTTCGTAGTAACCGTGCGTCGACAAGCCGAGCCGCAGGCCGGACGCCGCGATCGCCGCCAAATCGGCCGTTTCCAGATCTTCCTGCCCCAAATGGACGCCGTACGCGCCCGCTTCGGCCGCTTCGCGCCAGTGATCGTTGATGAAAACGCAGGCGCCATGCCGGCGGCCGGCCGCCACGGCTTGCTCGATTTCCGAGCGACGCCGATCGGGCGCAGCGTCCTTGATCCGCAGTTGCACCGTCGAAACGCCGAGCGCGAGCACACGCTCGACCCACTGCGCGCTCGGCAGGACCGGATACAGCCCGAGGCGAGCCGGACATGCGGGGAAAGGCTGTGCCGGGGCTTGCGGCAAGCCGGCGACTTGCGGAAAGCGCGACAAATCCACTGGCCAAGCGTCGTCGCTGCGCATTTCGTCGCCGTCACGCCACGCAAGGGCAAGGACGAGGGCGTCGCACGGCTCGTAACCGCAGTCGAGGAACGCCGCCAGCGCGGCCAGCCAATCTTCGGCAAGCGCACCTGCCAACCGGAGCGCGCGGCGCGTGCCGTCAGGCGCGGTCAGCACCGCCTCGACGTCGCCGGCCTCGATCACGTGCGCGCCGGCCGCTCGCCACGCACAGACGCTGTTGCGGCCGGCTTCGGCTCCGATGACGACGATCAAATCCCCGAGCCGGATCGCGTCCGGCGCCGCAAGACAAATACGCCAGGCAGCGGTCGCAGCGGGCCAGTCGCCAAGCCGGGCTCGGATGCGCTCCGCGGCTTCGAGCAGTTCGTCCGCGGGCGGCCAAAATGGATCGCGATCGACCAGGGCCAGCGTTCTCATGCATCGCTCCAACTATCGTGAACCGTGGCGCCCCGACCGGTCGGCTGCCGGGCGGCGACGCGCTCCCCCCGGCCGTAATCGGCGCAAATCAACGCCGGTCCTGGTGCCAGAACGGCATGCCGACCACCGGCGTGCTCGCGTGCGCGCTTTCGCGCTGCGCCATCGGCCCCGCGACGTATCCGCCACGGCCCGCTTCGACGGCTTGGGCGAACGCGCGCGCCATGTCGGCCGGATACGTCGCCTGGGATACCGCGGTATTGAGCAAGACGCCGTCGAAACCCCACTCCATGACCTGGCACGCGTGCGACGGCAAGCCGAGCCCCGCGTCCACGATGAGCGGAATGTCGGGCAGCCGGTCGCGCAACACGCGCAGCCCGTAAGGGTTGATGACGCCTTTGCCCGTGCCGATCGGCGCGCCCCACGGCATCAGCGCTTCGCACCCCACGTCGAGCAAGCGCCGGCCGACGACGAGATCCTCGGTGCAGTACGGCAACACCTTGAAGCCGTCCTTGACGAGCCGCTGCGCCGCTTCGATCAGGCCGATCGGGTCGGGCTGCAGCGTATAGTCGTCGCCGATCAGTTCGAGCTTGATCCAATCGGTTTCGAACACCTCGCGCGCCATATGGGCTGTCGTAACGGCCTCGGCCACGCTCTGGCAGCCGGCGGTGTTGGGCAAGAGCGGCACGCCGCGCGCTTTCAGCAAATCGAAAAAGCCGGCCTCGGCCGTCTGCTCGTTCATCTGCCGGCGCAGCGCCACCGTCACCATGCCGGGCCGCGCCGCATCGATCGAATCGCCCAGCGACCGCAGCGACGGATACCGCGACGTGCCGAGCAGCACGCGGCTGGCGAAGGCGACGCCGTAGAGCGTCAGAGCGTCGGCATCGGCAGCGGTCGAATCGAGAAAAGAGGCGGATGTCATCGGATGTCCTGTGAAGCACGAATGCTGGATGGCTCGAATGCGCGAACCGTCGAATCGGGCCGCTCGAGCGATTGCGCTGATTGCGCTGATTGCCCGAGCAGCGGCTCGGCCCGCACACGCCGACCGTATTGCCGGATCGAGCGGACCGGCGGCATGGTCAACCGCCCGCCACGGGATGAACGACGTCGACCTTGTCGCCTGGGCGCAATGTCCGCGCCGCATGTTGGCCGCGTGCGACGAACTCGCCGTTCACGGCCACGGCGAACGGCGGGCGAGCGCCGAAAGCAGACAGCGCATCGGCAAGCGTCGCTTGCTCGGGCAGCGACAGCGGCTGTTGATTGACTTGAATGTCCATGATCGGCGGTACGTTTCGCGTTTGACTATGACGGTGAAGCAAAGATGAAGCAAAGGTGAAGCAACTGAAGCAAGACAACGCATCGGGCGTTCGCGGCGCCGAGGCGAACGCGCCCACTCAGTGCGCGGCGATTCGGCGGAAACGAACGCGCAGTTACGCCCCAACGAGCGGTGCGGCGCGCTCGGGCGACGCCGAGCAGTGCAGCATCTCGGACCAAGGCGACGCCTCGCGCAGCGCCGAAAAGCCATCGGCGTCGCTCAGCCGTCCTGCCAGCAACGTGCCGGCCAGATCGGCTGCCGCCTTCGATACTTCGGGCGCAATCATATAGCCGTGACGGTACAACCCGTTGACGCGCACCGTTCGTACGCCATCCCAAACGATCGCCGGACGATGGTCGGGCAACGTCGGACGGCATTGGGTATTCAGTTCGAGGATGCGCGCCTCGCCGAAGCCGGGGTGGACGGCGAACGCCGCGCTCAACAACTCGAGCGCCGAGCGCACGCTAACGGGCGACATATCTTCGCCTTCGATCTCGGTGGCGCCGATCACATAGACATCGTCCGGTTTCGGCGCCAGATAGATCGGATAGCGCGGATGCAGCAGACGCACAGGACGCGTGAGGCCGATGCCCGGCGCCTTCACCCGCACCACTTCGCCGCGGATGCCGCGTAGCGACGGCAACGCGGGCTTGGCGCCGAGCCCTCGGCAATCGACGATGACCCGCGCACGCGGCAGGGCGGCGTCGTCGACGGCCGTATTCCAATGCAGCGCCACGCCACGCTCGGCGAGGCCGGCCGCCAATGCTTGCAGCACTTGGCGGTTGTCGAGTTGGCCTTCGCGCGGCAGCAGCCATCCCGTGCCGAAACGGCCCGCAAGCGCGGGCTCGGCCGCGGCGATGGCCTTGCCGTCGACCGCCGAGAGCCCGCCGTCCGCGAGCAATGCGGCCGGCGCATTGGCACGCATGCGGCGCTCGAACAGCGAGGCCTCCGCCCGATCGGCCGCGTGCCAGACGACGAGCGTGCCGTTGCGCTGAAAGAATACGGATTCGGGCAATCGGGCGAGAATGTGCGGCCACTCGTCGAGCGAGGCCGCGCCGAGGCCGACAATGAGCGGCTCGGCCACGGCCGCTTCCGCGAGCGGCGCGAGCATTGCCGCGGCAACCCAGGCGGCGGAAGCGGAGCCGGCCGCGTCGCCTCGCTCGTAGAGCGCGACGCGGTGGCCTTCGCCGGCGAGGCGCCATGCGACGAGCCGGCCGCAAAGCCCGCCGCCGAGCACGGCGAAATCGGGCTCCGAGGTTCCCTGCGGAGCGCCCGTCGAAACGACTGAAGATTGAACGGTCATCGGATCGATCCTTTCGGCACGGCGTTGCGAACGGCAACCGCACGTGCATAAGGACGAAACCGGCCGGTGGGGCCGGCCGGGCGCAGTCAGTCCGCGAAATCGAGGACATGGCCCGGCGGGGAAGGACAGCCGGCCAATGCGGCGTCCCACGCAAAGCGTTCCCGAAACTTCCCGCGCCGGTATTACCCGGATCGGGTGCGAAGGGTCTCTCTCAGCCTCGCGACGGTACGGCTCGAATAGCCCATACTGCCCACCTACACAGTGCGAAGCACCCCTGTTTCGTCGTCGGCCATTAGACCATAAAAGCGCGAGCGCCCGCAAACGCGGGCGACGCTCGGGCGCGACTTGCGCGCCCTTTTTTCGTGGGGTGGCCGATCGCATCCCGGTGTCGGCCGGCCGCACTCTGGCAGAATGTCCGATCGGCACGCCGCGGCCCGCCCCGGCACGCGCCCTGCGTCCGGGCGCGATAGGGCAAGGGGCGACGCGGCGGGCCGCCGCTAGGCTCCGTCGTTAAGACTCGCTTAAGAGGCTCGCGCAACAATCCGCGGCAAAACGCCCGCGGTGCGTCATCGTGGCGCACGCGGACTTCCCGTCGACTGGACTCGCGCACCTGATTCGGAAACACCGTTCGGAAAACCTATGACTGCGTCCCTCACACCCGTCCCCGAGCGCAACGACGCTCCGCCCCAGATCAATTCGACGTCGGCATGGACGCTCATCAAGCCCTACTGGGTGTCGGAGGACTGGAAAGCCGCATGGGGCTTGCTGGTGACGATCGTCGCCATCAACCTCGTCATCGTTGCGTTCAACGTCTGGTTCAACCAGTGGTACGCCAAGTTCAACAATGCGATGGTGGCGAAAAACGCGCCGCAGTTCTGGCACCAGCTCATGCTGTTCAGCATCGCCGCGTTCGTGTTCATCACGCTAGCCGTCTACCGCGTCTACCTGCGCCAGATGCTCGGGTTTCGCTGGCGTCAATGGCTGACGACCCGATACCTGCGAACATGGCTCGGCGAGCGCGCGTTCTATCGCATCGAGCGAGACAGGCTGGCGGACAACCCCGATCAGCGGATCAGCGACGATCTTCAATCCTTCGCGACGAATACGCTCGACCTGTCGCTCGGACTGCTCTCGACGGTGGTCACGCTGTTTTCGTTCATCACGATCCTATGGACCATCTCGGGCCCTCTGACCTTCCACTTCGGCGGGTCGACATGGACGGTACCGGGCTACATGGTCTGGGCGGCGGGGATCTACGCGCTCGGCGGTTCGTTCTTGATTCATAAGGTCGGGCGCCCGCTCGTATCGATCAACTATCAACAACAACGCGTCGAAGCCGATTTTCGTTTCGGGCTCATTCGCGTGCGCGAAAACGCCGAGCAGATCGCGCTGTACGACGGCGTGCGAACCGAAGAAGGCAATGCGCAGCACATCTTCTCGCGTATCCGCGACAACTGGTGGCGCATCATGCAATACACGCGCCGCTTGAACTTCGCGACCAACTTCTATGGACAAGCTGCGATCATTTTTCCGTTCGTCGTCGCGTCGCCGCGTTACTTCGCCGGAGCGTTCGCGTTCGGTGTCCTGATACAGATTTCGGACGCCTTCAGCACCGTCAGCGGATCGTTCTCCTGGTTCATCAACAACTATTCTTCGCTCGTCGAATGGCGCGCCACCGTCAACCGTCTGCGTGAATTCGGCCGCGTCGTTCAAACCACGCATCTGCGCGAATCGGTCTCCCCCGCCACCGAGCACGGCGGGATCAATCTGCACTACGTCGATTCGGACACGCTCGAGACGAAAGCGCTGCAGCTCGCCTTGCCCAACGGCACACCGCTCGCCGCGATTCCCGACATCACCGTGAAGCCGGGCGCGCGCTGGCTCGTGCGCGGCCCGTCCGGCTGCGGCAAGAGCACGCTGCTACGCGCGTTCGCGGGCCTCTGGCCGTTCGGCGACGGCGCCATCGATGCGCCCGTCGGCGCGCGCACGATGTTCGTGCCGCAGCAAAGCTACCTGCCGATCGGCTCGCTCAAGGCCGCGCTCGCGTATCCGTCGACGGCCGATACGTTCTCGGATGAAGCCTGCCGCAACGCCCTCATGGCGTCTCGGCTCGAAGGCTATGTCGACCGGTTGGAGGAATCGGCGCATTGGACGCGCGTGCTGTCCCCGGGCGAGCAGCAACGCCTGGCGTGCGCACGCGTTCTGCTGCATCAGCCGGATTTCCTTTTCCTCGACGAAGCAACGAGCGCACTCGATACCGACAACGAAGCGCACGTCTACGGCCTGCTCACCGATCGTCTGCCGAACACCGCGATCGTCAGCGTGGCGCACCGAGAGACGCTCATCGCACTGCACGAGCATGTGCTCGACATCGAGCGAGTCGACGAGCGCGCCGCCTATCAAACCGGCGGCACCTTCACCGAAGCCAGCGCGCGATAACGCGCGCCATGACGGGCGAGCGTGCTCGAATAGAGCGTCAGCGCATCGAATCGCGGCGTCGCGGGAAGCACCGCCGCATCGGGTGGCGGCGCGGCCGGCGAACGCGCATGCCCGACGACCGCTTCGCGCATGGGCCGAGCCGTACGCGCGAACCGCGCCAATGTGATGTGGGGACGAAAGGGCCGATGATCGTCGATCGGCAAATCCAGCGCGGCGACGAGGGCGCGCACGCGCGCCTCCAATTCGGCCAGCCCGTCGCCCGCCGCGAACGGTACGACGACGAGCCGCGGATGCGCGGCACTCGGCCAATACTCGGCATGCTCGGCGCGCTGCGCAGGCAGCGGCGCGACGACCGACGCCAATTGCGCTGCGAGCTGCGTGCCCTTGCGCGGCGGCACGCTGCCGAGAAATGCCACCGTCATATGCAGTTGATCGACGCCGACGCGCCGCGCCGCCGCATCGGCGACGGGCATCGCCGCTAGCGCATCGCGTGTCGCCGCATCGGGCGAAAGCGCGATGAAACAGCGATGCCAATCCCCATCGACGATTTCACGCGCGGCCATGGGATCGAAGGATCAGCGCGGCAACTCCGAGCTGCCCATCAAGTACGCGTCGACTGCGCGAGCGCATTGGCGGCCTTCGCGAATCGCCCAAACGACGAGCGATTGACCGCGCCGCATGTCGCCGGCAGCGAAAACCTTGTCGACGGAGGTGTAATACGCGCGCTCGCCTTCGGTCGACGCCCGCACGTTGCCTCGCGCATCCTTATCGACGCGGAACGCCTCGAGCACAGGGGAAGCCGGCTGCGTGAAGCCCATCGCGAGCAGCACCAGATCCGCCTTCATCTCGAACTCGGAACCCGGCACTTCCTGCATCTTGCCGTCCTTCCATTCGACACGCGCGGCGATCAGCTTCTCGACCTTGCCGTTCTTGCCTTCGAAACGCTTGGTCGCGACCGACCAATCGCGGCTGCAGCCTTCCTCATGCGACGAGGATGTGCGCAGCTTGATCGGCCAATACGGCCAGACGAGCGGCTTATGTTCCTCTTCGGGCGGCTGCGGCAGCAGTTCGAACTGCGTGACGCTTTTCGCGCCGTGCCGATTCGACGTGCCGACGCAGTCCGAACCCGTGTCTCCTCCGCCGATCACGACGACATGCTTGCCCTTGGCGAGCAGTTGATCAGTGAGCTTATCGCCTGCGTTGACCTTGTTCTGCTGCGGCAGAAATTCCATCGCGTAGTGGATGCCGGCCAACTCGCGCCCCGGCACCGGCAGATCGCGCGGCGTTTCCGATCCGCCCGCGATCACGACCGCATCGAACTGCTCCTTGAGCGTCTCGGGCGCGACCGTTTCCTTGGCGGTGTTGCCGATGTAGGCGGGCAGCGGGTCGTTGCCGACGAACACGTTCGTGCGGAACGTCACGCCCTCGGCTTCCATCTGGCGCATGCGGCGATCGATCAGCCACTTCTCGAGCTTGAAGTCGGGAATGCCATAGCGCAGCAGCCCGCCGATCCGATCGTTCTTCTCGAAGACCGTCACTTCGTGGCCCGCGCGCGCGAGTTGCTGCGCCGCGGCCAGTCCGGCCGGGCCCGAGCCGACGACGGCGACTTTCTTGCCTGTCTTTTTCTTCGGCACGAGCGGTGCGACCCAGCCTTCGCTCCAGGCTTTGTCGATGATCGCGTGCTCGATCGACTTGATGCCGACGGGCTCCGCGTTGATGCCGAGCGTGCAGGCCGCTTCGCACGGCGCCGGACAGATGCGGCCCGTAAACTCGGGAAAATTATTCGTCGAATGGAGCACTTCGATCGCGCGCTGCCAATCCTGGCGATAAACGAGGTCGTTGAAGTCGGGGATGATGTTGTTCACCGGGCAGCCGTTGTTGCAAAACGGAATGCCGCAGTCCATGCATCGCGCGCCTTGAATCTTCGCGTCCTCGTCGGTCAGCGCGAGAACGAACTCCTTGTAGTGCTTTACGCGGGCGAGCGGGGCCTCGTACGACTCGTGGCGGCGCTCAAACTCCAGAAAACCGGTTGCCTTGCCCATGGGGTGCTCTTCTTTCCAAAATCGTCTGTATCGGGGGTGGGCCGGCGTAGCCGGCGCGCTCGTTTCGTCGTCGGTATCGATGTCGATCGAGGCGCGCAGCGCGCTTCGCCGGCCGCTCGGGTCAGGTCGAGGGCGCGCGCCTGATCGGCGCAGCGCCGCTCGTGCGTCGGCCGCTCACGCAGCCATCGCCTCCTTGGCAGCCTTCTTAGCGGCCAACTCGCCGAGCGCACGCTTGTACTCGGTCGGGAAGACCTTGACGAACTGACGGCGCGAAGCGTCCCAGTCCTCGAGCAGCGCTTTGGCGCGCGGCGAACCGGTGAACTGGAAGTGCCGCTCGACGAGGCTCTTGAGCAACGCTTCGTCGGTCGTGTCCCGATGCCACAGGCCGCGGTCGACCGTGCGCTCTTGCTCGGCCTGCTGCAGCACGGGCTCGAGCGCGACCATCGCCTTGTTGCACTTGCTCGCGAAGGTGCCGTCGGCGTCGTAGATGAACGCGACGCCGCCGGACATGCCCGCCGCGAAGTTGCGGCCGGTCTCGCCGAGCACGACGACAGTGCCGCCCGTCATGTACTCGCAGCCGTGATCGCCGGTGCCCTCGACGACGGCGCTCGCCCCCGAGTTGCGCACGCAGAAGCGCTCGCCGGCCACCCCGCGCAGATACGCTTCGCCTTCCAACGCCCCGTACATCACCGTGTTGCCGCAGATGATGTTTTCTTCCGACTTGCCGCGGAAATCGTTCGTCGGCCGAATGATGATGCGACCGCCCGAGAGCCCCTTGCCGACGTAGTCGTTACCGTCGCCGACGAGGTCGAGCGTCACGCCGCGCGCAAGGAACGCGCCGAAGCTCTGGCCCGCGGTGCCCTTCAACTGAATGTGAATCGAATCGTCGGGCAGGCCGTCATGGCCGTGCTTTTTCGCGATCACGCCCGAGAGCATCGCGCCGACGCTGCGATTGACGTTGCGCACCGGCTGAATGAACGAGACGTGCTCGCCGTTGTCGATCGCCGCACGCGCCTTTTCGATCAACGTGTGATCGAGCGCGCGGGCAAGGCCGTGATCCTGCTCTTCGACATGCTTGCGCGCGACTTCGCTCGCCACGTTCGGCAAATAGAAGACGTTCGTGAAATCGAGCCCCTTCGCCTTCCAATGCTCGATACCCTTCTTCATGTCCAGCAGGTCCGCGCGGCCGATCAAATCTTCGAACTTGCGAATGCCGAGCTGCGCCATGATTTCGCGCACTTCCTCGGCGACGAAGAAGAAGTAGTTGACGACGTGCTCGGGCTGCCCTTGGAACTTCGCGCGCAGCACGGGGTCTTGCGTGGCCACGCCGACCGGGCAAGTGTTCAGATGGCACTTGCGCATCATGATGCAGCCTTCGACGACGAGCGGCGCCGTCGCGAAGCCGAATTCGTCCGCGCCGAGCAGCGCACCGATGACGACGTCGCGGCCGGTTTTCATCTGGCCGTCGGCCTGCACGCGGATCCGGCCGCGCAGGCGGTTCAGCACCAGCGTTTGCTGCGTTTCGGCCAGACCGAGTTCCCACGGCGTGCCGGCGTGCTTGATCGACGAAAGCGGCGAAGCGCCCGTGCCGCCGTCGTGGCCGGCGATGACGACGTGATCGGCCTTCGCCTTCGCGACACCGGCAGCTACCGTGCCGACGCCCACTTCGGAAACGAGCTTCACCGAAATGCTCGACGCGGGGTTCACGTTCTTCAGATCGTGGATGAGCTGCGCCAAGTCCTCGATCGAATAGATGTCGTGGTGCGGCGGCGGCGAAATGAGGCCCACGCCCGGCACCGAGTAGCGCAGCTTGCCGATGTACTCGGACACCTTGTGACCCGGCAGCTGGCCGCCTTCGCCGGGCTTCGCGCCCTGCGCCATCTTGATCTGGATCTGGTCGGCCGACGCGAGGTATTCGGCCGTCACGCCGAAGCGGCCCGACGCCACTTGCTTGATCTTCGATCGCAGCGAGTCGCCTTCCTTCAGAGCAATGTCGCGCACGACTTCATGGCCGATCACCGAGGCCAGCGTGTCGCCGTTCTTGATCGGAATGCCGCGCAACTCGTTGCGATAGCGGTTTTCGTCCTCGCCGCCCTCGCCCGTGTTCGACTTGCCGCCGATGCGGTTCATCGCGATCGCGAGCGTCGCATGCGCCTCGGTGCTGATCGAGCCGAGCGACATCGCGCCCGTCGCAAAGCGCTTGACGATGTCCTTGGCCGGCTCGACCTCGTCCAGCGAGATGGCCTTGGTCGGCTCCACCTTGAATTCGAACAGGCCGCGGAACGTCATGTGACGGCGCGTCTGATCGTTGATCAGGTGCGCGTACTCCTTGTACGTCTGATACGAATTGCTGCGCGTCGAGTGCTGCAGCTTGGCGATCGCATCGGGCGTCCACATGTGGTCTTCGCCGCGCACGCGGTAGGCGTACTCGCCGCCGGCGTCGAGCATGGCCGCGAGCACGGGGTTCTCGCCGAACGCCTCGCGATGCAGGCGAACGGCTTCTTCGGCCACGTCGAACAAGCCGATGCCGCCCACCTTCGAAGCCGTGCCCTTGAAGTACTTCTCGACGAGATCGCTCGACAGGCCGACCGCTTCGAAAATCTGCGCACCCGTGTACGACATGTACGTCGAAATGCCCATCTTCGACATGACCTTTTGCAGGCCCTTGCCGACCGCCTTCGTGAAGTTGTAGACGGCCTTCTCGGGCGAGAGGTCGCCCTTGAGCCCTTGCGCCATTTGCGCGAGGGTTTCCATCGCGAGGTACGGATGAACGGCTTCCGCGCCGTAGCCGGCCAGCAGCGCGAAGTGATGCACCTCGCGCGCCGAGCCCGTTTCGACGACGAGGCCCGTGCTCGTGCGCAGCCCTTGCGACACGAGATGCGTGTGGATCGCGGCCGTGGCGAGCAGGGCCGGAATCGCAACGTTGTCGCGGTCGGTGCGGCGATCCGACACGATCAGCATGTTGTAGCCGGACTTGACCGCATCGACGGCCTCGGCGCACAGCGAAGCGAGGCGCGCCTCGATCCCCTCCTTGCCCCATGCCACCGGATAGCAGATGTTGAGCTCGTACGAGCTGAACTTGCCGCCCGTGTACTGATCGATCGCGCGGATCTTCGCGATGTCCTTGAAGTCGAGCACCGGCTGCGACACTTCGAGCCGCATCGGCGGGTTGATGTTGTTCGTATCGAGCAGATTCGGCTTCGGGCCGATGAACGAGACGAGCGACATCACCATGTTTTCGCGGATCGGATCGATCGGCGGATTCGTGACCTGCGCGAACAGCTGCTTGAAGTAGTGATAGAGCGTCTTGTTCTTGTTCGACATGACGGCGAGCGGCGAATCGTTGCCCATCGAGCCGATCGCTTCCTCGCCTTGCAGCGCCATCGGCGCCATCAAGAACTTCACGTCTTCCTGCGTATAGCCGAACGCCTGCTGACGGTCGAGCAGCGCGGCCGCCTCGCGGCGTTCCGTCGCGACGTCCTCGGCCTTCGGCTCGATCTCGTCGAGCTTGATGCGCACGGCGTCGATCCAGCTCTTGTAGGGTTTGGCGTTCGAGAGGTTGTCCTTCAGCTCCTTGTCGCCGATGATGCGGCCGTGCTCCATATCGATGAGGAACATCTTGCCCGGCTGCAGACGCCACTTCTTGACGATCTTCGATTCGGGGATCGGCAGCACGCCCGATTCCGACGCCATGATGACGAGGTCGTCCTCGGTGATGATGTAGCGCGCGGGACGCAGGCCGTTGCGGTCGAGCGTGGCGCCGATCTGGCGGCCGTCGGTGAACGCGATCGCAGCGGGGCCGTCCCACGGCTCCATCATGGCGGCGTGGTATTCGTAGAACGCGCGGCGATTTTCGTCCATCAGCGTGTGTTGCTCCCACGCCTCGGGAATCATCATCATCATCGCGTGCACGAGCGGATAGCCCGCCATCACGAGCAGTTCGAGACAGTTGTCGAACGAAGCCGTATCGGATTGGCCCGGGTAGATCAGCGGCCAGAGCTTAGGCAGGTCGTCGCCGAGCACCGCGCTCGCGATCGCGCCGGTGCGAGCGTTCAGCCAGTTGACGTTGCCCTTCACCGTGTTGATTTCGCCGTTGTGGGCGATCATGCGGTACGGGTGGGCGAGCTCCCACGCCGGGAACGTGTTCGTCGAGAAGCGCTGGTGCACGAGCGCGAGGGCCGAGACGACGCGCTCGTCTTGCAAGTCGCGGTAGTAGACGCCCACTTGCCCTGCGAGCAGCAGCCCCTTGTAGACCACGGTGCGCGCCGACATCGACGGCACGAAGTATTCCTTTCCGTGCTTGAGCTTGAGCGCCTGGATGCGGTGGCTCGCCGTCTTGCGAATGATGTACAGCTTGCGCTCGAGCGCATCGGTCACCATGATGTCGCGCCCGCGGCCGATGAAGATTTGGCGGATGACGGGCTCGGTCGCCTTGACGGTCGGGGAAATCGGCATCGTATGATCGACCGGCACGTCGCGCCAGCCGAGCACGACTTGGCCCTCGGCCTTCACCGTCCGCTCGAGCTCCTGCTCGCACGCGAGACGCGACGCATGCTCCTTCGGCAGAAAGATCATGCCGACGCCGTACTCGCCGGCCGGCGGCAGCGTCACGCCCTGGCGCGCCATCTCCTCGCGATAGAACGCATCCGGAATCTGGATCAGGATGCCCGCACCGTCGCCCATCAACGGATCGGCGCCGACGGCGCCCCGGTGGTCGAGGTTCTCGAGGATCTTCAGCCCTTGCTGAATGATGTCGTGACTCTTATGGCCCTTTATGTGCGCAACAAAGCCGACGCCGCAGGCGTCGTGCTCGTTGCTCGGGTCGTACAGACCTTGGGCGGCGGGTACCGAGCGGATCGGTTCGTGGTCGTTCATAGGGACACCGTGTATCAGAGGCCTGGCGGCCGTTCGCATTGGGGCTAGTCGCTGAGTCGCGCGGATGACCGGGGATGAGGAGGCGCCGCGGCGGCGGGTCGGGCTTATGGCCCCGGGACTCGCCGGAAATCGGAATATACGCGACGAATCAATGGAATAGCAAACAAAACGTGATGATCTGACACCATTAAACGAGGCGCATCGAATTGGTGCTGATTTATTGGGGCCGTATCGAAATGGGGCAAACAAAACCGGCATCTCGGATGCCGGCTTTTCCATCCGCTCGCGCACAGCACCTGCCGCCGCCCTGCGCCAGCGATCACACAGCGAACGCACGGGCGCCGGAAACCGGGCTTATTGCTGCGGCGTTTGCGGGGTCTGCGGATTTTCACGCACCTTTTTGGGGCGCCCGCGGGGCAACGGCGACACGCGCCGGTTGGCGGCTCGCGCCGCCCATTCCCGGTACGACTCGCCGCCGAGCACCCAGCCCTTGAGCGTCGCTTGCTGGAGTTCGTTGGCTTCGCGTTCGTCGAGCGGCTGTTCGCAGAGCTCCTTGTAGGCGCGCTGCCGCTCGAAAGGCGTATTGCCGAGCGACCAGTAGAGCGGGTGATCGGTCACGAGGCTGTCCACCGTGAGCCCGATGTGATGCCGATAGCTCGACCATCGATAGTCTTCGGCCGCGCTCACGAGCTGGGCCCGGACCGGACAGAGCTCGATGACGCGGCTAGCGAGCAGAAAGTAGCGCTCGCCCTCGATGACCGTCGCGCGGTAGCGCCCCTCCCAGAGCGTGCCGCGCCGTGCGTAGCGGCGATTGAAATGCGCCACATAGCGCCGGCCCACGGCCTGCATGGCCTTGGGCAAGCTCGTCTCGTCGCTGGGCGTGACGAGCAGTTGCACCGCGCCGGGCATGAGAACGTAGGCGTGGACGTCGAGGTGATGATCGCGCGAAGCGGCTTTCAAGCAATCGACGAATAGCTCGTAATCCTGCTCGTCGACGAAGGCAGGCTGCTGATCGAGCCCGCGCAGGATGACGTGCTGCGGCTGTTTTGGGACGTAAAGACGTGCGAGCCGTGCCATGCTGGATTCCGTATAGTTCGTTGGTGATTACCCCGAGGGACGATGCGTCGCTTCGCGCCTTTGCGAAGACACGCGTTGCTTCCAGCTAACACACGCAGGCTTAGGGAGAATGCTCTAGCATGCGCGCTTGGTTTGTTTCAAACCTTCTACTCATAATAGGCGGGCCTTTCATGGAGGAGCACATAGATGACATTAAAACAGGCCATCACCGCGGCCGTGGCGGCGCTCGCATGCGCGCAAGCGGCTCATGCCCAAACGGCCGGGACTTTTTACGTAGCGTCGGGGTGGTTTCATTTCGCACCTCAAAGCAGTAGCGACCCGCTCGAAGTCTTGAGCGTAGGCGGCACGACGTTGAACGCCTATCAGCCCAACACGGGCGCCCGCATCGATACCTCCGATACCTTCGGCTTCAGCGTCGGCTACTTCGTCACCGATCACCTGTCCACCGAATTGGAACTCGGCATCCCGCCGAAGTTCGATATCGACGGCACCGGCCAGCTTTCCGCGTTCGGCAAGCTCGGCAGCGCGAGGCTCTGGTCGCCGGCGCTGCTGCTCAAATGGAACTTCATGGCGCCGACGGACAAGTTCCGCCCGTACGTCGGCTTGGGCGTGACACGCGTCTGGTTCTCGGACGCGCAAATCACGAACGGCGCATTCGAGCAAGGCGTACTGCACGGTCCGACCACCGTTTCGACGGATCGTTCCTGGGCGCCTGTTTTCAATGCGGGCTTCAACTATTCGTTCAATAAGCATTGGTTCGCCGGCCTATCGATTTCGTACATCCCGGTGGGCGTGACCGCCAACTTGACGTCGACGAACGCCGGGCCGTTCGGCTTGACGGTTCAATCCCAAGCAAAGATCAAGCTCAACCCGATCGTCACCTACGCGAAGATCGGCTACGCTTTCTAAAGCCTAGGTCGAAATTCGACGCGTGCCTATACGCCGCTGCCCTCGTGCGGCGGCGTTGTAATTTCAACCGCCGAGAAGTCGCGCCGATAAAGTTTCTACGCGGTGTTTCTCCGGCGCGAGACGCGCTGCCCGCGCCCGCCGGGCACCCTGGCTGCGAGGCGCGCCGCCCGGTTCGCCGGGTTCCGCCATCATTGTGCCGGCCGCTTCATTCGTCCGCTACCGCTTGGCGCCCTCTCCGACGGGCATCCCGGGACGCCTCCCGGCCCCGCGCGCCGGCCGTCCCGACGAAGCGACCGGGCGGCAAGCACGGCGACTGGCATCGAAGTTGCGGCGGTAGGGTTCTTCCCCGCATCGGATTCGCGGGTTCGTTCTTCCCGTTATTCACCTCTGACGGAGCGACCATGACCGCACTACCGAACACGCGAGACGCACTCGAAACTTCGTGGAACAGCGCCGGCCGGCACGCACGCCGCATGGCGCGCCACAGCCGGCACGCCGCCGAGGACATCGGCAGCGAAATGCGCGAGTTGCTCTCGGAACTCGAACAAACGTTGGCCGACGGCACGCAAGCCGACGCGGCCGTCTTGCGCGATCAGATGAGAAAGCGTTTGGACGCCGCACGCGCACGGCTCGACGGCGCCCGCGAGACGATCCGCGGCCGCGCCGTCGCGACGCTCAACGATGCCCAAGGCTATATTCGCGAAAATCCGTTCGAAACGATGGCCGTCGTCGGCGGCATCGCCCTGCTGACGGGTTGGCTGCTCGCGCGCAACCGCTGAGCGAACGCACGTCGGTTCAGGAAAGGAAATCCGCGCCGATGAGATCGATGCGGTCGGTACAGATCGCATCGACGCCCCATTGCGCGAGCAAGCGCGCGCGCGCCGGGTCATTGACCGTGTAGGCCAGGACGAAGAGCCCCGCTGCCTTGATCTGCGCGACGAGCGGCTCGTCGAGCTTGCGATGATCCGCGTGAAGCGAGACGCAGGCGAGCGCGTCGGTCTGCGCGCGCCAATCGGCCGGCACCGTGCCGAACAGCAAGCCCCGCGGCAACTCGGGCTGCGCATCGCGCGCCGCCGTCAGCGCCTCGAAGGAAAACGACGACAGCAACGGCGGTACGTCGGCGCCCTGCCAGAGCCGCGCCGCCTCCTGAGCGACGAGCCTGCCCGTCGCCGCCTCCCGCCCCGGGCACGGCTTGATTTCGATATTCGCCGCAAGGCCGTGCCGCTCGCACCGCGCGCGCACGTCCGCCAGGGTCGGCATGCGCTCGCCGGCGAAGCGCGCGTCGTACCAACTCCCGGCATCGAGGGCGGCGAGTTCGGCGTAAGCCTTGCGTGCGGCCGCGCCTTTGCCGTTCGACGTGCGATCGACCGTATCGTCGTGCAGCAAGAACACGACGTCGTCGGCCGACAGCTTGGCGTCGAACTCGATCATCTTCAAGCCCAGCCGAGCCCCCGCGTCGATCGCCGCCAACGTGTTTTCCGGGGCGAGCGAGCCGCCGCCGCGGTGCGCCACGATACGCGGATAGCGCCAATCGGACAGCCGGTTAGTCGGTTCGGGGAGGGTATCGGTCATCGTGGGTGCTCGGATTGGGTCGGTTTCGTCTGGCCGATTCGCTCACATGCGCTCATCGGCCCGTCGCTCAAAACGCGCGTTTGCCCGTAGACGGGTCGAAAAAATGCAGATGCTCGAGCGGCAGCGCGGCCGGCACGAGTTCACCCGAGCGCGGCCGGTCGGCATGCGCGAGCCGGACGGTAACATCGTGCGCGCCCCAACGGCCATGCGCGAGATTGTCCGCACCGAGCAGTTCGCAGGAGTCCACGGCGAGCGGCGATTGCGCGCAGCCGGCGCGCGGCGTCATGTGCTCCGGGCGAATGCCGAGGACCCACTCGCGACCGCCTGCGATTTCCCGTCCTAGGCCCGCGGCACCCGCGACCGTCAGCACGGGGCCGCCCCCGGCCACTTCGAACGTTGCGGCGTCGGCGCTCAGCTTGCCCGAAAGCAAGTTCATCGCCGGCGAGCCGATAAAGCTCGCGACAAATACCGTTGCGGGACGTTCGTAGACCTCGGTGGGCGCGCCGATCTGCTCGGCATGCCCGCGGTTCATCACGATGACGCGCTGCGCGAGCGTCATCGCCTCGATCTGGTCGTGCGTCACATACAAGCTCGTGGTGGCGAGCCGCGCATGCAAGCGTTGGATTTCGAGCCGCATCTGCACGCGCAGCTTCGCGTCGAGATTCGACAGCGGTTCGTCGAAGAGAAACACCGACGGCTCGCGCACGATCGCGCGGCCCATCGCCACGCGCTGGCGCTGACCGCCCGAAAGCTCCCGCGGCCGGCGCGAGAGCAGCGGCTCGAGCTCGAGGATCTTCGCGGCGGCAGCCACGCGCGTATCGATCGTCTCGCGCGCGATTCCGCGAATCTTGAGCCCGTACGACATGTTCTCCTTCACGCTCATATGCGGGTAGAGCGCGTAATTCTGGAAGACCATCGCGATGTCGCGATCCTTCGGTTCGAGCGCGTTGACGACCCGCCCGCCGATCGAGATCTCCCCCTCGGAGACGCTTTCAAGCCCGGCGACCATGCGCAGCAGCGTCGACTTGCCGCAACCGGAAGGCCCGACCAGCACGACGAACTCGCCGTCGGCCACGTCGACATCGATACCGTGCAATACGAATTGCTTGCCGTCGTACGTCTTGCGCACGCGATTTAGCGTTAGCCCTGACATGCTCTATGGTTCCTTTCGATTATTTTTCCGCATCGACGAGGCCGCGCACGAACCAGCGCTGCATCGCAATGACGACGACGAGCGGCGGCAGCATGGCGAGCAGCGTCGCCGCCATGACGAGGTGCCATGCCGTTGCCGTATCTCCGCTCGCGATCATCGACTTGATGCCGACGACAGCCGTCATCAACGATTGCTGGTTCGTGATCAGGATCGGCCATAGGTACTGATTCCAGCCGTAAATGAACGTGATGACGAACAACGCCGCAATGTTCGTCTTCGACAACGGCAGCACGACATCGTAAAAAAAGCGCAGCGGGCCCGCGCCGTCGATGCGCGCGGCATCCATCAGCTCGTCGGGCAACGTGAGGAAGAACTGACGGAACAAGAACGTTGCCGTCGCCGAGGCGATGAGCGGCAACGTCAGCCCCGCATAAGTATTGGTCAAATGCATCGACGAAACGACCTGCACCGTCGGGAAGATCCGCACCTCGACCGGCAGCATCAGCGTAACGAAGATCAGCCAGAACGCCGTGTTGCGCAGCGGGAAGCGGAAGAAGACGATGGCATAGGCCGAGATGATCGACACCGCGATTTTGCCGACGGCGATCGCCAGCGCCATCACACAGCTGTTGAACAGCATGCGGCCGAAGGGACTCGCGGCGTCGCCGGTGCCCTGCGACCAAACGGTGGCGATGTTCTCGAACAAATGCGTGCTCGGCACGAGCGATAGCGGCACCGAGAACACTTCGTGCTCGCTCATCGTCGCCGCACAAAACGCCACATAGACGGGAAACGCGACGAGCGCGATGCCGGCGATCAAAACGGCGTGGCAAAAGAGATCGAAGCCCCTGCGATTTTCGATCATGCGTATTGCACCTTACGTTCGATGAAGCGGAACTGGACCACCGTCAAGCCGACGACGATCGCCATCAGCACGACGGACTGCGCGCCGGAACTGCCGATATCGAGACCTTGAAACCCTTCGGCAAAAATCTTGTAGATCAGCGTTTTCGTCGCTTGCGCGGGGCCGCCGCCCGTCGCCGCGTCGATGACGGGGAACGTATCGAAAAACGCATAGACCACGTTGACGACGAACAGAAAAAAGGTCGTGGGCGAAAGCAGCGGCAAGGCGATGCCGAAGAAGCGCCGCACGGGGCCGGCGCCGTCGATCGCCGCCGCTTCGATCAGCGAGCGCGGGATGGCCTGCAGTCCCGCGTAGAAAAACAAAAAGTTGTAGCTGACCTGCTTCCAAACGGAAGCGAGCACGACGAGCGTCATCGCCTGCGTACCGTTCAACGCATGGTTCCAGATAATGCCGCCCTTGGCGAGCGCGTAAGTCACGAGCCCGATGCTCGGATTGAACAGGAACGCCCAAAGCACCGCGGCGATGGCCGGTGCGACGGCATACGGCCAAATCAGCAACGTGCGGTATAGCTTGGCGCCGCGCGTCACACGGTCGGCGCAAGCCGCGAGCAGAAGCGACACCACGAGCCCCGACACGGTCACGAGCGCGCTGAAAACGAGCGTGGTCTTGAACGAATCGAGATAGAGAGGATCGGCGAACAGATGAGCGAAGTTCGCGAGCCCCACGAATTCGCTCGACGTTCCGAACGCGTCCTGCGTCTGCGTGGATTGCCAAAGCGCCACGCCGGCGGGCCAAAGAAAGAACAGCCCGGTGATGGCGAGTTGCGGTGCAATCAGCAGGTAGGGCAGCGCGCTGGCGGCGAAACGGGATCGTTCATGCATGATGAGTCAGTCGATCGATACGCCGCGCCACCGTTCGGCTGGAGTTCATTCATCCAACGAACGGCGGCGCATCGGATAGGGACGTATGTCCGGGCAAGCGTGTGACGCGTGTGACGCGTGTGACGCTTGCGTCACGGCGAACGACGCGATGCGTCGATTGCGACGCGCTTGCCCGAATATCCGTGCTTATTGCGCCGATTGCTGGAAGCGCCGCAAGAGCTCGTCGCCGCGCTGCACAGCCGAGTCGAGCGCAGCCTGCGGCGTCTTCTTTTGCGCCCATACCTGCTCGAGTTCTTCGTCGATCACCGTCCGAATTTGCGGCATGTTGCCCAGACGCAGCCCCTTCGTGTACGGCAGCGGCGGCTTGTTCAGCATCTGCTTGATCGCCGTATCGGCGCCCGGGTTCTTCTCGTAGAACCCTTGCTTGCGAGCGAGGTCGTAGGCCGCCGTCGTCACGGGCAGATAGCCCGTGTCCTCGTGCCACTTGGCCGCCACGGCCGGCGAGGACAAATAGGCGAGGAACTTCGCGACGCCCTTGTAGACGTTCGGATCCTTGCCCGCGAGGACCCACAGGCTTGCGCCGCCGATGATCGCGTTTTGCGGAGCGCCCTTCACGTTCGCGTCGTACGGCATCATGCCCGTGCCGAAGTCGAACTTCGCGTACTTGCGGATCGTGGCGAGGGAACCCGACGAATTGGTCAGAATGCCGCAATCGCCGCTATAGAACTTCGAGATCGCTTCGTCCTTGCGGCCCACGTAAGTGAACGTGCCTTGCTTGGCCATATCCTGCAGGAATCGGATATGCGCGACTTGTTGCGGCTTGTTGAACTCGAGTTTCGCGTCGAGACCGTCGAAGCCGTTGTTCTCCGTCGCAAACGGCAGCCCATGCCATGCGCTGTAGTTTTCGAGCTGAATCCAGCCCTGCCAGCCCGTCGTGAAACCGCAGCTCATACCGGAGGCCTTCAGCTTTTCGGCGTCGGCGCGCACTTCGTCCCACGTCTTCGGAGGCTCGTTCGGATTCAATCCGGCCTTCTTGAACGCGTCCTTGTTGTAGTAGAGAACGGGCGTCGAACTATTGAACGGCATGGACACGAGCTCGTCCGTCTTCGCATCGCTGTAATAGCCCGCGATCGTCGGCACGAAGGCCTTTTGATCGAGCGGCATGCCGGCTTGCTTGAAGACTTCGGTGACGGGCACGACCGCCTTTTTCGCCTGCATCATCGTCGCGGTGCCGACTTCGTACACCTGCAGGATCGCCGGCGCATTGCCGCTGCGATAAGCCGCGATGCCGGCTGCGAGCGTTTGGTCGTACGTGCCCTTGAAGACGGGAACGATCTTGTAGTCGCTCTGCGATGCGTTGAAGTCCTTGGCGATGTCGTTTACGCGCTCGCCGAGCGCCGCCTCCATCGCATGCCAAAATTGAATCTCCGTCGCGGCCCAGACCGTATGGCTTACACCGACGAGCAGCGCGCCCCCGAGCGCGAGCGAGCGAACCAGCGTCCTGCATCCGTTCATTTAGTTCTCCTAAAGTTGACATCCGTCCGTCGAGCACGCCGCCCCTTTTTAGGCTGAAGCGCCATGCTACCGGCACAGGCCGGTAGTCTAGCTATCGTTGATGACAAATAAACGTTGGTACTCTTTCAACGCATACCGGTCCGTCATTCCGGCAATGTAATGCGCGATCAGACGAGGCTGCGCCGCTTCGTCCTCCGCCAGATAGGCCGGGGGCAGCAAGCGGGGATCCTCGCTGAACGCCTCGAACAAGCCGCCGATGACGCGTCGCGCCTTGCTCGCCATTCGCATGACGCGGTAATGCCGATAGAGGTTCTTGAACAGGAATCGCTTCAGTTCGGCCGCCTGGGCAGCGATGGCCCCACTATGTGAGACAAGCGCCGGCGCCGCCCGGACCGCGTCGAGCGATCGCGGCGCATGGGCGGCGAGGTTCTGCCGCGTCGTTTCGATCAGGTCGACGATCAGCGTGTTGATCATCCTGCGCACCGTCTCGTGCACGATACGGCGTCCGTCCAGTTGCGGATGCTCGCGTTTCGCGTCGTCGTAATGGGTCTGCCAGAGCTCGACCCGGGCGAGCTGCTCGATCGTCAGCAAGCCCGAGCGCAGGCCATCGTCGACGTCGTGATTGTTGTAGGCGATCTCGTCGGCAATGTTCGCGATTTGCGCTTCGAGCGACGGGCGCTTGCCGGTGAGGAAACGCTCGCCGAGATCGCCGAGCTTCAGGGCATTCTCGCGCGAGCAATGCTTCAAAATGCCTTCGCGCGTTTCGAAGCAGAGATTGAGCCCGTTGAAGCCGCCGTAGTGCTCTTCGAGCTCGTCCACGACCGCGAGGCTTTGTAGATTGTGTTCGAAGCCGCCGTGTCCGCGCATGCAGTCGTTCAATGCATCTTGGCCGGCGTGGCCGAAGGGCGTGTGCCCGAGGTCGTGCGCCAATGAAATGGCTTCGACGAGGTCTTCGTTCACGCGCAGATTGCGGGCCACCGATCGGGCGATCTGCGCCACCTCCAAACTGTGCGTGAGCCGCGTGCGAAACAGATCGCCTTCGTGATTGACGAAGACTTGCGTCTTGTACTCGAGCCGCCGGAATGCCGTCGAGTGCACGATCCGATCGCGATCGCGCTGGAACTCCGTGCGCGCCGATGGCGGCGCCTCCGGAAAGCGGCGGCCGCGCGACTTCGTGGAATGCGCCGCATAAGGCGCGAGATGGCCCTCGAGCATGGCAACCGTCGGCGGGCTCGCCAGCGCCGCATCCGGCTCGCCGCTCACCGAAGCGCCCCCAGCCAAGTCCTGCGTCGGGTCAGCTCTGTCGCCCATCGTGTTCCCTCCCGCCCTTGTCTCTCGCGGCGTGCCGCGCAGCTTCGATCAAACGCAAGCGGCAAGGGTCGCGCGCAATGCGTCTTCCGGTACGTCGGTCACTTTCGTCTGGCCAAGCGCTTCGAGCAGCACGAATTTGATCGCGCCGGCCTCGGTTTTCTTATCCACCTTCATGAGGTCGATGTAGCGCGTATCGCCGAGCGCTGGCGCGCGCAGCGGCAGCCGCGCCGCCCCGATAACAGCGACGAGCCGCTTTCGCAACGCATCGTCGAGATAACCCAAGCGGACAGAAAGATCGGCGGCCATCACCATGCCGCAACCCACGGCCTCGCCGTGCAGCCACTCGCCGTAGCCGAGTCCGGCTTCGATCGCATGGCCGAACGTGTGGCCGAAATTGAGAATGGCTCGCAGCCCGCCTTCGCGCTCGTCCGCGGCCACGACCGACGCTTTGATCTCGCACGAGCGCTTGACGGCGTGCACGAGCGCGTCCGCATCCCGGCGGTTGAGCGCGTCGATGTTCGCCTCGATCCACTCGAAGAATGCGCGATCGGCGATCGCGGCGGTCTTGATGATTTCCGCGATACCCGCCGCGAGCTCGCGCTCAGGCAGCGTACGCAGCGTGCCGATGTCGGCGACGACGGCCTGCGGCTGGTAAAACGCGCCGATCATGTTCTTGCCGAGCGGGTGATTGATGCCCGTCTTGCCGCCCACCGACGAGTCGACCTGCGACAGCAAGGTCGTCGGCACCTGAATGAACGGCACGCCGCGCATGTAGCAAGCGGCGGCAAAGCCCGTCATGTCGCCGACGACGCCGCCGCCCAGCGCGATGAGCGTCGTCTTGCGATCGGCTCGCGCAGTCAGCAGCGCATCGAAGATGAGATTGAGCGTTTCCCAGTGCTTGTAGCTTTCGCCGTCGGGCAGCACGACGGTCGATACTTGTTTGCCCAGCGGCGCAAGCGCCGCCCGCAGGGCCTCGCCGTAAAGGGGTTCCACGGTTTCGTTCGTGACGATCGCCACCGTCGCACCCGCGATGTGCGGCGCAAAAAGGTCGGTCAGGCCGATCAGATCGGCGCCGATGCGGATCGGGTAGGAGCGTTCGCCGAGATCGACGTTGACGGTAATCATGACTGTGTCTGTTTGGTGATGCCGGCCATCTCGAGTTGCATGAGCACCATGTTCACGAGCCCATTGACCGAAGGCCGCCCGGTTTCGACGATAAAGTGCGCGCACTCTCGATAGAGCGGATCGCGCTCGTTGTACAGCGCCTCGAGCTTCGCCTTGGGATCGTCCGTCTGCAACAGCGGACGATTCTTGTCCTTGCGCGTGCGCAGCCAAAGATCGTGCGGATTGGCTCGAAGATAAACGACGAGCCCGCGCTTGTGCAGCACCGCGCGATTTTCCGGACGCAATACCGCGCCGCCGCCCGTCGCGAGCACGATCGCATCGCGCTCCGTCAGCTCGTCAATGATCTGCGCTTCGCGTTCGCGAAACCCTGACTCGCCCTCCAGCTCGAAAATGACGGGAATGCGCGCGCCCGTGCGGGCCTCGATTTCGTGGTCGCTGTCGAAAAACGGGCGACCGAGCCGGCGCGCGACCGCGCGGCCCACGGTGGTCTTACCCGCCCCCATGAGCCCCACGAAGAAAATGTTGGTGTTGGCGCCCCGCTCTTGCAACGTATCCTCTGTTCAATCGGCTGTGGTTCGTGGCGCAGCTTACTGGCAAAGCCGCCGCCTTGTCGAGTACGGCGACTCGGGCGCGAGGCCCCGCCGGGCCGGCTGGTCAATCGATCGCGACGACGCGCGGCGTAATGAATACGACGAGTTCGCTGCGCTGCTCGCGCACCGCCCGGTGGCGAAACAACATGCCCAAAAGGGGTATTTTGCCTAACACCGGCACGCGCGTCACATCGTCGCGATCTTCGCTCTCGTAGATCCCGCCGATCGAGACCGTCCCGCCGTCCTCCACTTCGACGCGCGTGCGCACGTGCTTCGTATCGATCGCAGGACCGCCCGCGGTCGGTTTGCCGACGCTGTCCTTGGCAATATCGAGATCGAGAATGACGCGCCCCTCGGGGGTGATGCGAGGTTCGACCTCGAGCTTTAGGCTAGCACGACGGAACTGGACGCCGGAAACGCCGTTGCGGACTTTCGCCTGGTAAGGCAGCTCGGTGCCCTGTTCGACGAGGGCTTTCGTCCGATCGGCCGTGACGACACGCGGGCTCGACACGATCTGCCCCTTTCCCGACGCCTCGAGCGCCGAAATCTCGGCAGTGACGAGGCGCGTCGCGCCGGCGGCGAACAGCGTGAGCCCCGCTGTAGCGGCCTCGAAGCCGGCGAGCGCGCGAGCCGAAAGGTCGTGCACGACACCTTCGTTGCCGCCGCCGAGTCCTTTGGGCACGGCGTTCGCATCGGCTGCGCGCATCGACAAGCGCGCCCCCAGCTCGCGCGAAAACCCGCGCGCCCCCTCGACGATGCGCGCCTCGATCAGCACCTGCCGGTTGGGCTTGTCGATCGCGGCGATCAGTTGCGCAACTTGCCCGAGTCGCGCCTCGAGGTCGGTGACGAACAGCAGATTCGTACGCGCGTCGGCGGTTGCGGCGCCCCGCTTGGAGAGGACCCGCTGCGCACCGGGCGCCGTCAGCAGCCGCTGGACCTCGTCGGCGCGCGGGTAGCTCAGTGCGAACGTACGGCTCACGAGCGGCTCGAGATCGGCCGCACGCGCGTGCGCCTCGAAACGCTGCCGCTCGCGAGCCGCCAGCTCCGCCAGCGGCGCCACCCAGATGACGTTCCCGCGCCGGGACATCGCTAGCCCTTGCATATCGAGCAACGCGTCGAACGCGGTGCGCCACGGCACGCCGGTCAGATTCAGCGAAACGAGGCCGCGCACGCGATCGCTGACGACGATGTTCAGGCCCGTGAAGCGCGAAAAGGCGTCGAACACGTCGGTCAACTCCGCCTTCTTGAACTGCATCGTGATAGGTCTGTCATCTTCGGGCTGGTTGGCCATGTCGATGTCAGCCGCGGCGCCGGTCATTCGCGCGGGCGGCGCGAGCGGCACGGGCGGCCCTTCGAGGGCAGCCGCCCGCTCAGGCGTTCGGCGCGTGCCCGGCCCGTCGAGTTCATCGCCCAATGGTGAAGGCGCCTCATCGACGCTGGGCCGTGCCGATCGCTCGCCGCCTGTCGCGTTACCCGGCGCTTCGTCTCGGCGGCGTGCGGGCTCGCGCGGGTCGTCGCCGGAGTCGTCGCCGGAGTCGTGGCCCGAGTTCAGGCCGATGTCCGCGTAGTCGCTCAGCGGAGGCTGACCGACACTGGGCCACGCCGATGAGCCGTGCCTGGCGCCGTTTTCCGCCGGCAATGCGGGCGGCAACGGCGGCAGCGGCGCAAACGCCTGCGCGGCCGCCTTCGCCGACGCCCATGACAGGAGCGCCGCCACGGCCCATGCGGCAGCGCCGCTCCAAGCGCGGAGGCGAACGGTCATCGGCCGTCCTCCGGCAATGCAAGACGACGCGCGCCCGTCCCGCTCGAGAGCGTCACGCCAAGCGCATCGACGTGAGCGACCTTTTCTGCGCCCAGTGTTTGGCCTGGTGCCGCTACCGTTGCGTGCGTGCCGCTCGCGACTTCGATGAGCGCCAGCGCTCGCCGGCCGTCGTGCACGAGCCCGACCAACCGCACCGCCGCTGTGCCCGGTAGCGCGAGGCCCGTATCGACGTGAAAGGGATCGCTCAACGTCCGGCCACTCTGACCGCCCCCGACGTCCGGCGCCGTCGGCCTCTCTCCCGCGGCTGTGCGTTGCGCCGGTATAGCGTCGAACACGTTCAACGTCGCCGCCCACACGAGCTCATTGGCATCGCGCTTGACATCGATGGCACCCGGCGCGACGAGCACGGGCAGCGTCGACAGGCCCCGCACGAACGCGTACAGGCCCGGGAAAGCCGACCGTGCGTCGATTCGCAGCGCCCGGCCGGCCGCCTCTCCCGGCCGGCCTCGGTGCGCCGGGGCGCGCGGCGCGGGCTCGAGTGCGATCAGTCTCACGCCCGTGCGGTTGGCGAGATCCGCCAAGGCCTGCCAGTCACCGCCCGCCGGAGCGGCCGGAGCGCGCGCCAGCCCGCGCTGGGCGCCGACCGTCTGCCGCAATCGAGGCAAGCGTGCGAGCTTGGCGCGGCTTTCCCTGATCCGTCGTTCGAGCGCTTCACGCTCGCTCGTACTCCGGGCCCGACTGTCAGCGCCCAAGAGGCGCCAACCGAATGTCGCAAGCACGAACGCTGCCGCCGCCAACGCCACGCAGGCCATCAACCGCCGTCGCCAGTTCCATTTCCATGGCGCCATGCGAAGCGCGCGCCTCGCACCGGTGTGCCGCCCGCCTGCCGCGCGGCCGGCCCCAAGAAAGGGTGCCGTCTCCTTCATGGCTCGCCCCTTGCACTGCGCGCTCGATCGCCGCGCGCAGGCCGGCGCAACGGCGGCACGGCCTGCGATGATCCCGTCGCTCCAGGCGAGTGCAATCGCACGGCAGCCTCGATCGTATGTTCGCCTCCGCGGCCTACGGCGGCGGGGATCGATTTGAGTTCGATCGTCCGAGCCGACTCCAACCCGGATGTGCGAGCGAGACGCTGCACCCAAGAGGCGCAGGCGGCGCTATCCGCTGCGCGAACTCGCAGTTCGATTCCATCGTCGGTGCGCTGCAGACGGCTGACGGTCACGCCCGCATTCGCTTCGCGGCTCAGCGCGTCGAGCAGCGACCGCATCTCGGCGCTCGGCCTCGAACGCATCTGGGCCTGCGCCGCGGCAGCCTTCGCGCTTTCGGCGGCCCGCTCCAAGCGCGCCAGTTCGGCAAGCGGCGATGCCATACGCGCCATCTCCGTCTCGAGCTGCGTGTGGCGTTCGTTCGCGCGATCGTCCGTCGCCCCCATCGCCGCCCATCCGACGGCCATCATAGAGCCGGCCAACACGGCCGCCGCTCCCTCGATCGCACAGCGACGGCGCGCCGTGCAAGCCACGCCGCGCCGAGCTGACAGCGCATCGACATCGTCGGCGCCGCTCCATGCCGTTTCGCTCGGCGCATCCGCCAGCGGCAGCGTCACGGAGGTCATGGTGCTCACGGCATTCATTCCGTCACCCCGCGCAAAGCCAATCCGAATGCGACCGCGTACGTCGCGGCATGCCGGCCGCCCGTCAGTTCGGCGATCCCGGCCCGCCGGCAGCAAAACGGCGCACCGTCGAACGCGACGGCATGGCAGCCGAGGCGCTCACCAACGTCCGCCAACGAGAGCCCGATGCGCTCGAGCAAACCGACATCGCCTGCGACGAGCGCCCGATCGAGCCCGTGCGCCCCGGCGACGAGCCGCAGCGCCGATTCGAGATCGGGATGCTCTCCGCCCGGAAAGCGAATCGCCGCTTCGACCACCCCATCGGCGACTCGCCACGCGTGGACGCCGCCATGCCCGACCCACATGGCGACGCATCGCTCGTCCGCTCCGTGGGCCTGCTCCGCGACATAGGCAAGTGCGCGCAATGCGGCCCGCGGCTCCTCTTCCACCCCGGCAAGCGCAATACCGGCCGCGGCCGCCGCTTCGACGCGCGCAGCCCAATGCGCGTGCGAGCCCGCCGGCATCCGCGCCCCGGGCGCCGGCCAGCAGGTTCGGCCAGCTTCCTCGAACGCATGCAGCCCCCGCTCGTCGACGCATGAAGCGGCGGCCATTCGTTCGCCAAGCGGCGCGGCAGCAGCCGTAACAGCCGATGAGACGACGGCCCCGCCGCCGGGGATGCCCATCGAACAAGCCACGCCGCGCATGGCGCACCGGCGCGGCCAGCGCGCGCATAACGAGGACAGCGCCGCGGCCACGGCAGCGCGATCGACGATATGCGCTCCCGACATCGCCCCCACGGGGACAGGAGCCGCGCCGGCCCATTCGATCCGAACGGGACGATTCGCGCGGCGCTTGCGGCTGACGACGACTATCCTCGCCTCGCGCGGACCGACGTCGATGCCCGCCGCAAAGCAGCGCGCGGCGGACAACAGTTTCCTTCTGATGAGCATGGCATTTCCCCCCAGCGGCCGGGCCGTCGACTTGAGCGGCCTGAACAGCGTGCTGCGAGGAAATTGTGCGAACGCAGGCCGCGCGGCGGAATTCGGCCAAACGGCCAACGTGCCGGAAGAAGGCTTGCACCGGTCGACTGAGAGGTTTGGCCGTTAGGCTATCCGGAAGCCGCGCACGGCGCCGCTATAATCGCCGCCATCGTACGTCTGCTTCGTTATGGATTCGCGCCCGCCCTCGCCCTCCCCGTCGTCCTCGCTTCCACCCGCGCCGCCCAAGCGCCGGCGTTGGCCGGTCAAGCTCGCCCTCTGGTGCGTCGGCGCCATCGCAGCAGGGTGCACGGGCGCGGCGCTACTGGTGCTGTATGCGCTTGTCGTCGCAAGCCCACGCCTTCCCGCGATCGACGCGCTCACCGACTATCGCCCGAAAGTACCGCTGCGCATCTATACGGCCGATCACGTCTTGATCGGCGAATTCGGCAACGAGCGGCGCGACGTCGTTCGTATCGACGAGGTTCCGCTGTTCTTGAAACAAGCGATTCTCGCCATCGAGGATGCTCGCTTTTACGATCACGGCGGCGTCGACCTGACAGGCATCGCTCGCGCTGGCATGACGGCGCTGACGAATGGACGCGCAACGCAGGGGGCGAGCACGATCACGATGCAGGTGGCGCGCAACTTCTTTTTGTCGAGCGAGAAGACCTATACGCGAAAAATCTACGAAATGATGCTCGCGTACAAGATCGAAAGAGAATTGACCAAGGATCAGATTCTCGAGGTCTACATGAATCAGATTTATCTGGGTCAACGCGCGTACGGCTTCGCTTCCGCGGCGCGCATCTATTTCGGCAAGGACATCAAGAAGATCACCCTAGCCGAAGCGGCGATGTTGGCCGGTTTGCCCAAGGCGCCGTCCGCCTACAATCCCATCGTCAATCCCGCGCGCGCCAAGCTGCGTCAGCAGTACATCCTGCAGCGGATGCTGGCGCTTCACGACATCACGCGCGCGCAGTACGACGCGGCCGTGGCCGAACCGCTCGCGCTCGCGGGCACACCCGCGCAGCAGTTCAGCGTGCATGCCGAGTACGTCGCCGAAATGGTCCGCCAGGCGATGTTCGCGCAATACGGCGAAGAGGCCTACACCCGTGGGTTGAACGTCGTCACGACGATCGATTCGGGCAGCCAGGACACCGCTTATCGCGCGCTGCGCGCCGGGTTGATGAGATACGACGCGCGGCACGGCTATCGCGGCCCCGAAGCGTACATCGCATTACCGGCCGCAGCCGATGCACGTACCCAAGCCATCGCGTCCGCGCTCGACACGCGCCCCGACAACGGAGAAATCGTGGCGGGCGTCGTCACGTCGGCCGATGCGAACGAAGTCGATGCCGTGCTGTCCGACGGCGCCGTCGCAAAAATCACCGGCGAGGGGCTGCGATTCGCGGCGACCGCGCTTTCGCCGCGCACGGCGCAGGCCAGCCGGATTCGCCCCGGCGCGATCGTGCGGCTGATCAAAGACGATAAAGGGGCTTGGTCGATCGTTCAGCTGCCGCAAGTCGAAGGCGCATTCATCTCGATCGTCCCGCAGGACGGCGCTATCCGTGCGCTCGTCGGCGGCTTCGACTTCAGCAAGAACAAGTTCAATCACGTCACACAGGCATGGCGTCAGCCCGGCTCGAGCTTTAAGCCGTTCATCTACTCGGCATCGCTCGACAAAGGGTTGGGGCCGGCAACGATCATCAATGACGCCCCGCTCTATTTCAGCGCCGCAGAAACGGGCGGGAAGGCGTGGGAACCGAAGAACTACGGCGGTCGTTTCGACGGCCCGATGACGATGCGCACGGCCCTGCAAAAATCGCGCAACCTCGTTTCGATCCGCATTCTGGCGCGCATCGGCACGCACTACGCACAGCAGTACATCACCCGCTTCGGCTTCGACGCCGACAAGCATCCCGCCTATCTGCCGATGGCGCTAGGCGCCGGGCTCGTTACGCCGCTGCAAATGGCGGGTGCCTATTCGGTCTTCGCCAACGGCGGTTACCGCATCAATCCGTATCTCATTTCCGAAGTCACGGATCAGGATGGCGTGGTGCTCGCGCGCGCACAGCCGATCGTCGCCGGCGGCGATGCGCCTCGCGCAATCGATGCGCGCAACGACTACGTGATGAACAGCCTGCTCCAAAGCGTCGCTCAGCGCGGGACGGGTGCGAAATCGAATGAGCTCGGGCGCAAGGACCTAGCCGGGAAGACGGGCACCACGAACGATTCGCGCGATGCCTGGTTCGCCGGCTATCAGCACACGCTTGCCGCGATCGCGTGGATCGGCTACGACGCGCCGCGCAGCCTCGGCGATCGCGAAACCGGCGGCGGCGTCGCGTTGCCCGTTTGGATGGATTACATGCGGCAAGCGCTCGAGGGCGTTCCCGAATACCAGATGCAGATGCCGGACGATGTCGTGACGATCGGCGGCGAGTTCTACTTCGACACATTCTTGCCCGGGCAGGGCTTCGTGCACGCGGTCGGCATCAGCGAAGCGGCGTTGCATGCCGGAACGAGCGCGGGCGAAAACAAGGAGCCGGCGGAGGAGACGGTCGTCACGCCGCGAATGGAGCCTTCCGCCCAGGTTCAGCCGCAAGCCGTCGCGCAGCCGATTCGTTAGGCCGGCGCGGCTGCCGGCTGGACTGCCGGCGCTGCGCGATCACGCCGAAAAGTCGACCGGCTCGCCGGCTTGTTGCGTCGCGTAATCCGACAGCGCTTCGAAAAACTCGCGCTGGTTGCGCGTATCGACCCATCGGCCGTCGACGAACTTGAAGTGGAAACCACCCACCTTCGCAGCAATCCAGATCTCCTCCATCGGAGGTTGCAGATTGACGATGATCTTCGAACCGTTCTCGAATTCGAGCGTCAACACGTTGCCGTTTCGCTCGAATTCGATATCGGCGTCGCTATCGTCGGCAGCTTGTTCGATACGCGCGAGAACGGCCTCTGCGCGGCTAATGTAGTCGCTGTCGGTCATGCTAAACTCCGCCGGTTGAACACATCACAGCTCATAGGGTCCTAGAGACAGTCATGCGAGTCGTTTTCAGGATGAGCGCGATTGTAGCGGCTTTGGCCGTTGCAAGCGCGGCGCTAACGGGCTGCGGTCAACGCGGGCCGCTCTACCTGCCGTCCGTGCCGCCGCTGCCTGAAAAACCCGTGCTGCAAACGGAGCCCTCGGCGTCTGGCGCGGAAAGCGATTCGCAGGCCGCGTCCGAAGCGTCTGGCGCATCCGGCACGTCCGCGCGTGCACCGATCGCGCTGACGCCCGCCGATTCGCTCGGCGCCGCGCCGCGCACCCCACGCGCAACGCCCAAGCCTGGCGCCGCATCGAGCACCGCACCCGACCAATAACGCAGGACTTTCGCATGTCTCACTCCGCCTTCGCCTATGTCGACGGCGTGCTGCACGCCGAAGGCGTCAGCGCCGTCACGCTCGCCGAGCAATTCGGCACGCCGCTTTTCGTCTATTCGCGCGCCGCATTGACCGAGGCCTATCAAGCCTACGCGCAAGCCTGCGCCGGGTATCGCGCGAGCGTGCACGTCGCCGTCAAAGCGAACGGCAATCTCGGCGTGCTCAACGTCTTCGCACGCTTGGGCGCCGGCTTCGACATCGTCTCGGGCGGCGAACTGGCGCGCGTGCTTGCCGCGGGCGGCCAAGCGAAAGACATCGTGTTCTCGGGCGTCGGCAAAACGGCCGCCGAGATGCGCGAGGCGCTCGAAGCCGGTGTGAAGTGCTTCAATGTCGAATCGATCCCCGAACTCGATCGGCTCAATGCCGTCGCGGGCGAACTCGGCAAGAAGGCGCCCATCTCGCTTCGCGTCAATCCGGACGTCGACCCGAAAACGCACCCGTACATCTCGACGGGGCTCAAGGCGAACAAGTTCGGCGTGGCGTTCGACGAAGCCCGATCGGCCTACCGTACGGCCGCTGCGCTCGAGCATCTCCAAGTCGTCGGTATCGACTGCCATATCGGGTCGCAAATCACCGAGATCGCGCCCTACCTCGATGCGCTCGACAAAGTGCTCGATCTCGTCGAACAGCTCGAAGCGGACGGCGTGCCCATCCACCACATCGACGTCGGCGGTGGGCTCGGCATCACCTATTCGAATGAAACGCCCCCCGATACGAGCCAGTTCGTACGTACGCTGCTCGAGCGAATCGAGGCGCGCGGTCACGGCCATCGCGAGGTGTTCTTCGAACCAGGCCGCTCGGTCACGGGCAATGCGGGTATCTTGCTCACCCGCGTCGAATTCTTGAAGCCGGGCGCGGAGAAAAACTTCGCCATCGTCGACGCCGGGATGAACGATCTCGCGCGGCCCGCGATGTATCAGGCCTACCATGCGATCGAGGCGGTCGCGCCGCGTCAAGGCGCAGAGCGTGTCTACGACGTCGTCGGCCCTGTTTGCGAGAGCGGCGACTGGCTCGGCCGCGACCGTTCGCTCGTTCTCGAACCGGGCGACTTGCTCGCGATCCGCTCCGCGGGCGCCTATTCGTTCGCCATGAGCTCGAACTACAACACGCGGCCACGTGCGGCGGAAGTCGTGGTGGACGGCGATCGTGCGTACCTCGTCCGCGCGCGCGAAACGGTGTGCGACTTGTTCGCGGGCGAATCGGTCCTGCCGGGCTGACGCCGCTGCGTTGAACGAACACGGCGGCCGGGTCTTGCCCATTAGCCGCGCGCAGCATCGCACGACTCGGCGCGCGATGCACGCCCGCCGAGGCTAGAACGGATCGAGCCGGACGGAAAAATCGGGGTAGCCGTTAGCGCAGGCACGCCGAACGGTGCATGCGCTCAACCGCGCTCGCGCGTCCGGGAAAACCTCGCTCGCACCCAGGCTTGCAGACGCCAGCCGAGTAGCGCGACGACGATCGCGCCATAGATCTGCGGCAAGATGAGATCGTGCTTGCCGGCCTTGATCCACCAAAAATGCAGAATCGCGAGGCCGGCGATGGCGTAGATCGAGCGATGAAGCGTTATCCAGCGCCGCCCTAATTTGCGAGCGGCCGCACGCGGCGACGTCGCCGCCAGCGGTATCAACAACAAGAACGCGGCGAACCCAACCGTGATGAACGGACGTTTGCCGATGTCTTTCAACATCTCCGCCACGTCGAACCATTTGTCGAACCAAACGTACGTCGTGAAATGCAGCACCGCGTAAAAGAATGCGTAAAGCCCGAGCATTCGGCGAAATCTCAGCAGCGCGTTGATGCCCGTGATGCGCCGCAGCGGCGTCACCGCCAACGTGATGCACAGGAAGACGAGCGTCCAAAGCCCGGTCGAACGCGTGATGAACTCGATAGGATTCGCGCCGAGCCGATCGGTCAAACCGAACAGAACGAGACGGGCGAGCGGATAGCACGCCGCAACGAAAACACCGACTTTCGCGGGTGCGATCCAACGCTCGGCACCGCTGCGCGGGCGAGCGCCGCGGGTGGCGGATCGCGCGGGCCGGCTCGGGTCGCGCGCGGGGCGTGCCGCGTCGCTGCCCGCGAGCGATTGCGTCTGAGGAGACATGAAAGTCGCTCCTTGGCTCAAAAGTACTTGCGCAGGTCCATTCCTTGATACATCGATGCGACGAGGTTGCCGTACCCGTTGAACATCAATGTCTTGCGCTTCGGCTTGAAGAATCCGTCCTCGCCGATGCGCCGCTCGGTTGCCTGGCTCCAGCGCGGGTGATCGACGTTCGGGTTCACGTTCGAATAGAAGCCGTACTCGTTCGGCGCATACGTATTCCAGCTCGTCGGCGGTTGCTTTTCGACGAAGCGAATTTTCACGAGCGACTTCGCGCTCTTGAACCCGTACTTCCACGGCACGACGATGCGCACCGGCGCACCGTTCTGGTTCGGCAGCACTTGGCCGTATAGCCCCACGGTCAGCAGTGTCAGCGGGTTCATCGCCTCGTCCATCCGAAGCCCCTCCGAATACGGCCATTCGAGAATCGGATCGCCGATGCCCGGCATTTGCGAAGGATCGGCCAATGTGATGAACTGGACGAACTTCGCGTTGCCCGTGGGTTGCGCGCGCTTGATGAGTTCGGAGAGCGAAAAACCAATCCACGGAATGACCATCGACCAGCCCTCCACGCACCGGTGCCGGTAAACGCGTTCCTCGAGGGACGCGAGCTTCAGCAACTCGTCGATGTCGTAGACCTTCGGATTCTTGATTTCCCCTTCGACACTGATGCGCCAAGGGTGCGGCCGCAATGTGCCCGCGTTGTGCGCCGGATCGCTCTTGTCGGTGCCGAATTCATAAAAGTTGTTGTAGGTCGTGACGTCCTTATACGGCGTGACCTGTTCGGCCACGACGAACTTCGCGTTCGTCGTCGCCATGAGCTTGTGCGCTTTGGGGTCGGGCGAGGCATAGGCGCCGAACGCCGCGCGGTTTAGCCCGAGCGTGCCGCCCGCCATGGCGAGACCCGCCACGCCCGCGGCTTGGAGGACGCGCCGCCGATTTGCAAATAGTGCGGGAGGCGTGATTTCGCTAGCGGCGATGTCCTCTCCGGTCAGTACGATGCGCTGCTCTCGCTTGATCCACACGATGCTGCTCCTCAAAAAAATCGGGCCGCTTCCCTTGCCGCGCCGTCCGGCCGGCGCTATTTCGGGCCCGCTCGGTCTATATACCGCCGCCGGGTCCGTTTGGATGCATTCAATGACCTAACAATGAGTGCCGATCATGGCGGCCCATACGCCCGCACACTCTGTTACTGCCCGGCCCATAGGTCCTCGATCTGGACCCAAAATGCAAAAAACCGCCGATGGTCGACCATGCGGCGGTTTCTCTTGAGAACAAGCGCGATCGAAATCGACGCAGGCGCGATGTCTACAGCTTGCCGTAGCTATGCAACCCCGACAAGAACATGTTGACACCGAGGAAGGCGAACGTCGTCACGAGCAGGCCGGTCAGCGCCCACCAGGCCGCCGCCGCACCGCGCAAACCCTTCATCAAACGCATGTGCAGCCAAGCCGCGTAATTGAGCCAGACGATCAGCGCCCATGTTTCCTTCGGGTCCCAACTCCAATAGCCGCCCCAGGCTTGGGCGGCCCATAGGGCGCCGAGGATCGTCGCCACCGTGAAAAACGCGAAACCGACGGCGATCGACTTGTACATGACGTCGTCGAGCACCACGAGCGAGGGGAGACGATCGGTCAAGATGCCGCGCTCGCTGAGCAAGTAGGCCACGCCGACCATGGCCGACAGCGCAAACGAACCGTAGCCGATGAAATTCGCCGGTACATGGATTTTCATCCACCAGCTTTGCAACGCGGGCACGAGCGGCTGGATTTGCTGGGCATCGCGCGCCACCGAGTACCACATGAGGAAGCCGACCGCGGCGCTGATCACGAGCAAGACGAACGCACCTAGTGCACGCGTCGCGTAATGGCCTTCGTAATACAGATAAAAGAGCGCCGTGATCAGACAAAAAAGCACGAACACTTCGTAGAGGTTCGAGATCGGAATGTGGCCGACGTCGGCGCCGATCAGGTACGACTCGTACCAACGCACCATCATGCCCGTGAAGCCCATGAGCACGGCGAACCAAGTCAGCGTCGAGCCGATCGCACCGCCCGACGGGGAACGCGACAGCATTCCGATCCAGTAGAACAGCGTAGCGAGCACGAACAGCGCGCACATCCAGAGAATCGCCGACTGGCTCGACAGGAAGTACTTGAGGAAGAACGCGGAATCGGCGCGGGAAAGATCGCCGTGGTAGATCTGCAGCGCCAGTAGCGACAATACGGCGATACCCGCCGTGAGCAGCCTCGCCGGCTTCCAGCGCCACCCGAGCACGATGAGCGCGGGCACGGTGCAAACGAGCACGAGCTTGTCGTAGTAATTCATGAACCCGTGGTAGCGCGCCAACGCGAAGCCCGCGCCCCCGGCGATGGCCAGCGCGAAGAGCCAATCGAACAGGCCGAGCCGGCGCAGGAAGGATCGCTCGTCCAGGGCGCCGGGCTGCGGCTGTGCAGCCGGTTGGGAGCGAGAAGCGTGTGTCAAATCCATGATGATTACCGAGTATCAGTCTTGCGGGCCGGAGGACGATGCAATCGTCTCTCTAGCGCTCGGAGGATCGGTGCGCGCGGGCGCGCCGTCGTTCGGCGAAGTCGCGGCAGCGTGAGCCGGCGCGCCGAGCGCCGCGCCGACAGCGTCGCGCACTGTCGCGAATTCCTTTTCGAAGTCGAGCGTCTTGCGCGCCGTCGACATCGCCATGACCACGGAGGTGCCCGCGGCCGTATCCTTCAGCCAAAACCACAGTCGCCGTTCGCGCACGTAGAACATCGAGAAAATGCCGGCAACGAGCAGCAGGCTGCCAAGATACACCACTTTCTTGCCCGGCGCGCGCGTCAGCTGGAACACCGACGCCTGCACCTGCTTGAACGAGTCAAGCTGCAGATAGACGGGAGATCCGTACAGAAAGCTGTCCGAAAGCGCATTGATCGAGTTTTGCACGAAACGGCTCGCATCCGGCGTCGGCTTCGCGTCGGGCTCGCCCGCTTGCTCGCGCGCCAGTTGCCATAGATCCCACGTCGATCCCTCCAGCATGCGCAGCAACAGCGATGCCGCTTTCTGCTGCTCGCCCTTGGGCACCGAATGATCGATGAACGCCGCGATCGACTGGAAACCGCCGGGCGGCTGCCCCGGTGCGACGCTGCCGGGGCCGCTGTCCGCACCGGCGAATAGCGTCAAGACGCGGGTCGCGCTCTCCTCGAGGTGTGCGCGAAGCTGGGCGTTGGCATCGGCAATCGAGCGCTGCGCAAAACGATGAGCCGCTTGCGCGCGCAGCGCGGGGTTGTCGAGCGCTGCGCGCAACATCATCCATTCCTTCACGCTGCCATGCTCGTCGGCAGGAATGCGCAGATAGCGGAACGGATCGTTCGGCGTCGTGCGCATGCCGGCAAGGAAGAAGCGCGCGCCGTCGACCTCGACGGGCAGCATGTAGTTGTTGAATTCGCGCGCTTGCCCGTCGGTGCCGCGGATCTTGTACTGCACCGACGGGCCGACGTTGTGCAGATCGATCGACTTCGACGATTTCGCGCCCGAACCAAGGCGTTCGTCGAACATCTCTTTGAGCGACTCGTGTGCGGCTACGCCGCGCGCGTCCTTCTGCCCACTGCCGTTCGTCAGATTCTCGACATTGATCGCGCGGAAATCGGCGAATTCGACGGTCTGCCCATTCACGCCCGGCATCGAGGCCGACAGCGGAGCCGACGTGCCGATCGTACCGTTGACCGGCATAGTCTTCGTGGAAGGTCCCGTCATCGGCCATGCCGTCATCGACATCCGGGAGCCTCCGTCTTGAAAGCTCGACTGATAGATCGAGACGCCATCGTATTCGAACGGCTTGTTGACCTCGACGCGAGCAGGAACGCGCTTGCCCGTTTCGTGATCGACGACGACGATGTCGCTCGCAAACAGCTTCGGCATGCCCGTCGAGTAGTAATCGACGATGAACTTCTCGAGCTCGATCGAAAACGGCAGGTCCTGAATCAGGGAGCCGTTGGGCTGATTGAGGATGGCCGTCGAGACATGCTGCCCCTCGGGCACCCAGGCGTAGCCGCGGAACGTCGGATTGGACGGCGACAGCCGGTGGGCCGGCGAAATTTCGTTGATCACGGCGCTCGTCGAGATCGGCGATTTTCCGAACAGCCACATCTGAAACTTGATCGGCAGGTTGCTATCCATGAGACCGCCGATACAGATCACGACGATGGCCAGGTGCGCGAAGATGTAGCCGAGCTTCGTCAGCGCGCCGCGCTTCGCCGCGACGAGCGTGGCGCCTTCCGATTCGCGCACGACGTACCGATAGCCCAGCTTGCCGGCGAGGGTCGACACGCGCGCCGCCGTTTCCGACCGGGTGCCGGCAACCGCGTATTCGGATTTGTGATGGAAAGCGCGCAGGCTGCCCTCTCGCACTTTGTCCTTCCAGCTTTTCATGTCGGCGATCATCTTCGGCGCGTTGCGCACGACGCAAAGCGAGATCGATACGATCAAGAAGCCGAGGATCAGCATGAACCACCACGCACTGTAGACGGTGTACAGGCCGAGCGCGCGAAAGATGTCGGCCCAGAACGGGCCGAACTGATTGACGTAGTTGGGGTAAGGGTCGTCTTGCGTGAGGACCGTACCGATGATGCTCGCGATCGCCAATACGACGAGCAGTGCGATCGCGAAGCGCATCGAGCTCAGCAGTTCGATCGCACTTTTGAGGACCCGCCGGTCCGACTTCAACTCATAACCCGAGGTGGTGACGCCCATTCAAACTCCCAGTCGACGGGAGGAATCGCTTGATCGATCGCTCCGCGCCCATGCACGGCAATACAACAAAAAAGGGTGAGGGCCGACCGCCGAAGGCGGTGGCGCTCCCACCCTTTTCTTCTTCCCGCCGGAAACCCGGCTCGTTATTCGTTCCCGGTGGTGCTCAGTGCAAGCCGGCGATGTAATCGGCGACCGCCTTGATCTCGCTATCCGAGAGCCGCGACGCGATGCCGTGCATCGTATCGCTGTTGTTGCGCGCCCCGGGGCCTTGCTGGAACGCATGCAACTGGGCGGCCGTATAGTCGGCCCACTGCCCCGAGAGGCGCGGATACTGCACGGGAATGCCCATCCCCGTCGGCCCGTGGCACCCGGCGCATGCCGGCACGTTCTTGTCGGCGATACCGCCCCGGAAAATCTTTTGCCCCTCGGGCACCGTCGCCGCATCGTGTGCGAAGCCGGGCTTCGGCGTTTGCGACGCGAAATACGCGGCGACGTTGACCATGTCCTGATCCGACAGCGCCGCCGCCATGCCGGCCATGATCGGATTGGCGCGCGCGGCCGTCTTGGCGCCCGCTTGGACCTTGAAGTCTTTCAACTGCTTGACGAGATACGCCTCGTGCTGGCCCGCCAGCTTCGGAAACGACCCGGTCGCGCTGTTGCCGTCCGCCCCATGGCAAGACGCGCAAACTTGCGACGCGATCGCTTGCCCCCGATTGATGTCCGGCTTCGGTGAATCCGCCGCTCTCGATTGTGCCGCCCAACTCAACAAACCTGCTGCCGCAACGACCTGAAGCACCTTCAATGACTTGCACAGTCGATTCATTCGCACACCCGGTTTCGTCTTGTGAGAATAGAGTGCCCTCCGGCGCCCAGCTTTCGAACGCCGCCCTCGCAGGCCGTGAGAGTATCGCAGGGCGGCCCGGCGATACACCCGAGAGGTTCATGCAAAAACCGCCGCGACCGATCGCCGCTAAAGCCGCGCAGCCATCACCCTTAGCGCTTGGTACCGCTTGGCACCGCCCGATACCGCTTGAAAAACGCCGGGGCCGGTCTTTAGTAAACCGTCGTATTGTACAATAACTCGCTAACCGCCAAGACGCCAGTCGGGCGTGCCCCGGCCTCTTGAGCGCCGTCACCAGGGCGTTGCACACGCTCTCCTTCCTGTCTCGCCATGGCCTTCCTGCTGCATCAAGCCCGCTTTTATATCACCGTCAATCACTTGCGCGATCTGCCCGCCACCGTGCAGCCGGAGATCGCGTTCGCGGGACGCTCCAACGCCGGCAAGTCGACGGCCATCAACGTGCTCTGCAACCAAAAGCGCCTCGCGTTTGCGAGCAAGACACCGGGCCGCACGCAGCATATCAACTACTTCGGCGTCGGGCCGGAGCTCGATCCCGCCGGCTATCTCGTCGATTTGCCCGGCTACGGCTACGCGGAGGTGCCCGGCGCGGCCAAGGCGCACTGGGAAGCGTTGCTTGCCAGCTATCTGCAAAGCCGCGCCCAGCTTCGGGGGCTCGTGCTGATGATGGACTCGCGCCGGCCGCTGACCGAGCTCGACAGACGAATGATCGAATGGTTTGCCCCGACGGGCAAGCCGATTCACACGCTGCTGACGAAGTGCGACAAACTGACGCGTCAGGAGGGCATCAATGCGTTGCGCGCGACGGAAAAGGGTTTCGCGGAATATCGTGCGGCCGGCTATGCCGGCGAACTCACGGCGCAGCTGTTTTCGGCGTTGAAGCGGGTGGGCCTCGACGAAGCGCACGCGCGCCTCGAAGGTTGGTTGGCTGCCGAGGCGGGCGCGCCGCGGAGCGACGACATCACGCGTTGAAGCATCTCGGCCGCTCCGCACGGGCCGATGAGTTCGACCGAAAGCGCGCCCCGACTGAGCCTCGACCGAGCCTCGACGAATCCTCGACTAAGCGGCATCTTGGCGCGCCGCCGCGCATGCGAAGAGCTTCGATGCGGCGGATCGCCGCGGCATCGATGGCGTAAAACTACGAACGATCGCTATAAAAAAACCCGCCGAACGTCGGCGGGTTAAACAGCCTAATCGAAAAAACGACAGGCACCCGCTCAGGGAGGAGAAGCGGGGAGGTCTGCGGCGTGCGCCCTTCGGCTACACGCGCTTCGCTCGATCGCTATCATATACCATTGTTTGCAAAAGTTTTTGCGCCGGCGAACCCGGCGTTTTCCGCCACTTCGACAGCGATTTCTCCCCTATGAGTTTCTATCCGCATCACCGCCCGCGCCGCATGCGCCGTGACGATTTCTCGCGCCGTCTCATGCGTGAAAACGTGCTGACGACGAACGACCTCATTTACCCTGTCTTCATCGTCGAAGGGGCCAATGTCCGGCAAGCGGTGCCGTCGATGCCGGGCGTCGACCGCGTATCGGTCGATTTGCTGATGAACGTGGGCGAGCTGTGCGTCGAACTCGGCGTGCCGGTGCTCTCGCTATTTCCAGCGATCGAACCTTCCTTGAAGACGCCCGACGGTCGCGAAGCGGCGAACCCGGAAGGGTTGATTCCGCGCGCCGTGCGCGAACTCAAACGGCGCTTCCCTGAGCTCGGCGTGCTGACCGACGTGGCGCTCGATCCGTACACGAGCCATGGTCAAGACGGCGTACTCGACGAAGCGGGCTACGTCCTCAATGACGAGACCGTCGAAATCCTCGTCGAGCAGGCACGGACGCAAGCGGAGGCGGGCGTCGACATCGTTGCGCCGTCGGACATGATGGACGGGCGGATCGGCGCCCTGCGTGAAATGCTCGAAAGCGAGGGACATATCGACACGCGCATCATGGCTTACGCCGCAAAGTACGCGTCGGCGTTCTACGGCCCGTTCCGTGATGCCGTCGGTTCCGCGACGAATCTGGGCAAGAGCAACAAGATGACCTACCAGATGGATCCTGCCAACTCCGATGAGGCGCTGCGCGAAGTGCGCCTCGACATCGACGAAGGCGCTGACATGGTCATGGTCAAGCCGGGCATGCCGTACCTCGACATCGTCCGCCGCGTCAAAGACGAGTTCCGTTTCCCGACTTACGTTTATCAAGTCAGCGGCGAGTACGCGATGCTCAAGGCGGCCGCGCAAAACGGCTGGCTCGATCACGACAAAGTCATGATGGAGTCACTGCTTGCGTTCAAGCGGGCGGGGGCCGATGGGGTGCTGACCTACTTCGCGCTCGATGCGGCGCGGTTGCTGCGGGCGGAAGGCAACGAGCGATAGCGCTGCCGTCAAACGGGGACGGTTGCTAGGATAGCCGCCGTCCCTGATCATCTGCATCGATTCTGACGCGTTCGGCGTCAAGAACGAAGCGCCGGTGCGATGCGGTCGAGCCGCCGCAGGAAGGCATCGGCCGATTCATAGCCGACGACGCGGAGCACTTCCTTTCCCGAACGATCGAAGAAGATAATACCGGGCGGCCCAAAAAGGTCGAACCGCTTCAGCAGCGCTTGGTCATCGGCATTATTTGCCGTGACGTCCGCCCGCAGCAACTGCAACTGGGCAAAGCGCGCCTGAACCCGCTTATCGGAAAACGTAAAGCGCTCCATCTCTTTGCAGCTCACGCACCAGCCGGCGTAGAAGTCGAGCATCGCCGGTCCGCCGTCGGCTTTTAGCCGCGCATCGAGATCCGCCAGCGATTTGACCGGAATGAAAGCCGGCTGCTCAAGCGACGTCGCAGTCGACGTAGCGGATTGCGCGATCGACTGCGTAGCAGCACGCGCGGCCAGTACGGCGAGCGGGCGCACAGGATCGACCGAGCCCGCGGCGAGCCCGACGAGCAGCGCGGCGGCCCAGATAGCGAGCGCGGCGCCCACGCCACGCCCCAACCGGCGCCAGATCGAAGGCCCGCCCGCATTGGGCGTGAACAGGCCGAGCGCGGCCGCGGCGATCAGCAGCCAAAGCGCCGCGAGCAGCATCTGCGCCGTCGAGGGCAACACGGGCCACACGATCCACAGCGCCGCTGCGAGCAGCATCACGCCGAAGAAGACTTTCACGCCGTCCATCCAGGCGCCGGCCCGCGGCAACAGCGTGCCGGCGCCAAGCCCGATGACCAGTAGCGGCACGCCGAGCCCGAGCCCCATCGAGAACAGCGCTGCGCCGCCGAGCACGGCGTTGCCCGTATGGGCGATGAACGCGAGCACCGCGAACAGCGGCGCCGTCATGCACGCACCGACGACAAGCGCGGAGAGCGCGCCCATTGCACCGACGGCAGCGAGCGTGCCGCCCGAGCGAGCGCCGGAGGCTTGCGACACGCGGTCCTGCCAACGCTGCGGCAGGACAAGATCGACACCTGCAATCAGCATCAGGGCGAAAACGGTCAGCAATGCCGCGAAAAGGCCAAGCACCCACGGGTTTTGCAGCCACGCGCCCAGCGACTGGCCCACAAGCGCCGCCGCGATACCGAGCACCGTGTAGACGAGCGCCATACCGATAACGTAGGCCAGAGACAGCGTGAACCCGCGCGCATGCGTCACTTTGCCGCCCTGCCCGATGATGATCGCCGAGACGATCGGGATCATCGGGTACGAGCACGGCAGCAGACTGAGGACGAGGCCGGCCAGGAAGTAGAGGCCGATCGTCGCCGCGAAATTGCCGCCCTGCAGCAGCGTTCCAGCGTAGTCGGCGCTCGTGGCGCGCTCGTACCATGAGCCCGGCTCGCCGCTGCCCGCCGCGGCGCTTTGCGCCACGCCTCCCGCTGCGCCCAACGCCGCCCCGCTGACACGATAGACGTGCTCGGCCGGCGGATAGCAGATGCCCGCATCCGCACAGCCCTGCGACGTGACGACAAGGTCGAACGGACCCGACGCGGTCTGGACGGGCACACGAACGGTCAAGTCGCCTCGATACGTTTCGACGTTCTTTTGAAACGTGGGATCGAACTTGACGTGGCCTGCCGGCAGTTGCGCCGCGCCGAGAGTGGCCGTGCCGCCTTTGACGGCGAATTGGAAGCGTTCGCGGTAAAGGTAGTATCCGTCGGCGACCTTGAAATGGACATCGACTTCATGCGGTCGCTCGTCGGCGCTAAAGCGGAATGCGACCGCGGGATCCAGAAAATCGTCGGCGCGCGCGACACTTGCGAGCCCCGTTCCGAAGCCGACGCACGCGACGATGAGCAATATCAAACGCGCGAAATAGCGCGTCGGATCGAAAAGCGGTTTAAACATGCGTTGGTCGTTGCGTTTCAGCCTCCACCCACTGTGCATACGCAGTGGAGGCGGTGGCTTGCCATGAGAGCAGTTCAGGGGTCTCGTAGGGATGGTTGGCAAGAATGAATTGCTCGAGCTCCAGGGCGCGCACGGCGCTCGTTTTGAACAGCAACTGGATTTCGTCTGCCGTTTCGAGCCGGCCTTTCCAACGGTAATGCGAGCGCACGGCGCCGAGCTCGGTTACACACGCGGCCAGCCGCTCCTCGAGCACGCGTTGCGCGAGCTGTTGCGCCGATAGAGCGTCGGGCAGGGTCGTCAGCATGAGCACGACAGGCAGGGGCACGGCGGTTTTCACCTCGAAGCAATGCGGTACGGCGTTATCGTATCACTGTGTGCGATGTCGCCACCCGTGTCGGCGCCGCCCGGCCTCACACGTGCGACACGATGTCGCCCCGTGGGGTTGTCGCAAAAAGAGGCCCAAATACGAAAAGGGCCAAGCTCGCGCCTGGCCCTTTTCTTCGAATGCTAACAAGCGCGCTTACACGCGCTGCTTGGCTTATTCGGCTTCTTGCGCTTCTTCCGCTTCCACCGGTTCCGGACGATCGAGCAACTCGACCAACGCCATCGGCGCGTTGTCGCCGACGCGGAAACCGAACTTCAAAATGCGGAGGTAGCCGCCCGGACGGTTTGCGAAACGCGGACCCAGGACATCGAACAGCTTCGCCACCGAATCACGATCGCGCAGGCGGTTGAACGCCAGACGACGATTCGCGAGCGACGGCTTCTTGCCGAGCGTGATCAGCGGCTCGACAACTTTACGGAGTTCCTTCGCCTTGGGCAGCGTCGTCTTGATGACTTCGTGCTCGATGAGCGAGTTGGACATGTTACGGAGCATTGCCAGACGGTGGCTGCTCGTGCGGTTCAGTTTCCGCAGACCATGACGGTGACGCATTTCAGTTCCTTGATTCGAAGTTTTGGTCCAGCTCTTCTATCGTCCCTACGCCACCCGAAGTCGGGGGCTTGGACACGGGCCGGTATAAAAAAGACAAGACGCGGATTTTAAAGGAAAATCCGCGCCTTCGCCAGACGCGCGGAGCGCAAGCGCCCCGAGCGGCCTTACTTGTCGAGACCGGCCGGCGGCCAGTTTTCGAGCTTCATGCCGAGCGTCAAGCCGCGCGAAGCGAGCACTTCCTTGATCTCGTTGAGCGACTTGCGACCCAGGTTCGGCGTCTTCAGCAGTTCGTTTTCCGTGCGCTGGATCAAATCGCCGATGTAGTAGATGTTTTCGGCCTTCAGGCAGTTGGCCGAACGCACCGTCAACTCGAGATCGTCGACCGGACGCAGCAGGATCGGATCGATCTGCGGCGCACGCGACGGCGCTTCGGCAGCGGCTTCCGTGCCTTCCAACGCCGCGAACACGGCCAGTTGGTCGACGAGGATACGCGCCGATTGACGAATCGCTTCCTCGGGCGAGATGACGCCGTTGGTTTCGATGTTCATGACGAGCTTGTCGAGGTCGGTACGCTGCTCGACACGCGCGCTTTCCACGGCGTAGCTCACACGGCGAACCGGCGAAAACGACGCATCGAGGACGATACGGCCGATGATCTTGGCCGTTTCCTCGCCGTAGCGGCGCACGTTGCCGGGCACATAGCCGCGGCCCTTCTCGACCTTGATCTGCACGTCGAGCTTGCCGCCCTTCGACAGGTGAGCGACGACGTGATCGGGGTTGATCACCTCGCAGTCATGCGGCAGTTCGATGTCGCGTGCGGTCACGACGCCTTCGCCTTCCTTGCGCAGCGTGACGGTCACTTCGTCACGGTTGTGCAGCTTGAACACGACGCCCTTCATGTTCAACAGCAGGTTCACGACGTCTTCCTGCACGCCGTCGATCGTCGAGTACTCATGCACGACGCCCGCGATCGTCACTTCGGTCGGCGCATAGCCGACCATCGACGACAGCAGGACGCGCCGAAGCGCGTTGCCCAAAGTGTGGCCGTAACCGCGTTCAAACGGCTCCATGACCACTTTCGCGTGGCTCTCGCCAAGCGATTCCACGGCGATGATCTTGGGCTTCAACAAACTGGTTTGCATAGGTTTTCCTTTTCAATACCCTCGGCTCGTTACACCGATAAGGCTGACCGGTAACACCCTGAAAATAAACAGCCGAGGTGCCCCCTTGCGCAACGCAATCGAGGTACCCCGGCCGTAAATCCGATTAGCGCGAATACAATTCGACGATCAGGCTTTCGTTGATGTCGCCGGCGATATCGCTACGTTCCGGCATCTGCTTGAACGTGCCTTCGAACTTCTTCGCATCGACCGCAACCCAGCTCGCGATGCCGCTTTGCTCGGCAAGCGACAGCGCTTCGAGAATGCGCGCTTGCTTCTTGGCTTGCTCGCGCACCGCGACGATGTCGCCGGCCTTCACTTGCAGCGACGGGATGTTCGCGACCACGCCGTTGACCGTAATCGCCTTGTGGCTGACGAGCTGGCGCGCTTCCGCGCGCGTCGAGCCGAAGCCCATGCGGTAGACGACGTTGTCGAGACGCGACTCGAGCAATTGCAGCAGGTTTTCACCCGTGTTGCCCTTGCGGCGGTCGGCTTCGGCGAAGTAGCGGCGGAATTGACGCTCGAGCACGCCGTAGATGCGCTTCACTTTTTGCTTCTCGCGCAGCTGCGTGCCATAGTCGGACGTACGCGCGCCCGAGGTGCGGCCGTGCTGACCGGGCTTGCTGTCGAGTTTGCACTTATCGGCGAGCGAACGGCGTGCGCTCTTCAGGAACAGGTCGGTGCCTTCACGGCGGGACAACTTGGCTTTAGGGCCGGTATAGCGTGCCACTTTGCATTCCTTCTGTGTTTAGTCACGCGGACTCGCGTCCGCGCTAGTCCGTACCCGGCTCGGGCCGAACGGTGGGCTTAGTCAAACGATCATGCGCAAATAGCCTGCTGGCGCACCAAAGCGCCAACAGGCGTCATACAGGCGCGCGTCTTAGATGCGACGGCGCTTCGGCGGACGGCAGCCGTTATGCGGAACGGGCGTGACGTCGGAGATTGCCGTGATCTTGATGCCAAGACCATGCAATGCGCGCACCGCCGATTCGCGACCCGGGCCCGGGCCCTTGATCCGCACTTCGAGGTTCTTCACGCCGTATTCCATCGCCACGCGACCGGCCGACTCCGCAGCAACCTGCGCTGCGAACGGCGTCGACTTGCGCGAGCCCTTGAAGCCCTGACCGCCCGACGTCGCCCAGGCAAGCGCGTTGCCTTGACGATCGGTGATCGTGATGATGGTGTTGTTGAACGACGCGTGAACGTGAACCACGCCCTCGGCGACGTTCTTCTTGACCTTCTTGCGAACGCGTTGCGCCGCGGTGTTGTTCGAAGCC
>DASVLS010000110.1:0-117301 GCA_036384755.1 Trinickia sp. | reverse complement strand
CACGCCGCCGTCGAGGGGACCTCGGCGACGACCGGCTCGCCTTCTTCGTGTTCGAGCGCGACCTGCACGATATCTGCGATGGCTTTGCCGAGCACGATATGCTGATCGGCATCGAGATGAATGCCGTCTCGGCGGCTGGTGGTCGTTACCGTACCGGCATCGAAAACCATGCAGCCTTGCGCACGTGCGATGTCGCTGTATGCCTCTGCCAGGCCGACGCAGCGGTCTTGCCCGCCGACGAACTTCGGCATGACCGGGCCGTCGGGTATGCTGATCGCCGGCGGCACGACGATCAGCACGGGAGGGGTAGGCATGCCCGGTTCCACCGGGGCACGGCGTACGGAATCGATCAATGCGCCGATGCCTTCTGCCGAATGCCGTGCCGTATGGGCGTGAACCGTTTGGAAATCGTTGGTGCCGAGCATGACGATCACCAAGTCGAGAGGAGAGTGCATCTCGATCACTTGCTCAAGGCCTACGACGCCGTTGCGTCCGGGCTTGAAAGGATCGTCCCATGCCGTCCTGCGGCCGTTCAGGCAGTTCTCGAACACGCGCGCTGCGACGCCTTGCATCCGTAGGGCGTTTTCCATCACACCTGGCCAGCGCGCGTCGAACGGCAAGCGCTGACGGGTTCCGGGAACGATGCCCCAGGACAGCGAGTCGGCGTACACCAGAATCTGTTTCATATCGATTGCAGTGGGACAAAGGAGAGCTGGGGAACGCCGGTTCTCAATAAACCATCTTCCGAGCTCGAAGGCCAGGATTCCGCTCGATCTCGTCATCCACGTACTCGGCGAGTCGGGAATTATGCATGGTTTTCGACATCGGCCGTCAGGGTCGCCCCTCGGCCTCACCCTAAGGACCGAGCGCTGGCCTCAACGCCCCCTATGCGCGAGACTCGCTATGATCTCGCAAGGCCACCCAAATCACCCGAATGTGCTGGGACGCACGTGAGGGCCTTCTTCCCCTTCTGGAGTTTGTAATGACACGTACCGTCGCTGAAAAACGCGCTGCCTTCCGTGCCTTGCATGCATCGGGCTGCTTCGTGTTGCCGAATCCGTGGGACGTCGGTAGTGCCCGCTACCTCGCTAGCCTCGGTTTTCAGGCGGTCGCCACCACGAGCTCGGGATTCGCTTGGTCGAACGGCCGCGCCGATAACCATGTGGGCCGCGAAGCTATCCTCGCGCATCTACGCACGATCGTGGAGGCGGTGGATCTGCCGGTCAACGCCGATTTCGAAAACGGCTTCGGTGCGAATCCGGAGGAAGTGGCCGAGAGCGTCGAACTGGCCGTTGCGACCGGCGTCGCGGGCCTGTCGGTCGAAGACTCCACCGGCGACGCCGGAACGCCTCTATTTCCGATCGAAGAGGCGGTGGCGCGACTGAAAGCAGCGCGTCGTGCGATCGACGAAAGCGGCGGCGACACATTGCTGATCGGCCGCGCGGAGAATTTTTTCGTCGGCGTTCCCGATCTGGACGACACGATCGCGCGTCTCAAAGCCTACGCGGCGGCGGGTGCGGATTGCCTCTATGCGCCAGGCATCCGCACGTCCGAGGAAATCGAGGCGGTGGTGCGTGCCGTGGCGCCTAAGCCCATCAATGTGCTGATCGGCGCCAACTCGACCTTTACGTTGGAGGATCTCGCGAGCCTTGGCGTGCGTCGAGTAAGCGTTGGCGGTGCACTCGCACGGGCCGCGTGGGGCGGGTTCATGCGCGCTGCGCAGTCGCTCGCGCAAGGCCGTTTCGACGGATTCGGCGATGCCGCGTCGGGCGCGCAACTCGATGGTTTGTTTGCGGGCGAGGCCTGAGGCGCCCGACGATACTCGCGCTCGCCGGGAACGCCGATCTCGCGCCAACGCGCGTGCCACTCGACTCAGCTCGCCCGGCTAGTTGCGAAGGCCGTATGCAGCGCCTGACCAAGTTGGAGTTGCGCAAGACGGGCGGCGGGAACGGCGCCTCCCATGCTGATGAAGCCGTGAGCGAGTCCGTGATACTCGATGACGACGACGTCGTTTCCGGCTTCGCGCAATCGCGTGCCGTAGGCTATCGCTTCATCGCGCAACGGATCGTGGGTGGCGACTTGCAAAAGCGCGGGCGGCAGACCTGAACAATCTTTGGCGAGCAGCGGCGCAGCCAGTTCGCTCGCCGGTGGGTTCGTCGATCCGAAGTAGCAGCGATTGAAGTAATCGACCGTGCGCATCGTCAGCGTGGGGCCGTCGGCGTATCGGCTGCGCGAGTCCGAATCGCCGAAGTAGCCGGCGCCCGCCGCCGGATAAGCGAGTCCCTGGTAGGCGATCGCGGGGCCCCGGCGATCACGCGCGAGCAGGCAGACCACCGTTGCAAGCACGGCGCCTGCACTGTCTCCCGCGACCGCGACCGGCGCCTGCTCGTCCGCCAACGTTGCGACGTTGGCCGCGACCCATTCGAGTGCGGCCCAGGCGTCGTCCACCGCTGCCGGAAACGGATGTTCGGGGGCGAGGCGATAGTCGACCGAAACGACCGTTGCTTGGCTATCGAAGCAAAGCTGTCGGCATACGTTGTCGTAGCCGTCGAGGTCGCCCAGAACGTAACCGCCGCCATGGTAATAGGCGATCACCCCGATGGGCGCGCCATGCCGCGGGCGGTAGACGCGCACCGGTGCGGAGCCGTTGGTTCCCGTCGCGATGTTCTCGGAGACAACGACCGCCGCTGGGCTAACGTCGTTGGCGGCGAGGATCTGGCGATACAGCCCGCGCGCTGCGGGAGGGGGAAGATCCGCGAGATCCGGAATCCCGGCTTCGCGAGCTTGGGTGAGGATGAGTTCGAGGGCTTTGTCGAGCGGCATGGTCGTGGGATCGGTCGAGGAGTGTTACATCAAATAGTTATTACATATAACTATGATGGCACGAAACTGATCCCGCAAGACCATAGGGAAAACCTGCATTCGGGGCTCCGAACCGCGCCCAGGGCGGCACCGCTTGGGCTGTAGCGCTTTGACAGCGCGCGCCGGTAAGCTGTATTCTCCGGCGCATTCGGGCCGACCGCTGGCGCAAGTCACGGCACGCTCGGGGAAACGAGGCAGCGAAGGCGCCCGAGCCGCGCCCGCGCCAGATGGCAAAACGACAAACACAAAGACCAACAAGCAAGAATCGGGGGTGTAGGGTGCGGGGCGATAATTTGATCAGGGCGATGCGATTCCTGAACGGAGCGGTGCTGATACTGCTCGCAGTCAGCGCTTTCAGGGGGGGCGTGCATCTGGCGACCATCGAGTCAGGCCTGCCGTCCCTCGTAGGCGGTATGCTGCTCTGGGCGGCTCCATTCTTTCTAGCATGGCGCGGGTTGGCGGGCACAGTGTCGGCCGGCACGACGAACGTCGCTTGGATCGTCAATTTGGCGGCGGCGCTCCTCATGTTCGTCATGCTCGGCATCGCCGCCTTTGCGGGGAAGCACCTTTCCTTGGGCTTTCTCATTCCTTTGGCCGTTACGCTCCTTCTCGGGGCGAACATCAAGGCCCTGTCGACCAAGAAGACGGGGCAGGTCGCGCTGCCTGCCCGCGTCGATCCCGTATGGAAGCATGAAAGCGATGACGGCATGCGGTCGTCCGAATCGCTATCGATCCCGGCCAGCGTTGGCGACCCTGCGCACAATCCCGTACGGTCGAATTACTTCCTGCGCCACTGGCGGGGCGAACTGTCGTTGCCGTGGACGTATTGGGTCAACGGCACGTTACTGGGCATGCTGTCCTCGGGGATCGTGGCCGCCATCGGCGCGCTTCAGGAACACAGCGCCTCACTGCGGCTGATTGCGGTGACAAGCCTTATCGCCTTGAGCGGCTCGGTTGCGTTTTCGATCTGGTCGATAGTGGGGACCTGGCGGTCGGCGGGGCATCACGCGGCACGCGGCGGCAGCGCCGCATGGGCGGTCGCTGCGCGCATCGTGGTCGTCTTTGCCGTGATAGGCGTGGCGACCAATGTCATGAAAAGCGTATTGCCGCAAATGCACGAGTTTGCGCTAATCGCGGTCGGTCACGACCCCATCGGGCGTTTTCGCGTAAGCGTGTCGCCGGATGGGCGCGCGATACGCGTCGTCGGCACATTGCGGGAGGGGGCTGCGACCGCGATTGTCAGGGTGATCGACGCGACGCCCACGGCGAAATGGCTCATCCTCGATTCGAACGGCGGCCGCGTAGTCGAGGCCGAGCAACTCGCGCGAGCGGTGCGCGCGCGCCAACTCGATACGTATGTCGATCGGTTCTGCGTCAGCGCTTGTACGTACGTCTTTCTGGCGGGCGGCACGCGAGCCGCCGCACTCGACGCGCGAATTGGATTTCATCAGCCAACTTTTGTCGGGCTCAATGCGCTTGGACGGCAGCGAGCCACACAAGCCATGCTCGACGTGTATCGGGCCGATGGTTTGCCCGACGACTTCATTCGGCACATCGGAGAGACGCCTCCGGCATCGATGTGGTATCCGACACGCGACGAATTGCTTCGCGCGAACGTCGTGACGCGCATCGTTCACTCGCCGGTGGGTTGATGTCGGTTTTGCAGCGGATCAGGCGCATGCCCGGATGAGTTCGGGTCACAAGTGCGGCTTCGCTTTGCCGCGGCCTATGCCGCCGCGCCCCGCCCGAGGCGCAGTTTCGCGTGCGGCGAATCGTTCTCCAACGCCCCAGATCGACCAGGGTTTACATTGATATTGTGATCGGAACGGTCAAAGATCTTCTGCAGCAAGAGTTACATGTTTGAAATAGGCCTATTGGATACGCCGCGCTATAGTTGGCCTCAACCACGCTACCTATACGAAGGGGAAAACCATGAAGTCGGTTGCTCGCATTCTTTCTTTGGCCGCCGGCGCGCTTGCGATCGGCGCATCCACCGCGGCGATGGCGCACGTCGACATCGGCGTGAACATCGGCATTCCCGCTCCGGTGTACGTTGCGCCTGCGCCCGTCTATGCGCCGCCGCCTCCGCCGCCCGTCGTTTATCAGCCCGCGCCGGTGTACGTTGCGCCGGCTATCGTCGTCGGCTGGCACGGCGATCGGTATTGGGACGGCGGCCGGTGGTGGAACAGGGACGACTGGTATCGTCATCACCCCGGTCCGGGCCGGGATCACGGCCGGGGGCACGGGTGGGGTCACGGCCGGGGGCACGGGTGGGATCACGGCGAGCACCGCGGCTGGGGGCGTTGATTCGCCGGCGAGGGACGCTAGAGCTCGCATGCCTGAACGGTGCGCGAACCGGCGACTGCGCTCGCAGCGGCAGGCAATCAGGGAGAATGACCGGGGGCGCGCAGGAATCGTGCACCCGACAAAAGAAAAACCGCCTACGGCGTGTGCCGAGGCGGTTTTTTATTTAGGACTTCCGAACCGCGGCTTGCTGCGATTACCGAAGTACCGTGCTTGCCGCGGTTGCGGCATCGCGAGCCGCAGAGCAAGCGCGCGGATGGCGCGCAGCTTACTCGGCCGCTGCGCCGGTCATGCCGCCGACGACGGAATTGAAGCCGCTATCGACGTGCATGATCTCGGCGGTCACACCGCTCGCGAGGTCCGACAACAGGAACGCAGCCACGTTGCCGACCTGCTCGATCGTGACGTTTCGCTTGAGCGGCGCGTTGTTCTCGACGAAGTCGAGGATCTTGCCGAAACCCTTGATGCCGCTCGCGGCCAGCGTCTTGATCGGGCCGGCCGAGATGCCGTTCACGCGCATGCCCTTCGCGCCGAGCGAGCCGGCCATATAGCGCACGCACGCTTCGAGCGCGGCCTTCGCGACGCCCATCGTGTTGTAGTTCGGCACGACCCGCTCCGCGCCAAGATAGGAGAGCGTGACGAGCGAAGCGTTCTCCGACAGCATCGGCAACGCTGCTTTCGCGAGGGCCGGGAAGCTGTAGGCGGAAATGTCGTGCGCGATGCGGAAATTTTCGCGCGTCATGCCGTCGAGAAAATCGCCGGCGATCGCTTCGCGCGGGGCGAAGCCGATCGAGTGCACGAGCCCGTCGAGCGTCGGCCAATGTTGCTTCAGCGAGGCGAAGAGCGCGTCGATCTGGGCATCGTCCGCCACGTCGCAAGGAAACACGAGTTCGCTGCCGAATTCAGCGGCGAATTCGGTGATGCGGTCTTTGAAGCGATCGCCGACATACGTGAAAGCGAGCTCGGCGCCTTCGCGTTTGCAGGCTTGCGCGATGCCGTAGGCGATCGAGCGGTTCGACAGAAGACCGGTCAGCAAAATGCGTTTTCCAGCGAGAAAGCCCATGAATTCTCCTAATGTGATCGGTGCCGGGGCCGTGCGCGCGGGGCGCCGCAGGTCGGTGGCGGGTGCGTTTGGGTAGAATTCTCTCATATTGCCACTTCCGATCTTCCGATGACGGTAACGACGACGATAGGCCGGCGCCTTCACACGCCGCGACGCGCCCTCCAATGGCTCGTATGGCGGCTTCGGCTCGTTTGCTGTTTGGTCTGCGCGCTCGGCTTCGCGCCTGCGGCGCACGCCGTCTATGCGATCGCTCAGTTCGGCGAGCCCAAGTATCCGGCGGGCTTTAAACACTTCGATTACGTCAACCCCGATGCGCCGAAAGGCGGCACGCTCGTGCTCGCCAATCCGAGTCGGCTCACGAGTTTCGACAAGTTCAACCCGTTTACGATGCGCGGCAACGCCGCGCCGGGCATCGAGATGCTGTTCGAGAGCTTGACGACGGGCAGCTCGGACGAGGTGGCCGCGGCCTACGGCCTGCTCGCCGACGACATTCGCATTGCGCCCGACCGGCTTTCGGTCACGTTCCACCTGAACCCGCGCGCGCATTTCTCGAACGGCGATCCGGTGACAGCCGAGGACGTCAAATATTCGTTCGACACGCTCAAGAGCCCGAAGGCCGCGCCGCAGTTCTCGGTGTTTTACGCCGATATCGTGCGCGCGATCGTGGTCGATCCGGCGACGATCCGCTTCGAATTCCGTCAGCCCAACCGGGAGCTGCCGCTGATCGCGGGCGGCATCCCGATCTTTTCGCACAAATGGGGTTTGGGGGCCGACGGCAAGCGCGTGCCGTTCGACCAGCTCGCCTTCCAGCAGCCTATCGGCAGCGGGCCGTATGTCATCGATCATTACGACGACGGCCATACGATCACGTATCGGCGCGATCCGTCCTACTGGGGCGCAGCGCTTCCCGTGCGCGTCGGCATGAACAACTTCGACCGCATCGCGTACAAGCTCTACGCCGACAACACCGCGCGGCTGGAGGCGTTCAAGGCCGGCGAATACGATGCGCTCGTCGAATACATCGCTCGCAATTGGGCGCGCCGCGATGTCGGCAAGCGTTTCGACAGCGGCGAGCTCGTCAAGCGCGAATTTCGCCAGCACAACGGCGCCGGCATGCAGGGCTTCGTGATGAATCTCAGACGCCCTTTGTTCAAGGATCTGCGCGTGCGACAGGCGCTGGACCTCGCATTCGATTTTCAGTGGCTCAATCGCCAATTGTTCTTCGGCAGCTATACGCGCCTGAACAGCTACTTCGCCGATAGCGCTCAGCAGGCGACCGGCACGCCGAGCGCGGGCGAGTTGGCGATCCTCGAGCCGTTGCGTGCGCAACTGAATCCCGCGGTGTTCGGGCCGATGACGGTCCAGCCGAACACCGATCCCCCGGGATCGCTGCGCGCGAATCTGCTGCAAGCGCGTGCGCTTCTCGCTCAGGCGGGGTGGCACTATCGCGACGGCGCCCTGCGCAATGCGCAAGGCGAGCCGTTCCGATTCGAGATCCTCGACGACTCGGGGGCGGCAATGGCGCCCATCGCGAGCGTCTACATCCGCAACTTGAAGAAGCTCGGCATCGAAGCGACGTTTCGCACCGTCGACTTCGCGCTGATTCAAAAGCGTTACGAATCGTTCGACTTCGACATGACGTCGCTGCGCTATCCCGACGTTCAAGTGCCGGGCACCGAGGAGGTGTCGCGTTTCGGCAGCAAATCCGCCGACGAGCAAGGGTCGGATAACTTGATGGGCCTCAAGTCGCCGGCCGTCGATGCGATCTTGAGCAAGCTCGTGCATGCTCAAACGCGCGCACAGCTCGTCGACGCGGCGCGCGCGCTCGACCGGGTGCTCATGCACGGCTACTACGTCGTGCCGCAGTGGTACAGCGCGACGCATCGCATAGCGTATAAGCGCGAGCTGCGATACCCCGCGACGCTGCCGCTGTACTATTCGGCAAACGATTGGATCGTCTCTACGTGGTGGCTCGCGCCGTCGTCCGATAAGCCGAACGGGGCCGCGGCGCATTGAGCGCGCGCTTCGGTCGGCGCGAACCTTCTTTCGATCGCGGTTGATTTGTCCACGGGTACGGAATATGTGGAGCTACGTTCTCAAACGATTGCTGCTGATGATCCCGACGCTCATCGGCGTGCTGACGGTGACGTTCGCCGTCATTCAATTCGTGCCCGGCGGGCCGGTCGAACAAGCGGCGTACGAATTGCGCAAGGGCACGGCCCAAGAGGGGCAGGCGCCGCCGTTCGGCCTGCGTGCGCACTCGGGCGTCGATGCGCAGCAACTCGCTCAGATCAAGGCGTTATACGGCTTCGACAAGCCACCGCTCACGCGCTATTGGCTCATGCTCTCGCGGTTTGCGAGGTTCGACCTCGGGCAAAGCTATTTCCATCATCAGAGCGTGTGGTCGCTCGTGGTGTCGAAGCTGCCCGTGTCGATCAGCATCGGCTTGTGGACGTTTCTGCTGACCTACCTCATTTCGGTCCCGCTCGGCATTGCCAAAGCGGTGCGCAACGGCTCGCCGTTCGACACCGCGACGAGTCTCGTCGTGCTCGTCGGCTATGCCATTCCGGGCTTCGTGCTGGGGGTGCTGTTGCTCGTGCTGTTCGGCGGCGGCTCGTTCCTGCAGATTTTCCCGCTGCGCGGACTGGTCTCCGACAACTTTTCGCAGTTGAGCATCGGCGGCAAAATTGCCGATTACCTCTGGCACATCGCGCTGCCCGTCACGGCGTCGGTCGTCGGCAGCTTCGCCGTCATCACGATGCTCACCAAGAACGCCTTTCTCGACGAGATCAAGAAGCAGTATGTGCTGACGGCGCGAGCCAAAGGGCTGAGCGAAAAGCGCGTGCTCTGGAAACACGTGTTCCGCAATGCCATGCTGCCGCTCGTCGTCGGTTTTCCGGCGGCGTTCATCGGCGCGTTCTTCACGGGCAGCCTGCTCATCGAAACGCTGTTCTCGCTCGACGGCCTGGGCTTGCTCTCGTACGAATCGGTCGTGCGCCGCGACTATCCCGTCGTGCTCGGCACGCTCTATATCTTCACGCTGATCGGTCTGGCGACGAAGCTGCTTTCCGACCTTTGCTATGTCTGGGTCGATCCGCGCATTCAATTCGAACAACTGGAGCGCTGACTTGAGTCAAGTTCGCCCTCGTACCGGCGTCGACGCGCAACCGCGCGGCGAGTTGTCCAACGTGCTCGCGTCGCCCTCGCCGATGCGGCGCGTTTGGCGGCGTTTCAAGACCCAGCGCCTCGGGTATTGGAGCCTCGTGCTGTTCGTCGTCGTGTTCGCCGCGAGCCTGGCAGGGCCGTTATGGTCGAACGACAAGCCGCTCGTCGTGCGCTACGACGGTCAATTCTATTTTCCGATCGTGAAGACCTACGCCGAAACGACTTTCGGCGGCGATTTCCCGACGCCGGCCGACTATCTCGATCCGTACGTGCGGCGTCGCCTGACGATGTCCGGCAACTTCGCGGTCTATCCGCCGAATCACTACTACTACGACACGCTCAACTACTTTTCCAGCGAGCCCAACCCGGCGCCGCCTTCGCGCGAGAACTGGCTCGGCACGGATGCGCAGGGGCGCGATGTCTTTGCGCGGCTGCTTTACGGCTTTCGCGTCTCGGTCGAGTTCGCCTTGGTGCTGACGTTGATCGGCAGCGTCCTCGGTATCGTCGCCGGTGCGGTGCAGGGGTATTTCGGCGGCCGCATCGACATCGTCGGGCAGCGGTTGATCGAAATTTGGAGCGCGCTGCCCGAGCTTTATCTGCTGATCATCTTCGCGTCGATCTTCGAGCCGAGCTTTTTGCTGCTCGTCGTCTTGTTGTCGCTATTCGGATGGATCGGCCTGTCCGATTACGTACGGGCGGAGTGCCTGCGCAATCGGACGCAAGATTACGTGCGCGCCGCCCGCGCGATGGGGCTTTCGAACTGGCAAATCATCTGGCGTCACGTGCTGCCCAACAGCCTGACGCCTGTCATCACCTTTCTGCCGTTTCGCATGAGCGGATCGATTCTCGCGCTCACGAGCCTCGATTTCCTCGGCTTGGGCGTGCCGCCTCCGACGCCGAGCCTTGGCGAGCTGCTTTCCGAAGGCAAGGCCAACCTCGACGCCTGGTGGATTTCGCTGTCGACGTTCGGCGTGCTCGTCGCGACGCTGCTGCTGCTCACGTTCATGGGCGATGCGCTGCGCAATGCGCTCGATACGCGCATCGCCGATGCGATGCGCGCGGGAGGCAATCAATGAGCGCGATCCCAGTTGCGCCGGGCGAGCCGCTGCTGTCGATCGAGCACCTTCGGGTCGCGTTCGGCGATACGGTGGCGGTCGATGACGTGACGCTCGCGATCGCGCAGGGCGAGCGGGTGGCGCTCGTCGGCGAGTCGGGCTCGGGCAAAACGGTGACGGCGCTCGCGATTCTTCGGCTGCTGCGCGACGCGCAAGTGAGCGGTGCGATGCGTTTTGCGGGCGAAGACCTGCAGGGCAAGTCGGAGCGCGCGATGCAAGGCTTGCGCGGGTCGCAGATCGCCATGATTTTTCAGGAGCCGATGACGGCGCTCAATCCGCTTTACACGGTGGGCGAACAGATCGCCGAGACGATCGTGGCGCACGAAGGGGTATCGCAGCAGCAAGGCCGCGTGCGCGCGGTGGAACTGCTCGCGCGCACGGGCGTCGGCGAGCCGCATAAGCGCGTGCTCAGCTATCCGCATCAGCTCTCGGGCGGACAGCGTCAGCGCGCGATGATCGCGATGGCCCTCGCTTGCCGGCCGCGCTTGCTGCTGGCCGACGAGCCGACTACGGCGCTCGACGTCACGATCCGCGCGCAGATCGTCGATCTGCTCCTGGACATCCAGCGCGAAGAGGCGCAAAAGCGCGGCATGGCCGTGCTGCTCATCACCCACGATCTGAATCTCGTGCGCCGGTTCGCGCAGCGCGTGGCGGTCATGGAGCGGGGCGTGCTGGTCGAGAGCGGGCCGGTCGAGCGCATTTTCGAAGCGCCGCAACACGCTTACACCCAGCGCCTGATCGCGAGCCGCCCGCAGCGCCACGTCGAGCCGGTGCCGCCGATCGCGCCCGTGTTGCTCGACGCGCGCAACGTCTGCGTGTCGTTCCCGACGAAGATGCCCGGCTTGCGCGGTTGGTTCAAGTCCGGCCGATTCGAGGCCGTAGCGAGCGCCTCGGTGAGCGTGCGGCAGGGAGAGACGCTCGGCATCGTCGGCGAATCGGGGTCCGGCAAATCGACGCTGGCCATGGCGCTGCTCGGGTTGCAGCGCACCGCGCAAGGATCGATCGAATTCCAAGGGCGGCCGCTGTCGAGCTACCGCGGACGCGAGCAAACGGTCCTGCGCTCGAATATGCAGGTGGTCTTTCAGGATCCTTTCAGTTCGCTGTCGCCGCGGCAGACGATCGAGCGGATCGTCGGGGAGGGACTCGCGCTGCACCGCCCGCAACTCGATGCCGCCGCGCGTCGCGACAAAGTGATCGCGGTGTTGAAGGAGGTGGGGATCGACCGAGCGGCGCTGGCGCGCTATCCGCACGAATTCTCCGGAGGGCAGCGGCAACGGATCGCCATTGCCCGCGCGCTGGTGCTGGAGCCGCGGCTACTCGTCCTCGACGAGCCGACGAGCGCGCTTGACGTTTCCATTCAGCAGCAGGTCTTGCGGCTGCTCACGGCGCTTCAGCACAAATACAACCTCGGGTTCGTCTTCATCAGCCACGACTTGGCGGTCATCGGCGCGATGGCGCACCGGGTGGCCGTCATGCAAAACGGAGCGGTGGTCGAAACGGGGGACGTCGGGAAAATCTTCTCCAATCCGACCCACCCGTATACGCGAAAACTCTTGGAGGCGAGCCTGCAAGAGTGAATCACGGCAATTGCGACGGTACCCCGATTGTTTTTTTTAATTTGTTTTGACAACCGGTAACTTCGTGGCTAGTATCGTCCAAACTTTTCGCAGTTCACTCGCAGTTCACTCGCAGTTCACTGATTCTTAAGCAAAACCTACCGACCAATGCAGCACCGATATTTTGCCCAGGCTTGTACGCGCGTCGTCGCCGGGATGTTCATTGGCGTGTTGATGACGGCAGCAGCCGGCGCGTTCGCAGAAGAAACCAACAACTCACAGCAGATCGCTTCACCCATTCCGGCTCGACTGCAGTCGGATGCGTCGTCGCCGTCCGTCGCTACGTCTTCCGCGCAATCGACTAACGAAGGCACCCCCGGCACTCGCGCTAAGGCGTTTCTGTCCGGCATGGCCGGCAAAGCGGGCGACGTGGTCGTCGGCGCGCTGAACATGATCGGCGTGCGCTATCGCTGGGGCGGTAACTCGCCCGATTCGGGGCTCGATTGCAGCGGCTTCGTGCGCTACGTGTTCCAAGACACGCTGGGCTTGGCGTTGCCGCGCCGCGCCGAGGAGATGAGCCGCGTGGGAGAGAAGGTCCGAGTGGCCGATCTCAAACCGGGCGATCTTGTGTTCTTCAATACGATGCGCCGCTCGTTCTCGCACGTGGGCATCTATATCGGCGGCAACAAGTTCGTGCATTCGCCCTCGACCGGCAGCACGATCCGTGTCGACGATATGGACGACCGCTATTGGGAAAAGCGCTTCACGGGTGCTCGCCGCATCGAAACGCAGTTCTCCACGAAGGACGACGATCTGCGCCAGCGCGTGAGCGCGGCATTTGGCGGCGACGCCAGCGGCAACTGACGTCCGATGGCCTGAGGGCCGGCGCCGCGCGTACGCGTTGAGCGCCGGTCGGTCGAAGCAGACGGGCGGTCTGGCCATCAGATAATCAGGCAGGCCCGAACCGCCCTACGAGAACGACGAGAAGCCCGCTGAACTGAACGGCAGTTCAAAGGTTGGATGAGCGTCCAACGTTTTACTCCGCCGTCCAGATCCGCGGGCTTTGTCGCGCCTGCTCCACGTTTGCCGCGGGCGGCTCATTGGCGCCCCCGCTTCCCGCTCCTTACTGCAAGCCGGCCTTGGATCGGACCGGCCAGACAGCAATCGACTCTTTCCATCGCCGTGCACATGGGCTCGGCCTCAGCGCGCTTACGCAGCGGCGGCCGGTTCGGCGCGGTGTTCGGCGAGCTTGCGCTGCAAATCGCCATAGAGCCGTGCGACGGCTTCTTCTCCGGCCAAAATCGCCGCGTTGCGTTGACTGAAGTCGGCGCCGCTCATCGCCGCTAGGTTGGGGCGAATGACGAAGTCGGCATACTTCTCGAGTTCGTACGTCTTGATCGTCTGGCCCATGATCGTAAACGTCTGCAGCAGCACGTCGAACGAGTTCTGCGTCAGCGCCGTTTCCGGATCGGCCGAGATATCGACCGCGATGACGAAGTCCGCGCCCATCCTGCGGGCGAACGACGCCGGCACCGGACTGACGAGACCGCCGTCGACGTATTCATGGCCGCCGATCTTCACGGGTTCGAAGATCGAAGGGACGCTGCACGATGCGCGCACGGCGATGCCGGTGTCGCCGCGCTGAAAGAGGATGGGCTGGCCGCTGCGCAGATCGGTGGCGACGATGCCGAGCGGCTTCGCCATTTTTTCGATCGGCCGATGATGCAGTGTCGTATCGACGTATTGCTGCAGCGCGACGCCTTGCAGAAAGCCGCGCGTGCGAAAGGGCATCGCCCAGTCGCTGATCGACGCTTGATCCATCGTCAGCGCCAGCTTGTTGATCTGCAGGCCGCTCATGCCCGAAGCGTAGAGTGCGCCGACGACCGAGCCTGCGCTCGTGCCGCAGACGAGATCGATCTGCAGCCCGCGTGCTTCGAGCGCTTTGATGACGCCGATATGGGCGAAACCGCGCGCGGCGCCGCCGCCGAGGGCGAGCCCGATGCGAACCGGCTTGGGCGGGGGCGCGGGCGGGCGCGTCTCGGTGCTCGAGCCGTTCGATTTGTTCGAGGGGGACGCGCAGGCGGCCAGCAAGGCTGAGGCGCAAGCGACGGTGAACCCGCGGCGGGTGAGGCGGGGGAAAGACGGTTTCAATGCAGTCTCCAACGGCGCGCCGCACGCGGCGCATCGACACGCCGGCCCCGCGATGGGGGGCGCCGGCACGCCGCCCCGGAGGCGGCGCGCGCACATCATACGGCAAAGCGAACCGGCTCGGCTTTGCAGCGCCGCGCTGCGCTTCGCGCTAGTGGCGCGCCACGACTGCAATTTGAGATCCGGGTCGAAGACCGCAAGCGCCTCGGTTGGCGGTCGGAGCGAGATGGAAAGCGTGCGGTGCGATGCCCTGCGGCATGGTGGGGTGTGCGACGGTTATAATCGCCGTTTACTTTCCGTTCGCGCGACGGCGCCGCCTTCTACGATCGACGGCGCGTGCCCTCGCATCATCGACGCTACCTATGACGACCGTCCGTACCCGTTTCGCTCCGAGCCCGACCGGCTTCATTCACCTCGGCAACATCCGTTCAGCGCTTTATCCATGGGCGTTTGCGCGCAAGATGAAAGGCACGTTCATCTTGCGGATCGAGGATACGGATGTCGAGCGTTCGACGCCGGAATCGGTCGACGCGATTCTCGAGGGCATGCAGTGGCTTGGCCTGGATTTCGACGAAGGTCCGTTCTACCAGATGCAGCGCATGGACCGTTATCGCGAAGTCGTGGCGCAAATGCTCGATCAAGGGCTCGCGTATCGCTGCTACATGTCGATGGAAGAGCTCGAAGCGCTGCGCGAGCGGCAACGCGAAGCCGGCGAAAAGCCGCGCTATGACGGCACGTGGCGTCCGGAGCCCGGCAAGACGCTGCCCACGCCCCCGGCCGGCGTCGAGCCCGTGATCCGCTTCAAGAACCCGCTGACGGGCGTCGTCGCCTGGGACGACGCGGTCAAAGGCCGCGTCGAGATATCGAACGACGAGCTCGACGATCTCGTCATTGCGCGGCCCGACGGTACGCCGACGTACAACTTCTGCGTCGTCGTCGACGATCTCGACATGCGCATTACGCACGTGATCCGCGGCGACGATCACGTCAACAACACGCCGCGGCAGATCAACATCTTACGCGCGCTCGGCGGTCAAACGCCTGTCTATGCGCATTTGCCCACCGTGCTCAACGAGGCAGGCGAGAAGATGAGCAAGCGCCATGGCGCGATGAGCGTGATGGGCTACCGCGACGCCGGCTACTTGCCCGAGGCGGTGCTCAATTATCTGGCGCGCCTGGGCTGGTCGCACGGCGATGCCGAAGTGTTTTCGCGCGAGCAGTTCGTCGAGTGGTTCGACCTCGAGCATCTGGGCAAGTCGCCTGCGCAGTACGATCACAGCAAGCTCAATTGGCTGAACAACCACTACATCAAGGAAGCGGACAATGCGCGCCTTGCCGAGTTGGTGAAGCCGTTCTTCGCCGCCCTCGACATCGACGAGACTGCGCTCGGCCAGGGACCGGATCTCGCATCGGTCGTGGCGTTGATGAAGGACCGCGCTGCGACGCTGAAAGAGATCGCCGACAATGCGGCGATGTTCTATCGCGTGCCGGCGCCCGAAGCCGACGCGCTCGCGCAGCATGTGACCGATGCTGTGCGGCCCGCGCTCGCCGAGCTAGCGAACGCGCTGCGCGGCTGCGAGTGGACGAAGGAGGGGGTGTCGGCCGCGCTCAAAGCGACGCTGGCTGCGCATAAGCTCAAGATGCCGCAATTGGCGATGCCGGTGCGCTTGCTCGTAGCCGGCACGACGCATACGCCGTCGATCGACGCCGTGCTCGTGTTGTTCGGACGCGAGTGCGTCGTGAGCCGCATCGAGGCGGCGTTGGCGGGTCGATGATCGAACGCGCGGCGCGCGCAGCGGTAAATGCCTGAAGAAAAATCGCCAAGGGTATTTACAAGTCAGAAAAGGGCCTATACAATCTCATTTCTGTTCTGCAAGGGGGTATAGCTCAGCTGGGAGAGCGCTTGCATGGCATGCAAGAGGTCAGCGGTTCGATCCCGCTTACCTCCACCAAGACATGGTCCGCAGACAGCCGCAGTAGTCCGAAAAGCCTTGAGTAATCAAGGCTTTATCTTTTTCTGCGGTCCGTAGAATTCCCCTCTATTCCGCAGTGTTCCCGCGTTTGCGTGTACCCCAAGGTGTACCCCAGAATGGGTTCATCGAAGTTCGCGATTTGGGGTACACCGTGGGCCAACTTACCGATCGCCAGATTCAGGCCGCCACGCATCGTCCGACCGAATATTTCCTGGCCGACGGGGATGGGCTGTACCTGAGGGTGCGTTCGCGCTCGGCTACGACACGCGGGAGCAAATCACAGGGCATGGCTTCCGCGCGACAGCGCGGACGTTAATCCGTGAATTTCTCGGGTGGGACAAGGAAGTGATTGAGCGACACCTTGCGCACGGATCCGATGAGGAACTCGGCGATAGCTACGATCGCGCGACGTTTTTGGAGCAGCGCCGCGTTATGGTTCAGGCCTGGGCTGATCTACTCGATGAACTGGCGGAGGACCGGGTCCCTCCGCCGCTGACCAGTCTCTCGGTGCTTCAGGCCGTAGGATGATCGTGCAACGGCCAGTGCGAACCACGGAGAACCCCCTGCACGCCACGAAGAAGTCGCGTGTCCGGCCATGAGGCGGCGGCGCTCTCCCTTGCTAGAGATGTTGATCACTTACGTTCGGGGACGCGTCGTGTTGACTCCCTCACGAAAGGCAAACTGGCCGTAACTGAGCGCAGGGCAGTTGGTCAATCGACTGCGCGATGCGCGTGGCGCCCAAAACCGGCGCAAGCCTATCCTGCCTTCACTTTTGCAATAACAATTTTCCGCTGCGCAGTTCGGCGCTTTCCGTGGGGTCCATGCGTTGAGTCTGTTAGGTCACTGGTGCCATTCCGCCGATCTCTTGCGGAAAGTTTGCGAATATATTCGGACGAAGCCGAGCATTGCGCCAGCCGAGACTGCGAGATCGACAATCTTGATCTGCTGACTCGGTGCTCGCAGTTTGTGAGGTCCTTGCGACGAATTTGCGGAGTGCAATACTGAGCGTCGCCTCGATCTATAGGCTCAGTGGCTTTTAATTCCTCTCGGCCGGTGACCGCCGCCTAGCATAGCGCCAAGCGTGTCTCTACTGGTTCCGGGAAATTCCAACCAGCGCGTCGTACAGCGTCAGCGCGGCGCCTATACCCAAGCCAACTGCGAAGACCGCTGTCGCCATCGCGATCGTCCCGCTCGCAAGCGTCATAGATGCGATTGGGACGACTGTCAGGATGACGACGTTGTTGAGGGTCTCGGCGGTTGCCAGAACCACTCCCTTGTCGTGACCCGAACGTTCGGCGAGCACGGTCGTCGCCGAGGGGGCTCCGGCCCCGAGCGCCGCGCCCCACGCCGCGAGGCAGACGAGCGCGCCGAACACCGGCAGCGACAGAAGATTGAATGCTGCGACGGAAGCAATTAAAAGGATCGTCACGACGATCAGCGAACGCTCTTCGCTGCCGGTCAGGCGCTGCAGTTTCCCGGCTGACAGATTGCCGATCCCGAGCCCCATGCCGAACGCGGTCACGCTCATCCCGACATGCGCAACGTCGAGTTGGTAGCGCTGGCGCAACACTTCTCCCGACAACAGGAATGCGGATACGCCCGTTCCATTCCACAAGCCTTTCGCGAGCAGTGGGCGCGTGACGTTCGGATTGCGGAGCCACCTGAAGCCGTGGGTTTCGCGGGTCACAACGGCGGTGTGACGTCTCGGCATCGCCGCGCTACCGATCAGGAACGAGACGATGCAGCCGGTCGACATGAGCAGGAACGGTGCTCGCCAGCCGACCCAGGTGGTCAGCAGGCCCGCTATCGCGGGGCCGAGCGCGATGCCGAACGTCATGCCCAGCATGACGGCCCCCATCGCGGACGCGTGGCGCGCCCGCGGTACAACCTCGGATATCAGCGCGAACGAGGCCGGAATGATGACTGCGGACGCGAGGCCGCCGAAAATCCGCAGCGCGATCGCAATGCCAAGCGTCGGAGAGAAGGCGATGCCGACGCCGTCGATCGCAAACGATAGCAGCGCGATCAGCAGGAGACGGCTCCGATTGAACCGGTCCGACAGATAGCCGAGGAACGGCGCGGCGACGGCATAGGCGAACGCATAGCTCGAGATCAGCCAGGCGATGTGGACCGAGTCGGTGCCGAATGCGGTACTGAGCGGATTCAGCATCGCAGAGAGCATGAACTCGCTCGCGCCGACGAAGAATACCGACGTCGAGAGGACGGCCAACAGCATGCGATCGTTGTCCGCGCTGGCAATGGCTTCTGATGATGACACGTCTTGTCCTATAAGAATGCGAAATCGCCAGAACATAGGTTCGGGAGGGAAGACCCGTCGGCGCTGATGGAATGTCGTCCGGGGGGAGGAACGATCAGAGATCGAGGCGAAAGGAAAGCGGGGCGCTCAGTAAAGCCCCTCCGTATCGCGGTCGTACGTGTTGGCCAAGACCTCATCAAGGAAGGCATTGAAATCGACGGCCAGCACCAAGCCAGCCTGTTGGTCGAGCCGATACAATCCCTCGCATTGCGCCGTATCCAGGCTGCTGTCCACGAAGAGGGCATAGGAAAACCTGTCGGGGACGCCTTCGGGCCGAGCCTGTTGTTCGACGACGCGATGCGCGACCGCCGCAACCGGCGTGCGCGTATCCTTCGTGAGGATTTCGATGGCGCAGCCGAAATTCATGACGAAGGCGTCCGGCCTCGGAACGATCGGCAGCCATTGGCGACCGCGCCGAACTTCGAGGCCAGGTTCCAGCGAGCGCAGCATCGTGATCCATCCGGAATCCTTGTGAATGTTCAGGCCGCGCGCGCGAATGTGCGGTCTGAAATGATTGAACGTCAGATGGTAGGGTTGTTTAATCGATATGCACGCTCTCCTTCGCTGAGCATATCCCAGCGGTTCCGATGATAGCGAAGCCCAAAACTCTCGACCGATTCGCGGAATGTAGGAGAGCAGTGGAAATAATCCGTAATTGCGCGATGGTGCGCAGAATATTCGGGCGTCTGCTGGATTTCACGGCAGGTGATGAATTCGAACCGCGTGAGCGATTGATAACCGGCAATGATGTCGCGATTCTCCTCCATGAAATCGCGTCCGAGCCGGAGAGCCCTGTCATGCGCCTCATGGGCTGACATGCCTGAGCACGATTCGAGCGTCAGCCGATGGATGCTGTCGCCAACCAGGATCTTGCATTTCGAGAATCGGTGAGATACCCATTCGAGCAGCGAATGGAAACGGACCGGTTCGAAATTCCGATTTTCAAGACTGACGCCCAGAAAGCACTCATATTCCAGCTCGAATGTATTGCGCCGGCTTTGCGGGGATACAAAATCAACTTTTGCGCGATAACGTCTCGAAGAAATTTCCCCAGGCGGGGAGGAGTCTACCAGTAGTTCATCAAGCGCCATTTTTTAACCTCTTAACTGTCGCAATGCGGAACGAGATGATGCCTGCTGACAAATTTCAGCATAATTGCGTGGAAATACACAGAAGAAGCAAAGCGAATAATGTTGTAAGCAGAATGTTAGCATGTCTTCATCAGATTTCAACCTCTTTGGATTCGAATTTATTATTGAGATGACCGCGAGGGCGGTTTAATCACGAAACGGCGCAGAAGGCGACTATCTATATATAGAGGATCCGAAACAGCCGTATGTCACCACAAGCCGAGGCGCGTTACGAAGGAACCTTGAGAACTGCGGCAATCGAGCTGAGCCGCCGCGAGAGATATAGCAAAAGTTGCGAAAAAAGCATCAGCTGCGGGCGTTGTGCCCCAAAGCGTACCCGATGGGGTGCAAGAGCAGCGAGAGCCCTGGTAGCAGTAGGTTCGCGGCACGTTTTTCGATCCCGCTTACCTCCACCATCGAATCCAGTTCGATGTGCCGCAGACAGCCGCAGTTGTCAAAAAAGCCTTGAGTGATCAAGGCCTTGTCTTTTTCTACGGTTCGTAGAACTCCCTTGTACTTGGCTGTGTGCCAGCGTTTGCGCACATTCGCGCGCGTCTTGCGCCCACCTGCGTCGACCTCCTGTTAGTCGCAGGCGCGGATAGCCGTGCTGGACAAGTGCCACTTCCTTCCGTGCTGATCGCTGAATGTTCGCCATCCCGACACCGGACACACGCACACGCACACGCACACGCACACGCACACGCATGCGACAGTGATCCCTTCGCATCCTTCTCTCTTCCTCCTTCCTCTCTTCGCAACGCCCGTCCTCGGTCTCTCTTCTCTCGTGCTACCCGACGTAACGGATTCCTCGGCAAGCCACGCGATGGCGCACACGGGAGCGCTCGTGCACGCGCGTAAACACTAACCACGATTCGCTCCAAAGAGCATTGACCGTCGTCGGTCTTTGATGGAATATGCACAAAACAATAAATTAAGTTTTAGATGATGTTTTGTGCGTTACATAGATGATCGATTCGGAGGAGACGAAAGTGAAGAAGCGCATCATGGCTGCGACGACGATCGCAGTGGGAACCTGTGCGGGCATGATTCCGAGCGCTCACGCTCAAAGCAGCGTGACGCTGTGGGGCTTGCTCGATGCAGGCGTGTCGTACATCAGCAATATCGGTGGGCACGCCGCGTGGCGGATGGACGATGGCATCGCACTGCCGAACCTCATGGGGTTCAAGGGCAGCGAGGACCTTGGCAACGGTACGCACGCGGTCTTTCAATTGACGACGCAGTTCTCTCTGAACGGAACGCTCGTGTCTCAGGCGTCGAACGGAAGCGGCTCGGGCGTCGGGCTTTTCGCGCGCAACGCTTGGGTCGGCCTCGATAACGACCGGTACGGGAAGCTCTCGCTCGGTCGTCAATACGACTTCATGGTCGATACGCTGTTCTACGACGTCGGGGCGGACATAGCGATGTACGGCGGCGGCTTTTACCAGTTCCGCGATGGCCCCTTTGCGAAGCTCGGCATTCCCGATTCCCCGCCCGACGAAGCGTTCGACTTCGATCGGATGAACGGCGACACGCCGATCAACAACGCGGTCAAATACACGAGCCCGCTCTTTGGCGGGTTACGCTTCGGCGGCCTGTACGCGTTCGGCGGCACGGCCGGCAATTTCCGGCAAAACAGCGCGGATAGTTTCGGCGCGAGCTATACCGTCGGGTCGTTTGCGTTCGGCGCAGCCTACACGGACATCCGCTACGCGGCGATGCTCGGCGACAGTATTCGAACCTTCGGCCTGGGCGCGAAATACAACGGACAAAAGCTGCTCGTGACGACGCTTTTCACCAATACGCGCAACACACAGAACGGGGCCGCGGTGAACGCGGCCGAGGCCGGTGCGCTATATCGCTTTACGCCGGCGTTCTCGACGAGCCTGGCCTACACGTATATGTGGGGTAACGCGGGAGTCGACCACAACCACGCGCATCAATGGGGCGCCGTCGTGAAGTACTTTTTGTCCAAACGCACGGCCGTCTACATGCAGGGCGCCTATCAGTTGACCAACGCCGGGGCGACCGCCGTCATCAATGGGACCTTCGGCCCGTCGAGCAGCCGTTCGCAGTTCATCGGACGCATCGGCATGCAGACGATGTTTTGACGAAGACAAAAGGAAAGAAAAAACGGCAAGGCATTGCATCGCCTTGCCGCTTTCTATCGCGAGAACGCCAGGCAGCGAGGTCGAACGAGCCCGGCGCTCGCTATTGCACGGTCATTGCACGGTCGCCAATTGCCGCTCGAGCGCGCCTGCGACCCGTGCCAGCGTGCCTTCGATATGTTTGCGCAGCAGCCGCGTGGCCTTGTCGGCGTCGCGATCGATCGCTGCCTTCATGAGCGCTTCGTGCTCGCTGTTCTTATGGCGCTCTTCGGTTCGATGCAGCGCCGAATAACGGCGGTAGCGTTCGGCGCGATCGAAAAGCGAGCCGACCATCGTCGAGAGCAGGGCGCTCGGCGTTGCCGATAGCAGTGCCATGTGAAAGGCGCGGTGGCGTTCCGACCAGTCGTCGTCGAGCGCGACGGGGCCTGAGCCAAGACGCTTCTCCGCAAGGCTCAGCCGATGAAAGGCCGTCAAAACGGCCACTTCCCACTCTTCGTCCCCATGCGCGATCGAATCGCTGAGCGCCTCGAGTTCGAGCAGCACGCGCAGCCGGGTGATGTCTTTGAAGTCGTCGATGCTGATGGGCGCGACCCAGAACCCGCGATTTTCCGTCGCTTGGACGATGCCGTCCTGCGCAAGCCGGTTCAACGCTTCGCGGATGGGCGAACTGCTGAGCCCGTATGCCTTCGAGAGGCTTTCGACTTTGAGCCGGCTGCCTGGCGCCAGCTCGCACCGAATGATGGACGTCTTCATGCGGGCGAAGGCCACGTCGATCAGCGGTGCACCGTTCGAAGCGGGAGTCGAGTCCATGGGCGTGATTGGGCTGCGGATGTGTCGATGAGATGCATTTTATGCGCAAAATATGACGATATGCAAGGTCGAAATGCTTAGCCCCTCAAAGGAAAAAAAGCGCGAGGGTTGGCAACCGTCGCGCTGCACGAGCTTGGTGAATCGATTAAGCGCAAGCGGCCTGCGTTGGCTTCTCGTGCGGCTCGCCTGTTCGGAGTGCCGCGGTCAGCTCGCGGATGAGCTCGCTCGCATCTTCCGCTTGGCGGCAAGCGCCGTAGACATAATGATCCGGCCGCGCAATGACCGCACCGCAATCGTGCTGTTGCATCCAATCGACGAGCACCCCATCGGCATCTTGATAGCTGTGGGAAGGCGCGTTCGCGGCAAGCGGTTCGCTCCCGATCACGACGAGTGCGAGGGGGACGTCGTGCAATGCACGGCATTGCCGTGCGATGTGCGCGATGACGGCGGCATCGGCGCTATCCCTGACGACGATGCAAAACGCGCCGCCTGTCGCGGCATCGAGCAGGCATTGACGGCCATTCGGCGTTTTGACGAGCGGCTGAGGAAACAATTGACCGCGCGGGCCGTGCGCAGATGCGGACAGGAAGCCTGCGCCGAGTCCGGGAATCAACGATTGCCGCACGGTACCGCGAGGGTTGGCCGCCATTTCTTCGAGGAGGCGCCGATCTCGTTCGCTTGCGGCGGCAGGATCGCGCTCGCAGATCAGCTTGCCCAGCGACTTGGTGACGAGCGTGGTTTGCTTCACATGCGGAAGGCGCTCGGCTTCGTAGCTGTCGAGCAGCCGAGGGCCGGCTGCGCCCCGGTTGACGAGCGCCAGCTTCCACATCAGGTTCGCCGCATCGCGTATCCCCTGACACATTCCCTGCGCCAGGAACGGCGGAGTCATGTGCGCGGCGTCGCCGAGGAAGAACACGCGATCCGAACGCCATTGACGCAGGACGAGCGCATGGAATCGATAAGACGAAGCGCGCCAGATGTCGTACTCGCTTTCATCGAGCCAGCGCGAGATGAGCCGGCGGACGAACGCAGGCTCCATGACCTGCGCCGGTGTCTCGTCGGCATTGATCATGAATTCCCAACGCCGAACTTGGCCGGGCCCCACGACGAACGTGCAAGGGCGCGCGACTTCGCAATATTGGACGTTCGTCGCCGGCAGGCTCGCGCCGCCTCCGTCCTTGAGCACGACGTCGACGACGAGCCACGGTTCGTCGAAGTCGAGATCTTCCATCTCTAGCCCGAGCGCCATTCGGATCGGACTCGTGCCGCCGTCGCAGGCGAGGACGTAATGGGATCGGTACGTATGCCGCGCGCTCGATTGGTTAGTGTCGTCGGCCTCGCTCGATCCGCTCTGAGACTCTGCGACCGTGACCGACGCGCCGTTCTCGCTCGATGACACGGCGTCGACCTGCGCGCCCAGCTTGACCGTGACCGACGGAAAGCGCGCGAGATTGTCGCGCAGCACGCGTTCGAGCTGAGGCTGCATGAAAACGTAGTTCGGCGCCCAGCCGAGTTGGAACGGCGGCTCGGCCGCTTCGATTCGGCGTATCACGCTCGAATCCGTCGTGCGATATTCGGACGGCCGGTAAGGCATTACGTAAGGCGCAATTTTCTCGGCCAGCCCCAGGTTGCCCAAGATCCGCATGATTTCCTGATCGAAGCCCATTGCGCGCGGCTTATCGAAGACGGTCAGCGACTTTTCGAGCACGAGCGTGCGCAGTCCGGCCTCTCCGGCCAAATTGGCGGCGACGGCGCCAACCGGCCCCAATCCGACGATGATCAAATCGAAATCCACGTCTCCTCCCTATCGAATGCTGCTGCGCAGGCGCGCCCGAGGCGGCGCTTGCGCGGCGCCGGCGGTGTTTGCCGGCGCTGGGGTTAATCGAAGTATGCCTTCGTGTAAGCGGTTTTGACGGTCGTGAAGAAATCGACCGCGTAGGTGCCTTGTTCGCGCGGGCCGAAGCTGGACGCCTTCGTTCCGCCGAACGGCACGTGATAGTCGACGCCGGCGGTCGGCACGTTCACCATCGTCATGCCGCTTTTCACATGACGCTTGAAATGCGTCGCATATTTGAGCGAAGTCGTGCAGATACCCGACGAGAGCCCGAAAGGGCTGTCGTTCGCCATGGCGAGGGCTTCTTCGTAGCTGTCCACGGCAATGGCGCAGGCGATCGGGCCGAAAATCTCTTCGCGCGCGATGCGCATCTTCGGCGTCGCGTCGATGAAAAGCGCCGGCGAGAGAAAGTGGCCACGGGTGTCTCGCTTGACGAGGTCGCCGCCGCAGGCGAGCCGGGCGCCTTCGTTTTTGCCGATGCTCAGATAATCCGTGTCGTGTCGCAACTGCGACTCGTCGACCACGGGGCCGATCTGCGTCTGCGGATCGAGCGCATGCCCGACGCGCAGACGTCCGACGGCCTCCGTCAGACGAGCGACGAACCTGGGATAGATGCCCTTTTGCACGATGAAGCGCGACGACGCCGTGCATCGTTGTCCCGTCGAAAAGTACGCGCCTTGCACCGCGCAATCGACGGCGACGTCGAGATCGGCGTCATCGAGCACGACGAGCGGATTCTTTCCTCCCATCTCGAGTTGCATCCGCTTGAACTGTTGGGCGCCGCGCTGCAATAACGTCCGCCCCGTTTCGACGGAGCCCGTGAACGACACCGCGTCGACGTCCGGTGACGTAACGATCGCGTCGCCGACGATGCGGCCGCGTCCCATCGCGAGATTGAACACCCCGGCAGGGATCCCGCTGCGCGAAATGATTTCCGCGAGCGCCCATGCCGACGCCGGAACGAGGTCGGCGCTCTTGAATACGACGCAGTTGCCGTAGGCGAGGGCAGGGGCAATTTTCCAGGCGGGGATGGCGATCGGAAAATTCCAGGGCGTAATGATGCCGACGACGCCGACGGGTTCGCGTGTGACTTCGACGTCGACGAGCGGGCGAACGGACGGCAACTTCTCTCCGCCGGTTCGCAACGCTTCGCCGGCGAAGAACTTGAATATCTGGCCGGCGCGCGCCACTTCCGCGATGCCCTCGGGAAGGGTCTTGCCCTCTTCGCGAGAAAGCAGCGTGCCGAGCTCGGTTTGCCTGGCAAGCAATTCCGTGCCGATGAACTCGAGCGAGTTCGAGCGCGCCTGTATGCCGCCATGCGCCCACGTTGCCTGGGCGGCGCGAGCGGCGTCGATGGCGGAGCGCACGTCGTCGGCATCGGCCTGGGCGTATTCGCCGACGACGTCGTCCAGATCCGATGGATTGACGTTGCTGCGGGTCGCGCGGCTTTCGCGCCACTGCCCGCCGATGAGATTGCGCTTCATGGGAGCGCCCGCGATGCTCATGCGTCGAACGCCACGCGCTGGGCGGCGATCCGCTCGCGCATTTCGGCGACCCAGGCTTCACGCGACAAAAAGCCCGGCCGGCTCAGACACATTGCCTCGGTTCGCCGGAGGATTTCATCTGCGGAAAGGTCGAGGTCGAGCGGCTCGCGGCACGGCTGTGCCGTGAAGAAAGGGCTGTCGACATACAACTCGAGCGGATTGCCTTCGGGATCTTTGAAGTAGATGGACCATGCGTTGCCATGGTCGACTTGCTCGATTCCCTGCACGCCCGCGCTCACGGCGCGGCGGTAATACGACTGCAAATCGGCGAGCGAGTCCAGCAGCAGCGACAACTGATTGACGGGATTGAACGGAAGGTCTGTCGGCTTGCCGTCGAAGAGCACGAGCTGATGGTGGATCTGGGGGTCCTGCGTCATGAAGTACAAACGATGGCCCGTCGAGGCGACGCCTTTGTCGCTGACGACGAAGCCGAGATACTTCCTGTAGTAGTCGACCATCATGTCGAGGTCGCTGCAGAAGATCCCGCAGTGCGTGAACTGAATTTTCGGCAATGCTGCCATTGCTGTCTCCTAATGTTTGGTTGGCGTCGCTCGAGTTGCTCGATCTGGGCTTAAGCCCTCGAGCGTTCACGTGTTCATGCTTCGTCTTCGACGGGATTCGACAGCGTGCCGACGCCCGGAATGACGACGTCGAACCTGTCGCCCGGCTCGAGGAAGATCGGCGGCTGCCGCTTGAAGCCGATTCCGCTCGGCGTGCCCGTCGCCAAGATGTCGCCCGGCTGCCAGTCGAGGGCCTGCGACACGTAGGCAATCAGTGCGGGAATGTCGAATGCCAGTTCCGAGAGTTTCCCCGTTTGCATGCGTTCGCCGTTGAGCAGGCCCTCGATCGATAACGCTCGATAGTCGCGGATTTCGTCCGACGTGACGAGCCACGGCCCGAGCGCGCCCGTGCCGCGGAAATTCTTCCCCATCCCGTATTGGTGCGTATGGAACTGCCAATCGCGCACGCTTGCATCGTTGAAGCAGGTATATCCCGCAACGTGTTCCATCGCGTCTTCGGCTTTGATGTGCGAGCCGCCCTTGCCGATCACCACCGCGAGTTCCGCTTCGAAGTCGAAATGGTTCGACACGCGCGGACGGACGATCGGCGCGCCGTGCGCGACGAGCGTTTGCGCGAAGCGATGAAAGATGACGGGATACGGGCCGACGGTGCGGCCGGCCTCGGCGGCATGCGCCACATAGTTGATGCCGACGCAGATGATTTTGCCCGGGCGGGGAATGACCGGTTCGAGCTCGACCGCCGCAAGCGGCAAGTCGGCCGTCGTCGCATCGACGAGTCGGCGCGCTTCGTCGAGCGCGGCCGGGTCGGCAACGAGCGCCGCGAGATCGGCGATCGCCGGCAGCCGCTTCGCGAGATCGACGACGCCTTCATCGGTGACTGCGCCGTAGCCGGGCCGTCCTTCGTATCGGTACGAGACCAGTTTCATTCGTTTTCTCCTTATGGGCATAAAAGATATGTTTGTGCATATTACACCGAGATGGATATAATGCAAGCGTCCGGTGTGCGAGTTTTCCCGGGCGGTAGTCGGTAGGCCATGCGAACCATTTCCTCGGAGCAGCGGATGTCGCTAGTCAATGTAAGAAAGGTCAAGCTGGATCTCGAAGAGGTCTGGCACGAAGGCGGTGAGCGGCTTGGCGAGCCGTTGACGATCGCCGTGGCGACGGCCATCGTCGCGAATCCTTATGCGGGACGATACGAGCCCGATCTCTTGCCGTTCATGAGCGAGCTGCGGCAGCTCGGGGCGGATTTGTCGTCCCGTCTCGTCGCCCAGATCGGCGGCGTGGCGAAGGTCCAAGCGTATGGAAAGGGTGCGATCGTCGGCGAGGACGGCGAGCTAGAGCACGGTGCGCTCTGGCACGAGGCAGGCGGGTGGGCCATGCGAGAAACGCTGGGCGGGCCAAAAGCGATCGTGCCCTCGGCAAAGACGATCGGCGGCGTGGGCACACGGCTCATGGTCCCGCTGGGCCACATCCAGGCTGCTTACGTCCGCAGTCACTTCGGGACGTGCGAGGTCACGGTATGGGACGGCCCGCGTCGCAATGAAATCGCGTTTGCGCTGGCCATGGCCACGGGCGGGCGCGTTCATGCGCGGCTGGGCGGATTGCAGGCGTCGGAAGTCAAGGGGATTGACGGCCTGCGCTAGCGTCCAGGTAAACGATAATTTGTTTTGTGCACAAAAATAAATATCGTGCACGTACTAACGAACAGGAGACGAACGATGACGACAAAGATGATGCGGGCGGCGCGCATGCACAACGTAGGCGAGCCGATGGTGGTGGAGAGCATTCCGGTGCCGTCGCCGCGCCCGACCGATGTGCTCGTCAAGGTTAAGGCGTGCGGCATCGTGCCGAATCTGGGCAACGTTCTGAGCAATTGGGAGAAGTGGTTTCCTCATCTTCCGCTGCCGAAGCTGCCGGCGATCTTCGGTCTCGATGCGACGGGGGTGATCGAAGAAGTCGGCAGCCAGGTCCATGCGTTCAAACCGGGCGATCGGGTCTACGTGAACCCGGCGCGTTATTGCGGCGGCTGCCGGGCTTGCCGGTCCGGCGATACGACGGCATGCGCCTACTACACGTTCAACGGCTACTTCGGATTCAGTCGACGCTCGCAAACCCTGTTCGACGACTATCCGTACGGCGGTTTGTGCGAGTACATGACAGCGCCGCAATATAGCCTCGTGAACATTCCGGACAACCTCAGCCACGAAACCGCGGCGCGGTTCGGCTACTTGGGCACGGCTTATCGGGCGCTGAAAAAGGCGGAGGTGGGGCCGAGCAGCACGATTCTCGTGAGCGGTATCAGCGGGACCCTCGGCCTTGGCGTCGCCTTGTTCGGGCTCGCGATGGGCGCCAAGAAGATCCTCGGTACGGCGCGTAACCGCGAACTCCTACAGCGTGTCAAAGCGTTGGCGCCTGAGCGTATCGAAGTGATGTCGCTCGACGACGGCTCGGTCAGCGACTGGGCGGCGCGCGAGACGCACGGCGCCGGTGTCGACGCCGTCATCGATGCATTGGGACCGGGTGCGCCGCAAGAGACGCTGCGCGAGTCTTTGAAGACGCTGCGGCGCGGCGGGCATCTCATCAACATCGGCGCCGTGGCGGGCGAGGTGCCCATCAATCTGCACTACATGATGGACAACGATCAACGCTTCAGCGGTTCGGCTTGGTTCACGGCCGGTCAGGGGCAGGAAATGGCCGATATGGTCGAGTCGGGCGTCGTCGACTTATCGGTGTTCGAGCATTGCACGTTTAAGCTCGAAGACATCAACACGGCACTCGGTGGTATCGAGAACCGCAATGGCGGCTTCAGCAATTACGTGATCTGCCCTTGATCGCGGCGTAGGCGCCCGGCCGGCGGCCGACATGCCGCGCCGGGCGCTTCGCTCTTCTTCATCTCTTGCTTCGAGCGTATTCATGGCTATCCGACGAGTGGTAACCGGCTATGACGATCATGGCCGGTCCGCGTTGATTTCCGATGGTGCTACACCGCGTACCGTTGCCTTTCAATCGATTCCGGGTCACGCATTGGCGCAGGTCTGGATCACATCGCCGTCGCCTGTCATTTCGGCGAGCGGCGTCGATCCGACCGAAGGGCAGATCGACTTGCTGCCTCCCCCGGGCGGCACGAGCTTGCTGATCGTCACGTTTCCGCCCGACCGCACCATGAGCGCACCAGGCTTCGATCCGGTCGCGGCGGGACAAGAGTGCCTCGCCCATATGCCCGATCTCGCTCGAACGTTCGAGCCCGATTGCCCGGGCATGCATCGGACCGATACCGTCGATTACGCGATCGTGCTGTCGGGCGAAGTATGGCTGGAGGTCGACGGCGGACAGGAAACGCTGCTGCGCCCGACCGACGTCGTCGTTCAACAGGGTACGCGGCATGCATGGCGCAACAAGACCGACATGCCGGCGACGGTCGCGTTTTTTATGATCGGCGCTTGCCGCGAGAACGGTGAGGCGGCGCCGTGAGTCATCCGGAATCGCCACGAATGCCGATGTCGGAGCCGCTCGACCTCCGCACTCGACAACAACTATTGACCCGGGCGCGCAGCCAAAACGCGTGGCTCGCACGTCCCGTAGACGACGCGTTGCTGCGCGAGCTATACGAGTTGGCCAAGTGGGGCCCGACGAGTATGAACTGTTCGCCGATGCGCGTGACGTTCGTGCGCTCGGCGGATGCCCGCGCTCGACTGCTGTCGGCTGTATTGCCCGGCAACGTGGAGAAAGTCCGCACCGCGCCGGTCGTCGCGATCGTCGCCCACGACACCGCGTTTTACGAGCAACTGCCGAAACTGTTTCCCCACCGTCCGAACGCAGGCGAACTCTTTCGCGGCCGGCCTGCGCTGGCCGAGGAGACGTGCTTGCGCAACAGTTCTTTGCAGGGCGGTTACTTCATTCTCGCCGCGCGCATGCTGGGGCTCGACTGCGGGCCCCTGTCGGGGTTCGATGCCGCGCTCGTCAATGCGCTGTTCTTCGACGGCACGTCGTTGCGCGTCAATTTTCTTTGCTGTTTGGGCTATGGCGATCCCGCCGGGCTGTTTCCGCGCAGTCCTCGATTGGCGTTCGACGAAGCCTGCGTGATCGCTTAGGGCGTCGCCGGCAGGTCATACCGTAACGAAACGGTTGCGTTCCAGCTTGCGGGCTCATGGCGCTCGCGTAATGGCGGCCCGTATCGGAGATAGGTTTCGATGGTCGAGTCCAAAAAAATTAGGATGACTAAATAAATCGAGAAAGACATCGACGAGCCACATCGAAGAAGTGCGTTTTGCGTTCATCAATCAAGGAGACAGGAGCATGAAAACGTCGGGTCAGCACGACAGTGCTTACGAGGTGAAGACAGTAGTGTTGTTGGCGATCGGTTTCGGGTTGGTCGGTCTCGATCGATGGATGATCGCGCCATTGTTTCCATACATGATGCGCGACCTCGGATTGAACTTTCAACAGTTGGGCAATTTGATCGGCGTATTGGCCATCGCATGGGGCGCTTGGGCCATCGCGAGCGGCCCCATCTCGGATCGATTCGGGCGTAAGAAGATTCTCGTGTCGACGATGATCGCTTTCTCCGTGCTGTCGAGCTTCTCCGGTCTCGCGAACGGATTTGCCGGACTGATGCTCATCCGCGGCATCATGGGCATTGCCGACGGCGCATTCACGCCTGCCAGCATCGCCGCGACCAGCGAAGCATCGCTTCCTTCGCGACGGGGGTTCAACCTCGGGTTCCAAATGAGCATGTTTTCTTTGCTGGGGTTAGGCTTCGCACCCATTTTGGCGACGCAGTTGCTGCGTGTTCTGCCGTCGTGGCATTGGGTATTCATGGTGTCCGCCGCGCCGGGACTCGTTGTCGCGCTGCTATGCGCCAAGATGCTTCGCGATCGCCCGCGGTCGACACTTGTCGCGACGAATTCGCGCGGCCGCTCCAAAGGCCAGTGGCGTTCGATTTTCGCTAGCAGAAACGTCATCGTTGCGATCGCGGCAATTCTTTGCGCGATGTCGGGCATTTTCGTCATCGGTGCGATGGTGCCGACCTATCTCGTCGCCGTGCTGCACCTCGATGCGCAAAGCATGGGGTTCGTTGCTTCCGCGCTCGGCTTCGGCGGGTTCATCGGTTCGTTTGGCTTGTCGGGCATCTCCGATTACCTGGGGCGCAAGACCGCGGCGATCGGTGCATTTGCCGTCGCTGCGGTACTGCTCTTCCTATTTTCCAGAACCGGTGCGGATCCTGCGAAGCTGTTCGCGCTGCTGTTCGGAATTTCGATGTGCTCCATCGGCTTGCTCAGTCTGCTGAGCGGTCCCATTGCGACCGAGGCGGCGCCGGCGGGGCTCGTGGCTTCGACGATCGGCGTGATTTCGGGGCTAGGCGAAATGTTCGGGGGAGGGGTCGCGCCGGGCATTGCCGGATATATCGCTCAGCACTTCGGGCTGCCTCATGTGTTCGACTTTGCGCTCGGCGGACTCACGCTAGGGGGCTTTGTCGTCCTCGCCCTCGTCGAAACGGCGCCTCGATGCAAGCGCACCGCCCACGCGTCGATCGAAGAACCGCGGCAAGCCGCCTAAGACGCGAAGGCGCCCACGCACTGCCGGCCCCGTTCGACCCAAATTGCACCGGACGCAGACCTATTGGCGATCTGTAATCCAAACGATAAAAAACTTTAACTTTTCCCAATAGGTCCGCGCGCGCACTATCAGCGAAACGGATGGATACGGGCCGCGCAATCTCGGCGCGGCGTCAGCGCCGCGACGCATCGCAAATTTAGCGAACGCCTCGGGAGATCGTTCGGGTTCCCCCGACGAATCGTCCCTGCCGGATGCGCAACACCCACGCTCGTCTTTATCGATCGACACGGGCAGCAAAAGACCCGTGCGAGCTCGACCGCTTTCGCGTCTACACAATAGGGAACGGCTTATGAAGATTTGCGTTTATGGCGCTGGGGCAATCGGCGCGTATATGGGCGGGCGGCTCGCGCAGGCAGGCGCCGATGTGAGCTTCATCGCGCGCGGGCCGCATTTGGCGGCGATGCAGGCGAGGGGCGTGCGGTTGTCGACGGAGGCGGGGGAGCACGTCGTCGATGTCCGGTGCACGTCCGATCCGCGCGAGCTCGGGCCGCAGGATTACGTGATCGTCGCGCTGAAGGCGCACTCGGTCCCCGGCGTCGTCGAAGCCATGCAGCCGCTGCTCGGGCCGGACACGGCCGTGGTCACGGCCGTCAACGGCATTCCTTATTGGTACTTTTACCGGCATGGCGGCGCGTTTGCCGGCACGAAGCTCGAAAGTGTCGACCCGGGCGGCGTGCAGTGGGACAGGCTCGGCCCGGAGCGCGCCATCGGCTGCGTGCTGTATCCGGCGGCCGAGATCGTCGAACCCGGCGTCGTGCGGCACGTGTACGGCAAGAAATTTCCGATCGGCGAGCCGAGCGGCGAAAAAACGCAGCGCATCGTCCGGTTGCAGGAAGCCATGGTCGCAGCGGGCTTCGATGCGCCGATTCGCGAGGACATTCGAGACGAGATCTGGCTCAAGCTGTGGGGCAACCTCTGCTTCAATCCGATCAGCGCGCTCACGCACGCGACACTCGATGTCATCACGAGCAATCCGGCCACGCGCGCCGTGTCGCGCGAGATGATGCTCGAGGCGAAAGCGATCGCGGATCGGTTCGGCGTGCATTTCCGCGTCGACGTCGAACGGCGAATCGACGGGGCGGGCGCCGTCGGGGCACACAAGACATCCATGCTGCAAGACCTCGAGCACGGACGGCCGATGGAAATCGATCCGCTGCTGACGGTCGTTCAGGAAATGGGCCGGCTCGTGGGGCAAGACACCCCGATCATCGATGCCGTGCTCGCCCTCATCAAGTTGCGCGAGCAGACGGCCCAGCAGGCCCTCGCGGAGCGGGCGGCTGCAATCGTGGCAGCCGCGCCGTCGCGCGAGGCGATAGGTGCGGCGTAGCGCCGCAGGGCGGTTGGCCTGCGCATCGGTCGGCTAGCCCTCCGCACCCGGAAGTCGTCCGCATTGCTTTGCGGTGGGCTCGCCCAGCGGAATCTCCGAGCAACACCCCGAAATTTTCAGCGTCGTTGTAGCTCTTTGCCGCCGCGCCGGTTCGCCGGGCGCGGCGCTTTTTTTTTGTACACCGATCGTGGAACGCCACGCGCCCGCCGGTCGCCGCTAGGCACCTAGGCCCCTAGGCACCCATTGCCTACCCTGCTCGAATCGATAGGCTAGGGCCGCTGCACCCTGTCGCGGTACCATGAGTCCGTGTATCATCGATACAACGGCTCTGAAATATCACATACAAAATATTGACGATTACTGCATCGCACCATTACCATGAGGCCGTTGAGTCGAATTGACCGCTTTCTCATGGAGATTTGAAAAATGGACCTTTCTTCTTTGATCGTGCTGGCGCTTGCCGGCGTTGGCTTGGGCGCCGGTGCAACTTATCTCATGGCGCAATGGCTCCCTACACCGGTAATCGACCTGGCGGCGCAGCACGGCCGCTTCGTCGGGCTCGGCGAAAGCGGGCAAGCGGCTACGCCGGCAACCCCGCATGGCCGCCGGATTCAGCATGAGGCAATGAATGTCGTCAGAACTGCTCACTCCTAAACAGTCGTCCGCACCGGTCACGCTCTCGCTGAAATCGATCGGCGCGAACGTCAGTCTGCGCGACCAGGCTTATGCGATGTTGCGCAAGGCCATCGCCGATGCGGACATCTACTCGACGCACGAGCCCGTGCGTTTGGACGAGCGCATGCTCAGCGAAACGCTGGGCGTGAGCCGCACGCCCATTCGCGAAGCGATGACCCTGCTCGAGCAAGAGGGCTTCCTGCGCACGGTGCCGCGCCGCGGCATCTACATCGTGCGCAAAAGCAAGCGCGAGATCGTCGAGATGATCCAGATGTGGGCCGCGCTCGAAAGCATGGCGGCGCGGCTGGCGACGCAGCATGCAACGGACGAGGAAATCGCGCGCCTGCGGCATATGTTCGACAATTTCCGCGACACGACGCCCGCCGAGCATATCGCCGAGTATTCCGATGCGAACATCGCTTTTCATCAGGCCATCGTCGAGTTGTCGAAATCGCAGATCATCCTCGACACGATCAAGAACATCTTCGTTCACGTACGGGCCATCCGGCGCATGACGATCTCGCAGAGCGATCGCGCGGCGCGCTCGATCGTCGATCACCTGCGCATCATCGAAGCGCTGGAAAAGCGCGACACGGAACTGGCCGAACGCCTCGTGCGTCAGCATTCGCTCGATCTCGCAGCCTACGTGGACGCCCACTGCGATTTTCTCGACTGAGTGCTCGAAAGCCCCGGCTAGGGGACGCGAATAGCCGGTTTCGCGGGCTGGCGCTCAGACCGCGGCCGGCTTCGCGATCAACGCGCTCACGCGCGTAATGCTTTCGAGTTGCGCCGCGCCTTCTTCGATCAAAAAGCGCTTGAATGCCTCGGCAACGGGCGGCAGCCGCTTGTTCTTGCGATGCACGACGTACCAGTTGAGCATGACGGGGAAACGCTCGACGTCCAGCACGACGAGATGGCCGACCTGCAACTCGAGGCTGATCGTATGCGCGGACAGAAACGCGATGCCCATGCCGGCGATCACGGCCTGCTTGATCGTTTCCGTGCTCTTGATCTCCATCGCGATCTTCGGGTGCTCGAGCCGGCCCGCCAGGCCTTCCCGCATCGAATTCCATGTATCGGAGCCACGCTCGCGCACGATAAACGGCTCGTCCGCCAATTGCTCCATGCTGATGAAGCGTTTGCGCGCCAGCGGGTGCGTGGGCGCGGCGACGATGACATAGGGGTGGGGCGCAAAAGGTTCGGTGACGACGTCCATCCCCACCGGCGGCCGGACCATCACCGCGAGATCGGTTTGGTTCGTCGATAATTGGCCGAGCAATTCCTCCCGGTTGTGCACGGCGAGGTTGAATTGAACGCCGGAGTAGCGGCGCGCGAATTCGACGAGAAGGCGAGGGAAAAAGTAGTCGCCCGCGCTGATGACGGCGACGTTGAGCGTGCCGCCGGAGATGCCTTTGAGCTGGCTCATCGCCTCGTCCTCCTGCTCGAACTGCTGGAGGATCGTGCGGCTAAATTGCAGCATCTCCGTGCCGGCGGGCGTCAGGTAGATTTTTTTGCCCAGCTGCTCGAACAGCGGCAGGCCGGCGTGATCTTCGAGTTGCGCAACCTGCGTCGAGACGGCCGGCTGCGTCAAATGCAGTTCCTCGGCCGCGCGCGAAAAGCTCAGCAGCCGAGCGACCGTTTCGAACACCTTCAATTGCCGAAGCGTTGCGTTTCTAATCGTCATTGCCGGTGTCGGAGCATAAGCAAAACTAGATCGTCATCCTAACAAAGTTCAGCTTTTGCTAACTTAGCAAAGACCCTATGCCGTAGGGCTTCCCTCACAAGAATAGCCTCGGAAAGCCGCACGCGAGCGTGCGGCGCGAGTGCGCGAAGCTCTCCTTCGTGTGCGCTTGCACAACCGCGGAAGGCTTGTCGCAGCGGGCGGGCGGCGGTGCGTCGCCGCGGCGCACGCAGGCGCGCAACGGCCGAACGCCGCGCCGCATCTCCATCCATAAACGAATCTGAATCGAGACGGTAATAAAGTTTGATTATCGATAATCGACCGATGACCCTAGCATGCCCCTATGCATTCCGGCAGATTCATCCGGCAGGCGGTTCTTATCGAAGCGTGCGTGCGCATACGCATCGCACGCCACGCGGTTAGCGCGCTAACTGTCTCGTCTGCGGATTGACCTCTCTCGGCTCGCGTTTCTCTTCGGCCGGCGCGATGGACTCGACAAACGTTTCGAACGATGCGTAGTGTTCGAGTGTCCGGGCCGCACCGCTTTCAGCTTTTGATAACGAGACATGGAGACGAAGCACATGGACGGAACCGCACTACAGGCCCCCGCGTTTTGGAAGAATCGCTGGTGCCAACTCGTCGTCGGCATGCTTTGCATGGCATTGGTCGCCAACTTGCAATACGCATGGACACTATTCGTCGGCCCGATTCACACCAAGCACGGCTGGACCCGCGCCGAGATTCAGCTGGCGTTTTCCATTTTCGTCATCACCGAAACGTGGCTCGTGCCGATCGAGGGCTATCTGGTGGACCGGTTCGGCCCGCGACCCGTCGTCGCGATCGGGGCGGTGCTGGCGGGCCTCGCGTGGGTGATGGATTCCTTCGCCTCCACGCTGCCCGTGCTCTATACGGCGGCGGTGATCGCCGGCATCGGGGCAGGCTGTGTATACGGCACCTGCGTCGGCAATGCGCTCAAACTGTTTCCCGATCGCCGCGGGCTCGCGGCGGGCCTCACGGCCGCGGGTTTCGGCGCCGGCGCGGCCGTGACGGTCATACCGATCGCCAACATGATTCTGCGCACAGGCTATGAGCACACGTTCTTCTTCTTTGGAATCGTGCAAGGCGTATGCATCTTTGTGCTTGCGTTGCTGCTCGGCAAGCCGGTCCTGCGTGCGTACGCGGCGCCCAAGCGCAGAATCGCCGTGACGAAGGTCGACTATACGGCCAAGCAGATGGCGCGTACGCCGGTATTCTGGATGATCTACGTGTCTTTCGTGGCAGTGGCGGCGGGCGGGCTCATGGCGACGGCGCAGATCGGCCCGATCGCGAAGGATCTCGGTCTCGCGCGTATTCCGATGTCGTTCTTCGGCATGACGCTGCCGTTGCTGACGATGACGCTTTCGATCGACAACTTGTGCAACGGTTTTACGCGGCCGTTGTGCGGATTCTTGTCGGACAGAATCGGGCGCGAGAACACGATGTTCATCGTCTTTATCGGCGAAGGGCTCGCGTTGCTGGGTCTCATGCAATACGGCTCCAACCCGTACGCTTTCATGGTGTTCGCGGCATTGATCTTCCTTTGCTGGGGCGAAATCTTTTCGATCTTCCCGGCTATTTGCGCCGATACGTTCGGCAGCAAATTCGCGGCGGGCAATGCGGGGCTGCTCTATACGGCGAAGGGCACCGCGTCGCTGCTCGTGCCGCTCGCGTCCGTGCTGGCCTCGACGGGCGGCTGGAATGCGGTCTTCCTCGTCTCGGCCGGCATCACGATCGCGGCCGGGATCGGAGCGAAGTTCGTGTTGGCTCCGATGCGTTCGCGCTGGCTGGAAGCGCAAGGCGCCGGCGAATCGTTCGTTGCCGCCCCGCGCTCCTCGACGATGCCGCAGTGACCTTTCCGAAAGGGCGCCTTGCTCGGGTTCGTTCGAGCGAGGCGCCCGCTTTCTTTTGGTTTGCCGTTTATCGCCGGTTGGCGGCCGCAGCCGACACAAACGCATAAAACAAACGCCGCGGCGAAAGCACGCGGCGTTTTGAATTCGGTTAGGAATCCTAATGGATCAAGGATTCCGGCCGTTAGGCTCCAGCCAGCATGGGCAAACCGAAATCGACGGACGGATGCGCTTCGCGCGCTCGCTCTTGCAGCACCGACGGGCGATTCGTTTCGACGGCGGCCGCATCGCAGAGGGGCAGCGGCTCGGGCCGCAACGCGTTCTTCTTTTCGAGGATCGCCTGGCTCAGGAACTCGGCGCTGTAAGCCGTGAGCAGGTGGGGGTGGTGCGTTTCGACGTAGGCGACGATTCGCGCGGCTTCGTCGTCGATGTCGGCGAGCGAGACGAGGGTGCGAGCGTCCCAGCGAAAGCGAAGACCGAGCTCGGCGAACGCCATGTTGTAGGCGCAGACGTGTGCGTCGAGGTCGGTGGGGTCGATGGATGTCGTGTTCATTGCCTCCTCCTTCAATCGTGGAATCGATGTGTGCTCAAGCATAGAGCCATCAGCGATAGTCGATAGTTAAAGTTTTATTGGAAAACCATAGGCAAATGCTTATCAATGTCGCGTCACGGCCTCACGGCGACCGGCCCCTGGCAATGCGGGCGCGAGACATCGCGGGGCAGGGAAATCCATCTCTTGGTGTTTTAAGATATGTGATATATCGTATAAAAAATGGCAAAGCCGAGAGGGGAGACATGTCAATGAACACCGAAGGTGCAGCGTGCCGGACGCCCGTGGCACTGGGCCTGGCCCCGCTCGGGCCGTCCGCGTCCTTGCGCGACCGGGCGTACGCGAGCCTGAAGCAGGCGATCGCGGAAACCGATATCTACCGCAGCCGCGAAGCGATCCGGCTGGACGAAAAGGAAGTCGCGGAGGCTTTGGGCGTCAGCCGCACGCCGGTCCGCGAAGCGATGACGCTGCTCGAACAGCAGGGTTTCTTACGAACCGTCCCGCGGCGCGGCGTCTACATCCTTCGCAAGACCAAGCGCGAAATCGTGGAGATGATCCACATGTGGGCTGCGCTCGAGAGCATGGCTGCGCGGCTGGCCACGCTGCGCGCCTCGGACGAGCAACTCGCTGCGCTGCGCCGGCTATTCGATACGTTTTGCGAAGCGGCCCCGGTGGCGCGTGTCGATGCCTACTCGGAAGCCAATCTCGCCTTTCACCAGTTGCTCGTGGAGCTATCGGGCTCGCAAGTCCTGATCGAGGCGGTCCGGAACATTCTCGTGCACGTGCGCGCCATTCGGCGCACGACGATCGCCCGCAACGATCGGGCGGCACGTTCGATCGAGGAGCACATGCGCATCATCGAGGCGCTGGAAGCGCGCGACACGGAGCGCGCCGAACGCCTCGTGCGTCAACACTCGCTCGACTTGGCCGCCTTCGTCGAAGCGCATTGCGACTTTCTCGACTGAAGCGCGGCAGGAACATCGATTAGAAGGCATCGCGGAAAGCACCCGCATCGGCGCCGCAGACAAAACTGCTTGATAAAATATTGTGTGTGGAATATGGTATATCACAAGCCGAACAACATCGGCGTAAGGAGGCAAGACATGGCAGAAGTCGTGGGGCAAATCGAGGCAGACACGATCCCCGAAACGCAAGCACCCGCGATGACCGACGGTTTCCATTTGGTCATCGACGCATTCAAGCTCAACGGCATCGACACGATCTACGGGTTGCCCGGCATTCCCGTGACCGACCTCGCACGACTGGCGCAAGCGCGCGGCATGCGCGTCATCAGCTTTCGTCACGAGCAAAACGCCGGCAACGCCGCGGCGATCGCGGGCTATCTCACGCAAAAGCCCGGGCTCTGCCTGACGGTTTCCGCGCCGGGCTTCCTCAACGGGCTCACGGCGCTCGCGAACGCAACGACGAACTGCTTTCCGATGATTCTCGTGAGCGGCTCGAGCGAGCGCGAAATCGTCGATCTGCAGCAGGGCGATTACGAGGAAATGGATCAGCTCAACATTGCGCGGCCGCACGCGAAAGCCGCGTATCGGATCCTGCACGCCGAAGACATCGGTATCGGCGTGGCGCGCGCCATTCGTGCGGCGGTGTCCGGGCGCCCGGGCGGCGTCTATCTGGACTTGCCCGCCAAGCTGCTCGCCCAGACGATGCCGGTCGAAGCGGCGCGCAGATCGCTCGTGCGTGTCGTCGATGCGGCGCCGCGCCAGTTGCCGTCGCCGGACTCGGTCGCCCGCGCGCTCGACGTGTTGAGGGGCGCCAAGCGGCCGCTCATCTTGCTCGGCAAAGGCGCCGCCTATGCGCAAGCCGATGCGGCCATTCGCGCCCTGGTCGAACGTTCGGGCATTCCGTATCTGCCGATGTCGATGGCCAAAGGGCTCTTGCCCGACAACCATCCGCAATCGGCGTCGGCCGCCCGTTCGTTCGTGCTTGCCGAATCGGACGTCGTGCTGCTGATCGGCGCACGCTTGAACTGGCTGCTTTCTCACGGTAAAGGCAAGACCTGGGGCGCGCCGAAGCAGTTCATCCAAGTCGACATTTCGCCGACGGAAATCGACAGCAACGTCGCGATCGCGGCGCCGGTGATCGGCGATATCGCTTCCTGCGTCTCGGCGCTGCTCGACGGCATCGACGCGGGGTTTCCGAAGCCCGGCGCCGCATGGCTCGAAGCCGTCGACGCGCGCAAGGACAAGAACCTCGAAAAGATGGCGGCGACGCTCGCGAAGGACCCCGTGCCGATGAATTTTCACAGCGCGCTGCGCGTGCTGCGCGACACCGTCAAGGCGAACCCGAGCATCACCATCGTCAATGAAGGCGCCAATACGCTCGATTACGCCCGCAGCATCATCGACATGTACGAGCCCCGCAAGCGGCTCGACTGCGGTACCTGGGGAATCATGGGCATCGGCATGGGGTTCGCGATCGGCGCCGCCGTCGAGACGGGCAAGCAAGTGATCGCCATCGAGGGCGACAGCGCGTTCGGGTTCAGCGGCATGGAGGTGGAAACCATTTGCCGCTATCGCTTGCCGGTATGCATCGTCGTGTTCAACAACAACGGCGTTTATCGGGGCACCGATCAGAACCCGACGGGGGGCGCCGATGTCGCCCCGACGGTCTTCGTCAAGGGCGCTCGCTACGACAAGTTGATCGAGGCCTTCGGCGGCAAGGGCTATCACGTGACGACGCCCGCCGAACTCGAGCAGGCCCTGCGAGAAGCCATCGCGCTCGCGCAGCCGGTGCTCATCAATGCGGTCATCGATGAAGCCGCCGGCACCGAAAGCGGGCGTCTGACCAATCTCAATCCGCAAAGCGCGGCGAACAAGAAATAACGTCCCACCCTTATCAGGAGAATGAACGTGAGCCTACCCTTGGACGGTATCAAGATCATCGATTTCACACACGTGCAAGCCGGCCCCGCATGCACTCAGATGCTTGCCTGGTTCGGCGCCGACGTCATCAAAGTCGAGCGCCCGGGATCCGGCGACGTGACGCGTTCGCAACTGCGCGATATTCCCGACGTCGATGCGCTCTACTTCACGATGCTCAACAGCAACAAGCGCTCGCTGACGCTCGACACGAAAAAGCCGGAAGGCAAAGCGGTGCTCGAGAAGCTCATTCGCGAGTCGGATGTGCTCGTCGAAAACTTCGGTCCCGGCGCGCTCGATCGCATGGGCTTTTCTTGGGAGCGCATCAACGAACTCAATCCACGCATGATCGTGGCATCGGTGAAGGGCTTTTCCGACGGGCATCATTATTCGGATCTGAAGGTGTACGAGAACGTCGCCCAGTGCGCCGGCGGCGCCGCATCGACCACCGGCTTCTGGGACGGCCCCCCGACCGTCAGCGCGGCGGCGCTGGGCGACAGCAATACGGGCATGCACCTCGCGATCGGCATTCTCACGGCAATCATCGGCCGGCAGCAGACGGGCAAAGGCCAGAAAGTGGCCGTGTCGATGCAAGATGCCGTGCTCAACCTGTGCCGCGTGAAAATGCGCGATCAACAGCGCTTGGATCGCGTGGGCTACCTCGAAGAATATCCGCAGTACCCACATGGCACGTTCACCGACGTCGTGCCGCGCGGCGGCAATGCGGGCGGCGGCGGACAGCCGGGCTGGGTGCTCAAGTGCAAGGGCTGGCAGACCGATCCCAACGCCTACATTTACTTCACGGTCCAGGGGCATGCGTGGGCGCCGATCTGTCGCGCGCTCGGACGCCCGGAGTGGATCGACGATCCCGACTACAACACGCCTGAAGCGCGCCAGCCGCATATTTTCGATATTTTCGCCAAGATCGAGGAATGGTTGGCCGACAAAACGAAATACGAAGCCGTCGACATCCTGCGCAAGTTCGACATTCCGTGCTCGCCGGTGCTGAGCATGAAGGAACTGCTGCACGACGAATCGTTGCGCAAGTCGGGCTCGATCGTCGAAGTGCAGCATAAAGAGCGTGGCAGCTACTTCACGATAGGCAGCCCGATCAAGTTTTCGGATCTGAAGCCCGAAATCAAATCGTCCCCACTGCTGGGCGAACATACCGAGGAGGTGCTCTTGGGCCTTGGCTACACTAAGGACCAAGTGCGCGAGATGCGCGAGGCCGGCGCGGTCTGATCGTACGACCGCAATGCCGCGGTATGGGCGATGAGCGTTGGGATGCAAGTGGGTCGCAACGCTCGCCCCTTGATACAACGAGAGGAGAAACCATGCAAACGACGGTCGATGTGGCGCAGCTCGTATCGGTGATCGGGGACGCCGTCGTAGTGTGCGATGCGGCGGGCGCCATCACGCTCTGGAACGGCGCGGCACAGCGCATCTTCGGTTTCAGCGAAGCCGAGGCGCTCGGCCAGTCGCTCGACCTGATCATTCCGCAGCGGTTGCAGCAGCGGCACTGGGACGGCTATCGCAAGACGATGGCGACGGGGCAGACGCGCTACGGCAGCGATTTGCTGAAGGTGCCCGCGGTCAACAAGAACGGCGACACCCTGTCGATCGCTTTTACGGTGGCTTTGCTGCACGACGCGAGCGGGGCGGTCAGCGGCATCGCGGCCGTGATCCGCGACGAAACCGCTCGATTCCAGCAGGAGCGCGATCTGCGCAAGCGGCTGACCGAGCTCGAGGCGCGCGCGGGCGCGGGCGCGGGCGCTTAACCCGGATTACCCGCCGTATGCAATCGATGAGACGAACCTGGAGAGAAACGCGATGCAAGTGGAGATGCTAGGGCGCCTGCGGCTGGAACTGTCGGCGATGCAACTGATCGAGAACGGCGGTTGGACGGCGTACGCCGCCATTCGCAGCGCCGACGGCGGCGAGCCGCAGGAGCACGTGAGCTTGTTGCCTTATCAGCGGGTGGGGGGCGATGCCGTCTTCGCTAGCGAAGCGGCGGCGCTGGCTGCGGCCCGGCGCGTCGCGATCGCATTGGCGGCGCAGCCCGAGATGCGGCGCTAGCGGGCGCGCGCGAGGAGGCCTGAAAAGGGCGCACCAGGCGAACAATCAATTAGTTGTACTGAATAATCGACGAGACTTGCGCGGCGGCATTCGCAGCCGTGCATTGACGAGCGATACGAACGAATTTGGGAGACGGGAAGTGGGCAAGGCGTTAGAGGGAGTGCGTGTCCTCGATTTCACGCACGTGCAGTCAGGGCCGACGTGTACGCAGTTGCTTGCGTGGTTCGGCGCGGACGTCATCAAAGTCGAGCGGGCGGGGGCGGGCGATGCGACGCGCGAACAACTGCGCGACGTTCCCGAAGCCGACAGTCTCTACTTCACGATGCTCAACCACAACAAGCGTTCGATCACGGTCGATGCGAAGCATCCCGAAGGCAAGGAGGTGTTGGAGTCGTTGATTCGTCAGTGCGACGTGCTCGTCGAGAACTTCGCTCCCGGTGCGCTCGATCGCATGGGATTCGGGTGGGATCGTATTCAAACGTTGAATCCGCGCATGATCTTCGCGTCGGTCAAAGGCTTCGGCCCCGGGCCGTATCAAGACTGCAAGGTCTACGAGAACGTGGCGCAGTGCGTGGGCGGGGCGGCGTCGACGACGGGTTTCGACAATGGTCCGCCGGTCGTAAGCGGCGCGCAGATCGGCGATAGCGGCACCGGCCTGCATCTCGCGCTGGGCATCGTCACGGCGCTCTATCAGCGGACCGTGACGGGACGCGGGCAGTACGTGCTGGCCGCGATGCAAGACGCGGTGCTGAACTTGTGCCGCGTGAAGCTGCGCGATCAACAGCGGCTCGACCGCACCGGCGTGCTGCGCGAGTACCCGCAACATCCGAAAGGCACGTTCGGGCCCGCGGTGCCGCGCGCCGGCAACGCTTCGGGCGGCGGGCAACCGGGCTGGATTCTGCGCTGCAAGGATTGGGAGTGGGATTACAACGCCTACATCTACTTCATCGCGCAGGCGCCGGTCTGGGGCAAGATCTGCAATCTGATCGGCAAGGAAGAATGGATCACCGATCCCGACTATGCCACGCCTGCGGCGCGCTTGCCGCGTCTTGCGGGCATCTTCGCCGAGATCGAGCGCTGGACGATGACGAAGACGAAGTTCGAGGCCATGCAGATTCTCAACAAGTACGAGATTCCATGCGGGCCGGTGCTGTCGATGAAAGAAATTGCCGACGACGAATCGCTGCGCAAGAGCGGGACGATCGTCGAGGTCGATCATCCCGTTCGCGGCAGCTATCTGACGGTCGGCAATCCGATCAAGCTATCGGATAGCCCCACGGTCGTGACGCGCTCGCCGCTGCTCGGGGAACACACCGATGAAGTGATGAGGGAGTTCGGCTTCTCCGCCGATCGAATCGCTGCGCTCAAGGCAGCCGGCGCAATCTGACGAAACATGTCTCTCGCAAGCGGGGCGCGCCTGAAGGAACGCACCCCGCTCGCGGCACGGCGAGGCGCGAGCGTCGCGCTCGCCGTCCGCTTCCGGTCATTCAATCAATCAAGTCAGGAGACATCCCGATGACATCGTGGATACGCTTTCGTTCGCCCGACGCAAACATCGGCTTCGGCGTCCTCGCTAACGACCGCGTGATGCAATACGAAGGCGATATGTTCGGCGACGCCCGCGCGACGGGCCGGCAGTGGCCGTTGGACGAGGTCGCGCTCGTGAGCCCGGTTGCGCCGACCAAGATCGTGGCGCTATGGAACAACTTCTACGCGTTGGCGGCGAAGCTCGATAAGGCGCCGCCCTCGCACCCGCTCTTTCTGCTCAAGCCTTCGATGTCGGTGATCGGGCCTGGGGAAACGATTCGGCGTCCCGTCGGCTACGGCGGCAAGATCGCGTACGAAGGGGAACTCGGCATTGTCATCGGGCGGCGCTGCAGCCGTGTCGCCCCCGAGCAAGCCGCCGATTTCATCTTCGGGTACACCTGCGTGAACGACGTGACCGCCATCGAGTTGCTGGCGGAAGACCCGAATTTCCCGCAGTGGTGCAGGGCCAAAGGCTTCGACACCTTCAGTTGCCTCGGCCCGGCGGTACAGACCGAATTCGACTGGCGTACGGCGCATGTGGTCACGCAACTGGACGGGGTCGAGCGGCAACACTATCCGCTGAGCGACATGATTTTCTCGCCCGAAGCGCAAGTGAGCCGGCTCTCTCACGACATGACGCTGATGCCCGGCGACGTAATCGCGTGCGGCACGTCCGTCGGCGTGGGGTCGATCAAAGACGGCGCGACCGTGTGCGTGTCGATCGACGGCATCGGCACGTTATCCAACACGCTGGAATCGCGAGGTCCCGATGAACGCACCGCATGAGCGCGACGGCGCGAGCGATTCCATGAGCGATTCCATGAGGGACGCCGGCCCTTCGATGACGATCTCGGTGCCGCGCGAGTCGCACGCCGGCGAGCGCCGCGTAGCCGCCACGCCTGAGACGGTCGGCCAACTGCGCAAACTCGGCTACCGCGTGTTGGTCGAGTCCGGCGCCGGCGCGGCGGCGATGTTCGACGACGAGGCTTATCGGGCCGCGGGCGCGCAGATCGTCTCGGACCCGCGCGCGTTGTGGCGCGAGGGCGACATCGTCGTCAAGGTCCGCCCGCCTGAGCGCCATGCGACGCTCGGCGTCGACGAAGCGACGCTGCTCGAGTCCGGTGCGACGCTGATCGGTTTCATCTGGCCGGCGCAGCAGGCCCCCCTGCTCGAAGCGCTGGCGGCACGGCGCGTGAACGTGCTCGCGATGGACTGCGTGCCGCGCATCTCGCGCGCGCAGAAACTCGACGCGCTCAGTTCGATGGCCAACATCGCCGGCTATCGGGCGGTGATCGAGGCGGCGCATCATTTCGGGCGCATCTTTACCGGCCAGATCACGGCCGCCGGCAAGATGCCGCCGGCTAAGGTCCTCATTATCGGCGCGGGCGTCGCGGGGCTCGCGGCGATCGGCGCTGCACGCGGTCTGGGCGCTATCGTGCGCGCGTTCGATACGCGGCCCGAGGTGGAGCAGCAGGTGCAAAGCATGGGCGCCGAATTCTTGACCGTGGAAATCGAGGAGGAGGGCAGCGGCAGCGGCGGGTACGCCAAGGAGATGAGCGCGCGCTACCTCGAAGCGGAACTCGCCCTGTTCGCCGAGCAGGCCAAGAACACCGACATCATCGTGACGACGGCGTTGATTCCCGGCAAACGCGCGCCGACGCTGATTACGGCGCAGACGGTTGCGAGCATGCGCCCCGGCAGCGTCATCGTCGACTTGGCCGCGGAGCAGGGCGGCAATTGCGAGCTCACGCAACCGGGCGAAGCCGTCGTGCGGCATGGCGTGACGATCGTCGGTTACACGGATCTGCCGAGCCGGATGGCGACGCAGTCGAGCCAGTTGTTCGCCACCAACGTGCGACATCTTTTGGCCGAGCTGACACCTGCGAAGGACGGTGTACTCGAGATCGACATGAACGATGACGTGGTCCGCGGCGCGACGGTCGTCCATGGCGGCGCGATGACCTGGCCGCCTCCTGCGCCCAAGCAGCCGAGCGTCGCGTTGCATCGTCCCGCGGCCGGCGCCGCGCCGCGGGTGGAGGCGACGCTCGGCGCGCGCCCCGTTCCCGTCAAAGAACGCGGCATAACCGCGCGCATCGCGCCCGTCGTGGCCGCGGTCGCGGCGCTGCTGGCGCTGGGCGCGTTCGCGCCGCCATCGTTCGTGTCGCACCTCACCGTGTTCGTTTTGGCGGTGTTCGTCGGCTATCAGGTCATCTGGAACGTGACGCCCGCCTTGCATACGCCGCTCATGAGCGTGACCAACGCCATCAGCGGAATCATCGTCGTCGGCGCGCTCGTGCAGCTCGGCGCGCGCAGTCCGCTCGTCGCCACGTTGGGCGGGCTCGCGTTGTTCGTCGGCACGATCAACATCGCGGGCGGTTTTCTCGTCACGCAGCGCATGCTGAAAATGTTTCGCAGAGACTAAGGGGACACGCCATGCTCAACGGAATCGGCAATGTCGCCTACTTGGGGGCGAGCACGCTCTTCATTCTCAGCCTGCGCGGCTTGAGTCATCCCGATACGGCACGTCGCGGCAACGCCTACGGCTTGCTCGGCATGACGATCGCGGTCTTTGCCACGCTCGCGATTACGCCCGACGTAAGCCTTGCCGTCGCGCTCGGATGTGCGGCGGCGGGGGCGGCGCTCGGGGCGTTGCTGGCGCGTCGCGTCGAGATGACGCAGATGCCGCAGCTCGTCGCGGTGCTGCATAGCTTCGTCGGGCTCGCCGCGGTCATGACGGCCGTCAACAGCTACCTCGCGCCGGCCGGTGCGATCGTCGGCGCCGAGCGCGCGATCCATGCGTGCGAAATCTATCTCGGCGCGCTGATCGGCATGGTCACCTTTGCGGGGTCGATCGTGGCGTTTTTGAAGCTGCAAGGCACGATAGGCGGCAAGCCGCTCGTCCTGCCGGCGCGGCACGCCCTCAATGTCGCGATACTGATCGCGTGTGCGGCGCTGGGCTACCGATTCTTGACGGCGGCCTCGGTGTCTGCCGGCTTGTCGGCGCTGCTGACGATGGTCGTGCTCGCTGGCGCCCTTGGGGTTCACCTCGTCATGGCGATCGGCGGCGCCGACATGCCGGTGGTGGTCTCGATGCTCAACAGCTACTCGGGCTGGGCCGCGGCCGCGACGGGCTTTACGCTCGGCAACGACTTGCTCATTACGACGGGCGCGCTCGTCGGCGCGAGCGGTGCGATCTTGAGCTACATCATGTGCCGCGCGATGAACCGCAGCTTCGTCTCGGTCATCCTGGGCGGCTTCGGCACGACGAGCGCGGCGAGCGCCACGGCGGCGGCCGGCGACGTCGTCGCGGCAACAGTGGACGAAGTGGGCGCGCTGCTGCGCGACGCCGCCGACGTCATCATCGTGCCGGGATACGGCATGGCCGTGGCGCAGGCGCAGTCGACCATCAGCGAGATCACGCGCAAACTCTCGGCGATGGGCGTGCGGGTGCGTTTCGGCATCCATCCCGTGGCCGGCCGCTTGCCGGGACACATGAACGTACTGCTTGCCGAAGCGAAAGTGCCTTACGACATCGTGCTGGAGATGGACGAGATCAACGACGATTTTTCCCACGCCGACGTCGTGCTCGTCATCGGCGCCAACGACATCGTCAATCCCGGTGCGCTGGAGGATCCGGCGAGCCCGATCGCAGGCATGCCGGTGCTGGAGGTATGGAAGGCGAGAACGGTCGTCGTCTCCAAACGCAGCATGGCCTCCGGCTACGCCGGCGTCGACAACCCGCTGTTCTACAAGGACAACACGCGGATGCTCTTCGGCGACGCCAAGACCAGCGTCGACGCGTTGCTGCAGGCGCTCGGCACGTGAACGTTTCGCCGGCGTGCGGCCGGCTCGCTGACGCGCCGCGGTGAAACCTATGAATTCGCTTGCGGGACAGCGCACGCTATGCGTATAATGCGAGGCTCTGCTGTTCGAGGAGTCGCGCGTCGATTTATATTGCGCGATCGCCTCGGTAGTGAGTCGGAAGTGTTTTCAAAGCGGCTTTCAAAGCGCAGTTGTTGAAAGAAAAGGCTTCACAAACACTAAACGGCGAGTTAGAATTGCGGTCTTCGCTGTTGACTGAAGTTGATAGCGAAGACGAGAAGTGAAAAGATTTTGTCCCCTTCGTCTAGAGGCCTAGGACATCACCCTTTCACGGTGAGTACAGGGGTTCGAATCCCCTAGGGGACGCCAAAACATCGGCGGCGCCAACGTGTGTGGCGCAGCAGCTTGCGAGTCGAGACCGACGCTCGCGGGTATGATGAGCAGTAAAGGAGTGGTAGTTCAGTCGGTTAGAATACCGGCCTGTCACGCCGGGGGTCGCGGGTTCGAGTCCCGTCCACTCCGCCAGACAAAGCCCGTTCAGGTCTCGCTTGAGCGGGCTTTTTTAATAAAAGTGTAAGCAGTACCTGTTGTCCCCTTCGTCTAGAGGCCTAGGACATCACCCTTTCACGGTGAGTACAGGGGTTCGAATCCCCTAGGGGACGCCAAACATCGCTGGCGCCAATGCAGTTGTGGCGCCGCAGTTCGCGAGACATGCCGACGCTCGCGGGCAAGATGCAAGACTGGAGTGGTAGTTCAGTCGGTTAGAATACCGGCCTGTCACGCCGGGGGTCGCGGGTTCGAGTCCCGTCCACTCCGCCAAATCAAAGCCCGTTCGAATATTGGTTCGAACGGGCTTTTTTCCTGCTCGCTTTTCCTGCTCGAGCAGCGGGCAATGCCATCTTTTCGAAGTTTGTGTGCGCATGTTCGCGGGACGCGGACAATCCGCCATTGCAAGTCGCGTCGTGCTGTCTTACTGTGATCGCGATCTCTTTCGTTGCGGCCAAGATGTTCGATCCGACCGAAGCGCCCGTCCGTCACGCGCCACCGCCGTTTCATCTCCGCCAAGCATCGCTCGGCGATTTCCCGTTCGCCGAAGCGCTCACGCGCACCAATATGTGCCGCTACTACGAGCGGCACCGGCTGGCGTGGCGAGCCGATCTTTTCCTGGCCAGCTGGCACGAGTCGGAAAACTTCATCCTCGAGCTCGATCATGAGCCGATCGGCCTGCTGCGGCTGACCGAGGAGGACGATTCCCTGCACATCCGAGACGTGCAGATCGCCGCGGGTCATCGCGGCCAAGGGGCCGGGACTTTCCTGCTCGAGACATCGCACCGCTGGGCGCGCGAGCGCGGTCTGCGCGAGTTGCAGTTGCGCGTGTTCGTCGATAACCCCGCCGCACGGCTTTATTTGCGCATGGGCTATCGGCTGGCGGGATCGCGGCTCGCTCAATTGGGCGCCATTCGCCATATGGTGCGGCGCGTGTGAAGGGCAACGCGACTTTCCCGCATCAGCCGATGATCGGGATCCGACTTCCGCCGGACATTACGTGCCGGGAGCGGGAGGCGGGGTCGCGAGACCGTCGAAGTCGTCGTCGGCGCTCGGGCGTTCCGGCGCGGCGGCGGTATCGCGCATCATGAACGCACGCGGGCTTTCGCCGAACGCGCGCCGGAACATCGCCGAAAACGCGCTTTGGCTTTGATAGCCGAGCTCATGCGCGATCTGCGACAGCGCCCGGCCTCGGTGCAGCAGCGGAATCGCGCGCGCGAGCACGGCCTGCTGACGCCATTGCGAAAAACTCATGCCGAGTTCCTGGCGAAAGAGCCGCGCAACGGTGCGCGTGCTCGCACCGACGCTGGCCGCCCAGTGTTCGAGCGAATCGGCGTTGCCGGGATCGGCCAGCAGCGCTTCGCATAACGCACGCAGGCGTTTTTCTTTGGGCATGGGGACCGACAGCGGCAGCGGTTCGGACCGCGTGATTTCGTCGAGCGCGAGCGCGCCGAGCAACCGTTCGCGCGGTGCGCCGAGGTCGTCGGCATCGAGCGCGGCGATGACTTCGCGCAGCAACCCCGACATTTCCACTACGCGGCATGCGTCGAGCCCCGAGGGCACAACGGACTCGTCGATGTACACCGTGCGCAGATAGGCGTCCTCGACGATCACGACTTCGTGCGGCACGTGCGGCGGCACCCAGATGGCGCGAGAGGGCGGCACCATCCACGTGCTGCTGGCCACGCCCAGGCGCATGACGCCCCGCGACGCGTACGCGAGTTGCGCCCACGCGTGCATGTGCATCGCGATGCGTTCTCCGGCCGGCATCGGGCGCGCCCGCACGCGAATCGGATGCGTGGGGGTGGGCGCAAATTCCGGCGGTATGTCGATGAGACGCACGCGAGCGCTGAGCGTGCGGGAGTGCGATTCGTTCGTGTCCATGGCGCGCGGCCGTTGGCGAAATGAAAGACGGCGTCAAGGCCCGTCGGCGATCGGTATTGTATGGCGCGCCGGATCGCTGCGCTGCGGCAAGCGCGATGCTCGCATCAGGCTTATTCGAGATGCATAATGCGCGTGCCGAGCACGGGCGGTGGGGTAACCGTCTTGCTCGGTTGCCTGCGCCGGGCGAAGTCCACGATTCGAACAAAGCACAGCCGGCGGCGCGCAACCGACATAACAAGGACGAGGGCACATGCGATACGTATTTATTTACGGGACACTTCGGGCCGGCGAGATCAACGACATCGGGCAAGCGGCCGCGCGCCATGCCATTGCGGCGCCCCGATTCATCGGGCGCGCGGCCGTCGCCGGGCGCTTATACGATTTCGGGGAGTATCCGGGGCTCGTGCCGGACGAAGAAGCGGGTCTCGTGCGGGGCGACGTGTACGCGATCGAGGATGCGCTCGTGCCTGTGCTCGACGACATCGAAGGCGTGCATCCGGGCGTCGACAGCCTGTTCAAGTCGCGCGAGATCACTGTTGCCGTGGCCGGGCGGCCCGTGGCGTGCTTCTTCTATCCGGTAGAGGACGTATCGGTCGAAGGGCGTACGCGCATCGAGGCCGGCGATTGGATCAGTTATCGACTGGCGCGCGACGGCGTAGCCGCGCTCCAGTACGGCAGTTGACCACCGCCGCGTAGGCGCATAGGCACGTCGTCGCAACGCCCCGGAACGTCATCGAGCCGGGGCGCCGGGCGGCTTCTCTGCGCTTACACTTCCTCGTACAGCGGCAACGTCAGGAATTCGGTGAACGTTTCGGCCGTCGACATCTGCTCGAAGATCTTCGCGGCGCGGTCGTACGACTGCGTGTCGCCGCTCACCGTTTCCTTCACTTTCGGCAATTCTTCGGCGATAAGGGCGCGCACGAGTTCGGCCGTCACCTTACGGCCGTCCTCGAGCTTGCCCTTCGGCGAACGGATCCACTGCCAGACTTGCGAACGCGAGATCTCGGCGGTTGCCGCGTCCTCCATGAGGTTGTGGATCGGCACGCAGCCGTTGCCCGCCAGCCATGAGCCGAGATAGTGGATGCCGACGTTGATGTTGTTGCGCAGACCCGTTTCGGTGATCGGCGTTTCGGGGCGGAAGTCGAGCAGATCGGTAGCCGCGACTTGAACGTCGTCGCGTTGCTTGGCGATCTGGTTCGGCTTGTCGCCAAGGACGCTCGCGAATTCCTCCATCGCCACCGGCACGAGGCCCGGGTGCGCCACCCAGCCGCCGTCATAGCCGTCGGTCGCGTCGCGCTTCTTGTCGGCGCGCACGCCGGCCATCGCCTTCTCGTTCGCCGCAGGATCGCTCTTGATCGGAATCAACGCGCTCATGCCGCCGATCGCCGGTGCGTTGCGCTTGTGGCAGGTCTTGAGCAACTGCAGTGCGTACGCCCGCATGAATGGCACGGTCATCGTGATCTGCGAGCGATCGGCGAGGCAGAAATCCTTGTCGTTCTTGAACTTCTTGATCGCCGAAAAGATGTAGTCCCAGCGGCCCGCGTTGAGGCCCGCGCTGTGTTCGCGCAGTTCGTAGAGAATCTCGTCCATCTCGAACGCGGCGAGAATCGTCTCGATCAACACCGTCGCGCGAATCGTTCCGCGCGGCAAGCCGATCGCTTCCTGGGCGGCGACGAAGATGTCGTTCCATAAACGCGCTTCCAGATGGCTCTCCATCTTCGGCAGATAAAAGTAGGGGCCGCTGCCGCGCTCGAGCAACGCCTTCGCGTTATGGAACAAGAAGAGCGCGAAATCGAAGATGCCGCCCGAGACGCGTTCGCCGTCGACCGTCACGTGCTTCTCGTCGAGGTGCCAGCCGCGCGGACGCACGAGGAGCGTGGCGATCTTTTCGTTGAGCGTGTATGTCTTGCCGTTTTGCTCGAGCGAGATCGTGCGGCGAACGGCGTCCTTCAAATTCAGTTGACCCGTGATCTGATTGCGCCAGTTCGGCGTGTTCGAATCCTCGAAGTCGGTCATGTACGCGTCCGCGCCGGAGTTCAACGCGTTGATGATCATCTTGCGCTCGACGGGGCCCGTGATTTCCACGCGACGGCATTCGAGGTCTTTCGGCAGCGGAGCGATCGTCCAGTCGCCTTCGCGTACCGCCTTGGTTTGTGCGAGAAAGTCGGGGCGCTCGCCCGCGTCGAGCCGCTTCGTGCGTTCGGCTCGCGCCTGCAGCAACTCCTTGCGGCGCGCCTGGAACGCGCGGTGCAGATCGGCGACAAGGTTCAGCGCGTCGGGCGTCAAGATCGTCTCGAAGCCGGGTTCGATCGCACCGGTGATTTGCATGCCTTGGGGCAACGACAGCGTGTTGGCCATGGAAAGTCTCCTTTGGTCGGTCAGATGGCAAAAACAGGCGACGACATCGCGCACCCGGGCTGTGGGGCGCGATGTCGTCGCTTCAATCCTTTTCGGCCTGCGTTAGCGTTCGCACGAATTCGACGAGGTCGGACATGCTCTGGCCGGTGCCGCGCGGCTTCGATTCGAGCTCTTCGAGCGGCGCGCCGGTGCGGTTGATCCAAAACGTCGCATAGCCGAACCAGCCGGCGCCCGCGACGTCCCAGCCATTCGACGAAACGAATACGATCTCGCGCGCGCTCGCGTCGAACGCTTGCGTGCCGAGGGCATACGCGGCGGGGGCGGGCTTGTATGCGTGGACGGCATCGACGGATAAGACGCGATCGAACAAATCGGCGATGCCGGCGCTCTTGACCGCCACCTCGAGCATGCGCGGGTTGCCGTTGGACAAGATGGCGAGGCCGAGCGGCTGTCCGTGTTCGGCCACACCCATGGCGCGCAATGCGCGCAGGGCCGGCGCGCTATCGGGAAATGCGGAGAGGCAGGCGTATTGATCCATGAGCCGCTTTTCACCGGCGGAGTCGAGCGGCAAACGCAGGCGGCGCGCGGCATAGCGCAGGGCGTCGAGCGTGACGTCCCAGAACGGCTTGTAGTGCGAGCCGTTCACGTCGGCCAACGTGCGCAGCTGCGAGTATTCGATTTGCTTCAAACGCCAAAGCTGCGAAAGCGCATCGCCCTGGCCGGGGAAAAGCTGCTCGGCCGCCGCTACGACCGAGTGCACGTCGAACAGCGTGCCGTACGCGTCGAACAGCACCGCTTTGGGAAAACGTCGTGACGATGTCGACATGGCCGTTGAGCTCCTATTGCGGTCTTTGACAGATCCGGACCGTATTTTATTTGTGACTGGATGGATCGAAAAATAGGCTGCACGTCACTTTATCTTTGACTTTTTCGTACATAATCTCGCGATCTATCGCTTTCCAAGGGGCCCGCTCGTGTCGCGGTTCAAGCAAATCGAAACGTTCGTGGCCGTGGCGGCGAAGGGCAGCCTGTCGGCCGCGGCACAAGCCGAGGGCGTCGCACCGGCCGTCATCGGCCGTCGGCTGGACGCGCTCGAGGAGCGGCTCGGGGTCAAGCTGCTCGTGCGAACCACGCGCAAGCTCACGCTGACGTTCGAAGGCTCGGCGTTCTTGGAGGATTGCCAGCGGATCGTCAACGACATGCAAAACGCCGAGGCCAGCGTGTCGGCCGGCGGCGTGAAGGCGAGCGGGCACGTGCGCGTGTCGGCGCCGGCCGGTTTCGGCCGCAAGCACGTGGCGCCGCTGATTCCCGATTTCGCGTCGGCTCACCCGGAGGTCTCGGTCGCACTCGATCTGTCGGACCGCATGGTCGATCTGGTCAACGAAGGCTTCGATTGCGCCGTACGTTTCGGCGAGTTGCCCGATTCGTCGCTCGTCTCCTTGCGCCTCGCCGAGAATCGCCGCGTATGCGTGGCCGCGCCGGCGTATCTGGAGCGCCGCGGCACGCCCCGTACGCTCGCGGATCTCGCCCACCACAACTGTCTTGCGCTCGCGGCGGGCGTCAATCAGCAGCGCGGCTGGACGTTCGAACAGGACGGCAGGATCGTATCGATCAAGGTGTCGGGCACGCTCGAGTGTTCGGACGGGGCCGTCCTGCACGACTGGTGCTTGGCGGGGCATGGGCTTGCATGGCGCTCGTCGTGGGAAGCGGGGGAGGACATCGCGGCGGGGCGGCTCGTGACGGTGCTCGACGCGTTCGCGGCGCCGCCGATCGGCATTCACGCCGTGTTCCCGCAACGCAGGCATCTGCCGTTGCGAGTGAGATTGTTTCTCGATTTTCTCAAGCATACCTATGAGCGTCCGGGCTACTGGCAATAACGACCGGCCGCGACCGGCCGCGCGGGTTTCCGATATTCGGACTCACCCGAGGAGAGCCACGAGTGCCTGCCGCACCGCACTACAATCACATCAACGAGCTCGCGCCGCTGCGCGCGATGCCGCCGATCCGCCGCATGCGGCGGTTGCTTTGTCGACGAGGGAGGCGCCATGTTCAAGCACATCCTGGTCCCGACCGACGGTTCCGAGTTGTCGCAAAAGGCGATCGACGGCGCGATCGATCTCGCGCGCTCGGTCGGTGCGCGCATCACCGCTTACGCTTGCCTGCCGCAGTATCCGTATTCGCCGTTTTCCGAGGTGGTGGTCGAACCGCCCGCCGATTTCCAGCAACGCAGCGAGCGCGAAGCGCGCGAGCACCTCGACGAAGTAGAACAAGCGGCGCGCCGGGCGGGCGTGGCCTGCGCGAGCCAAACGAGCGTGCACCCGTCGCCGTACCTCGGCATCATCGAAGCGGCCGAGCATGGCGGTTGCGACGTCATCTTCATGGCCTCGCACGGACGCAAGGGATTGGGTAGCCTGTTGATCGGCAGCGAGACGCAGCGCGTGCTCACGCATACGAAGATTCCCGTCATCGTGTACCGCTGATCGCCGTGCGCGCCGTCGGACGGACCGTGGCCAAACGTCGGGCCCCGCATGCGTCGCGCATGCGGGGCCCGCGTCCTCCCTGGTCCCCTGTGCCTGTCCGATGACTTACCCCTATGCGACTTTCTTCGCGTCGAAGAACTGTTCGTCCTCGGTGGAACCGTGCAGCGCGGTCGTCGAGGCTTCGCGCTCGACCGTTTGCGTGACGGCGTCGAAGTAGCCCGTGCCCACTTCGCGTTGATGCTTGACGGCCGTGAAGCCCTTGTCGGCAGCGGCGAACTCGGCCTGCTGCAGTTCGACGAACGCGCTCATCTGCGAACGCGCGTAGCCGTGGGCGAGATTGAACATCGAGTAGTTGAGCGCATGGAAGCCGGCGAGCGTGATGAACTGGAACTTATAGCCCATTGCGCCCAATTCCTTCTGGAATTTCGCGATCGTCGCATCGTCGAGATTCTTCTTCCAGTTGAACGACGGCGAGCAGTTATACGAAAGCAGCTTGCCGGGGAATTGTTTGTGGATGGCTTCGGCGAACTTCTTCGCGTATTCGAGATCGGGCTTGCCCGTTTCGCACCAGATCATGTCGGCGTACGGCGCATAGGCGAGGCCGCGCGAGATGGCTTGCGCAAGGCCCGGCTTCGTGCGGAAAAAGCCTTCGACCGTGCGCTCGCCCGTGAGGAACGGTCGATCGTTCTCGTCGACGTCCGACGTAATGAGGTCGGCGGCTTCCGCATCCGTGCGCGCGATGAGAACCGTCGGCACGCCGCAGACGTCGGCGGCCAAACGCGCCGCCGTCAGCTTCGCGACGTTTTCGCGCGTGGGCACGAGGACCTTGCCGCCCATGTGGCCGCACTTCTTTACGGATGCCAACTGGTCTTCGAAATGCACGCCCGACGCGCCGGCTTCGATCATCGCCTTCATCAGTTCGAACGCGTTGAGCACGCCGCCGAAACCGGCTTCGGCATCGGCCACGATCGGGGCGAAGAAATCGACGTAGCCCTCGTCGCCGGGGTTCTTGCCTTCGGACCATTGGATCTGATCGGCGCGCGTGAGCGTGTTGTTGATGCGCTTGACCACGAGCGGCACCGAATTCGCCGGATACAGCGATTGGTCCGGATACATTTCGCCGGCGACGTTCGCGTCGCCCGCCACTTGCCAGCCGGACAGGTAGATGGCCTTGAGACCGGCCTTCACCTGCTGCATCGCCTGATTGCCCGTCAGCGCACCCAGGGCGTTGACGAACGGTTCGTTGTTGACGAGCGCCCACAGCTTTTCCGCGCCGCGTTTGGCGAGCGTGTGCTCGGCTTGCAACGAGCCGCGCAGACGCACGACGTCTTCGGCCGTGAAGCCGCGCTTGATGCCTTTCCAGCGCGGATCGGCTTCCCATTGCTGTTGCAGTTGCTGTGCTTGCTGTTGGCGTGACATGGTGGGCTCCTTGTTGCCTGTAAGTGAGTAGGTGATCTCGCTGTCGCGCTTGGCGGGGCGCGAACTCTTATATAAGAGTCTAGGCAAACCGGGGCCGGCCGAATAGGCGTAACCGAACGTTTTTATAATCTAATTAACACATAAAAATCAAATAGTTACTTGTTTAATTTCATGATGAGAAACGGCGTTTTCCATCTTGCAACGACCGTCGTTGTGCCACGCAGCACAGATTTTTACGACGCAAAAGATCTTTTCGTATCGTGAAATTGAGGTGCCAATGCGAGAGAGGAGGGATGGCCCGTCGGCAAAAAACCGAAGGGCCAAAAAAGAACCGGTGCAGTCCCAGGGGGAACTGCACCGGTTTCGCGAGCGGCAGGCCGCGTGGGCCTGCGCGAGACGACGCCGCGCGGGGCGTTAGCCGCTGCGACGTGCGCCGCGTTGGCCGTCGCTGCGGCGGCCTTGGTAGCCGTCACGCGAACCGAAACCCTCGCGCGAGCCGTAGCCGTCGCGCGAGCCGCTCGACGAACGGCCGCTCCAGCCTCCGTTGCCGCGCTTTTCGCCATTGCCGCGCGAAGCGCCGTTGGACCCGTTCGCGCCGTTCGCGCTGTTCGAACCGAAGCGCCGACCGCCGTTGCCGCCCGGACGGCCGCGGCCGTTGCCCGTACGCGGCGGCGGCGCTTTGCGCGGCTCGAAGCCTTCGATGACGTTCACGGGCAACGGCGCGCGAACGAAGCGCTCGATGCGCTTGAGTGCGCCTTGTTCCGCGTGATGCACGAGACTCACCGCGATGCCCGAGCGCCCTGCGCGGCCCGTGCGGCCGATGCGGTGAACGTAGTCTTCGGCGAACTTCGGCAGATCGTAGTTGAACACGTGCGTGATGCCGGGGATGTCGATGCCGCGCGCGGCGACGTCGGTCGCCACGAGCACGCGCACACGGCGCTCGCGCAACGCACGGATCGTGCGGTTGCGCGCGCCTTGCGGCAGATCGCCGTGCAGCGCGGCCGAGGAGAAGCCCGCGTCGGCCAAGCGGCCGGCCAGTTGATCGGCGTCGCTCTTCGTCGCCGTAAACACGATGGCTTGATCGAGCGCCGTATCGCGCAGCAGGTGATCGAGCAATCGATCCTTGTGATCGCGGTCGTCGACGTAGTGGACCGTCTGCGCGATGTTGGTGCGCGATTCCATCCGTTGGACGATCTCGATGCGTTCCGGGTCCTTCAGCAGACGGTTCGTCAGCGAGCCGATCTTGCCGTCGAGCGTGGCCGAGAACAGCATCGTTTGGCGTGTGGCGGGCGTGGCTGCGACGATCGTTTCGATATCGTCGATGAAGCCCATGTCGAGCATGCGGTCGGCTTCGTCGAGCACGAGCATTTGCAATTGCGACAGATCGATGCGGCCACGCTCGAGGTGATCGAGCAAGCGGCCCGGCGTCGCCACGAGAATCTCGGGATTCTTGGCGAGCAGCATCAACTGCTGGCCGTACGCGACGCCGCCGAGAATGCTGACCGTGCGCAGCCGGCGCAGGTGTTTGCCGTACGTCGATGCGGCCGTCGTCACTTGCATGGCCAACTCACGCGTGGGCGTGAGCACGAGCAGGCCAGGGCGTGCGACGGGCGGGCCGCGGCGCGGACGACGATCGCCGCCCGCTTCGCGCGGCTCGCGCGGTTGCGCGGCTTGCGTCTTTTGCATTTGAGCGAAACGCTCGATGGCGGGCAGCATGAATGCAGCGGTCTTGCCCGAGCCGGTCGGGCTCGAAACGAGCAGATCGCGGCCGGCGATGCCTGCCGGAATGGCGCGCTGCTGCACCGGCGTGGGCGCGGCGTAGCCGGCCGCCGTCAGCGCCGAGAGGATCTCGGGCGACAAACCCAGCGAGGCGAAGGTGGGACCAGCCGGCGTTTCGACGGCCGGCGCTTGCGAAGCGGGGGCGTCGGTATCGATGCCGACCACGAGATCGGCGATAGCGTTCAACGGGCTGGAGTGAAGACTCGAAGTCATGAGAATCCTAAGAAGACGGCACATAAAGGCGTCGGCGCCAATCGGCATTACCCAAGTCTTCGGATTCAGCATGCAAGAGGGCACGCGAGCAAATCGCAAAACGGGGGCAGCTCGCGAATCGGTGCGAGCTTTTCGTTAGAAGCTGTATCGGATACGGGACGCCGATATGGCGTCGCCGTCAGCCTGGATGAGACGGCCCGTCAAGGCCTAGGCGGAAGGGGACAGGTTCTAAACTAGATTGGAGCAAAACGCTACGGTGCGCGCCACACACCGGTTTGCCGCCGGCAGGTGTTGCGCAGGCCGCATTATAAGGGTTTTTGCTGCAGCGCGCCAGAGGGAGGTTCGGTAGTCGACAACCGCGCGGCGGGCACGGCTTCGCGAAGGCGCGGTGAGTCGTCCGGCGCCTCGCGGCACGTTCGTCGTGCGGGCGCTCAGCTTGCCTCGCCGCTTTTCAGCGATTCGACGAGTTCCACGTACTGCTGCTTCGCCACGTCCTGTGCCGTCCCTTTGAGCGAGGCCCACGCGTCGTACTTGTACTTGCCGACGATGTCGGCGAATCCGGGCTTATCGCCATGGACGTCGCCTTCGGTGGCTTGCTTGAACAGCGCGTACAGGCGCAGCAGCGTCATGTTGCCGGGTTTTTCGGGCAGCGCTTTCACATCCACCTGGGCTTGCTCGAACTGCGAATCGACTTCACTCATGTGCTTTCTCCGGTGCGAAACGATAAGGCCGCCGATCATAACAAGCGATCTCGTTCGAAAAATCGAGCGAGGCTTCCAAACGCGGACTCGCGCGAGCGCGACGCGGCGCGCAGCGATCGGCGCGCCGCATATGAGGGGCGGGGTGGCGCACTAGCCGCATTACAATAGCGCCCATGACATCAACCGTGCTGCTTGCTCTCGATACATCGACCGAATTTTGCTCGGTCGCGCTGCTCCGCTCCGATGCCGCCTCGGCCGGCTCCGACGCGGCCCCTGCGCACGTTTGGACCCGCCATGAAGCAACGGGTGCGGTCTCCAGCACGCGCGTTCTGCCGGCCGTGCGCGAGTTGTTCGACGAGGCGGGCCTCGCGCTTTCGCAATGCCATGCCGTCGCATTCGGCGCCGGCCCGGGCTCGTTCACGGGCTTACGCACGGCCACCGGCGTCGCGCAAGGGCTCGCATTCGGATTGGGCGTGCCCGTCGTGCCTGTCGGCACGCTGCAGATCTGCGCCGAGCACGCACGCATGCGCGATCCGTCGGTCGCGCGCGTGCTGGCCGTGCTCGACGCCCGCATGGACGAAGTGTACTGGGCCGACTACGCGTGGGACGCGCCCGCCGGCGAATGGCGAACGTTGACGCCGCCTTCGCTGAGCGCGCCCGAAGCGCTCGCCGCACCCGAAACGCCGTTCGCACTCGCCGGCAATGCCGCTCGCGCGTTCGGCGCGCGGCTGGCCGTCGCCGAGCGGGCTGCCGTCGTCGATCACGACGCGCTGCCGCACGCGCAGCCCCTTGCTTGGGCGGCGCTGCGCGCCTACCGCGCCGGCCGCACGGTGGCTGCCGAATTGGCCGCGCCCGAGTACGTGCGCGATAAGGTCGCGCAGACTACGGCGGAACGCCTCGCGCAGCGCGCGGCGCAAGGCGGCCGGGAGGCTCGATGAGCGGTGTGCTGCTGGCGGACCGTTATATGTCGCCGATGACGGAGGCCGATCTCGACGAGGTCGCCGCCGTCGAGCGCGAGGCCTATGATTTCCCGTGGTCTCGAGGCAACTTCGAAGATTCTCTGCGCAACGGCTATTTCGGCATCTGCATGCGGCACGTGACCGGCGTGCTGATCGGCTATTGCGTGCTGATGCCCGTCGTCGACGAGATGCATCTGCTGAACCTGTGTGTCGCGCCTGAAGCCCAAGGAACCGGCGCCGGCCTGACGCTGCTGCGCGAGGCCATGCGTATCACGCGCGGCAAGCAGTTGAGCGGCGTGCTGCTGGAAGTGCGGCCATCCAATGTGCGTGCGCTGCGGCTTTACGAGCGTTTCGGGTTCGCGACGATCGGGCGGAGGAAGAACTATTACCCGGCGCGGCGGCACGGCCGCGAAGATGCGCTCGTCATGCGCTACACGTTCAAGGAGGGCGACGATGGCGCTCGATGAAGCCGCGCTGGAGACATTCGGTCTCGCAACGATGTGGGTGCGGCGCGGCGCAACAGTCGGCCACGCCGGAGAGGCGGCGGCGCAGGATGCGCAAGAAGCATGGCCCGCCGAAGTTGAGCCAGCGAGGGTTGAGCCAGCGAGGGTTGAGCCAGCGAGGGTTGAGCCAGCGAGGGTTGAGCCTGCGAGGGTTGAACCTGCGAGGGTTGAACCTGCGAGGGTTGAACCTGCGAGGGGCGAGCCTGCGAGGGGCGAGCCTGCGAGGGGCGAGCCTGCGAGGGGCGAGCCTGCGGCCGCCGAGGCAGTGGCGTTCGGCGACTCGGCGTCGCGCGGCGAACCAGGTGTCGCGACGCTCGATTGGGATGCGCTCGAAACACGCGTATCCGCGTGCGAGCGTTGCCGGCTTTGCGAGAGGCGCACGAACACCGTGTTCGGCGTCGGCGATCGGGCCGCCGATTGGATGCTGATCGGCGAAGCTCCCGGAGAAAACGAGGACAAGCAAGGCGAGCCGTTCGTCGGCCAGGCCGGCAAACTGCTCGACAGCATGCTGCGTGCGCTGACGCTCGCCCGCGGCGAAAACGTCTATATCGCGAACGTCGTCAAATGCAGGCCGCCGGGCAACCGCAACCCCGAGCCCGACGAAGTGGCGCAGTGCGAGCCCTACCTCCAGCGGCAAGTGGCGCTCGTCAAGCCGAAACTCATCGTCGCGCTGGGCCGCGTGGCCGCGCAAAACCTGCTCAAGACCGATGCGAGCATTTCGTCGCTGCGGGGGCGCGTGCATCGCTACGAAAACGTCCCGGTCATCGTGACGTACCACCCTGCGTATTTGCTGCGCAGCTTGCCCGACAAGGCCAAGGCTTGGGTCGATCTGTGCCTCGCTCATGACACGTATCGCCAGGCGTTAGCCGAGCAACAGGCGGCGCGATGAGCGCGATCGAGCCGGCCGCCGCCCCCGCCGCCGCGCTCGATGCGTTGCTCGAAGCCTTGTCCGGCCCCGCCGTGCGCGATTTGGCCTGGCTGCTTTTCAGCGCGCCGCTGCTGCGCGCACAGCCGCCGGCAGGGGAGTTGGCCGGCGCCTTCGAATGCGCCGACGAAGCGGCGGCCACGATCGCCTGGCTCCTCGCGCTCGATCGCGATCCCCGCCCGCTAACGGAGGCGCTCGAGGCGACGCGCATCGTCAGGCTCGGCCGTTATGCCGAATGCTTGCTCGGCTACTTTCTCCAGCACGGTCCGGCGGCGCGACTCGTTGCCGCGAACGTGGCGCTGCGGCTGGCGGGCCGCACGATAGGGGAATGCGACTTTCTCGTCGAAACGGCGAGCGGACGCCGTCTGCATTGGGAGTTGGCCGTCAAATGCTACCTGCACGCGGGCGGCGAACGGGCGGAGTTGGCCGACTACGTCGGCCCGAACTTGCAAGACCGTTTCGATCTGAAGCGCGCGCATTTGCTCGGGCATCAACTGCCGCTATCGGCGCGCGACGAGTTCGCGGCTCTGGGCCACGCGGGGCCCTGGCAGGCGCAAATGTTCGTCAAAGGCTGGCTCTTCTACCGATGGCGCGAATCGTGTTCGATCGCGCCGGACGTCGAGCCGACTCATCACCGTGGCTTTTGGGTCACCCGCGGCGAATGGATGGCGTTTTGCGCGACGCGTGCGCATGCCCGGTGGATGGTTTTGCCGCGCCTGGCGTGGCTCGCTCCTCGGCCGGCGATCGCGAACGCGGATGCCGATGCGTCCGGCCTCGGGGCAGCGGCTGCGTTGGCCGAGCGGCTAGCGCTGCAAAGCGGCCCGACGATGGTGGGCTCGTTCGAACGGGAGCGCACGGGCCTTGGGCGTTGGCGCGAGATAGAGCGAGGATTCGTCGTCCCCGACGAATGGCCGGAGCAGGCTAGGGCGTTCGCCCAGAAAATCGCCATCTCCTAGGATCTGCGGGCGGCCATTGACCCCAGGACCCCTCGATCCCAGGATCCCTCGATCCCTCGATCCCTCGATCCCTCGATCCCTCGATCCCTCGATCCCTCGATCCCTCGATCCCTCGATCCCTCGATCCCTCGACCCCTCGACCCCTCGACCCCTCGACCCCTCGACCCCTCGACCCCTGGATCACCGGATCACCGGATCACCGGATCACCGGATCACCGGATCACCGGATCACCGGATCACCGGATCACGCGGGCGGCCAAAACGCGGCCCGCCGCGCACGGCGACGGACATCACCACCAGCGGTGAAAATGATGCAGCGGCCCGACGCCGGTGCCCACCTGCAAGCGCACGCTCTCGCGCAGCGCTTCGTTGAGATAGGCTTTAGCGTCGGTGACGGCGCCGATCCAATCCGGCCGCTGGACGATCAGCGCCGCAATGGCCGCCGAGAGCGTGCAGCCGGTGCCGTGCGTGTGCTTGACCGCAAGGCGGACCGCACCGAGGCGATGCCTGCCCGTCTCGTCGATCAGCCAATCGGGGCTTTGCTCACCGCCTAAATGACCGCCCTTGATCAACACGGCGCGGGCGCCGAGCGCGCGCAGCGCCTCGCCGTGCCGTTGCATCTGCGCTTCGTCGGTTGCGCGTGCGGGGGCGCCGACGAGCGCGGCGGCTTCGTCGAGGTTGGGCGTGACGAGTCCGGCCAGCGGCAGCAATTCGTCGCGCAGAGCGGCGACGGCGTCGGACGCAAGCAGTGCGTGCCCGTTCTTGGACAGCATCACGGTGTCGAGCACGATCCGGGGCGGACGATGCCGGCGCAACGCGTCGGCCACGGCGCGAACGATGCCGGCATTGGCGAGCATGCCGATCTTCACGGCGTCGATGCGGATGTCGTCGAAGACGGCGTCGAGCTGCGCCGAGACGAATTCGGCGTTGGGCGCATGGACCGCGCGCACGCCATGCGTGTTTTGCGCGGTCAGCGCCGTGACGACGCTCGCGCCGTAGACGCCAAGCGCCGAAAACGTCTTCAAATCGGCTTGGATGCCGGCTCCGCCGCCGGAGTCGGAGCCGGCGATCGTAAGGACATTGGCAATGAGGCGTGACATGGCGAGCGAAGCGGCCGCGAGGCCGCCGTGAAGGTCAGTGCTTCGATTCGCCGATCAACGCGACGGAATCGAAGGCGCGTTGATTGGCCTGATGGCGGCGCATGACGAGCCACATCATGAGGCAAACGAACGTGCCGAACAGAACGATGACGACCGAGACCGGCACGTCGAGCCAGACCAGCACCGCGTACAGGCACAGCATGATGAGCACGGAAAGGTTCTCGTTGAAATTCTGCACGGCGATCGAGTGGCCGGCCGAGAGCAGGACGTGGCCGCGATGCTGAAGAAGGGCGTTCATCGGCACGACGAAAAAGCCCGAAAGCGCGCCGACGATCATCAAAAAGAGATAAGCGATGATGAGATAGCCGGGCACATGCACGCGGCCGAAGTAAAAGCCCCAATTCGGCGGGATGAGATGGCGCGTATAGAACGCCATCAGCATGACGGCGATGCCCATCATGACGCCGACGGGCAGCACTGTCAGCGACTTCTTCAACGGCACGCGCGCCGCGGCGTACATCGCTCCGGCGGCTACGCCGACGGCCACGATCGCCTGCAGGATCGCGCCTTCGGACAGCGACATGCCGAGCGACACCTCTGCCCATTTGAGCACGATGAACTGCAGCGTGGCGCCGGCGCCCCAAAATAGCGTCGTGACGGCCAGGGAGATCTGTCCGAGCTTGTCGCGCCAGAGCGTGAGAAAGCAATCGGCGAAATCGGTGATGAGCCGGATCGGCCCATGCTGTTGTTTCGGGTAGCGTGCCCCCGTATCGGGAATACGCAGATTGAACAAGGCCGCGGTGATGTAAATCACCATGATGACGACCATGGCGGCTTCGGCTGGCGTCGCGACGAACGGCAGCCGGTGCTTGAGCACGTGCGCGGCGATGTGCGGGCTGATCAGCGCGCCGCCGAGCACCGTGCCGAGGATGATCGACGCGACGGTCGTGCCTTCGATCCAGCCGTTGGCGGCGACGAGCCGCTCGGGCGGCAAGAGCTCGGTCAAGATGCCGTACTTCGCAGGCGAGTAGGCGGCGGCGCCGAAGCCCACGATGCCGTACGCTGCGAGCGGGTGAGCGCCGACGAGCATGAAGACGCAGCCCACGATCTTGATCGTATTCGTCGCGAACATGACGCGCCCCTTCGGCCGGGAATCGGCGAAAGCGCCGACGAAGGCGGCGAGCACGACGTACGACAGGACGAAGAACAGCTTGAGCAGCGGCGTCATCCAGTTCGGAGCGTGGAGATCTTTTAGCAGGGCAATGGCGGCGATCAGAAGGGCGCTATCGGCCAGCGACGAAAAAAACTGCGCGGCCATGATGGAGTAAAAACCTTTTTTCATCTGATGCGTTGCGGTCCTTTGCGGCGCGTCCTCCCCGGACGCGTCTGACGCGTTAGGACTTAGGCCGTTCGAAATGGGTTGTGCGCACGGCTTTATATCACGAAAATAGGTAGCTTCGGACTGCCGGCGCGCCGCCCGAACGGCGCGCGGCCCGGCTGCGCGGCCGAAAAACGCGCCATCCCATCACGAATGCCTCGTGCTTCATACGAAAACGTCATGCCGCGCCCGCTTCTCGCCACCATCCATACAGCAGCCTTAGCCAACAATCTTGCTGTGGCCCGTCGCCACGCGCCCAACTCCAAGGTATGGGCCGTCGTCAAGGCCAACGCGTACGGCCACGGGCTCGCCCGGGCGTTCCCGGGCCTGCGCGCCACCGACGGCTTCGGCCTGCTCGATCTCGAAGAAGCCGTGAAGCTGCGCGAACTCGGCTGGGCGGGGCCCATTTTGCTGCTCGAGGGCTTCTTTCGTCCGACGGACATCGACGTCATCGACCGCTATAGCCTGACGACGACCGTGCACAGCGACGAGCAACTGCGCATGCTGGAAATGGCGCGTCTGTCCAAGCCTATCAACATTCAGCTGAAGATGAACAGCGGCATGAACCGGCTCGGCTATACGCCGGACAAGTTCCGTGCGGCATGGGAGCGCGCCCGCGCGTGCCCGGGCATCGGCCAAATCGTGCTCATGACCCATTTTTCAGACGCCGATGGCGAGCGGGGCATCGAGCATCAACTCGACGCGTTCGAGCGCGGCGCCGAAGGGATCGCCGGGGCGCGGAGCTTGTCCAATTCCGCGGCTACGCTCTGGCATCCGCGCGCGCATTTCGACTGGGTGCGGCCCGGGATCATGCTCTACGGGGCCTCGCCGTCGGGCGCGACCTCGGCGATCGACGGCGTGGGGCTGCAACCGGCCATGACGCTTGCCTCCGAGCTCATCGGCGTGCAAACGCTGGCAAAGGGTCAGACTGTTGGCTATGGATCGGCGTTCGCGGCGCCTGGGACGATGCGCGTCGGCGTGGTGGCCTGCGGTTACGCGGACGGCTATCTGCGCTGCGCCCCCGAGGGCACACCGGTCGTCGTCGACGGCGTGCGCACCCGCCTCGTCGGGCGGGTGTCGATGGACATGCTGACGGTCGATCTGACACCGTGTCCTACGGCGAACGTCGGCTCGCGCGTCGAATTGTGGGGCGCGCAGCTTCCGATCGACGATGTCGCCCGCGCTTGCGGCACGATCGGCTACGAGCTCATGTGCGCCGTCGCGCAACGCGTGCCCGTGCTGGCCGAGTAAGCGGCCGGCTCGTTCATTTCTATTTTTCCGATTGCGATCAAAAGAAGACGGCGAAGGACCGCGCGTGGCGAAACAAAAAACGGCTTACACCTGTACCGAGTGCGGCGGTCAAACGCCGAAATGGCAAGGGCAATGTCCCTCATGCAACGCCTGGAACACCCTCGTTGAAACGGTCGCGCCCAGTGCGGGCGCGCATCGTTTTCAATCGCTCGCGAAGAGCGCGCCCGTCCAAAGGCTCGCCGATATCGAGGCTGCGGACGTACCGCGTTTCTCGACGGGCATCGGCGAATTCGATCGTGTGCTCGGCGGCGGCTTCGTCGCGGGCGGGGTCGTGCTGATCGGCGGCGACCCTGGCATCGGTAAATCGACGTTGCTTCTGCAATCGCTGGCTTCGCTCTCGGAAGATCGGTGCGCGCTGTATATCAGCGGCGAGGAATCGGCGGCGCAGATCGGGCTGCGCGCGCAGCGCTTGGCGCTGCTCGAACCCGGGTCGCGCGCGGCCGATCTCATGCTGCTCGCCGAAATCCAGCTCGAAAAGATCCAAGCCGCGATCGAGGCCGAAAAGCCCGACGTGGCCGTCGTCGATTCGATTCAAACGATCTACTCCGAGGCGCTGACTTCGGCGCCGGGCTCCGTCGCGCAGGTACGCGAATGCGCGGCGCAACTGACGCGCATCGCCAAGCAGTCGGGCACGACCGTCGTCATGGTCGGGCACGTAACGAAGGAAGGCAGCTTGGCCGGCCCGCGCGTGCTCGAACACATCGTCGATACCGTTTTGTACTTCGAAGGGGACACGCATTCGTCGTACAGGCTCGTTCGCGCGTTCAAGAACCGCTTCGGCGCCGTGAACGAGCTCGGCGTCTTTGCGATGACCGAGCGCGGGTTGCGTGGCGTCGCGAATCCGTCGGCGCTCTTTTTGTCGCAGCACGAGCAAATCGTGCCCGGTTCGTGTGTGCTCGTTACGCAAGAGGGGTCGCGCCCGCTGCTCGTCGAAATTCAAGCGCTCGTCGATACGGCGCATGTGCCGAACCCGCGTCGTCTCGCCGTCGGGCTCGAGCAGAACCGCTTGGCGATGTTGCTGGCCGTGCTGCACCGGCACGCGGGCATTGCATGCTTTGATCAAGACGTTTTCTTGAATGCCGTCGGCGGCGTAAAGATCGCCGAGCCGGCGGCCGACCTCGCGGTGCTCCTCGCCATTCACTCGTCGATGCGCAACAAGCCGTTGCCCAAGGGCTTGATCGTGTTCGGAGAAGTGGGCCTTGCCGGCGAAATCCGGCCGTCGCCGCGTGGGCAAGAGCGTTTGAAAGAAGCCGCGAAACTCGGCTTTACCGCCGCGTTGATACCGAAAGCGAATGCGCCCAAGCAGTCGATCGACGGTCTGCAAGTGATCGCCGTCGAGCGCATCGAACAGGCGATCGACCGGATCAAGGAGCTCGAGTAGGCGAGTGGAAGCGGCAAGGGCGGCGGTCGTCCCGCTCGAGTGCGGTATTCCTTCCGGCCGTTCGTTTGCCGTCGGCTATGAAGCGGCTATGAAGCGGCTATGAAGCGGCCGCGTTGGGGCCGGTTAGGCCTCGGCGTCCGGATTGAACAGAACGTGATTGCGCGCTTCCTCGACTGTCAGCACGGGGGACACGCAGCAATCGAGCGGCTCGAGTAGTTCGATCCATGCGTCGAGCCGTCGCGACGCGAACCGTTCGGCGAGCTCGCGCGTCAGCGCCACGGCATCGGCGCCGCCGATCGCCTGGCCCAAGCTCCAATGGCGCGACGCCCAATCGGGCCGCGCGAGCGCACGGCACAACTTTTCCCAAAACTTCAATTCGAGCGCGCCGACGGCCAGCCAGCGTGCGTCGGCCGTTCGATAGACGTTGTAGCAGGGCACGCCGCCATTGAGCAGGCCAAGCCCGGCGCGCAGTTCGCTCGCTGCGCCCGGCATGCCGCTCTCGGCGTTTTCGAGTGTCGCTTGCGCGACGACATTGCTCGCGTGGATCGCGTGCGTCATCGACAAATCGATGAACGTGCCGTCGCCGTCGCGCGACACCTGCCAGAGCGCCGCGAGAATGCGCGTGACGGCCGGCAGCGCGCCGCCCAGCAAGTCGGCGACTTGAATATTGGCGATGACGGGGGGGCCGTCGGGCGTCGCAATCTGGTCGAGCACGCCCGAGTATGCGAGGTAGTTGATGTCGTGCCCGGGCCGTTGCGAGAGGGGGCCCTTCGCCCCATAGCCCGTGATGGCGCAATAAACGAGCTTGGGGTTGACCTTCGCGAGATTCGAGTAGTCGAGCCCGAGACGCTCCATGACGCCTGGGCGGAAGCTCTCCACGAGGACGTGCGATTCCCGCACGAGCGCGCGCAAAACCGTGCGTCCTGTTTCGGTCTTCAAATCGAGCCGCGTTTCGCGCTTGCCGCGATTGACGAGGCGATAGAAGCTGCTCGGCACGCCCTTGGCGCGATCGTGCGGCGCTTGCATCATGGCGCGCGCCGGATCGCCGCCGCCGGGCTCTTCGATCTTGAGCACGTCGGCGCCGAGTTCCGCGAGCCGCAACGTCGCCAGCGGGCCGGGCAACAACCGCGTGAGGTCAAGCACGCGCAGGCCGCGCAGCGGAGCATCCGTCGTCAACTTACACCTCCAGTCGATCCTGGCCGGCCAGACCCTCGCGCGAAAGGTCCATGCGTCGCGCGCCGAGCGCGCTAGCCGATCTGTTCCAGTTCCTCGTGCGCGTCGAGCCATTCGGCTTCGAGCGCTTCGAGGCGCGCGGCGACTTCGGCCTGACGCTTCAGTGCGTCGGTCAGTTTGGTTTTCATGGCCGGCTCGTAGCTCGCAGTGTCGGCGACGAACGCGTCGAGCGTCGCCTTTTCCGCGTTCAGCGCGTCCATTTCCTTTTCCAGCTTGGCAATACGCGTCTGCAACGGCTTCTTCAGTTGAGCGAGCTTTTGGCGCGCCTGGGCCTCCTGCCGACGCTGATCCTTGCGATTGCCCGCGAGCGCGTCGGCATCGCCGGCTAGCTCGGCCGCGCCGGCTTGGCTGGCTGCCTTGGCTGCGGCGCGTGTTTCGGCGGCGTGCTGAAGGAGCCAATCGCGATAGTCGTCGAGGTCGCCGTCGAACGGTTGCAGCCGGTGCTTCGCCACGAGCATGAATTGATCGGTCGTCGCGCGCAAGAGGTGCCGGTCGTGCGAGACGAGAATGAGCGTGCCCTCGAACTGCGCGAGCGCCATCGTCAAGGCGTGACGGGTTTCCAGATCGAGGTGGTTCGTCGGCTCGTCGAGCAGCAGCAAGTTCGGCTTTTGCCAGATGATGAGCGCAAGCGCGAGGCGCGCTTTTTCGCCGCCCGAGAATGGCCCGATCGGCGAACTCGCCATGTCGCCCGAGAAGTTGAACCCGCCGAGGAAGTCGCGCAACTCCTGCTCGCGCGTGTCGGGCGCGATGCGGGCAAGATGGGCGAGCGGAGAATCGTCGGGGCGCAGCGTCTCGAGCTGGTGCTGGGCGAAGTAGCCGATCACGAGGCCGCGGGCCGCACGCATGGAGCCCGACAGCGCGGCGAGCGTGCCGGCGAGCGTCTTGACGAGCGTGGACTTGCCTTGACCGTTCGCGCCGAGCAAGCCGATCCGCTGGCCGTTCTGCACCGACAGCGTTACGCCCTCGAGAATCGCGATGTCCGTGTCGTCGGCCGCGCGATAGCCGCAGCGCACGTCTTCCATGACGAGCATCGGATTCGGGGCGGCGTCGGGCGTGCGGAACTCGAACGTGAACGGAGAGGCTGCATGCGCGGGGGCGATCAACTCCATCTTTTCGAGCGCCTTCATGCGGCTCTGCGCCTGGCGCGCTTTGGTGGCCTTGGCCTTGAAACGGTCGATGAAGCTCTGCAGATGCGCGACCGTTTTTTGCTGTTTCTCGAAGGCGCTTTGTTGCAACGCGAGCTGTTGCGCGCGCAGGATTTCGAATTGGGAGTAGTTGCCCCCGTAGCGCTTCACCTGCCGGTTTTCCAAGTGCAGGGTGACGTTGCACACCGAATCGAGGAACTCCCGGTCGTGCGAGATGACGACGAGCGTGCCCGCGTAGCGGCCCAGCCAGTCTTCGAGCCAGACGATGGCATCGAGGTCCAGGTGGTTCGTCGGTTCGTCGAGCAGAAGAAGGTCGGAGCGGCACATCAGCGCTTGCGCCAAATTCAGCCGCATGCGCCAGCCGCCCGAAAAGCTCGCGACGCGCTCGCGCGTCTGGGCGAGCGTGAAGCCCAGGCCGAGCAGCAGCGCTTCGGCGCGGGCGGGGGCGGTGTAGCCGTCGGCGTCGGCGAAGGCCGCGTGCGCGTTCGCGAGGGCCTCGCCGTCGTGAGCCGCTTCCGCTTCGCCGATGCGGGCTTCGATTTCGCGAAGCGCGGTGTCGCCGTCGAGCGCGTACTCGAGCGCGGTTTTGTCGGCGGCCGGCGTCTCCTGCGCGACATGGGCGATGCGCCACGACGGCGGTAGCAGGACATCGCCGGCGTCGGCGTGTAATTCCCCTCGCAGCACGGAAAACAGCGTGGACTTGCCGGCGCCGTTGGCGCCGACGAGCCCGGCCTTCTCGCCCGGGTTCAGCGTGAACGACGTAGCGTCGAAAAGGGGCTTGACGCCGCGGGCGAGACTGAATTGATTGAAACGGATCACGACGGGGCCGGCAGCTCGAAAAGCGCTATTTTAGACGGTGCTTGGGGCGGCGGGGCTTTCGTCTTTCGCATAGACTTCTGGCTTTTCCTTCGGAGGCGCCTCGATGAGTACGCTCTATACGTTTTCGGCCCGCACACTTGGCGGCGAGCCGGTCACCCTCGATCGCTACCGCGGCAAGGTGCTGCTCATCGTCAATACCGCCAGCGAGTGCGGGTTCACGCCGCAGTATGCCGGCTTGCAGCAGCTTTACGAGCGCTTCGCCGCGCGTGGGCTCGAAGTGCTCGGGTTTCCCTGCAACCAGTTCGGCAAGCAGGAGCCCGGCGACGCCGAGCAGATCGGCAGCTTCTGCGAGAAGAATTTCGGCGTGACGTTTCCGATGTTCGAGAAAATCGACGTCAAGGGCCCCGAGGCGCATCCGTTGTACCGCTACCTCACGGGCGAGCGGCGCGGTTTTCTCGGTACGAGGGCCATCAAGTGGAATTTCACGAAGTTTCTCGTCGATCGCAACGGGAACGTGGTCAAGCGCTACGCGCCCTCGACGAAGCCCGAGACGATCGTCGCCGATATCGAGGCGCTGCTCTGAGGTCCTTGGGTCAGCATCAGCGTCAGCGTCGGTGCCGCTCTGGTCTCGGTCTCGGTCTCGGGGAGGCGCTGCCGGTCGCCGCGGCTGCATCGTCCGACGCGGCGGTCAAAGAATCGGAGAAAACAACCGAGCCACGTGCATCACGATCTGCCGCAGCGCCGACGCGTCGCGATATTCGCTGCGATCGACTTCCCAGGATTGCTCGAAATCTCGCTCGAGCATCGCTTCGACCTCGGCGGCGAACGCGTCGTCGATCGTCAGCACCATGATCTCGAAGTTCAGGCGGAACGAGCGATTGTCGAGGTTGGCGCTGCCGATCGCCGCGGCCACGTCGTCGATCAGCACCACTTTCTGGTGCAGAAACCCGGGCCGGTAGCGAAAGATGCGGACCCCCGCGCGCACGAGGTCGTAGGCGTAGAGTTTGGATGCCTCGAACACGACGTAGTGATCGCGCCGGCTCGGAATCAAGATGCGCACGTCGACGCCGCGCATGACCGCGAGCCGCAACGCCGAGAACACGGCCTCGTCGGGCACGAGATAAGGCGTCGTGATCCAGATCCGGCTTTGCGCGGCGTTGATCGCTTCGACGAAGAACAGCGAGCCGGTCTCTTCCTTGTCGGCCGGGCCCGGCGCGACGACGAGGCAATGCATGTCGGCCTCGCCCACGCTCTCCGGTTGTTCCGCCTGCGACGGTTCGAGCCGCGGCAGACGCTGGGTCGCCCAGTGCCAGTCTTCGATGAAAACGAACTGAACGCTGGCGACGACGGGCCCACGCACCTCGATATGCGTGTCGCGCCATGGGGACAGGCGGGGGTTGCCGCCCAGATACTCGACACCCACGTTATGGCCGCCGATGAACGCCCGCTCGCCGTCGACGACGACGATCTTCCTGTGATTGCGGAAGTTGAGCTGAAAGCGGTTGACGAAGCGCCGATTCGTGGCGAACGGATGGATTTCGACTCCGCCCGCCAGCAGCGCGGACACATAGCGCTGCGGCAAATCGAAGCTGCCGATGCTGTCGTAGAGGAAGCACACGCGCACGCCTTGCGCGGCCTTCGCGAGCAGCAGCGCCTTGAGTATTTCGCCGAGCGAATCGTCGCGCACGATGAAAAACTGAATGAGCACGTAGTGGCGAGCCCGCTCGATCGCATCGAGGATCGCGGCGAACGTGGCCTCGCCGTTGACGAGCGTGCGCACCGCATTGCCGGGCAGGAACGGCATGCCGGACAGCCCGGTGAGCGCGCGCACGACGTGGTGGCCCAGCGCTTCGGCGGGGCGCCCCGTCGACGATGCGCGCGTATCCCAGGCGCTTGGATGCGCGTGGCTGCGCAGCAGCTCGCTTTCGATGCGGCGCTTATCGACGTAGCCGGAGAACTTGCTGCGGCCCAAGAAGAGATACGGGATCAGCGTGACATAGGGCACGGCGACGAGCGACACGGCCCACGCAATGGCGCCTTGCGACGTGCGCGTATTGAGAATGGCGTGGCCGGCCGCGATCACGCCGAGCGCGTGGGCGAGGATGATGAGGCTGCCGAGAGAGAGCCAATCGAAATGCATGTGCAGGTAGCCAGGCGTCTTGACGTCTTGGTTGCACGCGGCCGACGAAGCGCCGGCGCAGCGTATTCGCATCTTACAGAACGGCGAGAATCAGGGCGGGGCCACCCGCATGCGCGGATGGCCATTGTGCGCATACCGCAGCGTCTTTTATCGCTTGGCTTTGCCGCCGAGTAGGATGCCGGCCCCGATCGATACTTGCGCGATGGCATAGGAAAACCAGATTGCATAGCCGCTGGCCGGGAACGTGCCGACAAAGCGGTCGATGCCGATCATGGCGTCGGACGCGACGAAGGCGAGGCCGCCCAGCGGCAGGAACAGACCGCCCCCGAGCGCGAGGAGCGCGAGCGTGGCCATGGCGCATAACGCCAGCATATAAGCGGCCACCGGGAGCGCCAGCGGCCCTAAATTCGGGAAAAACACGAAGTACATGGCGATGGCTGCGGCCCACAGCAGCGGTACGGCGACGCGGCGCCACCCTTTGACACGGGCGGCGCGCGGCGCAAGGAGGGCGCAATATGCCAAGTGCGCGACGAGGAATGCCCCGAGCCCGCCGACGAACGACACCGCAAGCTGCGGCAGCGCGAGCAGGGCGTCGCCGACAGCGGAGGCGGCCAGCGCGATCATGAGCCATAGGCGTTCGCGCTTGGGTTCGTGGCGCGCGGCGGCGAGAAACAGCAGCGCGCACATCAGCACCTTGGCGGCGGCCTGATCGGGATACGGGGCATCGCGTAGCGAGATGCCGTAGGCGAGCCCGGCGCCGGCGGCGATCAACCATAGCCGGCGCGTTTGCGAGGCGGCGCTTTCCATTTCGACGGCACGGTGGCGATGGCCGTCGTTCCCGCCTGATGGGCTCGGTTCGTGAGTGGACATGGCGCTTGGGAGCCTCTCGCCTCTCGCTGCTTGCCTCGCTATTCGCTACCGTGCGGCTGTCGGATGGACAAAGACGACCAAGACCCGCGCGATGCGATCGGCATGTCGTCACACGGCTGGCAGATCGCCGGCCTGGATCAGGAACACGTTATCGTCGCCGCCGCTCGTCGAAAGCCAGACGAGGTCGAGACCGCCGAAGGCCGCTTCGACGTTTGCGCGTTCGTTGCCGATCTCGATGACGAGGACGCCCTCGTCGGTCAACCAGTTGGGCGCTTCGCCGATGATACGCCGCACGATGTCCATGCCGTCCGCGCCGCCCGCCAGTGCAAGCTCGGGCTCGTGCCGATACTCGGCCGGCAACGCCTGCATCGACTCGCTATTGACATACGGCGGGTTGGCGATGATGACGTCGTAGCGGCGCTGAGCCAGCGGTGCGAACAAGTCGCCGTGGAACAGCGCGATACGATCGTCGAGCCCGTAATCGGCGACATTGATGCGTGCGACTTCGAGCGCCTCGGCCGAAATATCGACGGCATCGACATCGGCGTTCGGAAATGCCTGGGCGGCCAAGATCGCGAGGCAGCCCGACCCCGTGCACAGTTCGAGCACGGCGCCGACTTCGTCGGGATCGACGACATACGGCTGCAATCCGTCTTCGAGCAATTCGCCGATGAACGAGCGCGGCACGATGACGCGCTCGTCCACATGGAAGCGCCTGCCATGCATCCAGGCTTCCTGCGTGATGTAGGCGGCCGGCACGCGCTCGGCGGCGCGGCGCTCGATCACGCGGAGCACGGCGGAGATTTCCTCGTCGAGCAAGCGCGCGTCGAGGAACGGATCGAGCACATCGAGCGGCAGATGCAGCGTGTGCAGAATCAAATAGGCGGCTTCGTCATAGGCGTTGGCGGTGCCATGGCCGAACGCGAGCTGCGCCTGGGTGAAACGCGACACCGCGTAGCGCAGCAAGTCGCGGACGGTGAGAAAAGGCGTGGTCATCGCGGCGTCTCCTTGTGCGGTGCGAAAGGGGTGAAGCGTACGGCGGATACGGAACGGGCTACGAACCGGGCAAACGGTGCCTGTCCTGCGTAATGGCGCGTGAGCGCGAACATGAGCGCGAACATGAACACGGACATGACGGTCAGGCTATCAGCGTTTCGAGCACGCGGCGGTAGATATTCTTCAGCGGCTCGACGAAGGCGAGCTCGACGTGCTCGTCGATCTTGTGGATGCTGCCGTTCGGCGGCCCGAATTCGACCACTTGCTTGCAGATGCGCGCGATAAATCGTCCATCCGACGTGCCGCCCGTCGTCGACAGCTCTGTCGTCACGCCCGTTTCGTCGCGGATCGCTTTCTCCAGCGCGTTCGAGAGGTCGCCGCGCGGCGTGAGAAACGGCATGCCGCTGACGGTCCAGTCCAGATCGTATTCGAGCCCGTGCTTGTCGAGAATCGCATGCACGCGTTGTTGCAGCCCTTCGACGGTACTGGCTGTCGAAAAGCGGAAGTTGAACGTGAGCTCGGCCCGGCCCGGGATCACATTGCTCGCCCCCGTGCCGCTGTGCAGGTTGGATACCTGCCAAGTCGTAGGCGGGAAATATTCGTTGCCTTCGTCCCAGTGCTCGGCGACGAGCTCCGCAAGCGCGGGAGCCATCAGATGAATCGGATTGCGGGCGAGATGCGGATAGGCGATATGGCCTTGCACGCCCTTGACGACGAGCTTGCCCGACATCGAGCCGCGCCGGCCGTTTTTGACGACGTCGCCGAGCGTATTCGTCGAAGTCGGTTCGCCCACGATGCAGTAATCGAGCGTTTCGCCGCGTGCTTGCAGTGCTTCCACGACCTTCACGGTGCCGTCGGTAGCCGGTCCTTCTTCGTCGCTCGTAATCAGGAAGGCGATCGAGCCGCGATGATTCGGATGCGCGGCGACGAATTCCTCGGCTGCGACGACGAAACCGGCGATCGACGTTTTCATGTCGGCGGCGCCGCGGCCGTAGAGCTTGCCGTCCCGATGGGTGGGCACGAAGGGCGGAGAAGTCCACTGCTCCAGGGGGCCCGTGGGCACGACGTCGGTATGGCCCGCGAACGCGAGCAGCTTGCCGGACGCGCCGCCCGCGCCGCGCTTGACGGCCCATAAGTTCGTCACGCCGTGCGACTCGATCGTCTCGCAGACGAAGCCGGCGGCTTCGAGCCGCTCGATCAGCAGCTTTTGACAATGCTGGTCGTCAGGGGTGACCGAAGCGCGCGCGATCAGTTGTTCGGTAAGGGCGAGGGTGCCGTAAGTGCCGGACATGGAATCGATGACCACCGTTGTGTTGCTGGATATAAAAATGCCGGCGGGAAGCAGCCGGCAGACATTGCACGTATTGTTGCGCGGCTCGGCGCAGGTCGAATAGCCGGCCGAACGGCTAACCGCTACCGCACGCCGCGGCGCCGTGCGGCGCTAGGCGAAGAGGGCCGCATATTCGTCGGCGGAAAAGCCGACCGATTTTACGCGGCCATCCACGACGACGACCGGCCGCTTGACGACGGAAGGCTTCTCGACCATCAGCGCGATGGCGCCTTGTTGCGTCTCCGCGGCGGCCTTGAGGTCGTCCGGCAGGCCGCGCCAAGTCGTGCCGCGGCGGTTGACCAGCACGTCGAGCGGCACGTCGGCCAGCCACGCCTTGACGAGCGAGGCCGTCAGCCCCGCCTTCTTGAAGTCGTGGAACTCGAACGCAACGCCGTGCGATTCGAGCCACGTGCGCGCCTTCTTGACGGTGTCGCAGTTCGGAATGCCGTAGACGACGGTGCGCGACGAGCTCATCAGTCGCCCCGCAGCAGTTCGTTCAGGCCGACCTTCGCGCGCGTTTTCGCATCGACCTTCTTGACGATGACGGCGCAGTACAAGCTGTGCGAGCCGTCCTTCGAGGGCAGGTTGCCGGCCACGACGACCGAGCCCGGCGGCACGTAGCCGTAGGTCACTTCGCCCGTTTCGCGATCGTAGATCTTCGTGCTTTGGCCGAGGTACACGCCCATCGAAATGACCGAGTTTTCGCCGACGATCACGCCTTCGACCACTTCCGAGCGTGCGCCGATGAAGCAGTTGTCCTCGATGATCACGGGGTTCGCTTGCAGCGGCTCGAGCACGCCGCCGATACCGACGCCGCCCGAAAGATGCACGTTCTTGCCGATCTGCGCGCATGAGCCGACCGTCGCCCACGTGTCGACCATCGTGCCTTCATCGACGTAAGCGCCGATGTTCGTGTACGAGGGCATCAGAACGACGTTCTTCGCGATGAACGAGCCGCGACGCGCGATGGCGGGCGGCACGACGCGAAAACCGCCGGCCGCGAAATCCGCCGCGGTGTAGTTCGCGAACTTCGAGGGCACTTTGTCGTAGAACTGCGAGTAGCCGCCGGCCGGCATCGGCACGTTGTCTTCGAGGCGGAACGAAAGCAGTACGGCTTTCTTCAGCCATTGGTTGACGACCCATTGGCCGTCCTTCTTTTCGGCGACGCGAAGCTGGCCCTTGTCGAGCTGCTCGATCGCGTGGGCGACGGCGTCTCGCACTTCGCCGGGCGCCGCCTTCGGCGACAGCTCGGCGCGGTTTTCCCAGGCGTTGTCGATGATTTGCTGAATTTGTTGCGACATGTCGGTAGTTTCGCTAAATGAAGTCGGAAGTCGGAGAACGACGGGTGTGGCGCAAGGCCGTCCTCACCGCGCGGTGCGCGGGTAAGAGCCGGCCGCCGGGCGCATCGACACGCGGGTCAGCGCGCGAGGCCGCGGCAGAAATCGACGATGCGTTTGGCGCCATCGACGCATTCGCTCACGTCGGCGACGAGCGCCATGCGGACGAAATTGCGGCCCGGGTTCACGCCATGCGCGGTGCGCGCCAGATATGAGCCGGGCAGGACGGTCAGATTATAGTCGGCGTATAGGCGCCGCGCGAACTCGGTGTCGGCGAGCCCCGTGCGCTCGACGTTCGCCCAGAGGTAGAAGGCCGCGTCGGGCATTCGCACGTCGAGGACATCGGCGAGCATCGGCGTGACGGCTGCGAATTTGGCCACGTATTTTGCCCGGTTTTCGCGCACGTGCGCCTCGTCGCCCCAAGCGGCGACGCTGGCCGCCTGATAGACGGGCGACAGGGCCGAGCCGTGATACGTGCGATAAAGCAGGAAGCGCTTGAGCAGTTCGGCATCGCCGGCGACGAAGCCCGAGCGCATGCCGGGCACGTTCGAGCGCTTGGACAAGCTCGAGAGCATGACGAGCCGCTCGAAGCCGCGGCCGAGCCGGTGCGCGGCTTCGAGGCCGCCGAGCGGCGGGTTGGCTTCGTCGAAGTAGATCTCCGAATAGCATTCGTCCGATGCGATCACGAACCCGTGCTTGTCCGACAGCGCGAACAGCTCGCGCCAGTCGTCGAGCGTGAGCACGGCGCCGGTCGGATTGCCCGGCGAGCAGACGTAGAGCAGTTGGGTGCGCGCCCAGACGTCGTCGGGCACCGCCGCGTAATCGCAGGCGAAGTTGCGCGCCGGATCGCTGTTCGCAAAGTAGGGCTCGGCGCCGGCGAGCAGCGCGGCGCCCTCGTAGATCTGATAGAACGGATTCGGGCACAGCACGACGGCGCCGGCACGCGTGCCGTCGACGACCGTTTGCGCGAGCGCGAACAGCGCCTCGCGCGAGCCGGATACCGGCAGCACTTGCGTGGCCGGGTCGAGCGCGGGCAAACCGTAGCGGCGCACGGCCCACGCCGCGATGGCCTCGCGCAGGGCGTTCGAGCCGATCGTGGCCGGGTAGGTCGACAGCGAGCCGAGCGAGGCGACGATGGCCTGGCGGATCAGCTCGGGCGTCGCGTGTTTCGGCTCGCCGAGGCCGAGGCTGATGTGCGGCAGATCGGCGGGCGGCGTCGCGTCCTTGAACAGCGCGCGCAGCTTTTCGAACGGGTACGGCTGGAGGCGGTCGAGTAGCGGATTCACGTCGGGATCGGTGGGCAGGTTGCGCGCGAGTTGCACGCAGGTTGCGAAGCGCGCGCCGGGTGCGCGGCGCGCGTGCGGGAAAAGGGCGTCATTATAGCTTGCGGCGCGCGCCCCGGCCGGGCGCCGCTGCCTGATGGGACGGCTGTCCGGGACGGCTGTCCGGCGGGCGTGCCCGGTAGGCGATGGTATGATTGCCACTTGCTCGCGACGCACGCGCCCGGCGCCACCGGCGATTGCGTTTCGCGACCCAAAAAGCATCGCGGCGGCGGTCCGCCGCGCATGGCGCCGGCGGCTCGCGATTGCGCGTGCCGGGCGCGGTGCGCGGGCGCGGCAATCCGGCCGCGTTTTTGTTCGACTCCATCAAAACAGCGATATCGCCGTGCGTCTGACCTCGATCAAACTCGCTGGTTTCAAGTCCTTCGTCGATCCCACGCATTTCCAGGTCCCGGGTCAGCTCGTCGGCGTGGTTGGCCCGAACGGATGCGGCAAGTCCAATATCATCGATGCCGTGCGCTGGGTGCTCGGCGAGTCGCGCGCCTCCGAGCTGCGCGGCGAATCGATGCAGGACGTCATCTTCAATGGATCGACCGCGCGCAAGCCCGGCAGCCGCGCGAGCGTCGAACTCGTGTTCGACAACGCCGACGGCCGGGCGGCCGGCCAATGGGGGCAGTACTCCGAAATCGCCGTCAAGCGCGTGCTCACGCGCGACGGCACGTCCAGCTACTACATCAACAACCTGCCCGCGCGCCGGCGCGACATTCAAGACATCTTCCTCGGCACGGGCCTCGGTCCGCGCGCCTACGCCATCATCGGCCAAGGCATGATCGCGCGGATCATCGAGGCGAAGCCCGAAGAGCTGCGCGTGTTCCTCGAAGAGGCCGCGGGGGTGTCGAAGTACAAGGAGCGCCGCCGCGAAACCGAGAACCGTCTGCACGACACGCGCGAGAACCTCACGCGCGTCGAAGACATCGTGCGCGAGCTCGGCGCGAACCTCGAAAAGCTCGAGGCGCAGGCGGTCGTCGCGACCAAGTTCAAGACGCTGCAGACCGAAGGCGAGGAGAAGCAACGGTTGCTGTGGCTGTTGCGCAAGAACGAGGCGGCCGCCGAGCAGGCGCGCCAGCAGCGCGCGATCGCGGAGGCGCAAATCGATCTCGAAGCGCAGATGGCGAAGCTGCGCGAGGTCGAGGCCGATCTGGAAACGCTGCGCGTCGCGCACTACGCGGCCAGCGACGCCATGCAAGGCGCTCAGGGCTCGCTCTACGAGGCCAACGCCGAAGTGAGCCGGCTCGAAGCCGAGATCAAGTTCGTCATCGAATCGCGCAACCGCGTGCAGGCGCAGATCGCCGCGCTCACGGCGCAGCGCGAGCAATGGCAGGTGCAGGCGGAGAAGGCTCGGGGCGATCTCGAAGAAGCCGAGGAGCAGTTGGCCGTCGCCGAGGAAAAGGCCGCGCTCGCCGAAGAAGAGGCGGCGGCCAAGCACGACGAACTGCCGGCGCTCGAAGCGCGCTGGCGCGACGCCCAGGCGCAACTGAACGAGGAGCGCGCGGGCATCGCTCAGACCGAGCAGGCGATCAAGCTCGAGGCCGCGCATCAACGCAATGCCGATCAGCAGTTGCAGCAGCTTCAGCAGCGCCATGAACGGCTCAAGGCGGAGGCGGGCGGGCTCGACGCGCCGGACGAAGCGCAGCTCGAAGAGCAGCGCATGCAGTTGGCCGAGCAAGAAGAAATTTTGAGCGAAGCGCAAGCGCGCCTCGAGCAAGCGCAAGAGACGCTGCCGCGTGTGGACGCCGAGCGCCGAGCGGCGCAGGAGCGCGTGCAGAGCGAGAGCGCGCAGACGCACCAGTTCGAAGCGCGCCTCGTCGCGCTCAAGCAGCTTCAGGAAAACGTGCAGACCGAGGGCAAGATCCAGCCCTGGCTCGACAAGCACGAGCTCGCCGGCCTGCCGCGCTTATGGAAGAAGCTGCATGTCGAAGCGGGCTGGGAAGGCGCGCTCGAATCGGTCCTGCGCGAGCGGCTAGCCGCGCTGGAAATTTCGAATCTCGATTGGGTGCGCGCTTTTGCGAGCGACGCGCCGCCCGCCAAGCTCGCTTTTTACGCGCCGCCGGCGGCCGGCGCGCCGCGCGAGACGCCGGCCGGATTCACGCCGCTCGTTTCGCTCGTGCGCATCGACGACGCCGGATTGCGCGCCGTCCTGAACGAATGGCTGGGTCAGGCCTATGTGGCCGACGACTTGACGCAAGCGCTCGCGATGCGCGCCCAATTGCCCGAAGGGGCGATGATCGTGGTCAAGGCCGGGCACGTCGTCACGCGTGTCGGCGTGCAGTTGTACGCGGCCGATTCCGAGCAGGCCGGGATGCTTGCGCGTCAGCAGGAAATCGAGAACCTCACGCGCCAGTTGCGCGCTCAGACGCTGCTCGCCGACGAAGCGAAGACTGCGGCGATCCGCGCCGAAGCGGCGCATACGCAGGCGTCGCAGGCGCTCGCCGATGCGCGTGCGCAGGTCGAGCGCGCGACGCAGCGCGTGCATGGCCTGCAACTGGAAGTGCTCAAGCTGACGCAGGCCCACGAGCGCTACACGCAGCGCAGCACGCAGATTCGCGAGGAACTCGAGGAGATCGCCGCGCAGATCGAAGAGCAACGCGCGCAGCGGGCCGAATCGGAAGCCAACTTCGAGCGTCACGACGGCGAGCTGGCGCAGCTGCAGGCGCGTTTCGAAGACAATCAGCTTGCCTTCGAGTCGCTCGACGAAACGCTTTCGGCGGCGCGCACGCAGGCACGCGATCTCGAGCGGGCAGCCGCCGATGCGCGCTTCGCCGCCCGAAACATGTCGGCGCGCATCGACGAGCTCAAGCGCAGCATCCAGGTCGCGCACGAGCAGAGCGAGCGTGTGGCGGGCTCGCTCGAAGATGCCCGCGCCGAGCTCGAAACGATCAACGAGCAGACGACCCACACGGGCTTGCAAGACGCGCTCGAAGTGCGCGCGCAGAAAGAGCAGGCGCTGTCCGCAGCGCGCCACGAGCTCGACGATTTGACCGCGAAGCTGCGCCAAGCCGACGAAACGCGGTTGACGGCCGAGCGTTCGTTGCAGCCGCTGCGCGATCGCATCACGGAATTGCAGTTGAAGGAGCAAGCCGCGCGCATCGCCGGCGAGCAGTTTATCGAGCAGCTCCAAGCGGCGGGCGTCGACGAAGCGCAACTGCAAGAAAAGCTCACGGCCGATATGAAGCCGTCGTATCTGCAGGGCGAAGTCACGCGCATCAACAACGCGATCACGGCGCTCGGGCCGGTCAACATGGCCGCGCTCGATGAACTTGCTGCGGCGAAGGAGCGCAAGGCATTCCTCGATGCGCAGTCGGAGGATTTGACGCGCGCGATCGAAACGCTCGAGGACGCGATCCGCAAGATCGACCAGGAAACGCGTACGCTGCTGCAGGGGACGTTCGACGAGGTCAACCGGCATTTCGGCGAATTGTTCCCGCGCCTGTTCGGCGGTGGGCAGGCCAAGCTGATCATGACCGGCGACGAAATCCTCGATGCCGGCGTGCAGGTGATGGCGCAGCCGCCCGGCAAGAAGAACTCGACGATTCATCTGCTTTCGGGCGGGGAAAAGGCGCTGACGGCGACCGCGCTCGTGTTCGCGATGTTCCAGCTCAATCCGGCGCCGTTCTGCTTGCTCGACGAAGTCGACGCGCCGCTCGACGACGCCAATACCGAACGCTTCGCGAACCTCGTGCGCGCGATGTCGGACAAGACGCAGTTCCTGTTCATCTCGCACAACAAGATCGCGATGGAAATGGCGCAGCAGCTGATCGGCGTGACGATGCAAGAGCAAGGCGTATCGCGCATCGTGGCCGTGGACATGGAAACGGCCGCCGGTTTCGCCCAGAATAGCGTCTAACCAACGTCTAACGAGCGGCCCAGACGGCAGGTGCGCGAGGCGCCTTGCGCCGGGCCGCGACACACGAATGCTTGATGGAGCGTGCATGGACGAGTTGACACTCGGATTGATCGGCGCAGGCGCCGTGGTGGTGGGAGGGGTGGTCGTCTACAACGCGTGGCAGGGCGCCAAAGTGCGCCGCAAGATGCCGCGCCCGATGCCGGCCGATGCCGAGGAAGCGCTGGCGCGCCAAGATCACGAGGAGGAGCGGCCGTTCATCGAGCCCGCGCGCGCCGGTGCGCGGCGCGAGTCTGCGATGACGGAGGCGCCGCGCGACGGCGAGGCCGCGCGCATCGAGCCGAGTTTCGGCGTGGCTTCGCCGCTCGACATTCCCGCCGATATTCAAGCGGAAACGACGACACCCAACGGATTCACGCCGGAATCGGCCTCGGCGCAAGCGAGCGTCGCACCGACGTCGGAGGAAACGCCGGCCGAGCAGGCGGACGAGCGCGTCACCCCGGCCGCGACGACGATCTCGGCGGCGCCGCCGCATATCGTCGACCGGCGGATCGACTGCGTCGTGCCGATTCGCCTGTCCGGTCCGATCTCCGGAGAAAAGGCGTCGCCGCTGGCCCAGCGGCTGCGGCGCGCGGGCAGCAAGCCCGTTTATATCGAGGGCAAGCCCGAGGGCGGTAGCGCTTGGGAATTGCTGCAAGGCGCGCAGCGCTATGAAGCGTTGCGGGCGGCGGTGCAGCTCGCCAATCGCGGCGGCGCACTGAACGAGCTCGAGTTCTCGGAGTTCGTGTCGGGCGTGCAGCAACTGGCCGATGCGATCGACGGTGCGCCGGAGTTTCCCGACATGCTCGAAACGGTCTCGATGGCCCGCGAGCTCGACGCGTTCGCGGCGCAATGCGATGCGCAGCTGTCGATCAACGTCTTGTCCGACGGCGCGCCTTGGTCGGCCAATTACGTGCAGGCCGTCGCGTCGCAGGACGGCTTGCTGCTGTCGCGCGACGGCACGCGTTTCGTCAAGCTCGATGCGAATCAAAGCCCCGTTTTCATGTTGCAGTTCGGCGACACCAATTTCCTGCGCGACGATCTGACTTACAAGGGCGGGCAGATGATCACGCTGATCCTCGACGTACCCGTTGCCGAGGAGGACATTCTGCCGTTCAGGCTCATGTGCGATTACGGAAAATCGCTGGCCGAACGTATCGGCGGGCGCGTCGTCGACGATCAGCGGCGGCCGCTGCCCGAGCAGGCGCTGCTCGCGATCGAAAAGCAGCTGATGACGTTGTACGCACGCCTCGAGGAGGCCGGCATTCCGGCCGGCTCGCCGGCGACGCGGCGTTTGTTCAGCCAGTAAAGCGCGCGAGCCGCCGCAAGCACGCATCGACAACAAGACTAACGATATGGCTCGCAAGCACGCCGAACCGCCTCCGCCCGCCGACAAACCGGCAGAACGCGCCGTCTGGCTGCGCACCGAACTCGAGCGGGCGAATTATCAGTACTACGTCCTCGACCAACCGGAAATACCGGACGCCGAATACGATCGCTTGTTTTCTGAGTTACAGGCGATCGAATCGGAGCATCCCGATCTCATCACGCCCGAATCGCCCACCCAGCGTGTCGGCGGTCAAGTGGCGAGCGGTTTCGCGGCCGTCGTCCATACGCTGCCGATGCTGTCGCTCAACAACGGCTTCGCCGATGAAGACGTGGTGGCGTTCGATAAACGCGTGAGCGACCAGCTCGACCGCACGAGCGTCGACTATTCGTGCGAACTGAAATTCGACGGGCTCGCGATTGCGCTGCGTTACGAAGAGGGCCGCTTCGTGCAGGCCGCCACGCGCGGCGACGGCACGACCGGCGAGGACGTCACGCAAAACGTGCGCACGGTGCGTTCGATTCCTCTGCGCCTGAAAGGCGATCGCGTTCCGCGCGTACTCGAAGTGCGCGGCGAAGTGCTGATGTTCAGGCGCGACTTCGACCGTCTCAATGAACGGCAGCGCGAAGCCGGACAGCGCGAGTTCGCCAACCCGCGCAATGCGGCGGCGGGCAGCTTGCGTCAGCTCGATTCGAGCATCACGGCGCAGCGGCCTCTGTCGTTCTTCGCTTACGGCATCGGCGCGCTGGAAGGCGAGCCGATGCCCGACACGCACGACGCGGTACTCGACTGGTACATCGAGCTCGGGTTGCCGGTCTGCTCGGAACGCGCCGTCGTGCGAGGCGCCGAGGGGTTGCTTGCGTTCTATCGGCGGATCGGAGAGAAGCGCAAGAGCTTGCCCTACGACATCGATGGCGTGGTCTATAAGGTCAACCGTCGGGTGGACCAAGACGTGCTCGGGTTCGTCTCGCGCGCGCCGCGCTTTGCCCTTGCGCACAAGTTTCCGCCCGAGGAAGCGCTGACCGAGCTGATCGACATCGGCGTGAACGTCGGCCGGACGGGCGCCATCACCCCCGTTGCGCGGCTTGCCCCCGTTTTCGTCGGCGGCGTGACGGTGACGAATGCGACGCTGCACAACGAAGACGAAGTGCGCCGCAAGGATTTGCGCTCGGGCGATATCGTGATCGTGCGCCGCGCGGGCGATGTCATTCCCGAAGTCGTGGGGCCGGTGCTGGAGCGGCGCCCCCCCGACGCCCGCGCGTTCGTGATGCCGACTCAGTGCCCCGCCTGCGGCTCGGCGATCGAGCGCCTGCCCGGCGAGGCCGTGGCGCGCTGCACGGGCGGCCTCGTCTGCCCGGCGCAGCGAAAGCGCTCGCTCGAGCATTTCGCACAGCGCCGCGCGCTCGACATCGACGGTCTCGGCGAAAAGATCATCGATCAACTCGTCGAACAAAACCTCGTTCGCACGCCGGCGGACCTATTCAATCTCGGCTTTTCGACGCTGGCCGCGCTCGACCGATTCGCCGACAAGTCGGCACAAAACCTGATCGATTCGCTCGAGAAGGCGAAGCATACGACGCTCGCGCGGTTTATTTTCGCGCTCGGCATTCCGGACGTGGGCGAATCGACGGCCAAGGACCTTGCGCGTCATTTCGGCTCGCTCGACCCGGTGATGAACGCGTCGATCGAAGAATTGATGGAAGTGGAAGGCATCGGGCCGGTCGTGGCCGAGTCGATTCATCAGTTCTTTGCCGAGGACCATAACCGGCACGTCATCGAGCAGCTGCGTGCGCCGGGTAAGGTCACCTGGCCTGAAGGGCCGCCTGCGCCGCGCGCGCCGCAGGGCGTGCTGGCCGGCAAGACGGTCGTGCTGACGGGCACGCTGCCGACGCTCTCGCGCGAGGCAGCGAAGGAAATGCTAGAGGCGGCCGGCGCGAAAGTGGCCGGCTCGGTGTCGAAAAAGACCGACTACGTCGTGGCGGGCGCCGAGGCCGGCAGCAAGCTCGCGAAGGCGGAGGAACTCGGGGTCCGAATTCTCGACGAAGACGATATGCGCAAGCTCTTGGAGGGGCACCAGTCATGATCCGCGACATTCTCAAGATGGGCGATCCGCGCCTGCTGCGCATCGCCCAAACCGTCGATCACTTCGACACGCCCGAGCTGCACGCGCTCGTCGCCGACATGTTCGAGACGATGCACCACGCGAACGGCGCCGGGCTCGCGGCGCCTCAGATCGGCGTGGATCTGCAGGTCGTCATTTTCGGTTTCGGGCACAACGACCGTTATCCGGACGCGCCGCCGGTACCCGAAACGGTGCTCATCAATCCGACGATCACGCCCGTATCGCAGGATATGGACGAGGGGTGGGAAGGGTGCTTGTCGGTACCGGGCATGCGCGGCGTCGTCAACCGCTTTTCGATGATCCGCTATCACGGCTTCGATCAATACGGCCAGCCGATCGATCGCGTTGCCGAAGGCTTTCATGCGCGCGTGGTGCAACACGAGTGCGATCACCTGATCGGCAAGCTCTATCCGATGCGGATTACGGATTTTTCGAAGTTCGGCTTTACCGAAGTGCTGTTTCCCGATCTCGATCCGAACGCCGACGATTGATAAGCTCGTCTGAACGGGGTGGCCATCGCCGCATCGTTCGGCGGCGAAGGAATCCCACGCGTTCCGTCCGAACCTATGCAAGACGCCCGCACGTAGCGGGCGTCGTTGTTTGGGGCGGTGCGCTTGGGGGCGGTGCGGCCGCGTGCGCGCAGGCCAAGGCCTACCGCTACGGCCTTCGATGCGGGTCAGAACGCTTCGTCGGGGAGCAAATACCGCCACTTGCCTTGCGGCAGCGCGCCAAGCGCCACGCGACCCATGCGAACGCGCTTCAAGCCCACGACATGCAGGCCGACGAGGTCGCACATGCGGCGGATCTGCCGCTTCTTGCCTTCGCGCAGCACGAACCGCAGTTGTTCGCCGTTCTGCCAGCTGACCTTGGCGGGTTTGAGCGGGGTGTCGTCGAGCGAGAGCCCGAAGCGCAACAAGGCGAGTTGATCGGCGGGGAAATGACGGTCGATATCCGTCGTGCGTTCGCCGTAAGTGACGCGCACCAGGTATTCCTTTTCGACGCTCGAATGCTCACCGATCAACTGTTTTGCGATGCGGCCGTCCTGCGTCAGCACGAGCAGGCCGGTCGAATCGATGTCGAGGCGTCCCGCCGGCGCCAGCGCGCGCAAATGACTCGGGATGAAACGCGTGGTGGCGCGATCGTTTTCCCAGCGATTGTCGGCCGTCACGAGCGTGATGGCCGGCTCGTAGCCGTCTTCCGCTTGGCCCGAGACGTAGCCCACCGGCTTATGCAGCAAAATCGTTACTTGCCGCGACTGCGCCGCGTGAGCGTCTTTCGTGACCTCGATGTGCTGGTCGGGTCGCACGCGCGAACCCAGCGTATCGATGCGCTCGCCGTCGACGCGCACCCAGCCGTTTTCGATCCATTCGTCCGCTTCGCGGCGCGAGCAAAGCCCAAGCTCGGACATTCGCTTCGATAGACGCACGAGGCCCTCGCCGTGTTCGGCGGTATCGGCGCGGCGGCTGGCCGGCGCACCTGCGGATATCGACGGCTTGGCGAGACGAGAGGGCGTCGGTTTGGTTCCCGTCGCTGCCGCCATACGCTTGGGCGCGTCGCCGCGGTTGCCCGTCGCCGGTCGGCCCTGCGCTTCTCCGCGCGCCGGCCATTCGCGACTACCGGCTTTTGCCGGTCCCGGGCGAGTCGACGAAGCGGCGTCGCGCCGCGGGGCGGGGGCGCCGGGGGACGATGCCCCCGACTTGACGGGGCGAGCGATCTTGCGCGCGCCGGCGCCGGCCGTGCTCGATGCGGTGTCGCGCGAGGTGCGTTCGGCAGCGCCTTTGGCCGGGCGAGCGCCGCGCTCCATACGTGGCGAGCGCTCGTCCGAGCGGTCGCGGCGCTCGGTGCGCGGCGCTCGCTCGTCCTGCCTGTCGCCACGCTCCGTGCGTTGCTTGCGCTCGTCGGGGCCGCCGCGGGTGCGCTCCGTAGCGCCACCGAAGGAGCGGCCGCCATCGCGTCCGGGGCTGGGGCGACGCGCACCACGCTCGCGATCGCCGTCCGACGTGCGGCTGCCGCGATTTTCATCGGCACGCGGCGCTCGCCGAGGCGCATTGTCCGCACGGCGCTCGGCGCCTTGCGCGCGGGGGGTTCCGGTTCCGCGGGTGCTGCGTTCCTTCGCGGCAGAGGCGTCCCGCGTATTGTGTCCCTCGGACGGACGCGGTGCTCGGCGCGGCGTATCGTCGTCGCGGCGGTCGGCGGTGCGGCGATCCGCGCCGCGATGCTCCGATGCGCGCGCGCGCGGTGCGGATTGCGCGGTGCCGCTGCGTGGCTTTGCGCTTGCGCCGTCGCGTCTTTTCGGCGCCGAGCCGGGCGCGGCGGGCTTGGCTCCCGAGCGCGGCGCGGCCGCCTTCTGCTCGGGCGCTGGACGTTCGCCGTCCCGGGTGCGCGGCGTCTTGCGCGCCGAGGGGCTGCTCGGGCGAACGGGGGCGCGACTCGGCGATGCCGGCCGCGGATGCTTGGCTGTCAGTTTGACGCGCATAAAGTCTCACACAGCGATCGCGCGCAGCAGCTCGGTTTCGACCTGAATCTGCAAACGGCTATCGGAAAGGCCGCGTCCGTCCAGCAGGAACACGTCCTCGACGCGCTCGCCGAGCGTATTGATCCGCGCCGCATGGACGCCGACCCGATGCTCCGCCAGCACGCGCGCGATCGAATAAAGAAGCCCCGGCCGGTCGTTGGCCGACACGGACAGGATGTAGTATTGGCCGCGCTCGTCGGCTCGCAAGTCGACGCGCGGGGTAATCGGAAACGTCCGCGAAAGCCGCGAGAGGCGGCCCTTCGACGGTTCGGGCAGCGGCGCGTCGGACGAGAGCCGCGCGGCGAGCTGCTGCTCGACGAGGTTGGCGATGTCGCGGTAATGCACATCGTCGTGCTCGGTGTGCGCGACGATGAAGTTATCGAGCGCGTAGCCGTGGCGTGTCGTGTTGATGCGTGCGTCGAGCACCGACAGGCCGTTGCGATCGAAATACGCGCAGATCCCGGCGAACAAATCGGAGCGGTCGCGCACGTACACGAGCACCTGCAGCGCTTCTCCGATCGGCGATGGCCGCGCGCGAACGATCGGCGCGTCGGCGCGCACGTGCCGGTACAGCATGCGCGTCTGCCAGGCGATGTCGGCCGCGTCGTGGCGCAGAAAGTAGCCCACGTCGAGCTCGTCCCACAGCGCCTGGTGCGCATGCTCGGGAACCGTCTCGAGCCGAAGCAGCGCAAGCGCTTCTTCCTGGCGCGTCTTGAGCTCCGAATGCTCGTCCGGCCGTGCGCCGCCCAGTACGGCGAGCGTCATCCGATAGAGATCCTCGAGCAGCTTGCCCTTCCACGTATTCCAAACTTTCGGGCTCGTGCCGCGGATGTCCGCGACCGTCAGCAAATACAGCGCGGTGAGGCGGCGCTCGTCGCCGACGAGTTCGGCGAAATGCTTGATGACCTCGGGATCGCTCGTGTCCTGCTTTTGGGCGACCTGGCTCATCGTCAGGTGGTGGCGCACGAGCCAGACGACGAGCGCGGTGTCGCCGCTGTCCATGCCGTGTTCGCGGCAGAAGCGGCGCGCGTCGGCCATGCCCAACGTCGAATGATCGCCGCCGCGGCCTTTCGCAATGTCATGGAAGAGCGCCGCTACGTAGAGCACCCATTGCCGTTCGAAGTTGGCCATGAGTTGGCTGCAGAACGGATACTCATGAGCGTGCTCGGCAAGGGCGAAGCGGCGCAGATTGCGCAGCACCATCAGAATGTGCTGATCGACCGTGTAGACGTGATACAGGTCGTGCTGCATCTGCCCGACGATGCGCCGGAAGTTGAGCAGATACCGGCCCAGCACGCTCGTCTGATTCATGAGCCGCAGCGCATGGGTGATGCCCTGCGGCTGCTTCAGGATTTCCATGAACAGACGGCGGTTCTCCGGATCGCGCCGCCAGCGCGTGTCCATGATCTCGCGCGCGTTGTAGAGCGCGCGCAGCGTACGCGCCGACAGCCCCTTCGTGCCTTGCGTTGCCTCGTACAGCAGGAAGGCTTCGAGAATCGCCGTGGGCGTGCGCTCGAATACGTCGTCGCTCGCGATCTCGATCATCCCCTGTTTTTCGACGAAGCGCTCCGACAGGACGCGCGTAATGCCGCTCGTGCGCGGGAACAGCTGCGCCTCGATGTTCTGGATGAGGATCGTCGCGAGCTGCGTGACGGCTTTGGCCGCCCAGTAATAGCGGCGCATGAGCTGCTCGCTTGCGCGACGGGCTTGCGTCGCCTCGTAACCGAAGCTCTCGGCCGCGGCCGTCTGCAGGTCGAACACGAGCACGTCCTGGCGCCGCCCGGCGATCACGTGCAGCCGCGCACGCAGCATCTTGAGGAACGCTTCGTTGCGCCGTAGCTCGCGCGCCTCGCGCGGCGTGATCAGACCGCGCTCGTCGAGCTCGCGCCAGCTTCGGCCGAAGCCCGCCGCGCGTGCGATCCAGAGGATCAGCTGCAAGTCGCGCAAGCCGCCCGGGCTTTCCTTGACGTTCGGCTCCAGGCTATACGGCGTGTCTTGAAACTTCGCATGGCGCTGGCGCATTTCCAGCACTTTGGCCTGGAAGAACGCGCGGGCATCGAGCGTTTCGTTCAAGCGCAGCACGACGCGTTGAAACAGCGTCGTGCTGCCGGTGATGCGCCGTGCTTCGAGCAGCGACGTGCGGACGGTGATGTCGTTGGCCGCTTCCTCGACGCATTGAGAGACGGTCCGCACGCTGCTGCCCAGCTCGAGCCCGAGGTCCCATGCCATGCCGATGAAGCGCTCGATGCGGCCGTCCAGCTCCGGCGAAGCCGTGTCCGGCAGCAAGACGAGGATGTCGATGTCCGAGTAGGGGGCGAGCTCGCCTCGGCCGTAGCCGCCGACGGCCACGAGTGCGCTCGACGCCGGCAGCGCGCAGGCTTGCCAGGCGCGCACGAGCGCGTCGTCGGTCGTGCGCGACAGCGTTTGCATCAGCGCATCGACCCGGTTCGCGGTCTTGAACCGGGTGAGCAGCTCTGCCTTGGCGGAGCGGTAGTCGGCCTTGACGGACGCGGGATCGGTGATGACGACGGCTTCGCTCATAGGGCGGCGGCGATGACCGCTTTACGCCGCGACCGCGATCGACGGCCTGGCCGGCGTGCCCGCCGACACGGTCAGCACGTCGTAGCCGGCATCGGTGACGAGGACCGTATGCTCCCATTGGGCCGACAGACTGCGATCCTTGGTCTTCACGGTCCATTGATCGGGCATCGTGCGAATTTCGCGGCGGCCGGCGTTGATCATGGGCTCGATCGTGAAGATCATGCCTTTTTGCAGTTCGAGACCGTTGCCGGGGCGGCCGTAGTGGAGGACTTGCGGGTCCTCGTGGAACACCGTGCCGATGCCGTGGCCGCAGTATTCGCGCACGACGCTATAGCCGTTGGCCTCCGCGTGGCGTTGAATCGCATGCCCGATGTCGCCGAGGCGCGCGCCGGGCCGCACCTGCTCGATGCCCAGCCACATGCATTCGTAGGTCGTTTGGACGAGCCGCTTGGCGAGGATCGAACCTTCGCCCGCGATGAACATTCGGCTGGTATCGCCGAAGTAGCCGTCTTTGATGACGGTGACGTCGATATTCAGCGCATCGCCGGCCTTGACGACCTTGTCGCCCGGAATGCCGTGACAGATGACGTCGTTGACCGAAATGCAGGTGGCCTTGGGGTAGGGCGGATAGCCGGGCGGCTGATAATTGAGCGGCGCGGGGATCGTGCCCTGAACGTCGAGCATGTAGTTGTGGCAGAGCCGGTCGAGTTCGGCCGTCGTGACGCCGGGCTTGACGAACGGGGCGATGTAATCGAGCACCTCGCTCGCGAGTCGGCACGCGACGCGCATTTTTGCGATGTCGTCGTCGTTCTTGATGGTAATAGCCATGGATGCGAGCCTGAAACGATGGAATGTCGGAGCGATGAAATTGGGGGCGGTTCTGGAAACCAACCATGGTTGGATTATCGCACCATATGCGCGCGGTGGCGGACCTTCGGCTCGGCCGATGCACGTTTCGAGACGGTGCTGCGCGTTAGCCGGCGCTGCGCATTAGCCGGCGCGGTGGCGGCTGGACGGGGCGGAAAAGGGCCGCCCCAAGGCGAGGGGCAGGAGACGAGCGCCAAGGGCGCAGCGTCCCAACAGGTGGGCGGCGGGCGGCAGCGCCCGCGGGGCGGCCCAGTCGGGGGAAGGGATTCAGTTGAGAGAGCGGCCTGCGGCGTGGTATACTTTTGGGCTAGTCGTAGAAGCGCCCGTAGAAGTACCTGTAGAGCAATACCCGAGCAATACCGAGAAGTACCCATTCGCAAGCCGGCGCACCCAGGGTGTCGAGCCGCGGTTCGCGAGCGCTCCGAAATGAAAAGCAGGGCGTTCGCATCGCGGCCGGTACGGCAGCCGGCTTAAGACCCAACCCTCGCGGAGAATTTCATGGCAGTCACCATGCGTCAAATGCTGGAAGCCGGCGTCCACTTCGGTCACCAAACGCGCTTCTGGAACCCCAAGATGGCTCCGTTCATCTTCGGTCATCGCAACAAGATTCACATCATCAACCTCGAAAAAACGCTGCCGATGTACAACGACGCGCTGAAATACGTGCGTCAATTGGCGGCCAATCGCGGCACGATCCTGTTCGTCGGCACGAAGCGTCAGTCGCGCGACACGATCGCGCAAGAAGCGCTGCGCGCCGGTATGCCCTACGTCAACGCCCGCTGGCTCGGCGGCATGCTGACGAACTTCAAGACGCTGAAAGTGTCCATCAAGCGCCTGAAGGACATGGAAGCGGCGGTCGAGGCGGGTGAGCTCGAAAAGATGAGCAAGAAGGAAGGCCTGCTGTTCGAGCGCGAGATCGCCAAGCTGCAAAAGTCGATCGGCGGCGTGAAGGACATGGGTGGCATTCCCGATGCCATCTTCGTCGTCGACGTCGGCTACCACAAGATTGCCGTGACCGAAGCGAACAAGCTCGGCGTGCCGGTCATCGCCGTGGTCGATACGAACCACTCGCCGGAAGGCATCGATTACGTCATTCCGGGTAACGACGACGCGAGCAAGGCCGTGGCCCTGTACGCGCAAGGCGTGGCCGACGCGATCCTCGAAGGCCGTGCGAACGCGGTGAACGAGGTGGTGCAGGCTGCACGGGGCACCGACGGCGACGAATTCGTCGAGGTCAACGGGGAGGCGTAACAGCAGCCCGCTGTCGGCACAAAAGGGGGCTCTCGATAGGCCCCCTTTTTTTAAGTGCCGGCGCAATGCGCGGCGCGTTCGATGCGTCGCGAACGAATGCTTGCCGTTCGCATCGAAAGCGGGCGGCGTATGAAAGACAGACTCAAGGAGCGAATGATGGCGGCAATTACCGCAAGCATGGTGGCAGAACTGCGCGCGAAGACCGACGCGCCGATGATGGAATGCAAGAAGGCGTTGACGGAAGCCGACGGCGACATGGGCCGCGCCGAAGAGCTGCTGCGCGTGAAGCTCGGCAACAAGGCGAGCAAAGCGGCATCGCGCGTCACGGCCGAAGGCATCATCGCCTCGCACATCGCCGGCAACGCGGGCGCGCTCGTGGAATTGAACTGCGAAACCGACTTCGTCGCGAAGAACGACGATTTCAATGCGTTCGCCAAGCAAGTGGCCGAGCTCGTCGTGTCGCAAAACCCGGCCGACGTGGCTGCGCTGTCCGCGCTGCCGCTCGGTGGCCAAACGGTCGACGCCGTGCGTCTCGCCCTCGTCGGCAAGATCGGCGAAAACCTCTCGATCCGCCGCTTCTCGCGTTTCGAAACGTCGAACAAGCTCGCCGCCTACCTGCACGGCACGCGCATCGGCGTGCTCGTCGAGTACACGGGCACCGACGAGCAAGTCGGCAAGGACGTCGCCATGCACGTCGCGGCGATGAAGCCGGTTTCGCTGTCGTCGGACGACGTGCCGGCCGAGCTGATCGCCAAGGAGCGCAGCATTGCCGAGCAAAAGGCGGCCGAATCGGGCAAGCCGGCCGAAATCGTCGCCAAGATGGTCGAAGGCAGCGTCCAAAAGTACTTGAAGGAAGTGTCGCTGCTGAACCAGCCGTTCGTGAAGAACGACAAGCAGACGATCGAACAAATGCTGAAGGCGGCCGGCTCGTCGGTGCAGAAGTTTGCGCTGTTCGTGGTGGGCGAGGGCATCGAAAAGCGTCAAGACGACTTCGCCGCCGAAGTGGCCGCGCAAGTCGCCGCCGCAAAGCAGCAGTAAGTCACGCAGTTTGTCGGATCCGCGGCGGGCGCCACGCTCGCCGCGGCGGCTCGCCCTGCGGGCCCGTCCGGGTTAACCCGGTTCGCTCGTGCGTTGCCGCTACGCGGCTCGCGCGGGGGCCGAGCTTGCCCCGGGCAATGTTTCACCCCTACAGTGCCACAATGTCGTGATCTCTTCGACGCGATCGGATACCGCTATGCCCACAGCCTATAAACGCGTTCTTCTCAAACTCTCCGGTGAAGCTCTGATGGGCGACGATGCCTTCGGCATCAATCGCGCGACGATAGAACGCATGGTGGCCGACGTTGCCGAAGTGGTGCGGCTCGGCACCCAGCTGGCCGTCGTGATCGGCGGCGGTAACATCTTTCGCGGGGTCGCAGGCGGTGCGGCGGGCATGGACCGCGCAACGGCCGACTACATGGGCATGCTCGCGACGATGATGAATGCGCTGGCATTGCAAGACGCAATGCGTCACGCCGGTATCGAGGCGCGCGTGCAGTCTGCGCTGCGCATGGACCAGGTCGTCGAGCCTTACATCCGGCCACGCGCGATCCGCCAGCTCGAAGAGGGCAAGGTCGTGATCTTCGCGGCCGGCACGGGCAACCCTTTTTTCACGACCGATACGGCCGCTGCGCTGCGCGGCTCCGAAGTCGGCGCCGAGGTCGTGTTGAAGGCGACGAAGGTCGACGGCGTATACTCCGCGGACCCGAAGAAGGATCCGACCGCGACCCGCTACTCGACGATCAGCTTCGACGAAGCGATCGGCCGCAATCTTCAGGTCATGGATGCGACGGCGTTCGCGCTGTGCCGCGACCAGAAGCTGCCGATCCGCGTGTTCTCGATCGTCAAGCCCGGGGCGCTCAAGCGAATCGTGCAAGGTGAGGACGAGGGTACCCTCGTCCACGTGTAAACTCCCGAGATTAAGCGGGGCGCGTTTCCGTGTGCGGTGCAGCATGGCGCCGCTCGCGGGCGTGTCCGCATAGTGATGAAGTTTTGGAGGTCTAAATGAGTGTGGCAGAGATCAAGAAAGGCGCCGATCAGAAGATGCAGCGTTCGATCGAAGCGTTCAAGAACGATTTGGCGAAAATCCGCACGGGTCGCGCGCACACGGGTTTGCTCGATCACATTCAAGTCGACTATTACGGCTCGAACGTGCCCATCTCTCAAGTGGCCAACCTGACGCTGATCGACGCACGGACGATCGGCGTGCAGCCCTGGGAAAAGAAGATGGTCGCCGTGGTCGAAAAGGCCATTCGCGAGTCCGATCTCGGTCTGAACCCCGCCACGCAAGGCGATTTGATCCGCGTGCCGATGCCCGCCTTGACCGAAGAGCGTCGCCGCGAGTTGACGAAGGTCGTCAGGAGCGAAGGCGAAACGGCGAAGGTGGCCGTGCGCAATTTGCGTCGCGATGCGAACGAACAGCTCAAGAAGCTCGTCAAAGACAAGGAAATCTCGGAAGACGACGAGCGTCGCGCCAGCGACGAGGTGCAAAAGCTCACCGACAAATACGTCGCCGAGATCGACAAGCTCGTCCACTCGAAAGAAGCCGAGATCATGACCGTCTGAGGCTTGTTCGTCTCGACGCGTCCTTCTTTTTTCAGTAGTTTGAGTCCGGGCGGCCATGACCTATACCAGCTCTACCGTTCGCGTGCCTGATGTTGCGGCTGTGCCGCGGCATATCGCGATCATCATGGACGGCAACGGCCGTTGGGCGACGCAGCGCCGTTTGCCGCGTGTGGCTGGCCATACGCGCGGCGTCGACGCAGTGCGCACGGCTGTCGAGGCCTGTGCACGCGCGGGCGTCGAGTACCTGACGCTGTTTGCGTTCAGTTCGGAGAACTGGCGTCGGCCCGTCGACGAAGTGTCGTTCCTGATGCGGCTGTTCGTCACGGCGCTCGAGCGCGAAGTCGGCAAGCTGCACGCCAACGGCATTCGGCTGCGCGTCGTCGGCGATTTGTCCCTCTTCGATCGGCGCGTGCAGGAGTCGATCCGTCGCGCCGAGACAAAAACGGCCGGCAACACGCGGTTGACGCTGACGATCGCCGCCAATTACGGCGGTCGTTGGGACATCATGCAAGCCGCCCGTAAGCTCGCCGAGCAATCGGTGGAGCAGGGCCGGGTGGTCGACATCGACGAGGCCTCGCTGGCGCAGCATCTCGCGTTGGCGTATGCGCCCGAGCCGGACCTCTTCATCCGAACGGGCGGCGAAAAACGCATCAGCAACTTCCTGTTGTGGCAGTTGGCCTATACCGAGCTGTACTTCACGGATACGTATTGGCCCGATTTCGATGCCAATACGCTGTCCGACGCCATCGCGTCCTACGCGCGCCGGGAGCGCCGCTTCGGCCGCACGAGTGCGCAGCTCGAGTCGCAATCGCGAAACGCGTCGCAAGAGGCGTCCTCCCAAAACGCCGATTCCCTTCCATGCTGAAAACCCGCGTCATCACCGCCGTCGTCCTGCTGGCGGTGCTGCTGCCGGTCACGCTGTTCGCACCGGTAGCCGCTTTCGGCGCGTTGATCGCGCTCGTGCTCGTCTTCGGCGCCTGGGAATGGGCGCGCCTGCTGAAGCTACCGGGGCTTGCGCCCGTGGGCTATGCGGTACTCGCGGCGCTCGCGCTCGCCGCCAGCACGCGGCTCGGCATCGGCGTTCGCGCGGCACGTCCGTTGTTCGAGGCTGCGGCGGTCTTTTGGGTCTTGACCGGGCCGTTCGTGCTCGTCCGCAAACCCACGCTCGCGCATGGCGCCTGGCGGCTCTTTCTCCTCCTCGCCGGCCTCGTCGCGCTGGTCGCATGCTGGCATGCGCTCGTCGCGGCCCGAATGCTGGGGGTACCGTTCGTCTTATCGGTATTGCTCGTGGTTTGGCTCGCCGATATAGGCGCATACTTTGCCGGCAAGACATTCGGCAAGCATAAGCTCGCGCCGTCGATCAGTCCCGGCAAGACATGGGAAGGGGCGATCGGCGGCTGGCTCGCCGTCATCGTCGTGGCCGTCGCCGCCCTGGCCGCGCACGCGTTCGAGCCGACGTTCGTGTCGGCGCTCAGCCAACGTGTCGGCGTTGCCCGGACGCTGCTCATGCTGACGTTGCTGGTCGCATTCAGCATCGTCGGCGACTTGTTCGAATCGATGCTCAAGCGTCAAGCGGGCGTGAAGGATTCGAGCGCCCTGTTGCCCGGTCACGGCGGCGTGCTCGATCGCATCGACGCGCTACTGCCGGTGCTGCCGCTCGCGATGCTGGTCTTCGGCTAGCGCTAGAGAGAGATATGAAAAAACGTCTGACATTGCTCGGTTCCACGGGCTCGATCGGCGACAGCACGCTCGACGTCGTGGCTCGCCATCCCGAGCGCTTTTCGGTCCATGCGCTCACGGCGCACCGCAACGGCGACAAACTCGTCGCTCAGTGCTTGCGTTTCAAGCCCGATGTCGCCGTCGTCGGCGATGCCAAGACGGCTGCGAGCGTGCAGGCGCAACTCGAGGCGGCAGGCTGCAAGACGCAGGTGGCGTACGGCCCCGACGCGCTCGTCCAGGCGGCGCAGAGCGCCGAATGCGACACGGTCGTCGCCGCGATCGTCGGAGCCGCCGGCCTCGCGCCCACGCTTGCCGCTGCGCGCGCCGGCAAGCGCATTTTGCTGGCGAACAAGGAAGCGCTCGTCATGTCGGGCGCAATCTTCATGGATGCCGTGCGCGATCACGGGGCGACGCTTCTACCCGTCGACAGCGAGCACAATGCGATTTTCCAATGCCTGCCGCGCGATGCCGCAGAACATGGCGGCGTCACGAAAATCATCCTGACGGCGTCGGGCGGCCCGTTCCGCACGCGAGAGGCCGCCACGCTCGTCGACGTCACGCCCGAGGAGGCCTGCAAGCATCCGAACTGGGTCATGGGCCGCAAGATTTCGGTCGATTCGGCCACGATGATGAACAAGGGCCTCGAAGTCATCGAAGCCCACTGGCTATTCGGGCTCGGGGGCGAGCGCATCGACGTGCTGATTCACCCGCAAAGCGTCATTCATTCGCTCGTCTCGTACGCGGACGGCTCGGTGCTCGCTCAGCTCGGCAATCCCGACATGCGCACGCCGATCGCTCACGCGCTTGCATTTCCCGACCGTGTCGATTCGGGTGTGGCGCAGCTCGATCTTGCCCAGATCGCTTCGCTTCAGTTTGAAAAGCCCGATTACGAACGCTTTCCATGTCTTGCGCTCGCCATGCAAGCGCTTGCGGCCGGCGGCATCGCGAGCGCGGCGTTGAATGCGGCGAACGAGGTCGCAGTCGACGCGTTCCTCGAGCGCCGCATCGGCTTCATGGACATCGCGCGCACGGTCGACGCCGTGCTGGACGGCTTGTCCAACCGCGTGCCGAGCGGTTTGGAGGATGTGCTCGGCGCCGATGCCGACGCGCGTCGAGCCGCGCACGAATTCATTGCCGGGCGCGTGCTCGTCGCGCAAGCGGCCAATCGCACGGGCTCGATCGACCGCGCCGTGCAGTGAGAGGCCGATGAACCTGCTGATCGAAATTGCCGCATTCGTCGTCGCGATCGGCGTGCTCGTCGTCGTGCACGAGTATGGGCACTACAGCGTCGCGCGACTGTGCGGCGTCAAGGTGCTGCGTTTTTCGATCGGCTTCGGGCGGCCGCTCGCGAGCTGGGTCGGGCGTCGTTCGGGTACCGAATGGACGATCTCGGCGTTGCCCCTCGGCGGCTATGTCAAGATGCTCGACGAACGCGATCCGGGGCCCGGCATCGCACCGGCCGATCTCCCGTATGCATTCAACCGCCAACACGTCGTAAAGCGCATCGCCATCGTGTTGGCGGGGCCGCTCGCCAACTTCGTGCTGGCCGTGGCGCTGTTTTCGATCGTTTTCGCGACCGGGGTGACGGAGCCCGTCGCCACGCTGGCGACGCCGCCGGCCGGTAGCGTGGCCGCTCGCGCGGGCTTCGACGGCGGCGAAACGGTTCTGGCGATCGGCGACGAGCAGGGCGCGGATATCGAAGCGGTGCGCTCGTGGTCGGATCTGCGCTGGAAACTGCTCGACGCCGCGTTCGATCACCGCCTCGTCGTGCTCAAGGCGCGCGACGGGCAGGGCACGTACGACTTTCAAGTCGATTTGCGGCACGTTTCCGGCCGCGACCTCGACGACGACTTTTTGACGAAACTCGGCTTCGATCAGGGCGGGACGCTCACTGTCGCGGCCGTCGAGCCGGGCAGCGCCGCGGAGCGGGCCGGCTTGCAGGCCGGCGATACCCTGCGCACGGCAGGCGGTGCACCGATCGATGGGGCCCAGGCGTTTATCGCGTACGTCAAGGCGCGCGCGGGACGCCCCGTCGTGCTCGGCATCGAGCGCGGCTCGCCGGCCCAGCGGCTTTCGTTGACGGTCGTGCCCGAGGCGCGGGAGGACGCGCAGACGGGCAAGCGCGCGGGACGCATCGGCGCGGCGCTTGCGACGCATGTCGATTCGGTGAACGTGCGTTACGGCCTGGGCGAGAGCGTCGTGCGCAGCGCTCGGCGCACCTGGGACATCGCCGTTTATTCGTTGCGGATGTTCGGGCGCATGCTGACGGGCGAGGCTTCGCTGAAGAATCTGTCGGGGCCGGTCACGATCGCCGACTACGCCGGCAAGAGCGCGCAACTCGGCTGGGCGCCGTTTCTTTCGTTCCTGTCGCTCGTCAGCATCAGCCTCGGCGTGCTGAACTTATTGCCGATTCCCGTATTGGACGGGGGGCATCTGTTATATTATTTGGTTGAAGCCGCAACGGGCAAAGCCGTATCGGAACGTTGGCAACTCGTTCTGCAAAGGGCTGGCCTCGTTTGCATCGTCGTCTTGTCGGCGATTGCGCTCTTCAACGATCTGGCTCGTTTAATCCATTTTTAAAGTGTCCGGCGGCGCGCGCTTGCACAGCCGCGGTGGACAGATGCAGCTAAAAACACTGGGGAAGCACGTTGTTCAAACCTCATCGCTTTGTTCCTAAGACGGTTGCGGTCGCGGCGCTCGCCGCTCACGGGCTCATCGCTCACGCGGCGACGGCGCCTTTCGTCGTAAAAGACATCCGCATCGAGGGCTTGCAACGGGTGGAGCCCAGCACGGTCTTCTCCTACCTGCCGATCAAGCAAGGCGATACCTTCACCGACGACAAAGCGTCCGAGGCGATCCGCGCACTTTTTGCGACGGGCTTTTTCAGCGACGTGCGCATCGCGACGGAAGGCGACGTCGTGATCGTCAACGTCGTCGAACGTCCTGCGATCGGGTCGATCGATTTTTCCGGCTTGCACGAGTTCGAGAAAGATCAGCTCGATAAAGCGCTCAAGTCCGTCGGCTTGTCGCCGGGCCGCTATTACGACAAGGCGCTCGTCGATCGCGCGGAGCAAGAGCTCAAGCGCCAGTACCTGACGCGCGGCTTTTACGCGGCCGAGGTCACGACCACGGTCACGCCGATCGACTCGAGCCGCGTGTCGATTCTGTTCTCGGTGAACGAAGGCCCGAGCGCCAAGATCCGCCAGGTCAATTTCATCGGCAACAAGGCGTTCAGCACGAGCACGCTGCGCAACGAAATGCAGCTGTCCACGCCGAACTGGTTCTCGTGGTACACGAAGAACGACCTCTATTCGAAAGACAAGCTCACCGGCGATCTCGAAAACGTCCGTTCCTTCTATCTGAATCGCGGGTATCTCGAGTTCAACATCGAGTCGACGCAGGTGTCGATTTCGCCCGACAAGAAGGACATGTACCTGACGTTGACGGTGCACGAGGGCGAGCCGTACACGGTGTCGAGCATCAAGCTCGCCGGCAATCTGCTCGATCGAGGCCCCGAGCTGCAAAAGCTCATCACCGTCAAGCCGGGCGAGCGCTTCTCGGCCGCCAAGCTGCAAGCCACGACGAAGGCGATCGTCGACAAGCTCGGCGAGTACGGCTATGCGTTCGCGACGGTCAATGCGCAGCCCGAGATCGACCAAGTGCATCACAAGGTCGCATTGACCCTGCAAGTGGACCCGAGCCGCCGCGTCTACGTGCGTCGCATCAACATCGTCGGCAACACGCGTACACGCGACGAAGTCGTTCGGCGCGAAATGCGTCAATTGGAAAGCTCGTGGTTCGATTCGAGCCGTCTCGCGCTCTCGAAGGATCGGATCAACCGTCTCGGCTACTTTACCGACGTCGACGTGACGACGGTGCCCGTGGCGGGCACGGCCGACCAGGTCGATGTCGACGTGAAGGTCACGGAAAAACCGACGGGCGCGATCACGCTCGGCGCAGGCTTTTCGTCGACCGACAAGGTCGTCCTTTCGGCCGGCATCTCGCAAGACAACGTGTTCGGTTCGGGCACGAGCCTGTCGGTGAACGTCAACACGGCGCGCAGTTATCGTACGCTGACGGTGACTCAGGTCGATCCGTACTTCACGGTCGACGGCATCAAGCGCATTACCGACGTCTACTACCGCACGACGCAGCCGCTGTACTACTCGACGAATTCGAGCTTCCGCATCATTACGGCCGGCGGCGACTTGAAGTTCGGCATTCCGTTCTCGGAAGTCGATACGGTGTTCTTCGGCGCGGGCTTCGAGCAGAACCGTCTCGACATCGATAGCAGCACGCCGCAGAGCTACAAGAATTACGTGACCGAGTTCGGCCGCGTGTCGAACAACTTCCCGCTGACGGTAGGCTGGTCGCGCGATGCTCGCGACAGCGCGCTCGTGCCGAGCCGCGGCTACTACACGCAGGCCAACGCCGAATACGGCACGCCGGCCGGCGCGACGCAGTACTACAAGGCCGATCTGCAAGCGCAGTACTACTACTCGTTCGCGCGCGGCTTCGTCCTCGGGTTGAACTTCCAAGGCGGTTACGGCAATGGCCTCGGCGGCAAGCCGTTCCCGATCTTCAAGAACTACTTCGCCGGCGGTATCGGCTCGGTGCGCGGGTACGAACCGAGCTCGCTCGGCCCGCGCGATACGTCGACGAACGACCCGATCGGCGGTTCGAAGATGGTCGTCGGCAATATCGAGCTGACGTTCCCATTGCCGGGCACGGGTTACGACCGGACGTTGCGCGTGTTCACGTTCTTCGACGGCGGCAATGTCTGGGGCCAAAGCGCGCCCGGGATCTCCACGACCGGGTCGAACGGTTTGCGCTACGGCTACGGTATCGGTCTTGCGTGGATTTCGCCGATCGGGCCGCTCAAGCTCAGCTTGGGCTTCCCGGTCACGAAGCACGAGGGCGATCAATACCAGAAATTCCAATTCCAGATCGGGACGGCGTTCTAACGAAACGCCAGACTCTGGCCAGCATCGAGAGGAAGATTTTGCAAACCGGTACGTTCATCAAACGTGTGTTAGGGGCGGTGGCGCTGACGGGGGCGCTCGTGGCCGGCGTCGCGCAAGCGCAAGAGGCGCGCATCGCGGCGGTCAACTCGGATCGCATCCTGCGGGAATCGGCTGCGGCGACGGCGGCCGAAGCCAAGCTCAAGGCCGAGTTCGCGAAGCGCGACAAGGATCTGCAGGACATGGCTTCGCGTCTGAAGTCGCTGTCCGACCAGCTCGACAGGAGCGGCGCGTCGATGTCGCCGGCCGACCGTGCGACGAAGCAGAAGCAATTGTCCGATCTCGATAGCGATTTTCAGCGCAAGCAGCGCGAGTTCCGCGAAGACTTGAACCAGCGCCGCAACGAAGAATTGGCGGCGGTGCTCGATCGTGCGAACAAGGTCATCAAACAGATCGCCGAGCAGCAACATTACGATCTGATCGTGCAAGAAGCCGTCTACGTGAGTCCGCGTATCGACATCACGGATCAAGTGCTCAAGGCGCTGGCCGCTTCGAGCGCGAGCGCCACCAATTGAGCGACGGAGCAGCACGGTAATGGCATTGACGCTCGAGCAACTCGTGCAGCGCTTCGGCGGCGAAGTCGTGGGCGAGCCCGGCCGCGAGGTGGCCGGCCTCGCGCCGCTGGATCAAGCGCAGCCTCATCAGCTGGCGTTTCTCGCCAACCCGAAATACCTCTCTCAGGTCGAGACGACGCAAGCAGGCGCCGTCTTGATCGCGCCCGCCGATCTCGAAAAGCTCGGCTCGCGAGACGGACGTAATTTCATCGTCACACCGAATCCCTACGCTTATTTCGCCCGCGTCGCTCAACTGTTCATCGATCTAGCGGCGCCCAAAGCGCCGGCGGGCGTGCATCCGAGCGCCGTCATCGATTCGTCGGCGCAAGTGGCGGCCAGCGCCGTCATCGGGCCGCACGTCGTCATCGAGGCGGGCGCAGTGATTGGCGAGCATGTGCGGATCGACGCCAACGTGACGATCGGGCGCGGCACGCGTATCGACGAAGGGGTGCATTTGTATCCGAACGTCGTGGTGTATCACGGCTGCAAAATCGGTCCGCGTGCGATCGTGCACGCGGGCGCCGTCATCGGCTCGGACGGGTTCGGGTTCGCCCCCGACTTCGTGGGCGAAGGCGACGCGCGCACGGGCAGTTGGGTCAAGATCCCTCAAGTCGGTGGCGTGACGATCGGCGCGGATGTCGAGATCGGCGCGAATACGACGATCGATCGCGGCGCGATGGCCGACACGATCATCGAGGAATGCGTGAAGATCGACAACCTCGTGCAGATCGGCCATAACTGCAAAGTCGGCGCCTATACCGTGATCGCGGGCTGCGCCGGCATCGCGGGCAGCACGACGATCGGCCGCCACTGTATGATCGGCGGCGCCGTCGGCATCGCGGGCCATGTGACGCTGGCCGATTACGTGATCGTCACGGCGAAGTCGGGCGTATCGAAGTCGCTGCGCAAGCCGGGTATGTACACGAGTGCGTTCCCGGCCGTAGGGCATGCCGAATGGAACAAGAGCGCGGCTTTGATGCGAAATCTCGATAAGCTGCGCGACCGAATCAAGGCGCTGGAAGCCGCGCTCGGCGAGCGCGGCGAAGGTAACGCCTGACACAAGCGCATAGGCGCGGCGCTTGTCGGCGTGTAACGAAGGCCCTGGCATAGGGCGCCCAGCGCCGCCGCGAACAGCATCCGCAGTAACCACCCGCGCGAGACCTTTGCGTGGAGCAGACACACCATGAGCACTGAAAAAATCAATCTCGACATCCATAAGATTCTGACGCTGCTGCCGCATCGCTATCCGATTTTGCTCGTGGATCGCGTACTCGAACTCGAACCGCACAAGAGCATCAAAGCGCTGAAGAACGTGTCGATCAACGAGCCGTACTTCATGGGACATTTCCCGCAGCGCCCGGTGATGCCCGGCGTGCTGATCTTGGAAGCGCTCGCGCAAACGGCGGCTCTGTTGACGTTCGCGGAAGAGCCGCACGATCCCGAAACGACGCTGTACTACTTCGTCGGTATCGATGGGGCGCGCTTCAAGCGCGTCGTCGAACCCGGCGACCAACTGATTCTCAACGCTACGTTCGAGCGCTACATGCGCGGCATCTGGAAGTTCAAGGCGCGCGCGGAAGTGGATGGTGCAACGGCCGCCGAGGCGGAATTGATGTGCACGGTCAAGCACACGAACGAGTGACAAGGGCCTAGAGCGCATGAGCAGGATTCATCCCACCGCGATCATCGAGCCGGGCGCGCAGCTCGGCGAGGACGTCGAGATCGGGCCTTACGCGATCGTCGGCGCGAACGTCACGATCGGCGATCGTACGACGGTCGGTTCGCATAGCGTGATCGAAGGTCACACGACGATCGGCGTCGACAACCGGATCGGCCACTACGCCTCGGTCGGCGGCCGTCCGCAAGACATGAAATACCAGGGCGAGCCGACGCGGCTCGTCGTCGGCGATCGCAACACGATCCGCGAATTCACGACGATTCACACGGGCACCGTGCAAGACGGCGGCGTGACGACGCTCGGCGACGACAACTGGATCATGGCTTACGTGCACGTCGGGCACGATTGCCGGGTCGGCAACCATGTCATCTTGTCGAGCAACGCGCAGATGGCGGGGCACGTCATCATCGGCGATTGGGCCATCGTGGGCGGCATGTCGGGCGTGCATCAATTCGTGAAGATCGGCGAGCATTCGATGCTCGGCGGCGCGTCGGCGCTCGTGCAGGACATCCCGCCGTTCGTCATCGCCGCGGGCAACAAGGCCGAACCGCACGGCATCAACGTCGAAGGGCTGCGTCGGCGCGGCTTTTCGGCGGATGCGATCTCCGCGCTGCGCAGTGCCTACCGGCTGCTCTATAAAAACGGCCTGTCGCTGGACGAGGCGAAGACGCAGCTCACCGAGCTCGCATCGGCCGGCGGGGACGGCGACGAGCACGTGCGCAAGCTGATCGCGTTCATCGAAACGTCGCAACGCGGCATCATTCGCTAGCCGCGCGATGACGCTGCAATCGAATGCGCTGCGCATTGCCATGGTCGCCGGCGAACCGTCGGGCGATCTGCTGGCGGCGTCGCTGCTTGGCGGGCTTGGGCGCCGGCTGCCCGAGCACACGCGTTACTACGGCATCGGCGGCCCGCGCATGGCGGCGCAAGGCTTCGAACCGCATTGGCCGATGGAAAAGCTGGCCGTGCGCGGTTATGTCGAGGCGCTGCGCCATATCCCCGAAATTCTCGGCATTCGCAACGAGCTCAAGCGCCAACTGCTGGCCGAGCCGCCCCACGCCTTCATCGGCATCGATGCGCCGGATTTCAACTTCGGCCTCGAACAAGCGCTGCGCGGCGCGGGCATTCCGACGATCCACTTCGTTTGTCCGTCGATTTGGGCCTGGCGCGGCGGGCGCATCAAGACGATCGCGAGGGCGGTCGACCACATGCTTTGCGTGTTTCCGTTCGAGACGGCGCTGCTCGAAAAGGCGCATGTGCCGGCCACCTACGTCGGCCATCCGCTCGCGGACGAAATTCCATTGGAGCCCGACGTCGCGGGCGCGCGTGCGGCGCTGCAGCTACCCGAGTCGGGGCCGATCGTCGCTGTGCTGCCGGGCAGCCGGCGCTCGGAAATCAACCTGATCGGCCCCACGTTTTTCGAGGCGATGGCGATCATGCAGCGCCGCGAGCCGGGCTTGCGGTTCGTGATGCCGGCGGCCACGCCCGCGCTGCGCGAGCTGCTGCGACCGCTTGCCGCGGCGCATCCGGGTTTGGCGCTCACGATCACGGACGGCGATGCGCAGCGCGCCATGACCGCAGCCGACGCCGTGCTCGTGAAGAGCGGCACGGTCACGCTCGAAGCCGCGCTGCTGAAGAAGCCGATGGTGATCTCGTACAAGGTGCCTTGGCTCACGGGGCAGATCATGCGTCGGCAGGGGTACTTGCCGTATGTCGGTCTGCCCAATATCCTGGCCGGACGGTTCGTCGTGCCGGAGTTGCTGCAGCATTTCGCGACGCCCGAAGCGCTCGCCGACGCCACGCTCGTGCAGTTGCGCGACGAAGCCAATCGGCGCACGCTCACCGAAGTGTTCACGCAGATGCATCTGACGCTGCGCCGAAACACGGCCGAGCGCGCGGCCGAAGCGGTGGCGCGCGTGATCGAAGCGAGGACACCGCAGAGATGACGAGTTCGCAAGCGCCACGCCCGAAGCGTACCAGCGCCGTCGGCAAACCGACGGCGGCGTCCGCGTCCGGCCGCGCGAAGCGCGCGGCCGCTGCTTCGTCTCAGGTCGCGCTCGATTTCGATTCGCCGCTCGACATCGTTTGCGGTGTCGACGAGGCGGGGCGGGGGCCGCTTGCCGGGCCCGTCGTAGCGGCTGCGGTCATTCTCGACCCGAAGCGCCGCATTCGCGGGCTTGACGATTCGAAGGTATTGACGGCCAAAAAGCGCGAAGCGCTGTACGAGAAGATCGTCGAGCGATCGGTGGCGTATTGCGTCGCGTCGGCCAGCGTGGAAGAGATCGATCGGCTCAACATCTTGCATGCCACGATGCTCGCCATGAAGCGGGCCGTCGAAGGGCTCTCGGTCACGCCGACGCTTGCCCGTATCGACGGCAATCGCTGCCCCGTGCTCGCTGTTCGCAGCGAAGCCGTGATCGGCGGCGATGCGCTCGTGCCCGCGATCTCGGCGGCGTCGATTCTCGCGAAAGTCACGCGCGACCGCATGCTGGCCGAATTGCACGAGCGATTTCCCGTCTACGGTTTCGACGCGCACGCCGGCTACGGTACGCCGCAGCACTTGGCCGCGTTGACCGCACACGGGCCGTGCGAACATCATCGACGCTCGTTCGCCCCGGTGCGGGCGGCGTTCGAGCGGCTAGGCATTAGCGTCACGCTGGCGGGCGCCGAGGGGGAGGCCTCTGTCGAGGCGGCCGAGGCGCTGGCCGAGGACGATTTCGGCGAGCAAGCGCTCTATCTCGATGCCTTCGATGGCCAGGACGGCGGCGATCCGGCTCGAACGGGCGCCGGACAGTAGCCGCAACAGTCGAGATGCGGTCGCGTCCCGTACGAGCGAACGCGTTTCATTCTTGGGCCTAAAGGGCCGTCTCATCTCGGTTCAGATTTCGTGAAAGCGATCACTTCGCGCGACAACCCCTTTTACAAGCGCCTCAAAGCGCTGGCCGCATCGACGCATCAGCAAAAGAAAAGCGGCCACGCGTTGCTCGAGGGTTTTCATCTCGCGGCGGCTTATCTCGATTCGGCGGGGCAGCCCGAGACCTGCGTGGTGACGGAAGGTGCGCTACGGCACGAAGAAGCGCAGGCAATCCTCGCGCGCGTCGATGCGCCGCGTATCGTCACGTTGCCGGACGCTTTGTTCGGCCAGGTGTCGAACGTGGTGAACGGCGTGGGCATGCTGTTTGTCGTCGACAAGCCTCAGGCGCCGTTGCCCGAGCGCGTCGAGACGACGTGCGTCGTGTTGGACGGCGTGCAGGATGCCGGCAATGTCGGCTCCATTCTGCGCACCGCCGCGGCAGCCGGCGTGAAGCAGGTGTTTTGCGCGCCGGGTACGGCGTACGCTTGGTCGCCGAAAGTGTTGCGCTCGGGCATGGGCGCGCATTTCCTGCTCGACGTGCACGAGGACATCGACGCGCAGACGTTGATCGATCGCCTGGGCGTGCCGGCGGCGATCACCGATTCCCATGCGCCGCAGGCGCTCTACGATTGCGATCTGAAGGGACCGGTCGCGTGGGTGTTCGGCAATGAAGGCGCGGGCGTGTCGGCCCCGTGGCGAGCGGCCGTCGAGTATCGTCTGACGATTCCCCAGCCGGGCGGCATGGAGTCGCTGAACGTCGCGGCCGCCGCTGCAATCTGTTTGTTCGAACAGTGCCGGCAGCAGCGAGCGGTGCGCTGAACCGCCGCGGCTGCGGCTAACGCTGCCGCGGCAACGTCAGTACGTCGGCCGATCGAGCTTGATTTCCTGCAGGATCGTCGTCGCGATTTCCTCGATCGACTTATGCGTCGACGAGAGCCACTTGATCCCTTCTCGGCGCATCAGCGCTTCCGCTTCGTTGATTTCGTAGCGGCAGTTCTCGGGCGCGGCGTACTTGCTGCCGGGCCGCCGCTCGTTGCGGATCTCCGACAGGCGCTGCGGGTCGATCGACAAGCCGAACAACTTTTCGCGATGGGCGATCACGGGCGTCGGCAGCTTGCCGCGCTCGAAATCTTCCGGGATGAGCGGATAGTTCGCCGCTTTCACGCCGTATTGCATCGCCAGATACAGGCTCGTCGGCGTCTTGCCGCTGCGCGACACGCCGACGAGGATGACGTCGGCATCGGCGAGGTTGCGGTTCGACTGCCCGTCGTCGTGGGCCAAGGAAAAATTGATCGCCTCGATCCGTGTCTTGTATTCGTCGGTGTCCGCGTTCTGATGCCCGCGGCCGATCGCGTGCGTCGACTTCATCTCGAGTTCTTGCTCGAGCGGCTCGACGAACTGCTGGAAGATGTCGAGCACGAGCGCGTTCGAATTCTTGACGATTGCGTTCGACGCACTGTCGACGAGCGTCGTGAAGACGATGGGGCGGCGCCCGTCGAGTACGGCCGATTCGCTGATCTTTTCGATCGTCGCGTAGGCCTTGTCGATCGAATCGACGAACGGCACCCTGACGAGGCGGAATTTTTGGTCGAATTGGGACAGGATCGAGTGCGCGAAGGTTTCGGCGGTGATCCCCGTTCCGTCGGAGACGATAAATACGGTAGGCGGCATCGGCAAACGCTTAAAAGCGGCGTGCGCTGCGGGAGGAAACGCGATTGTCGCGCGTTTTCGCCGGCAGGGTGCAGGCGATTGTCACATGGCCGTCGCAACAGAGCAGGCGGCGGGTTAGAAGCAGGGTAGAATAGCGGCAACCTGTTGGATAAGCAATTGCAATCGGCGGCGCCCGGCGATTGCTTCTCCAACAGGTTGCGCGTGCTGCGCGCCGGGCTCCAATGGCCCGCGCGCACCAAGCCCACACGCGTGGCCGTGAATTTTCTTCACACTTAGGGGCTTGTATGACTAACGCAGCAAACGTCACGAAGGATCAGGCGTATGTAATTCCGTTCGAACAGCTACGGATGACCGATGTGGAAATCGTGGGCGGCAAGAATGCGTCGCTCGGCGAGATGATCAGCCAACTGGCCGAGGCCGGCGTGCGTGTGCCGACCGGTTTCGCCACCACGGCGCTGGCATTCCGCGATTTCCTGAAGCACAACAATCTGACCGAACGGATCGCCGCTCGGCTCGAGACGCTCGACGTCGACGACGTCAAGGCGCTCGCGGCCGCGGGCAAGGAAATTCGCGAATGGATCGTCGAGGCGCCGATGCAGCCGCGCCTCCTGACGGAAATCCGCGAGCAGTTCGAGGTGCTCCAAAAGAGCTCGCCCGAAGAGCTGTCGTTCGCCGTGCGTTCGTCGGCAACGGCCGAAGACTTGCCCGACGCCTCGTTCGCCGGGCAGCAGGAAAGCTACCTGAACGTCGTCGGCATCGAGGATGTCCTCGATCGCATGAAGCACGTGTTCGCGTCGCTCTACAACGATCGCGCCATTTCGTATCGCGTTCACAAAGGCTTCACGCACGCGGAAGTCGCTTTGTCGGCCGGTGTGCAGCGCATGGTCCGCTCGGATGTGGGCGCGGCCGGCGTCATGTTCACGCTCGACACGGAATCGGGCTTCAAGGACGCCGTGTTCATCACGTCGAGCTACGGCCTGGGCGAAACGGTCGTGCAGGGCGCCGTGAATCCGGACGAGTTCTACGTCTTCAAGACGACGCTCGAACAAGGCAAGTACCCGATCATCCGCCGCTCGATCGGCTCCAAGCTCATCAAGATGGAATTCACGCAGCCGGGCGAACCGGGCCGCGTGAAGACGGTCGACGTGGCGCACGAGCAGCGCAACCGCTTCTCGATCACCGACGACGACGTGATCGAGCTCGCGAAATACGCCGTCATCATCGAAAAGCACTACGAGCGTCCGATGGACATCGAGTGGGGCAAGGACGGCCGGGACGGCAAAATCTTCATCTTGCAGGCGCGCCCGGAAACGGTGAAGAGCCAAGGCGCCGGCAAGGTCGAGCAGCGCTTCAAGCTGCGCGGCCAGTCGCAGGTGCTCGCCACGGGCCGTGCGATCGGCCAGAAGATCGGCGCGGGCCGCGTGCGCGTGATTCACGATCCGTCGGAAATGGAACGCGTGCAGCCGGGCGACGTGCTCGTCGCCGACATGACGGACCCGAACTGGGAGCCCGTGATGAAGCGCGCGTCGGCGATCGTGACGAATCGAGGCGGCCGTACCTGCCACGCGGCGATCATCGCGCGTGAGCTCGGCGTGCCGGCGGTCGTCGGCTGCGGCGACGCCACCGACGTCCTGAAAGACGGCGCGCTCGTGACGGTCTCGTGCGCCGAAGGCGACGAAGGCAAGATCTACGACGGGTTGCTCGAAACCGAAGTGACGGAAGTGTCGCGCGGCGAACTGCCGCCGGTCCCCGTCAAGATCATGATGAACGTCGGCAACCCGCAACTCGCGTTCGACTTCTCGCAGTTGCCGAACGCAGGCGTGGGGCTCGCGCGGCTCGAATTCATCATCAACAACAACATCGGCGTGCACCCGAAGGCGATCCTCGAGTACCCGAACGTCGATCAGGATCTGAAGAAGGCCGTGGAAAGCGTGGCGCGCGGGCATGCGTCGCCGCGAGCGTTCTACGTCGACAAGCTGACGGAAGGCATTGCGACGATCGCGGCGGCGTTCTACCCGCGGCCCGTCATCGTGCGCTTGTCCGACTTCAAGTCGAACGAGTACAAGAAGCTCATCGGCGGCTCGCGCTACGAGCCGGACGAGGAAAACCCGATGCTCGGCTTCCGCGGCGCGTCGCGCTACATCGCGCAGGACTTCGCGCAGGCATTCGAGATGGAGTGCATGGCGCTCAAGCGTGTGCGCGAGGACATGGGCTTGACCAACGTCGAGATCATGGTGCCGTTCGTGCGGACGGTGAAGCAAGCCGAGCGCGTGGTCGGGCTGCTCGACAAGTTCGGCCTGAAGCGCGGCGAGAACGGGCTGCGGCTCATCATGATGTGCGAGATTCCTTCGAACGCGATCCTTGCGGAGCAGTTCCTGCAGCATTTCGACGGTTTCTCGATCGGCTCGAACGACTTGACGCAGCTCACGCTCGGCCTCGATCGCGATTCCGGTATGGAATTGTTGGCGGTCGACTTCGACGAACGCGACGAAGCGGTCAAGTTCCTGCTCAAGCGCGCCATCGAAACGTGCCGCCGCTTGGGCAAGTACGTGGGTATCTGCGGCCAAGGGCCGTCGGATCACCCCGACTTCGCGCAGTGGCTGGCCGACGAAGGCATCGCGTCGATTTCGCTGAATCCCGACACGATCATCGAAACGTGGCAGGCGCTGGCTAAGAACGCGAAGTAACATTGTCTGCTTTAGGGTCCGATTCGCAGAATCGGGCCCTGCTTCGTGCTATAACGCCCCGGTGAGTCCGGGGCTTTTTTATTCGAGGAGAGCGTCAGATGACGCCGAACGACTTTCTTTGGTGGATCGGCGCGGGGGCGCTCGTCGTCGCCGAACTGCTGACGGGCACGTTTTACTTGCTGATGATCGCGCTCGGGTGCCTGGCAGGTGCGCTGGCCAAGCTGTACGGCGCGAGCCTGGCGGCGCAGTGCACTTGGGCGGCGCTCGTCGCGCTGGCCGCCGTGGTCTTGCTGCGCCGCTCTCGCTTCGGCCGACGGCGCGAGCGGCGCGATGCCTCGACGAACCCCGACGTCGTCTTGGACGTCGGTGCGCCGCTCGAAGTCGCGGCCTGGCGCGACGGGCGTGCGCGCGTTCCGTATCGCGGCGCCGAATGGGATGTCGAACTCGCACCCGGCGAGCGCGAGGACGCACGTTTTTACGAGATCGCCGCCGTGCGCGCCAATCGCCTCGTGGTCGTCGAGAAGGGGCATGCGTTTGGGCGCTCGCAGCATTCGATATCAACAACAAAGTCGACAACAAAGGAGTAAACGATGGACATGACTATCGTGGGGGTTGTGCTGTTAATCGTCGTGGCCGTGATCGCCGCACAGACGGTCAAGATCGTGCCGCAGCAGCACGCATGGGTGGTGGAGCGGTTCGGCCGCTATCACGCGACGCTTGCGCCGGGGCTGAACATCGTGTTGCCGTTCGCCGATCGCGTGGCCTACCGGCACGTGCTCAAGGAAATTCCCTTGGATGTGCCGGGGCAAATCTGTATTACGCGCGACAACACGCAGCTTCAAGTCGACGGCGTGCTGTACTTCCAAGTGACGGACGCGATGAAGGCCTCGTACGGATCGAGCAATTACGTGTTTGCGATCACGCAACTGTCGCAGACGACGCTGCGCTCCGTCATCGGCAAGCTCGAACTCGACAAGACGTTCGAGGAACGCGACCTGATCAATCGCAGCGTCGTGGCGGCGCTCGACGAAGCCGCGTCGAACTGGGGCGTGAAGGTCCTGCGCTACGAGATCAAGGACCTGACGCCGCCCAAGGAAATCCTGCATGCCATGCAGGCGCAAATCACGGCGGAGCGCGAGAAGCGTGCGCTGATCGCGGCCTCGGAAGGGCGTAAGCAAGAGCAGATCAACATCGCCTCGGGCGGGCGGGAAGCGGCCATTCAGAAGTCGGAGGGCGAGAAGCAAGCCGCGATCAACCAGGCGCAAGGGCAGGCGGCCGCGATTTTGGCTGTCGCGGAGGCCAACGCGCAAGCGATTCAAAAGATCGCGACGGCGATCCAATCGACGGGCGGCATGGACGCCGTCAACCTGAAAGTGGCCGAGCAGTACGTCAATGCGTTCGGCAATCTCGCGAAGGCCGGCAATACGCTGATCGTGCCGGGCAATCTTTCCGATCTGGGTTCGATGGTCGCCTCGGCCCTGACGATCGTCAATCGGAGCAGGGCTGCGGCGGCCCCCGACGCGCGCTGAGGGTGCGGCAGATCGACGCGGCGGATGCGCGAGGAGGCAAGGGTGCATCGCGATGCGGTCGCGGACGTACCGCGGCATGGGGTACGGCCGCGCGGCGTCGAAACAGGAAGGCCCGCGGTTCGACGCGGGCCTTCGACGTGGATGCGAGCCGGGTGAAGCAGCCGGGTGAAGCAGCCGGGTGAAGCAGCCGGTCAGGTGGACCGCATGATCCGTGCTTTCTCGCGCTCCCAGTCGCGCTTCTTTTCGGTTTCGCGCTTGTCGTGCAGTTTCTTGCCCTTGGCGAGGCCGACCTCGCACTTGACGCGGCCGCCCTTGTAGTGAAAGTTCAGCGGCACGAGCGTATAGCCGCGCTGCTCGACTTTGCCGATCAATTTCTTGATTTCGTCCGCGTGCAGCAGCAGCTTGCGCGTGCGGACGGGGTCGGGCTTGATGTGGGTCGACGCTTCGGGCAGCGGGCTGATGTGCGCGCCGATCAGATATAGCTCGCCGTCGCGAATGACGACGTAGCCTTCTTTGATTTGGCCGCGCCCGGCGCGCAGCGCCTTGACTTCCCATCCTTCGAGCACGAGCCCTGCTTCGTAGCGCTCTTCGATGAAGTAATCGAAGAAGGCCTTTCTGTTGTCGATGATGCTCATGGATATGGACGGCGTCCAACTCGTTTAAAATCGCGATTTTAGCAAAGCGGCGCCTTCCGAGCCCGCCAAGCTCGCCCCACTTCCGCCGCGCGCAGTGCTTCCTATGGCAGATGTTCAGAAAACCGTCTTGATTCGCCACTCGGCCGAGCAAATGTTCGACCTCGTTACCGACGTGGCCGACTATCCCAACTTCCTGCCCTGGTGCGGCGGCGTCGAAATCCGGCGGCAAGAAGCGCACGAGATGGAAGCGCGCATCGACATCAACTTCAAGGGCATCAAGCAGCACTTCGCCACGCACAACACGCAGGAGCGGCCCACGCGCATCGACATGCAGTTCGCCGACGGCCCGTTCCGCAAGTTTACGGGCTACTGGCGCTTCACGCCGCTGCGCACCGACGCCTGCAAGATCGAGTTCGCGCTGCATTACGAGTTTTCCAGCGTGATTCTCGAAAAGATCATCGGGCCCGTGTTCAATCACATCGCGAACACGTTCGTCGAATCATTCGTCAAACGCGCCGACGAGCGCTACGGCCGCCCATGAGCACGTCGCTTTCGATCGAAGTCTGCTATGCGCGGCCCGATGCGCAGACGCGCATCGCATTGACGTTGCCGGCCGGCGCGACCGTGCGCGATGCGCTTGCCGCGAGCCAGATTGCCCAGCGGCACCCGGAAATCGACCCCGCGGTCGCGAAGGTCGGCATTTTCGGCAAGCTGACGACGCTCGATGCGCCGCTCGCCGATCACGATCGCGTCGAAATCTACCGCCCGTTGATCGTCGATCCGAAGCTCGCGCGCCAGCGGCGCGTGGACAAGACGCGCCGCGCCGGGTCGATCGAAGGGCGCAAGTGGCTGCCTAAGGATTCGCGCTGAGAGAGGCGGCGTCGGACAGTTTGCGCTGCGCGCCGTCGTCGTGACGGCGCACCGACCATGTGACGCCGGCCAGCAGCAGGACGATCGCCCCCGCTTCGAGCGGGCGAGGCAGCCGCGCGTCGTAGACGAATCCGTAGAGCAGGGCGAACAGCGTCTCGAACGCGATCAGTTGACCCGATAGCGTCAGCGGCACGCGCTTCGAGGCGGCGTTCCACAAGCCCGTACCGAGCCATGACGCGCCGACGGCCAACCCCAGATTGAGAAGCCAGAACGCCTGCCAGCGCGCGCCGGGATGCGCCCCTTGCGCGGCGGCATCGGGTAGCAGCGGACAGAGCAGCCACAGCAGGGCGCCTAGCAGCCCCGTGGCGAGCCCCAGCAAGACGGACCACTCGTTGCCGTCGAAGTGCGGATTGCGGCGCAGGTAGCGGGCGTTTGCGACGGCGAACCACGTCCAGCTTCCGAGCGCGCCCATCGCGCACGCGACGCCGACGATCTTGTCCATGACGCCGCTAACGCTCCCCGCGTTGCCGTGCGCGGGGCCGGCGGCGAAGACGTCGACGTTGATGCAGACGATGCCGGCCACGACGAGCAGGAGTGGCCAGAACAACCGGTCGAGCGGCACGGCCCCGGCGTCGCGCCGTCCGGCGAGTGTCACCGTGACGGGCAGCACGCCGACGATCAGCGAAGTCGGGCCGATCCCCACACGGTGCACGCCGGCCGTCAGAAAGACGTAGTAGACGAGGTTGCCGACGAGGGCGAGCTTGCCGGCGGCGGCGAGATCGGCCCGCGTGAGCTTGGCGCCGAGCCGTCGCGCCATGGGCAGCGCGGCCGCGAGCGAAACGAGCCCGTACATCATGCAACGCGCGGCGCCGAGCCGCATCGGCGCAAAATCGGGCAGCAGCCGCGGCACGAGAAAGACCGTGCCCCAAATTGCTCCCGCCATCATTCCGTACATCACGCCGCGCCGCATGCCCGTTCCCCCGTCCTCGGTCGATCAGTGGCTGGGTCCATCGACCGTCGAGGACAGAGCTTATGCACGGGTGCGCGCGCCGTCTTGTTCGATTCTGCAATCGCGGGCGCCATTTGCAGCCCGCAGGGAACCGCCTTTTCGGCTCGATGCGCGGCGGTCGGGAGCGCGAACGCGCAGCCGGAGCAAACGAAACTCGCGCGAACGCGGGGCGAACCGAAAAGCGAAAAGCGCGGGCCGGCCCAAGCAGAAAAAGACGCTAACTTGCTGTTCGCACAGTGAAAAGCAGGGAGGTATCGCGTATAATTCGCTTTTGCGCCTATAGGATTTGCCATGCGTCTGATCCAAAAAGCACTCACGTTCGATGACGTGCTCCTCGTCCCGGCGTTCTCCGACGTTCTGCCGCGCGACACCAGC
>DASVLS010000109.1:0-84106 GCA_036384755.1 Trinickia sp. | reverse complement strand
CGACGCAGAGCGGCGCGAGCGCGGCTGGCGCATCCGCGGCGCTGGGCGCCGTGCAGGCTTCGGCGCCTGCGTCCGCTACTGCTTCGCCCGCGTCGGCAACGGCTTCGGCTTCCGGCGAAGCCGCATCGGGTGCCGCCGCGGTGGGCGCTTCGTCGGCCGCCGCGAGTGCGCCTCGCGCTGCGACGCCCGCGCCGGCTTCTGCCGCCGCCGCTTCAGTCAAAGCGGCATCGCACCCGAAAGTCTCCAGTCTCCAGCAGCTTCTCACGCTCAAGAACCGCGTGCTGATGGAATTGCAGCGGCACGGGTTCGGCGCCAACTCAGCCAATCGCACCGGCGCCGGCGGCGCCAGTGCGCCTGCCGGCACGGCGGGTTTTTCGACGCGGCCGGCCGCATCGGGCGCCGCTTCCGCTTCCGCGCCCGGTCAGTCGCGGGTCGCAGCCGCAGCCAATCAACGTTTCATCGGCATCGGCGGGTACGGCGTCAGCGTCGCACGGGCCGACATTCCGGCGATCGCGGCCGTCGTTGCCGCGGTCGTCGCGGCACTGCTCGTGTTGCTCGTTGCGCTCGGGATCAGCCGGCGTCGACGGGGCGCGTCGGCAACCGCAGCCCCTTCGCCCGGCGGGCCTGCTACGGGCGAGGGCGGTGCGGCCGTTCGGCCTGCGCCTCTGAGCACGGCGTCGCTCGACGATCCGATCGAGGCCGAGTTCTTGGCGGCGCTCGCGCGTACTCCCTCGAGCAAGCGCGCGCTGATGGGGCTTGCCGCGCACTATGCGGAGCGCAAGAACGTTCGGGGGTTCGACGAAATCGCGCAGCGCATTTACCGCCTATCGGGCGGCCGCGGGCCGAATTGGGTGCATGTGGCGTCGGTCGGGCGTCAGCTTGATCCGGATAATCCGCTGTTCGCGCTGCCCGCGAGCGAGGCGGACGAGTCGGTTGTGACGGCGAAATCCGAAACGGGCGTACCCGCCGCGCCGGCGATCGAGGCAGCGCCGGTGGCCGAGCCGCCTGCCGCGCCTGAGGTCCCGGAGGTTGCTCCAGCCGCGGCCTCGGCCGAGGCGGAGCCGCCGGTGCGGGTTGAACCGCCGGTAGCGAGCGAACCAGCGGTCGAAACGCCGTCATCGGCCGACACCACGGTACCCGCTCACGTTCCGCCCGAGCACGAACCCGGCGCGGTCGGTGAAGTCGCGCCGCCTGAAGCTGGCGAAACCCCGGCGTTCGAGCCGGAAGCGAGCGAGGCGCCTTCTTCGGAGGAGCCTGAAAGGGCAGCGGCGCCGGAGCGCGAAGCGACGCTGCCGCCGGAGGCCATCGCCGCGCTCGACGGGCTCGAGATGGGCTTGCCGCCGCGCATCGACCCGGAAAATGGCCAAGGCGCGGCGCATCTGGCGCAAGCGGACGAGCACGACTCCGAGCAAGCGCATGAACGCGAGCGCAAAGGCGAGGGCGCCATGCCCGCTTCGCAAGCGGAATCTGACGGGCATTCCGAGGCCGCGGCGCCCGTCGAGCCGGGCCGCAACGTCGATCGAACGGGCCATGAAGGCGACGGACAGCCAGGCCAAGAATCGCCGCCGACCGTCCCCGCCGCCCCCGCCGTTTCCGGGCTCGGCGCCGCGCCGATCGGTCCTCTCGCTCTGTCGTTCGACCTAGATCTGCCCGGTGGCGAAGCAGGCGAGCGCGCGGGCGCGTCGGCCGCCTTGGCGGAGTCGGCTCCCACGCCGCAGTTCACACCCGAGCAGCTCGCGCGAATCGCGCGCAACAAGCTCGATCTTGCCGGCGAATACATTGCGCTCGGCGATCTCGGCGGCGCTCGTACGCTGATCCATGAAGTGATCGAGTCGAACGACGCAGCGACGCGCGACGAGGCGCAAGCGCTGCTCGCCACGCTCGCCCCGTTGTCCTGATACCGGCGGCCATGCGCATCGCTCTCGGTATCCAATACGACGGCTCGGCGTTTTGCGGCTGGCAATCGCAGCCGCACGGCAAGACCGTGCAAGACGCACTCGAACGGGCGCTCGCCGATTTCGCCTGCAAGCCGCTGCATACGGTCGTGGCGGGGCGCACCGACACGGGCGTTCATGGGCTCGGGCAAGTCGTGCACTTCGACACGGACCTCGATCGTCAGGAGTTCTCGTGGGTGCGCGGCACGAATGCGTTTCTGCCGCCGACGGTCGCCGTGCATTGGGCCAAGCGCATGCCCGACGAATTCCATGCGCGCTTTGCGGCGTTCGAGCGGACCTATTACTACGTGCTCTACGTCAACGCCGTGCGCTCGCCGATGCTGGCGGGCCGCGCCGGCTGGATTCACACGCCGCTCGATATCGAGGCCATGCGCGCCGCGGCGCAATGCCTGATCGGCGAGCACGATTTTTCGGCGTTTCGTTCCTCGGAATGCCAGGCCAAATCGCCGGTCAAGCATTTGTATCGGATCGACATTCGCCAAGCCGGCGATATGATTCATTTTCGCTTTCGCGCGAACGCGTTCCTGCATCACATGGTCCGTAACCTGATGGGCTGTCTCGTGGCCGTCGGGCGTGGGCGTTATCCCGTGGCATGGCTCGCCGACGTACTGGCGGGCCGCGATCGCGATCACGCCGCGCCGACGTTCATGCCCGACGGCTTGTACTTGGCCCACGTGGGCTACCCCGAGGGCTTCGCCGTGCCGCCCGCGCCCCTCGGCAGCGTTCCTTGGAGCGGCATTTGGAGCGAGTGAATCCATGACGAGCGCCGTCCCCGTTTCGCCAGCCGCCGGCTCGCACCCTTGCCGTACGCGCATCAAGCTGTGCGGCCTGTCGCGCCGGAGCGACGTCGAGCTGGCCGTCGAGCTAGGCGCCGACGCGATCGGCCTCGTGTTCTATCCGCCGAGCCCGCGGTCGGTGGGCGTCGCCGAGGCAATCGATCTGGCCCGGGCGCTGCCGCCTTTCGTCTCCGTCGTGGGATTGTTCGTGAATCCGACGCCGGCGTGGATCGGCGAAGTCGCGAGCAACGTGCCCTTGACCTGGCTGCAGTTCCACGGCGACGAGACCGCCGCGCAGTGCGAGGAACTGGCGAGCATCGCCGGCCTGCCTTGGCTGCGCGCCCTTCGCATCGGAGCGCATACGCAGCCGGCCGATTTGGTAGAATCGGCCCTTAACTATTCGACAGCCGGCGGCTTGCTCTTCGACACGCTCGTCGAAGGCTACGGCGGCGGCGGGAAGACATTCGATTGGTCACTTATTCCAGCAGAGCTCGCGCGTCGGGCCGTTTTGAGTGGTGGGTTGAACGCGCAAAACGTCGGTGACGCCATTCGGTGCGTGCGCCCGTACGCGGTCGATGTCTCGAGCGGCATCGAAGTGCCGGGCGCCAGGGGCGTGAAAGATCCCGCCCGAATGGCGGCGTTCGTACGCGCGGTGCGCGAAGCGGACGCCGAGTAAAGGCTAAGGCGGCGCGGTTCGGCCAGTACGCGCCGTGCCGCCACTGCGAAGAGTGACAACCATGTACAACCTCCCTGATCAACGGGGCCATTTCGGCCCGTACGGCGGCACGTTCGTCGCCGAAACGCTCGTCCATGCACTCGACGAGCTTCGTTCCGCTTACGAGAAGTACAGCAAAGACGCCGATTTCGTGGCCGAATACGAGCGCGAACTCAAGTACTTCGTCGGCCGTCCGTCCCCGATTTACCATGCGCGGCGCTGGAGCGAGCTGCTCGGCGGCGCCCAGGTGTTCCTCAAGCGGGAAGATCTCAATCACACGGGCGCACACAAGGTCAACAACGTGATCGGCCAAGCCTTGCTGGCCAAGCGCATGGGCAAGCCGCGCGTCATCGCCGAGACGGGCGCCGGCCAGCACGGCGTCGCCACGGCCACGATCGCCGCGCGCTTCGGCATGGAGTGCGTGGTCTATATGGGCGCCGAGGACGTGCGCCGGCAGGCTGCGAACGTCTACCGGATGAAGCTGCTGGGCGCGACCGTCGTGCCCGTCGAATCGGGTTCGCGCACGCTCAAAGACGCGCTGAACGAAGCGATGCGCGACTGGGTGACGAACATCGAGAGCACGTTCTACATCATCGGCACCGTCGCCGGCCCGCATCCGTACCCGATGATGGTTCGCGATTTCCAGCGCGTGATCGGCGATGAATGCCGCGTGCAGATGCCCGAACTCACGGGGCGCCAACCGGACATGGTCATTGCGTGCGTCGGCGGCGGCTCGAACGCCATGGGCATTTTCTATCCGTACATCGACGATGCGGCCGTCAAGCTCGTCGGCGTCGAGGCAGCGGGCGACGGGATCGAAACGGGTCGTCACGCGGCCTCGCTGATCGGTGGAAGTCCGGGCGTGCTGCACGGCAATCGCACGTACCTGCTGCAGGACGAGAACGGTCAGATCATCGAAACGCATTCGATCTCGGCCGGCCTCGACTATCCGGGCGTCGGTCCCGAGCACGCGTGGTTGAAAGATAGCGGGCGTGCGCAATACGTCGGCATCACCGACGACGAAGCGCTCAAGGCGTTTCACGATTGCTGTCGGATCGAAGGCATCATCCCCGCGCTCGAATCGAGCCACGCGCTCGCGTACGCGGCCAAGATCGCGCCGACGCTCTCGCGCGACACGCATCTGCTCGTGAATCTGTCGGGCCGCGGCGACAAGGATATGCACACGGTCGCCGAGCGTTCGGGCCTCGCGCTCTAAGCCTCATCGGCAATGCGCGATCTCATGGACGACTTCGACGCGCCGGGGCCGGCGGCCGCGGGCGGTGCGCTCGGCAGCACGGGCGCGCCGCGCCTGCCCGTCGACTTGCACAACCGCGATTTCTTGACGGATGCTCAAGCGGTGCCGGACGGCTCGATCGACTTGATCGTCGCCGATCCGCCCTACGGGCTCGGCAAGGATTACGGCAACGATTCCGACATGCGCTCGGGCGAGGATTTTCTCGCTTGGACGCGGCGTTGGCTCGAGCTGGCGATCCCGAAGCTGAAGTCGAGCGGCTCCCTTTACGTGTTTTGCACCTGGCAGTACGCGCCGGAAATCTTCTCGTTCCTGAAGACGAAGCTCACGATGGTCAACGAGATCATCTGGGACCGGCGTGTGCCGAGCATGGGCGGCACGACGCGCCGTTTCACGTCCGTTCACGACAACATCGGGTTTTTCGCGGTATCGAAGAATTACTACTTCGATCTCGACCCCGTGCGGATTCCGTACGACGCAGTCACGAAGAAGGCGCGCTCTCGCAAGCTGTTCGAGGGCAGCAAGTGGCTCGAGGTCGGCTACAACCCGAAGGACGTCTGGTCGGTGTCGCGGCTGCATCGGCAACATGCGGAGCGGGTCGATCACCCGACGCAAAAACCGCTCGAGATCGTCGAGCGGATGGTGTTGTCGAGCTGTCCGCCCGGCGGTCGCGTGCTCGACCCGTTCATGGGCAGCGGCACGACGGCGGTGGCTTGCGCACGGCACGCGCGCGCGTTCGTCGGCTATGAGATCAATGAAAATTACTGCGCGATCGCGCGCGAACGCGTGGCCGCCGTTAGCGGCGCACCGTCCGACGCGTCCGCCGCGTCCGCCGTCGCTTCATGAGCAGCGCGGCACCTCGCACTTATCGGTAGAGAAGACACCATGTCCCGTATCGAACACACTTTCGCGGCATTGGCCGCACAAGGCAAGAAAGGCCTGATTCCGTTCATCACGGCCGGCTACCCCGACCCCGCGCGCACGGTCGAATTCATGCATGCGCTGGTGGCCGGCGGCGCCGACGTCATCGAACTCGGCGTACCGTTCTCCGACCCGATGGCCGACGGTCCCGTCATCCAGCGTTCCTCGGAGCGCGCGCTCGAACGCGGCGTCACGTTGAAGCACGTGCTGGCCGACGTGAAGCGGTTTCGCGAGCAAGATGCCAAGACGCCGGTCGTGCTGATGGGCTATGCCAATCCGATCGAACGCATGGGCGTCGAAGCGTTCGCGCAAGCGGCGGCCGAGGCCGGCGTCGACGGCGTGCTGACGGTCGATTACCCGCCCGAGGAATCGGCCGAATTCGCCGCGCGCATGCGCGCGGCGAGCATCGATCCGATTTTTCTGCTCGCGCCCACGTCGACGGACGCGCGCATCGCGGCCGTCGGCGAGGTGGCAAGCGGGTACGTCTACTATGTGTCGCTAAAAGGGGTGACCGGCGCTGCAAATCTGGACGTTTCCAGCATCGCGAGTAAAATCCCGGCGATCAAGTCGCAAGTGCGGCTGCCTGTCGGGGTCGGATTCGGTATTCGGGACGCCTCGACGGCACGTGCGGTGGCCGAAATGGCCGACGCCGTCGTAATCGGCAGCCGTTTGGTGCAACTGCTCGAAGAGGTGCCGGCGCCGACGGCCGCCTCCGAGCTGACGGCCTTCGTCGCCGAGATTCGCAAAGCGCTCGACGCCGCCTGACCGCGGCGCGCCGCCCCGCACTCGGCGGGCGGCGCTCGCCGACGCGGGACGGCGAGACTTTCGCGCGACGCGCGTACGAAACAACATCAAATTGAAGGAACAACGATGAGCTGGCTCGACAAACTGCTGCCGCCGAAGATCAAACAGACCGACCCGAAGAGCCGAAAGGGCATCCCGGAGGGGCTCTGGGTCAAATGTCCATCGTGCGAGGCCGTGTTGTATCGCAACGACGTCGAGGCGAATCTGCACGTTTGTCCAAAATGCAGCCATCACATGCGGATCGGCGCGCGCGCGCGCCTGGACGCGCTGCTCGATGCCGAAGGCCGTTACGAAATCGGCCAGGAAATCGTCCCCGTCGACGCGCTGAAGTTCAAGGACAGCCGCAAGTACCCGGACCGCATCAAGGACGCGATGGACGATACCGGCGAAACCGATGCGATGGTCGTCATGGGCGGCGCCATTCATACGTTGCCCGTCGTCGTGTCCTGTTTCGAATTCGCGTTCATGGGCGGCTCGATGGGCTCGGTCGTCGGCGAACGCTTCGTGCGTGGCGCGCAAAATGCGCTTGAACAACAGGTGCCGTTCATCTGCTTTACGGCCTCCGGTGGCGCGCGGATGCAGGAAAGCCTGCTTTCGCTGATGCAAATGGCCAAGACGACGGCGATGCTGACCAAGCTCGCCGACGCCAAGCTGCCGTTCATTTCCGTGCTGACCGATCCGACGATGGGCGGCGTGTCCGCGAGCTTCGCGTTCCTCGGCGACGTCGTGATCGCGGAGCCCAAGGCGCTGATCGGCTTTGCCGGCCCGCGCGTGATCGAGCAGACGGTGCGCGAGAAACTGCCGGAAGGCTTCCAACGCGCCGAATTCCTGCTGCAAAAGGGAGCGATCGACATGATCGTCGATCGCCGCAAGCTGCGCGAGGAACTGGCGCGGCTCATCGCTTTGCTCACGCGCCAGCCTGCGGACGCCGTCGCCTAATCGTTAAACGCTGCTGACGCGGGACGGCCCGCGGTTTCGGATGACCACTTTTCCCACTCTCGACGCCTGGCTCGCGCACCTCGAGTCAGCGCATCCGGTCGGCATCGACATGGGGCTCACGCGCATCGGCAAGGTGAAGGATGCGCTGGGCCTCTCGTTCGATTGCCCCGTCATTACGGTGGGCGGCACGAACGGAAAGGGATCGACCTGCGCCATGCTCGAGTCGATTCTTCGCGCCGCCGGCTACCACGTAGGCTGCCATACGTCGCCGCACCTGCTGGCGTTCAACGAGCGCGCACGCATCGACGGCCAAAACGCGACCGACGCGGCGCTGCTCGCGCACTTCGAAGCCGTCGAGGCGGCGCGCACGAGCCTAGCGGAGCCGGTGTCGCTCACGTATTTCGAATTCACTACGCTCGCGATCCTGCATCTGTTCGCGTCGAGCGGACTCGATGCGGTCATCCTCGAAGTGGGGTTGGGGGGCCGGCTCGACGCCGTCAACATCGTCGACGCCGACTGCGCGATCGTCACGAGCATCGATATCGACCATACGGAATACCTGGGCGATACGCGCGAGAAGATCGCTTACGAGAAGGCCGGCATCTTCCGCCCGGGGAGGCCGGCCATTTGCGCCGATCCCGCGCCGCCGCAGACGCTGATCGATCACGCGCAGGCGATCGGCGCCGAGCTGTGGCTGTTCGGACGCGATTTCCGTTACGAAGGCCAGGCGGGCAGCGAACGTCAGCAGTGGAGTTACGTCGGCCCCACGCTTCGGCGCTCGGCGTTGGCCTATCCCGCGCTGCGTGGGGCGAATCAGCTCATCAATACGTCGGCAGCGCTGGCGGCCTTGGAAGCGCTGCGCGACCGGTTGCCCGTTTCCGCGCAGGACTTGCGGCTCGGATTGGCCAACGTCGAATTGCCGGGACGTTTCCAAGTGCTGCCGGGGCGGCCATCGGTCGTGCTCGACGTGGCCCATAACCCCCATGCCGCTGCCGTGCTGGCTCAGAATTTGAGCAGCATGGGCTTCTTCCGGTACACGTACGCGGTGTTCGGCGCCATGAGGGACAAGGACATCGAAGGTGTCGTCAAGCACTTGAAGGGTGAGATCGACCACTGGTGCGTGACCGATCTGCCTCTGGGGCGCGCGGCGTCCGGGGAGGACCTCGAAAAAGTCCTGCGAACCGCCGGAGTCAACGAGGGCCCCGACAGCAGCATCGAGCGCTTCGGCTCGCCGGCCGAAGCGTTTCAAGATGCGCTGAGCCGAGCGACGGAGGATGATAGAATCGTGGTTTTCGGTAGTTTCTATACCGTGGCAGGCGTCATGGCCTACCGTAAGTCGCGGCAACATTGATCGACGCGCGTCGAACGGATGCGCCGCCCCCTCGAAACCAGCGGATTCATGCGATTTTTCTCGTTCGGCAAAAAAGACGACACGCCGCGCCGGCGTGGCACCGGCGCTAGATCCGCGCGCAGCGGTGGGGCGTTCGAAGCCCGCGAAGAACGGCGCACCCGCCGTGCCGAGCGCGCGGGCGATGCCGATGCGATGCTGCTCGACCCCACCTTGCCCGAAAAGCAACGGGCGCGCCGGCGGCTCGTCGGGGCGATTGCGCTCGTCGTGGCCGCCGTGGTCGTGCTGCCCATGGTGCTCGATTCGCATCCGAAGCCCTTGACCGACGATATCGCCATCGATATCCCGAACCGCCCGGCGGTAGCGCCCTCGCGCGCCGGCGACGATAGCGACAACCCGGAAGCGACACAGGAGGGTGTGGCCCCGGATCAGGCCGACACGACCGACAGCGCGAATCCCTCCCGCAGCGAAGCGGCGGGCGGCGGGGCCGCACAGGCCAAGGCGGCGTCGCAGCCGGCCGGCAGCGGCCAATCCCACGCGAATGCATCGGCGAACGCGGCGAAGCCGGCGCCGGCGAGCGCTGCAACGGCTAAAACCGAGCGCGCGAACGCGGCGCAACCGGATAAGCCGACCACCGTTCCGGCGCCGAGCGCCGCGCAAGCCGAATCCGGTACGCCGGCGGCGCCCCCCGGCTCGCGCTTTGCCGTGCAGCTCGGCGTGTTTCCCGACGATCCAAGCGCACGCGCGTGGGAAAAGAAGCTCAAGGCGGCGGGCGTTCCCGCCTACATCGAACATAGCAAGCAAGCCAACGGTAAGACGCGTACGATGTTGCGCGCGGGCCCCTTTGCCGATCGCGCGGCTGCCTCTGCCGCTATCGCCAAGGTGCGTGAAGCAGGGCTGACCGCCAACGCGGGCAACGCGGCGCAGTGACGGCCTCGATGCTTACCGCTTTCGATTACGCCGTGCTTGCGGTCGTCGGTTTGTCGGCACTGCGCGGGGCGTGGCGCGGGTTGCTGTCGGAGATTTTCGGCTTGATCGGCTGGGTCGTGGCTTTTTTTGTCGCTTGCCGCTACGTGCAGCTCCTGGTGCCCTATATTCCAAGCGACTGGCCCGGCGGCGCGCTGACGCAGTGGCTGCTGGCATTTGCGGCGATCATGGTTGGCGTGGTGCTCGTGGCGAGCGTCGCCAACGCCCTGATCTCGCGGCTCGTCGCCGTGAGCGGCCTGGGCGGCGTCGACCGCTCGCTCGGCTTGCTGTTCGGCATCGTGCGCGGCGTGGTGTTCGTGCTGCTGCTCGTGGCGTTGGCTGGGCTGACCGAACTGCCGAAGCAACAGTTTTGGCGCGACGCGCTGCTGCGGCCTTATGCCGAGCAAGGCATACGCGAGTTGAAGCCTCTGCTTCCCCCCGCACTCGCCGCGTACGTTCGCGTGTGAGTGCGTGTGCCGGCTGTGCGGCCGGCGCCAACGTTTTCGTATCTTTGAAGGACCCTGCCATGTGCGGCATCGTAGGCGTAGTCTCCCACTCCCCGGTCAATCAACTGATCTACGACAGCCTTCTGCTGTTGCAGCATCGCGGCCAGGACGCAGCCGGTATCGCAACCGCGAACGGCAGCACATTCCACATGTACAAGGCCAACGGCATGGTGCGCGACGTGTTTCGCACGCGCAACATGCGCAGCTTGCCCGGGACCTCCGGCATTGGCCAGGTGCGCTACCCGACGGCCGGCTCGGCGTCGAGCGCAGAGGAAGCGCAGCCGTTCTACGTGAATGCGCCATTCGGCATCATCCTCGCGCATAACGGCAATCTGACGAACTGGCAGCAGCTGAAAGACGAGATGTTCCGCATCGACCGGCGGCACGTGAACACGAACTCGGACACCGAGGTCCTGCTCAACGTGCTCGCTCACGAGATGCAACTGGCAAGCTCGGGACTGCAGCTCGATCCGGGTACGGTGTTCAAGGCCGTCGCCGGCGTGCATCGCCGCGTGCGCGGTTCCTATGCCATCGTTTCGTTGATCGCGGGCTACGGCCTGCTCGCGTTCCGCGACCCGTTCGGTATTCGTCCGCTTTGCATCGGTAAGCACGAGACGGCGGAAGGGGTCGAATGGATCGTGGCGTCGGAATCGGTGGCCGTCGAGGGCATCGGCTTCGAGTTCGTGCGCGACGTAGCGCCCGGCGAAGCGATCTTCATCGACAACGAAGGGCAACTGCACAGCCAGCAGTGTGCCGACAAGCCGAGCCTCAATCCTTGCATCTTCGAATACGTCTACCTTGCGCGGCCCGATTCGGTGCTCGACGGCGTGTCCGTCTATAACGTGCGTTTGCGCATGGGCGACTATCTGGCCGAAAAGATCAAACGCGTGCTGCCCGATGTGCCGATCGACGTGGTCATGCCGATTCCCGATTCGTCGCGTCCGGCGGCGATGCAGGTCGCGGCCAAGCTCGGCGTCGAGTATCGCGAAGGGTTTTTCAAGAACCGCTACGTTGGCCGCACGTTCATCATGCCGGGGCAGGCCGTGCGCAAGAAGTCGGTGCGCCAAAAGCTCAACGCAATGGCAATCGAGTTCAAGGATAGGAACGTGCTGATCGTCGACGATTCGATCGTGCGCGGCACCACTTCGCACGAGATCGTACAGATGGCGCGCGATGCGGGCGCGAAGAGCGTGATCTTCGCTTCGGCCGCGCCGCCAGTGAAGTTCCCGAACGTCTACGGCATCGACATGCCGACGCGCAGCGAACTCGTCGCTTCGGGGCGTACGGACGACGAAGTCGCCAACATCATCGGCGCCGATCATCTCGTGTACCAGGACGTCGACGCGCTCAAGCAAGCGGTGCGCGACATCAATCCCATGCTGTCGCGCTTCGAGGCATCGTGCTTCGACGGCGATTACATCACGGGCGATGTCACGTCTCAGTACCTCGACGTGATCGAACGCGCGCGTCTTTCGCCGCAATCGCAGTCGGAGCGCGATTCGGCGGGCGACGCGGTCGATGGTGCGGTCACGCGCTCGCAACTGCACTTGCAGTTATCGGTCGAGTAATTCGCGCGTTTCCTGCGCACACGAAAAGCCCGCTTTTGCCGACGTAAAAGCGGGCTTTTCGTCGAGTAGCGTTTCAATCGGGGATCGACGAATTTCCCCCGGCCAAGGGAGTCAATGCATCTCCATCGCTCGCCATTGCCCAGGAGCGAGACCGAAACGCCGCGTGAACGCATGCGTGAAAGCGCTCTGATCGGCGAAGCCGACGGTCAACGCAACGTCGATCAACGTCCGCCGCGAATCGCCGAGCAGCATCAACGCCGTATCGAGGCGAAGCCGTTGCAGATACCGATGCGGCGTCGTGCCGAAGGCCTCGTCGAACAATTGATGAAAGCGCCGCTGGCCCAAACCGCAGTGCGCCGCGAGATCCGCTACGCGCAGCGGTTCGGATAGATGCGCGCGCAACCATTTGTCGACGCGCGCGTAGTCGACTTTCGACACCGGTACATCGATGCCCATGCTTTCGCCGAGGGCCGCGGCCAGACGCGCCGCCGTATCCCATGCCAGGCGGCGAGCATGCCGCAACTCACGTGCCTCGTTCGCGGCGTCGTTCGCGATAGCGTCATGCAACCCCTTCGCTTGCAGCGCCGCCTCGATGCGGCTCGCGCGGGAAGCCGCCTCGTGCACGACGCCGGCGAGCGCATCGCTCATCGTGAGCGGCAGCGCGCGCGAAAACAAGCGCTCGGGCAAGGCCAACGAGGCGCACGGCACGTCGAGCACGAGTTGCCGATTCCTGCCGATGCCCGAATACTCGTGACGGGAGCCCGCAGGAACGAGCCAAGCATGCCGTGCGTCGATCCGGTGGCCGACGCCGTCGACGGCCATCTCCATTGCGCCGTCGACGCCGAGCACGAGCTGATGAAAGCCGTGCACGTCGCACGCGCTCACCGCGCCGTAGCGGCGCAGCGAGAGTGCCGGCGATGCAATCGTATGTGCATTCATCGTCATGCCCGCGGACTCATATGCCTTGCTCAGACGTTGGCTCGGCATCGTCGCGCGCATACGCACACGCGCATGCTCACGCTTCGAGCAATTCGACTTCGAATACCAGCGTAGCGTTGGGCGGAATGACGCCGCCCGCGCCGCGCACGCCGTAGCCGAGCTGCGGCGGAATCGTGAGACGGCGCACGCCGCCCACCTTCATGCCTTGCACGCCTTCGTCCCAGCCTTTGATCACCATCCCGCCGCCGAGCACGAACGCGAACGGATCGTTGCGGTCCTTGCTCGAGTCGAACTTTTGGCCGTCGGTGAGCCAGCCCGTGTAGTGCACGGTGACGGTCCGGCCCGCCGTTGCTTCGGCCCCGTCGCCTACGGTCAATTCTTCGTACTTCAGCCCCGATTCCGTGGTCACGGTCGTCATGAGTGTTGCGCTCCGAATGAGGTAAAAGGTAAAAGGTAAAAGCGTTATTGTAGGCGCTCCGCCCGCCATGGTGCCTATAATGTCCGTCAATTCCATACGCTCACGGCGTCACTGGGCCGCGATGTTGCGAGCACTGCGTGTCCCGCTCGCCTGCCCGAGCCCGGACAGCCGAGCGACTTTCCGAGAGGCTGATCGTGTCGACGTCTTCCCATGCCGCTGCCGCATCCGACGAACGTCTCGCGCACTTGCGGGCCGAAGCCGCGCTGTTCATGCGCGACCATGTCTTGTCGCTGGTCTCGCATGATCTGCGCAGTCCCCTGAACGCAATTCACAGCTGGGCGTATGTGCTCGAACGCAAGCTGGACCCGGCCGATGCGCCCTCGCAGCGGGCGCTGGCCGGTATTCGCTCGGGCGTCGAGCAGCAAGTGAAGCTGCTGGAAGAGGCCGTCGACAAGACGCGCGCCGAAACCAAGTCGTTGCCGCTCGCGCGCGAATCGTTTGCGATCAGGGCCGTCGTCGAAAACGCGCTTGCCGACGCGCGCCGCGCGATCGCCGATGCGCGCGGCGCTTCGATTACCGTCGACTCGTCGATCGATATGGAGCGGTGCGACGGCGATCCCGAGCGTCTGGCGCAGGCGATATGGATCATGCTCGTTTTCGCCGTGGACGCGAGCGCGCCCGGCGCCAAAGTCGCGTTGACGAGTCAAATCGATGCGGCCTTCTGGCGTGCGGAGGTCGCCTTCGACATGAGCTTCGCTGCGTTGGCCGACGCGGAACTGCCGCATGCGCTCGAGCCGTTCGCTCGCACGCAAGCGGTTGCACCGCGCGAAGCAGGAAGAATCGCTTGGGTACTGGCGCTGGCGCAGCGCGTTGCAGTCGCGCACGGCGGCACGTTCGAACAAAGCGCGACGGAAGACGGCTCGCCGTCGTCGCTCGTGCTGAGGGTGCCGCTCGCCGCGCAGTGATCCCGTGCGGCTGCCGAACGGCGACGCCCCTTACCCTCGAGGCACGCCCTCTTCGACAAGCAGCGCGACAGGCAGCGCGCTCAATGCCTCGCGCAAATACAATCGCCCCGTTTCGCCGGCTTTCGGCGCCGCTGGGCTCAAACAATCGAAAAGGGCGCGCCCGGCAAGCGCCGGCGGCAATGCGATCGAGGTGTCTTCCCAGGCGGAAGGATCGACGAGCGGAACATCGCTCGAATCGGACAACAACGACGAGGCCAGCCGTGTTCCGACGACGATCGCATAGGCATCCCCATGCTGTCGCGCGAAGGCGATGGCATGACGCGCCCGTGCGCCTTGGACCGTCAACGGAATGTAAGCGCCCTCGAGAAACAATGCCGGCGACACGGCCCGCAACGTCAGCGTGCGGTGCACGATCCCTAGCTTCACACGGCCGTCGCGCCAATTGGGCAGTTGCTCGCTCGGTGGCGTATCGACGAGCCTCGCGCAGCGCTCATGGAAGTCCACGGCCCGCCTGTTGTCCGGATCGACGAGACTGAAATCCCAAAGCTCGGCGCCTTGGTAAAGGTCCGGCACGCCCGGCGAAGTCAGCCGCAAGACCGTTTGCAGCAAGCTATTGATCGCGCCGGCGCGCGCGATGCGCGCCACGAACGAAGACAGTTCGCGCAAGAATCCGTCGCGCCGCTGCGGTGCGAGGATGTCGAACAGAAAGGCGCGCGACGCCGTTTCGTAGGCCTCGTCGTTCGCGTGCCAACTCGTTTGGTATTTCGCTTCACGCGACGCCTTCAATTGCCACTGCGCGATGCGCTCGGCGAATGCTTGGACGGCGCAGGCATCGGCGAATTCGAGTTCGTAAGGCCAGGCGCCGACCAGCGTTTGATAAAGCATGGCTTCCGCCGCGGGCCCGGGCGCCCAATCGGGCGCCGGGCCCGGCAGCGGCGTGCAGGCCATGGACAAGCCGGCCGGCGACGCCGTCGTCGCCGTTTGAGCGGCGGCGCTCGCGCTCGCATTCACGCTCGCGCTCGCCGAACTGAGTGCGTCGATCGACGCCGGCATGTCGCGATCGTTGGGCGGCGAATCGTCGGGCGAGCCGACAGCGCGCGCATGTACGCCGCCGAACGCGCGCCGATGCGGCGCATTGAGCGTCGACCATGCGCGCAGCTTCGCCGTCCACTCGTCGGCGATTTCGCTCAGCACGGCAAGCCGCGCTCGCACGTCTTCGCCGCGCTTGTGATCATGCGTGGCCGTTGCGACGAGCGCATAGGGAAAGCGCCGCGCGCGTTCGAGATTGGCCTCGTGAAACGCCTCCACGCTGAGCGAGAACTCGCCCGGGTCCGCGCCGACTTCGTTGCGCGACAGCAAGCGCCCGTAGCGATAGAACGCCGTGTCTTCGAGCGCCTTTGCCGCGAGCGGCGCCGTCAACTGCGCGAATAGGGTCGTGGCCGTGCGCCGCTCTCGGCTAGGGGGCGCACCGGCTGCCGAGCCGGATTCTTTTTCGCGATTCAGGCTCGGATGGCCGTTCGGACTCGGGCCGCCGGGCCCTCCGAGCATCGCGTCGACGAAGGAAAGCACGGCGTGGTCCGCGCGCGTGAGCGAGCGGCGCGCCCCTTCGAGTGCAACACGAAAATGCGCTTCGTCGGCCTCGGTGCGCACGCCGTTCTGCGGATACATGCGATAAACGGGGAAATAGACGGCGAGCTCGGCCACGGCGCGTCGAATCGACGTGAACGTGAAGTCTCGTGTGGCGAGCTGATCGCGGGCGATGCGATGCAGGCCGCGCGCGGTGCGGTCGAGTTCGGCCGATAGGTTTTCTGCGAGCATCTTGCGCCGAGCATCGCACGCGGCTTGCGCGAACGATTCGCTCGTTCCCGACAGTTCCGCCCAGGCGGCGGTCAGCGGCGCCTCGCCGCGTGCGTCGTGCAGCAGCGCGCCCACGTCGTTCATGAAGTCGTAGCCGGTCGTGCCGTCCACGCCCCAATCGGCGGGCAAGGCCTCGCCGCGCGCGAGGATTTTCTCGACGACGAGATAGGCGCGCGAACGGTCGAGCAGCGGCGGCCGCTCGGCTTCGCGCTCGGCCAGCTTCTCGCGTAGACGCTGGCAGTACTCGCGCGGATCGACGAGCCCATCGACGTGATCGATACGAACGCCGTCGATCACGCCCTGTGCGAATAACCGCAACACGAGCGCATGCACCGCGTCGAACACTTCCGCGCGTTCCGTGCGTACGGCGGCTAGCGTGCCGATGTCGAAAAAACGTCGCCAGTTGACTTCGTCCGCTGCCGTGCGCCACCAGGCGAGACGAAAGAATTGCCGCTCGAGCAGCCGATGCAGGCGCTCGCGCGACGCCGGGTCGTTCGGCGCATAGGCGGCAAGTACGCCATCGAATGGCTGGGAGCGGTTTTCCGACGCGTAGGCGCGCAATGCATCGAGCGCGGCAAGTGCGCGCTGGCGATGCTCGGGTTGAACCGTGAGACCGTCGAAGCGTTCGGCGAGCGCGGTCAATGGCGGATGCTCCGCATCGGCGACGCCACCGACGCTACGCAGGAGCTGCGGATAATCGGTGGGGCAGACCGGAAACCGGTGCTCGCCATAGCTCACCAGGAAGCGGCCGAGCACGGCATCGAACGCGAGCGCGATGCGGCCCGCTGCGAGTTCCTCGCCGTATGGCGCGCCCAGGCACGGCGCGAGCACCTTGCCGCGCAATGCGGGGTCGGGCGAGTGCCAGTCGATGTCGAAGTAGCGCGCGTAGGTGCCGTGCCGGCCCCATTCGAGTATGTCGAGCCACCATGCGTTGTGGCCTCCGGCGATGCCCATGTGATTGGGCACGATGTCGGCGATAAGTCCCATCTGCCGCGCATGCACGGCATCGGCGAGACGCAGCAATGCGGGCTCGCCGCCGAGCTCGGGGTTCACGCGCGCATAGTCGATCGTGTCGTACCCGTGCATCGAGCCGGGCACGGCAGTCGTGATCGGCGACAAGTACAGATGGCTCACGCCCAGCGCGGCGAAGTAGTCGACTTGCGCGAGCGCATCGTCGAACGTGAAGCCGCGATGCAGCTGCAGGCGGAGCGTGGAGCGCGGAACGGTCATGGTTTGCGGGACGGTTCGGTGGCGGGGCTCGGGCTCGGGGTGCGCTCGCGCTCGCGCTTGCGCTTGCGCGAAAGGGCGAGCAGGCGGTCGGTCAAAGTATCTGCTTCGAAAAGCGCATCGACCGGCGCAGCGAGGCGCCGGCGCCAGTTGGGATGCTCGTCGATGGAGCCCGGCAGATTCGGTTGATCGGCGAGGCCCAGCAGGTCCTCGATCGGGTAGAGCGCGAGCGGGCACGGCGTCGCGGCGACGAACGCCAGCGCCTCGTCGACGGGGGGCTGGTCCTTCGCCGGCGCGCCCACGCCGGTCGCCGCGACGCCCTCGCGTTGGAACGCGCGCCAAAGCGCGTGGCGGTCGGCGGCTCGCTCGGCGTTGGCGAGCGCGACGGGATCGCGGCCGTCCTTGCGCGGGGTGGTTTGGCCGATGCGATCGCGCCAGGCGATGTCCGCGCCGCTCCACCAGCCCGCGACGGTCGGCAAATCGTGCGTGGTCGTCGTCGCGATGGCGGTGCGTCCCCACTGGGAAGGGGTCGTGAAATGGCCGCCGTCTTCGCTGCGTTCGAACCACAGTACGCGTATGCCGAGTACGCCGTGGCGCGCCAGGCGGTCGCGGAAACCTTCGGGCACGGTGCCGAGGTCCTCGCCGATGACGATCGCGCGATGCCGCATCGATTCGAGCGCGATGAGGCGCAGACAATCGGTGAGCGGATAGCGCAGGTACGCGCCGTCGGCGGCGCTCGCGCCTTCGGGCACGAGCCAGAGCCGGCGAAGCCCGAGCACATGATCGATGCGCAGCCCGCCGCCGTGGGCGAACGTCGCGCGCAGCATGTCGATGAACGCGCTGAAGCCTTGCGTGCGCATGGCGCGCGGCGAGAACGTCGTCAACCCCCACGACTGACCGGCCTGATTGAACAAGTCGGGCGGCGCGCCGACCGAGACGGCGCGCAGCATGTCGTCGGGATAGGACCACGCATGACTGCCGGCGCCGTCGCAGCCGACGGCCAGATCGGAGACGAGGCCGATCGCCATGCCCGCGTCGCGCGCCGCGCGATGCGCGCCGTTCAGTCCCTTGGCGGCGAGCCATTGCAGGAAGCGGTGGAAATCGACTTCATGGCGATGGTCGCGCGCGAATGCTTCGACCTCGGGGCGGTGCGGGTCCGTCAAGGGGGCGGGCCAATCCCGCCAATGGCCGATGCCATGCTGGCCTCGCTGAATCGCGTCGATTGCCTCGAAGCGCGCGTGATCTTCGAGCGCATGGGCGCCCCGCGCGCAAAAGGCGTCGAATTCGCCGGCGAGTGCGGTGGCCGCTGCCCGTTCGTGCGCGCAGAAGCGTTCGTAAAGCGCTCGCAGCACCTGTAGCCGCAGCGTGACCGCGTTCGGCCAGTCGATGAGCGGCAACGCTTCCAGTGCGGTCCAGCGTTCCCGGAGCGTGGCCGAGCCGTCGGCGTGCGTGGCGTCGAGCACGGCCGCGAACGCATCGGCGCCGAGCGCGGCCGCCGGATCGATATGCGCGACATTCAACCAAAGCCGAGACGAAGGCGAGTACGGGCTGAACTTGCCCGCATCGGCGCTGAACATTGCGTGCGTGGGGCTGATCGCCACCGCGTCGGCGCCCTGTCGTGCACTGTATCGGGCGAACGAAGCGAGCGCCGTGAAATCGCCGATGCCGCCGTCGCCCATGCGCCGCAATCCATACAACTGCGCGCCGATGCCCCAGATGGAGACGCCGCGCGGCGCATCGGCGTCGGTGCGTCGAACGGCTTGTCTCGAGGCACAAGCGGACGCGCCGGCCTCGCGGCAAGCATCGTCGATCGTGTAGCAGCGTGTGGGCGCCACCGCCAATCGCACGCGCCGGTCTCCCAATTCGAGCGTGTGATAACCGGGTTCAGCGATCGGCGCCAGCAAGGCCGCTTCGCCTTTGGGCGCGCCCAAGCGCCCTTCGATGACGCCGCCGCTCTCGAGTTCGATCCGGTAGCCGGCGCCCGCCCGCGTCGCTGCGATCGGCAGCGCCGTTGCGCGGTGGCATTCGGCCGTGACGAGCGGCGGCAGCCGGTGCTCCGTTCGTTCGGCGTCGAGCATCGCCAGCGTTTCTTTTGCGCGTTCGCGGGTGTCGCACGGCAGCCCCAGCGCGCCCAACAAGGCGGCGAGCGTTTCCGATTTGACGCGATGCGTCCGCTTGTTGGCATCGTCCCACTGCACTTCGAAGCCGGCACGTGCGGCGATGCGCTCGATCGTTTCGCGACCGGGCGACGGCGCAGCGGATGAGCGCGGCGTCACGGGCTCATTCATGCACGGCTCCCGCGTGGCGTCGCGCCACGGGTATCGTGTTTCAGCGCGAACGCGTTGACGTCGCCCGTCAGCCAAGCAACGAACGAATAGCCCGGAAGCTGGTAGGCATCGACGCTGTCGCGCGTGCGTGGCGGCGTTTCGAAGATGACCATGCCGTCGGGCCGTTTGTCGAACGGCAGCGTGTCCGAGCTCAAATTCAGCGCGACGGCGAGCGTTTCGCCATCGGCCAGACGCCAGCGTACGACGAGCGCATTCGCCTCATGGCCCGTTGCCGCGCGCAGCAGTGTCGCACCGAGCGAGCGCGCGCCGCGAAGACGCGGCGCGATCAGCTTGGCGCGGACGGCGAGGGCGGAGCGATAGAAGTGCAGCCACGCCTCGCGTTCGCCGTGCCCGTCGGTCGAAGCTGCGGAAAGTGTTCCGTTAGGTTCTTCCTCCGTAGGCGGTGACGACAGGGCGAATGTCTTGGCGGCGTTCGGGTCGGGGATTTTCGCGCGCCGTTCGGGATCGGTGAACGCCGAGAACTTCGCGAACTCGCGGCGCCTGCCTTCACGCACGGCGTCTGCGAGGTCGCCGGCATAGTCGGTGAAGTACAGAAACGGTTGCGTCGAGCCGAACTCTTCCTCCATGAACAGCAGCGGAATCTGCGGCGACAACAGCAGCAACGCGGTGGCGGCGAGCAGCGCTTGGGGTGCGCAAAGCGCACGCAGCCGCTCGCCAAAAGCGCGATTGCCGATTTGGTCGTGGTTTTGCAAGAACATCACGAATGCCGTCATCGGCAAGTGGGCGCTCGGCTCGCCGCGCGCGGCGCCTCCGTGGATCGGCGATGGATCGCCCTGATAGACGAAGCCCTCCGACAGCGCGCGCGCGAGCTTTTCGATGGGCCTTTCCGCATATGCTCGGTAATAGCCCTCATGCTCGCCCGTCAGAAGAACATGGAGCGTGTTGTGCGCGTCGTCGTTCCACTGAGCATTGAAATGCGCTTGCAGGAGGCTTGCCGTGTTGTGCTCGTTTTCGAGGACGAGATGCACGTGCCGCTGCGGTTCGATCGAGGCGCGCACGCGATCGGAGAGCTCGCGCAGCCAGCCGTCGTCGCCGATCGCATGGACCGCATCGATCCGCAGCCCGTCGAAGCGGTATTCGTTGAGCCAGTACAGCGCGTTATGGCAGAAGAAATCGCGCACTTCGCTCCGCCGGAAGTCGATGGCCGGGCCCCACGGCGTCATCACGTCGTCGCGAAAGAACGCTTTGGCATAGTGCGGCATGTAATTGCCGTCGGGCCCGAAATGGTTGTAGACGACATCGAGCAGCACGGCGAGTCCGAGCTCATGCGCGCGATCGATCAGCGCCTTGAGTTCTTCGGGGCGGCCGTACATCGAGTCGGGCGCGAAAGGCAGCACGCCGTCGTATCCCCAGTTGCGATGCCCCGAGAAATCGTTGACGGGCATCAGTTCGATCGCCGTGACGCCCAACTGCACGAGATGCGGCAAGCGCCGGGCGACATTCGCATAGCCGCCGAGCGCGCCCACGTGCAACTCGTAGATCGCCATGTCTTCCCAAGCGCGCCCACGCCATTCGGGGTGCTGCCATCGATAGGCGTGCGGGTCGACGATCTCGCTGGGCCCGTGGACGTCCTCCGGTTGAAAGCGCGACGCGGGATCGGGCACCGCGAGGTCGCCGTCGAGCCGGTACCGGTAGCGCGTGCCCGCGCCGCACTCGGCTTGCGCCTCGAACCAGCCGTCGCCGGCCGGGTTCATCTCCACGACGCCCGCTTTGCCTTCGTATTCGTATTCGACACGCACGGCGAAGCGCGACGGGGCCCATAGCCGGAAGCGCGTATGCGGCGCATTGCCGCTATCCGGCGCGTCGATCAGTTCGGCGCCGAACGGTAACCGATGCGCGCAACACGCGAGCGAGTCGGATGGATGTTCGGACATGTCAGCGGCTCCTTGATCAAGCCCTCGGAACGACGAGGTTGGCTAGCGCACCGGCGCGCCGGGCGGCGCACCGTGCTCGGCTCGCATCGGCAGGGCGGCGAGCAGCACGAACCCGTGCGCGCCGATCTGCAATCGCTCCCCTTTCAATCGATGCGAGAACGCGCCGGGCGTCGTGCTGTCGGCGAGCACAATCCATTCCAGGTGCGGCGGGGGCGGCACGAACGTCAAGTCGAGGCTCGAGCCGTTATGCATCAGCAACAGCACTTCGATTTCGTTTTCCGCGTTTCGGCCCGCGCGGCGCAGCGTCAGCGCGCGCGCTTCGGGGTCTTGCCATGCGTCGCTCGTCAGCGGCTCGCCCCGCTCGTCGAACCACTCGACGTCTTTCACGCCGGGCAGCACTTCGGCGTCGCCGCGCAGAAAGCGCGTGTCGCGCAATAGCGGATGCTGGCGGCGCAGGGCGATCAGGCGGGCCGTGAATGCGGTCAGCGCACGCCCTTCGTCGGATTCGGCAACGCGCCAGTCGATCCACGATAGTTCGTTGTCCTGACAATACGCATTGTTGTTGCCGCGCTGGCTTCGCCCGAACTCGTCGCCGGCAGCCAACATGGGCGTGCCGAGCGAGGTGAAGACGCTTGCGAGCATCGAGCGCGCCGCACGCGCACGCATCGAGGCGATTGCGCCGTCGTCCGTCGGCCCTTCGACGCCCCAGTTTGCGCTGCAATTTTCGTTATGGCCATCGGCGTTGTTCTCGCCGTTCATTTCATTGTGCTTTTTCTCATAGGAAACGACGTCGGCGAGCGTGAAGCCGTCGTGCGACGCCACGTAATTGATCGACGCCCACGTGCGCCTGAAGCGGTGATGGAAGAGCTCGGCCGAGCCGGTGAGCCGGGCGGCGAGCTCGGGCCGCATGCCCGCATCGCCTCGCCAATAGCGCCGCACGCAATCGCGGAACTTATCGTTCCATTCGCCGAAACCGGGCGGATGACGGCCGACCTGATAGCCGCCGGGGCCGACGTCCCACGGCTCCGAGATCAGTTTGCGCTGCGAGAGAACGGGGTCCTGCCGGATGACGTCGAAGAAGCCCGATCCCGGGTCGAAGCCGGTGCCTTCGCGCCCGAGCGTCACGCCCAAATCGAAACGAAAACCATCGACATGAAACGCGCCGACCCAGTAGCGCAGGGAATCCATGACCATCTGCAAGACGCGCGGATGCGACAAGTTCAACGTGTTGCCGCAGCCCGTATCGTTGATGTAATGGCGTTCGTCGCCGGGAATGAGCCGGTAGTAGCTCGCATTGTCCAGCCCGCGCCAGGATACCGTTGGGCCGAGCTCGTTGCCCTCGCAGGTGTGGTTGTAGACCACGTCGAGAATCACTTCGATACCGGCCGCGTGCAGTTGCCGCACGGCGATGCGCACCTCGTTCAAGCGCCGCGACGACAGATAGGAAGGATGGGGGGCGAAGAATGCGGCCGTGTTGTAGCCCCAGTAGTTCGCCAGGCCGCGCTCGAGCAGGAAGCGCTCGTCGAGGAACGCGTGAATCGGCAGCAGCTCGATCGCCGTGATGCCGAGCGTGTGCAAATGATCGATGAATCGCGGCGACGCGAGCACCGCGAACGTGCCGCGTTCGTGTTGGCGCACGTCGGGGTTGAGCATCGAAACGCCGCGAACGTGCGCTTCGTAGATGACCGTTTCCGACCAAGGCACGTCGGGCCGCACGTCGCGGGACCAATCGAAGGCCTCGTCGATGACCACCCCCTTGGGGACGGCGGGCGAGGAGTCGCGTTTGTCGAGCGACAAGTCTTGCCGGCTCGAATGGATGCGATAGCCGAACAGCGCATCGGCCCAGCGAAAGGGGCCGGTCAGTTTCTTCGCGTCAGGGTCGATCAGCAGTTTCGCCGGATTGAACCGATGACCGTGTTGCGGCTGATAGGGGCCATACGCGCGGAAACCGTACACGGTGCCCGGATGCGCCCCCGGCAAATAGCCGTGCCAGACTTCATCGGTGCATTCCGGAAGCGGCAAACGGGCGAGTTCCTTACGGCCGGCGGAATCGAACAAGCATAGGTCGATTTGCTCCGCGTTCGCCGAGAACACGGCGAAGTTCACGCCGAGCCCATCCCATGTCGCGCCGAGCGGGTACGGCGTCCCGGGATCGAGCCGATCGGGTAACGAATTCGCCATGCCGCGTCCTTGTTTTCGATTCGAATCGTTGTCGTCGTTATGCGTGAGGCCGGGCGGGCCGCGTAGCGCATATCGTCACTCGGCGCGCAGCACGATCGTGGCGAGCGGCGGCAGCGTGAGCACCGCCGATTGCGGCTTGCCGTGACTTGAGACCGGTTCGGTGACGACGCCCCCGTTGTTGCCGACGTTGGACCCGCCGTACGCGGCGGCATCGGTGTTGAGCACTTCGCTCCACCATCCCGCGCGCTGCATGCCGATGCGATAACCCTGCCTTGGCACGGGCGTGAAATTGCAGACGACCGTGACTTCGCGCCCGCTGCCGTCGCAACGCCGATACGCGAACACGCTGTTCGCGCTGTCGTCGCCGACGAGCCATTCGAATCCGCCCGGCTCGGCGTCGAGCGCATGCAGTGCGGGCTCGGCTGCATAGAGCCGGTTCAGGTCGCGCACGAGCGATTGGACGCCGTGGTGCATCGGATCGTCGATCAGGTGCCAATGCGGCGAGGCATCGTGATCGAACTCGCCGTACTGCGCGAGCTCGCCGCCCATGAAGAGCAGTTTCTTGCCGGGATGCGTCCACATGAAGCCGAAATAGGCGCGTAGATTCGCGAACTGCTGCCAGCGGTCGCCGGGCATCTTGCCGAGCAGCGATCCCTTGCCGTGCACGACTTCGTCGTGCGAGAGCGGCAGCACGAAACGCTCGGAATAGGCGTAGACCATGCCGAACGTCATGTTGTGATGATGGTAGCGTCGATAGACCGGATCCTCCCGCATGTAATGCAACGTATCGTGCATCCAGCCCATGTTCCATTTGAAATGGAATCCGAGCCCGCCATCCTCGGGGCGCGCGGTCACGCCGGGCCACGCCGTCGATTCCTCGGCGATCGTGATGGCCCCCGGCACGCCGGGCGCGTAGGCGACTTCGTGATTGACGCGTTTCAAGAAGGCGATCGCTTCGAGATTCTCGCGTCCGCCGTAGACGTTCGGGACCCATTCGCCCTCGGCGCGCGAGTAATCGCGATAGAGCATCGAGGCGACGGCGTCGACGCGCAAGCCGTCCACGTGATACCGCAGGAGCCATGCGAGCGCCGATGCGACGAGGAACGCGCTGACCTCGTGGCGTCCGAGGTTATAGATCATCGTGTTCCAGTCTTGGTGATAGCCTTCGCGCGGATCCTGATGTTCGTAAAGCGGCGTGCCGTCGAACTGGATGAGCCCGTGCGCATCGTTCGGAAAGTGCGCGCTGACCCAATCGAGAATCACCCCGAGTCCCGCCTCGTGCGCGCGATTGACGAAATGCGCGAACCCTTCGGGCGTGCCGAAGCGCGCCGACGGCGCGAACGGCGACAGCGGCTGATAGCCCCATGAGCCGCCGAACGGATGCTCCGCGATCGGCAGAAATTCGACGTGCGTGAATCCCATCCCGAGCGCGTACGGAATGAGGCGATCGGCGAGTTCATACCAGTTCAGCCCGCGGTGGCCATCCTCCTCGATGCGCAGCCACGATTCCGCATGCACTTCGTAAATCGAAATCGGCGCGCGCGCGTTTTGCAGCGTCGCGCGGTTCGCGATCCATGTGCCGTCGGTCCATGGGAACTGCTCGATCGCGCTCCAATCGGCAACGACCGACGCCGTCGCGGGCGTGCGCTCCGTCTGCAGCGCGCACGGATCCGCTTTGAGCGGCAGCGTACGGCCGTCGCGGGCGACGATCTCGTACTTGTAGGGGGCGCCCGCCGAAAGCCGCGGCACGAACAGTTCCCACACGCCTGCGACGTGCCGCAAGCGCATCGGATGGCGGCGGCCGTCCCACGTGTTGAAGTCGCCCACCACCGACACGCGCCGCGCATTCGGCGCCCAGACGGCGAACCGTACCCCGTGCACGCCTTCGAACGTTGAGGGCCGTGCGCCCAGGCAGTCGAGCACGGCATAGGGATCGGCACGCGCTAGACGCGCGAGCGCCTCTTCCGACAGTACCGGACCAAACGAATAGGTATCCTCGATCTCCTGCTCGACGCCGTGCCAATCGATCAGCAACCGGTACGGCTCGGCGCGCTCGACGAGCCCGGCGAACAGGCCGCGCGAATCGATTTGCGCGAGCCTGCCGATGCACTCGCCGTTGGTTCTTGCGAGGACCGATACGTTCGACGCACCCGGCAGCATGGCGCGCACGGCGTGACCGGCGGCCGTGCGATGCATGCCGAGTTGGGAGAACGGGTCGGGGTGCCGGCCGTCGACGAGCGCTTCGATGTCGACGGGATGCATGCCCACCGCCGGATCGCGATCGGCGATCTCGCGGACGCGTGAAGGTTGGTCGTTCATGGATCCCATCTCGGCAATACTCACGTTTTATCGGGCGAGGAAGGCTCGCGGTCATCGTCATCGCCTTCTGCCGGCTCGTCCTGTCCCGCGTGCCCGGCGTGTCCCACTTGCCCAGGTTCGCCGAGCAATCGGGCGGTCAGCGCCGCGAGACCGCGCAGCGGCAGGCCGAGCCATGCGGGCCGGTTCGCGGCTTCGTAGCGCACTTCATAGGCCGCTTTTTCGACGAGAAATAGATCGAGCAGCACACTTTCGGCTTCGGGCGCGACGAGCGGATGCACGGCATGACCGATGGCTTCGCGATAGCCGTCGAGGAAGCTCTGCTGGCCTGCTTCGCGGAAGCGGTCGAACAGCGCGCGCTTGCGGTCGGCCATTTGCGCAGGCGCGTTTTCCGACGCGGGCTGCGCGGCTGCGCTCGCATACGAGAGCGAGCGCAGCATGCCCGCGACGTCGACGAGGGGGCTGCGCTTCATGCGGCGCTCGTCCAAGGGACGGGCCGGCTCGCCTTCGAAATCGATCAGGTAAACGTCGTTTTGCGAGATCAGTACCTGCCCGAGATGGAAATCGCCGTGCACGCGGATGCGCAGCGCGTCGACATCGTGGGGGACGTGGCGCTCCAGCGCTTCGACGATCTTCGCTCGGCGATCGATGAGATGTTGCGCGAGCGAGCGCGTCGCTTCATCCATCGCACCGCCCTCCTTTTTGGCGGCTTCGGCGGCCAGCACGTCGAGCGCTTGCTCGAACATCGAGCGCGCGCCCGCGATCCAGCCGCGCACGTCGGCACGCGTGGCTTGCTCGGCGGCGAACGCGGGGTCGTCGCAAGGCGTTGCGAGCGCGACATGCAGTTCGCCGAGCCGCCGGCCGATAGTGCTCGCCAGCGCGCAATAGCCTTCGAGCTTCTCGGGCTCGAGCGCTTCGCTTTCCGGCGCCAGCGCGAGTTCGTCGATCACTCGGCGCAAATAATCGAGCGCCCAGTTCCAGGCGTCGCCCTGGTTCTCGATGAACCCTTGCAGCAGGGCGAGCGTGTGCGGGACGCCTTCCGGGTCCACGCGCACGACTTCGCCGAAGAGCGGCGCCGTGTTCGCGTAGCCGATCTCGGTCAAATGACGACTCATTTCGGCCTCGGGATGGACGCCGCCGATCAGGCGTCGCACGAGCTTGAGCACGGCGCGATCGCCGATGACGAGCGAGCTGTTGCTTTGCTCGGCCGCGATCCAGCGAATCTCCGGCGTGTCGCCGAGTTCGTCGAGTTCGTTGAAACGCCTGGTCGGCACGAAGCGGATTTCGCTTTTCTGCACAGTCGGGATCGCCGCCCGCTCGCGCATCTTGTGCAGCACGCCATGCGCGAACAGCGGCAGGGCGAAGGCATCCGTCAGATGACCGATGTTGCGGCCGCGCCGCACGCGCGCCAGCGCGAGCTGCATGAAAAGCGGCACCGTCGTATCGGCGCCCCACGTGATCGCGAGCGGCAGGACATAGCGTTCCGTGTGACGGCCGACGTCCGCCTCGATCTCGGTGAAAGCGAACCCTGCGTCGGGGATGGTCGTCAGCGCGGCGAGCCGCACGGCGTGCAACTTCTGGTCTTTCGAGGCGAACCAGCGGCGGCGGCTGAGGTAGGAGGGCAGCACTTCCGATTCGAGCACCCGCACGTTCTCCGGTGTCGGGCCTGTCTGCCCGGTGCGCAGCACGAGCGTGACGAATTCGGGCAGCTGCTCCGAACTCGGTTGCGCCCACGAGGGGCGGTCTTCTCGGTCGCACAGGAGGAACCACAAGAAGCCGTACGGCGGAAACGTCAGCAAATACGTGAGTTGCCCGATGGCCGGGAAGACCGAATCGGCCGTCATTTCCACGGGCACACGGCCCGCGAACTCGGAGAGGTCGAGCTCGACCGCCTGCGGCGCGCGCGACAAATTCGCCACGCAAAGGATCGGCGCTTCGCCTTCCATCTCGCGCAGATAGGCGAGGATCTTGCGATTGGAGGGGCGCAGGAAACGGACCGTGCCGCGGCCGAACGCATGCTTCGAGCGGCGCGTGGCGAGCATGCGCCGCGTCCAGTTGAGCAGCGAGTGCGGGTCGCGTGTTTGCGCTTCGACGTTGATGGCATCGAAGCCGTACAGCGTGCCCATGACGGGCGGCAGCACGAGCTGTTCGGGGTCCGCTCGCGAGAAGCCGCCGTTGCGGTCCGACGACCACTGCATCGGCGTGCGCACGCCGTCGCGGTCGCCCAAATGGATGTTGTCGCCCATGCCGAGCTCGTCGCCGTAATAGATGACGGGCGTGCCCGGCATCGACAGCAAGAGCGAATTGATGAGTTCGATGCGGCGGCGATCGCGCTCCATCAATGGGGCGAGCCGCCGGCGAATGCCCAGATTCAGCCGCGCGCGCCGGTCGCTCGCATAGGTGTTCCACAGGTAGTCGCGCTCGGAATCGGTCACCATCTCGAGCGTGAGCTCGTCGTGATTGCGCAGGAAGATGGCCCACTGGCACGTTGGCGGCAGCTCCGGCGTCTGACGCATGATGTCGGTGATCGGGAAACGGTCCTCGCTCGCGATCGCCATATAGATGCGGGGCATCAGCGGGAAGTGAAACGCCATGTGGCATTCGTCTTCATTACCGAAGTATTCCTGCACGTCCTCGGGCCATTGGTTCGCTTCGGCGAGCAGCATCCGGTTCGGATACTCGGCATCGATCGTGGCGCGGATCCGCTTCAGGACGGCGTGCGTTTCGGGCAGATTCTCGTTGCTCGTGCCCTCGCGCTCGACGAGGTACGGCACCGCGTCGAGCCGCAGCCCGTCTATGCCCAGGTCGAGCCAAAAACGCATGACCTGCAGGACTTCGCGCATCACGGAAGGGTTGTCGAAGTTCAGGTCGGGCTGGTGAGAATAGAAGCGGTGCCAGTAATAGGCGCCCGCCACGGGGTCATGCGTCCAGTTGGACGGTTCCGTATCGATAAAGATGATCCGGGTGCCTTCGTACTTCTTGTCCGTGTCCGACCAGACGTAGTAATTCCGATGATTGGAGCCAGGCTTCGCGCGGCGTGCACGCTGGAACCATGGGTGCTGATCGGACGTGTGATTGATGACGAGTTCGGTGATGACGCGCATGCCGCGCGCATGCGCGCCTTGGATGAAGCGGCGCGCGTCCGCTAGCGTGCCGTAATCGGGGTGCACGTTGCGGTAATCGGCGATATCGTAGCCGTCGTCGCGGCGCGGAGACGGATAGAACGGCAGAAGCCAGATCGTATTGACGCCGAGTTCCGCGATGTAATCGAGCTTGGCGATGAGCCCCGCGAAATCGCCGACGCCGTCGTTGTTCGCATCGAAGAACGACTTCACGTGCACTTGATAGATGATCGCGTCTTTGTACCAGAGCGGATCGTCCGACAGCGGCGAGCGGGCCGCACGACGCGATGTACGCGCGCCCTTGTCCTGCTCTTGCGTGACGGCCGTATCGAGAGGTTGATCTTCACGCTTCATGGTGCGTCTCCGAGGCGTCGCGCCTGCCATGGCTGCCTGGTGCGCTCGAGCCGGCGTGGCCATCCAACCCGACGAACGCCTGCGCGCGCTCGTCATGCGGCAGCCCGGCTGCCGGCGCGACCCGCCAGATCGCGAACGGTCGCGCATCGGGGTCGAACCGAACGTGCCGACGCCGTCCGCGCCATTGCAGACGCGCGCCCGTGACGAGATCCGTGACGGCCAGGGCGTCCGATTCCTGCATGCGCCAGTGGTCGAACATCTGCCAGGGCAGTTCGATATCGGCTTCTTGCGGGGCGAAAGGATCGAGGCTGATCGCGACGAGCACGACGTTCTCGCGCGCCGGCGTGGCTTTTTCGAAAAAGAGCACGCGGTCGTTGTGGGCGGTCAGAAACGTGAGGCCCAAATGCGAGTGCAGCGCCGCATTCGCGCGCCGGATGCGATTGAGCGTCGTGACGACCTCGACGATGTTGCCGGGCCGATGCCAATCCCATCCACGCAGCTGATACTTTTCCGAATCGAGGTATTCCTCGCTGCCGGGCAGCGCGGCCGCTTCGCAGAGCTCGAAACCGCTATAGACGCCCCATAGGCCTGAAAGCGTGGCGGCCAACGCCGCACGAATCATGAAACCCGCGCGTCCCGAGGCCTGCAAGTGGCGCGGATTGATGTCGGGCGTATTGACGAAGAAGTTCGGACGGAAAAACTCGCGCACGTTCGTTTGCGTGAGTTCGGTCAGATACTCGGTGAAGTCGTGCTTCGATTCGCGCCAGGTGAAATACGTGTACGACTGCGAAAACCCGATCTTCGCGAGCCGATACATGAGGCGCGGGCGCGTGAACGCTTCCGATAGAAAGATCACGTCGGGGTCGTGCGAACGGATATCGGCAATCATCCATTCCCAAAACGGCAGCGGCTTCGTATGCGGATTGTCGACGCGGAAGATGCGAACCCCCGCATCGATCCAAAACGCGATGACGTCGCGCAGCGCGAGCCAAAGGGCTGGCTTCGCATCGTGCGCGTAGAACTCGGGGTTGACGATGTCCTGATACTTCTTAGGCGGGTTCTCTGCGTACCGCAGCGTGCCGTCGGGGCGCCAGGCAAACCACGTGGAATGCTCGGCCAGCCATGGGTGATCGGGTGCGCACTGAATGGCGAAATCGAGCGCGATCTCGAGTCCGTGCTCGTGCGCGGCGGCCAACATGCGTTTGAAATCGTCGAGCGTGCCGAGCTCGGGATGCACGGCCGTATGGCCGCCCTCGGCGCTGCCGATCGCGTAAGGGCTGCCTACGTCGCCAGGTTGCGCATTGAGCGTATTGTTGCGCCCCTTTCGATTGATCTTGCCGATCGGATGGATCGGCGGAAAGTAGAGCACGTCGAAGCCCATGTCGCGGATGCGCGGCAGTTGTGCGATGACGTCGTCGAACGTGCCGTGGCGAGTCCCATCTCCGCTCATCGAACGAGGGAAGATCTCGTACCAGCTTCCGAACCGGGCGGCGGCGCGTTCGGCGTCGATGCGGTAGATGGTCGTATCGCGCGAGAGAAACGGCCTGTGCCGGGCTTTCGCGACCGCGGCCGCGGTTTCCGGGGCCAACACCACGTCGAGCTTGGCCGCATGGCTCGCCTGCGAGAAGCGCGTCGCGATACGCTTCAAGTCGGCGATCGCCGCACGCTGCGCCTCGTGTTCGCGATGCTCATGAGGGATCTGCTGCTGCGCGCCCGTGTCTTCCGCGGTCTCCGCTTCCGCGAGCACGCGCGCCAGCAGGTGACGGGCTTCTTCCAATTCGAGCTCGACCGATTGATTCGCATCGAGCTTTTTGCGGATGTGGTCGACGAGCGACGCGAAATCGTCGCGCCAAGCGATCACGGTGAATTCGTAACGGCCCACGCGCGTCAGCATGATCCGGCCTTGCCAAAGATCGAGCCCCGCGGGCGGCGTCGGCTGCATCGGCGTCTCGCGCCATGCCGTTTCGTCGGCGGCGCGCCAGATCACGGCGGCTGCGATTTTGTCGTGTCCTTCCCCGAAGATCGCCGCGCCGATTTCGACCGCTTCGCCGACGACGCGCTTCACGACGAAACGGCCGTGGTCGACAGAAGGCGTCACGCTTTCGATCGCGATGCGCGGCGCAGCGAGCGCTTCGGTCGCCGAGGCGCTGGAGGCGCGCTTCGACGGCCGCCGCGCGGCCACGTTGGGGCACGGTTGCGCGCGATAGAGGCGCGCCTCGCCGGGTGCCAGCGCAAAGACCGGCAGCGGCGCGGCTTGCGTCGTGCACGGGTCCGCCAACGGTTTGAACGCCGTGAAGTTGCCCGGCACCCCTTCGAGGAAACGCGCCGGTTCGACGAGCGCAGGTCTGTCCAAATCGGGATTGACGACGAGCAGCACGGCTTCGCGCGCATCGCGCAGATCGGCGCACTCGCCGCGCAGCACCGCGGCGACATTCGCGCCCGCGGCGGAGAGCTGGCGCATTTCGCCGACCGTCGATAGCAACGGCGTTTGAGCTTGCAACGCGTTCGCTTGGCGCAGCGCGTCCGACAGATCGAAGCGCGCAGCCGCGCACGCGTCGCGATACCGGTCCGCGCTGCCCGTCGTGTGCGACAGTGGCTCCGCGATGCCGTATTCGAAGCCCATGGGCACGAGCCAGCCCGTGCCGAGCGCGGCGCTCGTGGCGACGGCGCGGCGATACGCGCGCTCGACCACGGCAGCGTCCGAGGCATAGGCGAGCTCGGTGACGAGACGCGGGCCGTAGGGCGCTTCCGGAAAGGCGATGGGCGCGCCGATTCGAACGAGTGCCGCATGCTCGTCTGTGAGCCAGTCTTCGCGAAAATCCCACCAGCGTACCGACGAAAAGACGCTGTCGAACTGCACGGGCGCCAGGCGCGCGAGGTCGGTGCGGGCAAGGCCGGGCGTGGAAGCCAGCAGGCGCACGTCCTCACGCCGCGCTCGCACCGCCGCCCGCAACTCGCGCCAGATCTCGATGGGCACATGATGCGGCGAATCGAAGCGAAAGCCGGCGACGCCTGCGTCGGTCATCGCGGCGAGCCGCTTGCTCCACCAAGCGCCGAGCTGCGCGCAGACATGCGGATCGCCGAAGTTCGCGTAGGCCGCATTGTCTTCGTGCCGAACGTGCCGCGGGTCGAGCCGCACGGTTGCCGGCTCGTAGGGATGAAACCATTGCGGGTGTTCGCGCAGCAATTGGCCGTCGGCGGCCACGCGGTCCAGCACGAGATCGATGAGGACCCCCAGGCCTTGCGCGCGCGCGGCTTGAGCGAGTCGCCGCAGCATGTCGTCGGCGTCGCCCGGGCCGAAGACCGGATGCAGCTTCGTGTGATCGGCCGCCAGTTGCGAGTGAGCGGCGTGGCCCGTGGCGAACGGGGAGCCGATCAGGACATGATCGAAGCCGAGCGATGCCGCGCGCTCGAACTGCGCGGGCCAGGCCTCGAGGGGCCCGACGAGGAGGGGGGGAAGAAAGTAAATCCGCGGCGCATACGTTTGACGATGTTCCATCGGTCCGTTCCGGTTCGTCGGCGATGTGGATGCACGTTCGGGCCGCCCATTGGCGTCCCGGGTGCGATCGCATCGCGTTGTCAGGCGGCGCTCGATGATCCGCCCACCGGCGCGGGCGGTGACCCGAAGGCGCGGCGGCGTGAGCGCGCGAATGAGCGGGAAGCACGTTGCATGCCGCCGTGCCCCGGGCGGGGCCCGCGTTCGACGAACGGATGGCGTCGATAACGCGCAGTATGCGCGCGTCGAGCAAAGCCAGCATACGCTTTTGCGGTTCGAGCGTGGGTTTGGCGGCGCGGCGTGGCGCGTGCCGAACGGCGAGGCATCGTCTAGTCTTCATGCGAAGCTGCGCGCGTGCCGCGATGCGGCGCGCTGTAAATGTGACAGCCGACGGGCCGTTTTTTACATCGATGTCGATCCGACGGCCGCCTATTCGTCGTCTACCGGACGCGCACGTTGCCCGTCATGAAAACGCAGTTACATAAAATGAAGGAGGCGCCATGCAAAAAATCACCCCGTTTCTCTGGTTCGACGACCAGGCCGAGCAGGCCGCCGCGTTTTACACGTCTGTCTTCGAACGATCCGCGATCGTCGACGTCATGCACTACGGCGAGGCGGGGCCTGGCGAGAAGGGCAGCGTCATGAGCGTGACCTTCGAACTCGACGGTCAGACGTTCATTGCGCTGAACGGCGGACCGAACCCGCAATTCGCGTTCTCTCCCGCGATTTCGTTCTTTATCCGCTGCCGGACGCAGGAAGAGGTCGACGCGCTGTGGGACAAGCTGGGCGAGGGTGGCGAGCGGCTCCAGTGCGGCTGGCTGCGCGACAAGTTCGGCGTGACTTGGCAAGTGGTGCCGACGGTGCTCGGCGACATGCTGCGCGACGAGGACCGCGAGCGCGCCGCCCGCGTCATGCGCGCCATGATGCAAATGTGCAAGCTCGACATCGCGCTGTTGCAGCGCGCATATGCAGGGAAGGCGGGCTGACGCTATGAATTTTCGTATGCCGATTGTCTAAATGCTGCGACGCGGCTATAGTCGCTGCCAGTGGGCCCCGCCCGCGTGTGATGACGGAAGAAGGACAGACCGCCAGCGCGAGGCGGCGTTAAGACCGGAGTCGGGGGCGAATACCGTCGGCCCATGCCGGCGGCGTCTTGGACACGATGCTGGAGCCCACATGACAGATGCGCGAACCGGCCGGCCATACGAGGTTCGACCGGCTTTTCCTCGCAGACGATGGCTGCTGGGCGCATGCGCCTCGGCCGCGGCATGGACGTTTGCGCTGCCGCTTACGGCGTCGAGCGCCATTGCGTTCGAGCCGCCGGCCGGCGGCGGGCTCGATGCCTTTACCGCGCTTTCCCGGCAGTTGACGGGGCGAGCGAGCCTCGATGCGACACTCGCCTCGCGCATCTACGGCGCGTTGGCGAAAGCCGATAGCGCGTTCGTTTCCGATGTCGCCGCGCTCAATGCGTGGCTGAAAACGCACGGCGGCGTGCCGAGCGACACCGTCACCGCCGCACTTGCGGCCGAAGACGCGCGGCTCTCGAAAACGGCCGGACACATCATGCGCGCGTGGTATCTCGGGCTCATCGGCGAGTTGCCGGCCGTTCAAGTCGTCGCCTACGAGCACGCGCTGATGTTCGATCCCGTAGCCGACGTCCTCACGGTTCCCTCGTATTGCCGGGACGTGCCGTTCTATTGGACGCAAAAGCCGACGGCGAGTTAGGCGAAGTCTTATGGCAAACAACCCTTCCGCCGACGTCGTGGTGGTCGGCTCGGGCGTGGCGGGCAGTCTCGTCGCGCATCAACTCGCGCTGGCGGGTGCCTCGGTCATCTTGCTCGAGGCCGGCTCGCGTGTCCCGCGCTGGCAGATCGTCGAAAATTTCCGCAATTCGCCGGCCAAGGGCGATTTCACCACGCCGTATCCGTCCCTGCCGTTCGCGCCGCATCCGGAGTATTCCCCGGCGAACCGCTACTTGATCCAAAAGGGCGATTATCCGTACAACGCGCAATATTTGCGGCTCGTCGGCGGAACGACCTGGCACTGGGCCGCGGCCGCATGGCGCTTGCTGCCGTCGGACTTCAAGCTGAAGACGACCTACGGCGTCGGCCGCGATTGGCCGTTCCCCTATGAAGCGCTCGAGCCTTGGTATTTTGCGGCCGAAGTCGAGCTCGGCGTTTCCGGGCCCGACACGTCGATCGACCTCGGCTCGCCGCGTTCGAAGCCGTATCCGATGGCGCAACTGCCGCTGTCGTATATGGACGCTCGTTTTACCGACGTGCTGAACGCAAACGGCTTCAAGGTCGTGCCCGAGCCCGTCGCACGCAATAGCCGCCCGTATGACGAGCGTCCCACGTGTTGCGGCAACAACAACTGCATGCCGATCTGCCCGATCGCGGCAATGTACAACGGCGTCATGCATGCCGAGAAGGCGGAAAAAGCCGGAGCGAAGTTGATCGCGCAGGCAGTCGTCTATCGCATCGAAGCGGATGACAAGGGACTCGTATCGGCCGTTCATTACAAGGACCCGTCGGGCCGTACGACGCGTGTGACGGGCAAGCTGTTCGTGCTGGCGGCGAACGGCATCGAAACCCCGAAGTTGATGTTGATGTCGACGTCCGAGAAGTTTCCGCACGGCGTCGGCAATCGCTCCGATCAAGTCGGCCGCAATCTGATGGACCACCCCGGCACGGGCGTGAGCTTCCTCGCGAACGAGGCGCTCTGGCCCGGACGCGGGCCAATGGAAATGACGTCCGTCGTCAATTTTCGGGACGGCGGGTTTCGTTCGGACTACGCTTCGAAGAAACTGCATCTGTCGAACGGCGTACCGACGCGGGCGGTGACGTCGGCGTTGATCGCCGGCGGGTTGACGGGCGCGGAACTCGACCGGCAGATACGAGATCGCTCGGCCCGCACGCTGACGATCAACAGCTTTCACGAGCAGCTTCCGGACCCCCGGAACCGAATCGTGCCTTCTTCCGACCACAAGGATGCGCTCGGCATACCACAGCCCGAGATCTACTACTCGATCGACGACTACGTTCACAAGAGCGCAGCCAACACGCACGAGGCCTACGCGCAGATTGCCGGCTTGTTCGGCGGTACGGAGGTCGCGTTCGACGATCGCTTCGTGACGAACAATCACATCATGGGAACGACGATCATGGGTGCCGATCCGAGCGATTCGGTCGTCGATGCCGATTGCCGGACGCACGACCATCAGAACTTGTTTCTCGCGACGAGCGGCGTGATGCCGGCCGCCGCGTCGGTCAATTGCACGCTGACGATTGCCGCCTTGGCGCTGCGGCTCGCCGATAAACTCAAGCGCGAACTCTGATTCGGCGGCGACTCGATGAAACTTCCGATGACGAATCGGCCATTGAATTCCGGCGCGGCCAGTGCGCGCCGCCGGCGCCCCGCACCGGATGTCATGCAACGGCCGCTGCGGATGGCGGGCGCCGCGGCGGCTTTTTCGATCTTCGCCTTGTATCTTGCTTGGTATGCATCGATGGAGCTAGAGGCTTCATCGGCCGACGAAGTGCCGTTTGCGGCCGCGCAGGCGCAAGGTGCGAGCGAAATGGGGGTGGCCGGGGCAGCGCATGCCGGCGCGACGGTTGGCGCGAGCGGGGCGGTTGGAACTAGTGGACACTCGGCCGGCGCTGCGGGCGCTGCGATATCGACGAACGCGGCATCGGCTGCGGTGCAGGCGAGCGGCGCCGCCGCGGCAGGCCCTTCGGGCGGCTCCGGCGCCGAGGCGGCGGGCGCCGCGCTGACGAACGACATCGCGGCCGATATGGTCAGACGCGGCGAATATCTGACGCGCGTCGGCGATTGCGCCGCTTGCCACACGGCCGACCCGAGCCGCCCCTTTGCCGGGGGGCTGGCGATGAGCACGCCTTTCGGCACGCTCTATACGCCGAACATTACGCCCGATCCGGACACCGGCATCGGCCGCTGGACCAACGCCGATTTCCTGCGTGCGATGCAGCGGGGCATCGGCAAGACCGGCGAGCATTTGTATCCCGCGTTTCCCTACACCGAATACACGCGTGTGACCGAGCCCGACTTGCTCGCGATTCGCGCCTATTTGAACACCCTGGCACCGGTACGCTACACGCCGCCGCGCAACGAGCTGAACTTTCCGTTCAACCAGCGCTGGCTCATGTTCTTCTGGAAACTGTTCAACTTCCGCGAGGGCCGCTTCGTCCCCGACCCGAAGCAAAGCCCCGAATGGAACCGGGGCGCCTATCTCGTCGAAGGGCTGGCGCATTGCGAGGAATGTCATACGCCGCGCAATTTCATGCAAGGGCTTAAGTCAGACGGCCGGCTTTCCGGCGCCGTGCAGGCCGGCTGGCGCGCCTACAACATCACCCCGGACAAGGCGGGCGGCATCGGCAATTGGAGCGACGGCGACGTCGAGCGTTATCTGAGCACAGGGGTGGCCCCCGGCCGCGCGAACGCGGCCGGGCCGATGGCCGACGTGGTTGCCGATAGTACGCAGTATTTGACGTCCGAGGACTTGCGCTCGATCGGCGTCTATCTGCGTTCGGTGCCGCCCGTTTCGGGCGGACAAACGCGGGCGCGCGATCAATGGGGCCGTCCCGCCGACGACATCAAGGGTTTGCGCGGTACGCGCATCGCGGGCGTCGACGGCGCGCAACTCTATGTCGCGAATTGCGCGAGTTGTCATAGCTGGACGGGGCGAGGAGTCGGCGGCAGTGCGCCCCTCGCCTATCCCTCGCTGATCCACAATAGCGCCGTGGGTTCGCCGAATGCCGACAATCTTGCGATGGTCATTTTGCAGGGTGTGAATCGCCGGACGAAAGATGCCGACGTGATGATGCCGGGCTTCGCGGATCAATTGAACGACGACCAAATCGCGGCGATCGCGAACTATGTGACGGGGCATTTCGGCAATCCGAAGGCGACGGTGACGGCAGCCGACATCGGCAAGTTGCGCCAGCGGCAGCAATAACCTCACAGGGCGGCGCGCGGCGAGGCTCCGCGCGCTGTGCTGTGCTTTCCCCTACGGCATTTGCGCGATGCATCGCTGCCTGTCGCCACGTATCGCCACGTATCGCCGCGCGGCGGATGGTGGCTCGATGCAGCGGGCCGTTGCAGCCGTGGACCCAGACTATGATTGCCGATATGAACACGAGAAACGAGGCCAATCCTGTCGTTTGCCGGCATGCCGCGAACACGGCCGGCCGCGACTTCGTCGTCGGCGACCTGCACGGTTGCGTCGACGCACTGCGCTATTTGTTGCGCGAGATCGTTTTTGATCCGGCTTGCGACCGGCTGTTCTCCGTCGGCGATCTGATCGATCGCGGCAGCCAATCGCAAGAGGCGCTCGCATTGCTCGACAAGCCATGGTTCTTCCCCGTGCTCGGCAATCACGAAGACGCGCTGTGCTTGGTCGCGGAAGGCGTCATGCGGCGCAGCGCTTGGAACGCGCTCGGCGGCGAGTGGGCGCAAGCGTTGCCCGAGCGCGTCATCGCCGCTTATGCGCGGCGATTGCGGACGTTGCCGCTCGTGCGTGTGGTCGGCAGCGGGCCGCGTCGCTTCAATGTCTTGCATGCGGAGTTTTTCGGCGATGATGCCGCGCTCGACCAGGGCATCTACACCGAGCGCGTGCGCCAGCAACTCCTATGGGGGCGCGAACTGGCGCTCGGCACGGGGCTCGTGCAGCGGCAGGCCGGATTGTCGCCTACCTATTGCGGCCACACGCCGATGCGCGAAATGGGGCGGATCGGCGCGCAGATTTTTATCGATACGGGCGCATTCGCCGCGGCGGGCAAGCTGACCGTAACCGAAGCGCTGACGCCGCGTGCGTGGTCGGTGTCCGTCGATCAGGCGCTGGCCGAAGGCGCCGACGAGATGTCGTTGCCGTAGGTTGCCGCTATCGCCGACCGCGTGCCCGCCGCCTGCCGACGTTCGATCGACGGCCGATCGCTTGGCGTGCGGCGCGCATCGCATCATCCGATCTGATTCAACTCGAAGACGCTGTCGATTGCGCTGCCGTTCCAGTTGTATTCCAAGTAGGCGGCGTGCCGGCAGTCGCGAAGCAGCGTCGTTTTGAACGCGGCAAGGCATTCTCCCGACGAATCGCGAACGGAGGGATAGACGATGCCGGCGGCGCCGGCCGTGCGCAGCCGCCGGCCGAGCGCTTGGCCGACCGAGTAATCGGTGGGCGACAGTACGGCGGGGTCGAGCGTGGGATCGTCGCGCAGATCGATGGCTGGGCCGCGTGCCAAGACCGTATAAAGCCGCATCTGCTGGCGCAGCGGCGGCTCCTTCGTTGCGGCGAGGAACAAGGCGGCGTGATATCGCGTTTCGGCGACGGCCGTGCGCGCCTCGCGCGCGCAGTAGAACACGCCGTAGCTGCCGTCGGAGAAGCGGCTGCCAAGCGGATTGAGGTGCGTGAACGCCGCCATGATCGGCCCGCAGCCGGGACCGAAGCAGCGCTCTTCGGGCGGTACGAGATCCAACTCGCCGACCTCCGTGCGTAGACGATCGTTCGTCATGGCTTCGAGCGCATAGAGCGCGTCGAAGTCCTCGGACGACGCGACGCGATCGAAGAGATTGACGGCCGGAAAGCGCGTGGGGATCACGCGATAGGCGGGCGACCAATCGAGGCGAGCGAGGCGCTGGGGGGCGTACCGGTCTTCGGCCTTCGTCACGCCCATCCGCCCCGCATGGCGTCGAGATATTGCCGCACCGCGACGAGATCGCCGACGTTGCCCGCGAGCATGCGATCGAGCGCGCTGGCCCCCCCGAAGGGCGGGGCGCTGTTCGGCCGTTTGACCCAGGCATCGGCGGCGGCCGGCTCGGGCAACAGGATTTGCAGCGCTTTATAGATGCCGAGCAGCAGCGATAGACGCTCGAGCGTATCGCGCGAGAGTCTGGCCGAGCTCGGTGCGGCCTTCCATTTGAAGAACGTCGAACGGCCGGGCGACCCGAGGAGAACGATTTGTTCGTCGATGGCGAGGTTCCAGTCTCGTGCGATGTTGAAGAACGCGCGCAGACCGGCCGCGGACATATCGGCGATCGACGGAGCGGCCCCGGAAGAATGCTTCGGCGCACGCGCGGCGGCGGTAGACAGGTGATGAACGGCGGCGGCCATGATCGATCTCTAAATAAACCACGATTCGATGTTAGTCTATTTATGGATTAATGCAAGGGGCGTGGCGGGGAAGTCGACACCGCGCGGGTCCGCCGTCGGACGCGCCGCGCTATTTGGACGGTGCCTACGTATCCAGCGCTGTGCGCTTGCTCGAACCTGCGATAGATTCTCGTCATCGTGCGCGGCAAATGAGCCCGTTCGCTTCGATCCGATCCACTTCGACTAAGGGAGACTCAAACCGATGACAGTGACGATACGCAAGATCGAGCCGCGAGACGAAGCGCGCTGGCGCGAGCTATGGGACGGCTACACGCGGTTTTACGAACGCGAGCCGTCGGAGCCGATCACACGGCATGCGTGGGCGCGCATCGTCGATGAAGGCTCGCCCGTTCATGCGATCGTCGCCGAGCGGGACGGCGAGGTAATCGGCATCGCCAACTACGTCATTCACGAGAGCACGTCGCTTCTAACGCCCGTTTGCTACTTGCAGGACCTGTTCGTCGACCCGGCGTTGCGCGCGGGCGGGGTCGGGCGCACGTTGATCGACTGGCTGATCGAGGAGGCGCGGGCGCAGGGCTGGTCGCGTGTGTATTGGGCGACGAAGGAAAACAATTACCGCGCGCGTGGGTTGTACGACAGCTATACGCCTCGCAGCGAATTCGTTCAGTATCGGGTCGACATAATCTGAGCGCTTGGCGCCGCGTAATCTCGCCTTCGTCCCCCATCACCGCTCCGCTAGGCCCGCGCCAGCGATTTGGCGAGCATGCGCAGTGCATCGGCGGCACGCGGTTCTCGCACACGCGAATACATGACGACGTGCGATTCGGGCAGCGGCGGCAAGCCGAACTTCTCTCCCACATCGACGACATCCGGCGGCGCGGCCCGTCGTGCAAGCGCCGAAACGGCTAGGCCGGCCGAGATCGCCGCGCCGATTGCGGCCATGCCGCCGCCCACGAACGTTTCTTCCCAGTCGATCGAGGCTTGCTCCAAGGCGCGCACGGCGGCGGCCCGCACGCCGCAAGGCATCGAGAGCACGGCGAGCGGCAGCGGCTCGCCCGGGGGCGGGGCCCAGTCGGGCGCCGCGACCCAAACGAGCGGTTCGACGAACAGCGCCTCGCCAGCCAGCCCGCCGCCGGCATGGGCCGCACGCGCGGCGACCTCGTCCGGCTCGTGCCGCACGATGACGGCGTCGAGCAGGCGTTCGTCGTACTGCGTCACGAGCGGAATAGACGACCCCAAGTGCATTTCGATCACGAGACGCGGATCGTGCCGATGCAGGCTCGCGACGAGCGCTGCGAGCTGCCGTCCGGCAACGTGCTCGCTCAATCCGACCTTCAGGCGACGGCGCTCGGCGCCGAGCGAGCCCAGCGCGCGGTCGTGCGCCCGCAACAGCTCCCGCGCCGCATCGAGAAACGCGCCGCCTCCGGAGGACAAGCGCACCACGCGTGGGGTCCGCTCGAACAACGGCTTGCCGAGGTGAGCCTCCAGCCGTTTCACCTTCAGGCTGACCGCCGACTGCGTCGTGCCAAGCAGGTCTGCCGCACGCGTGAAGCTGCGCAGGTCGGCGACGTGGACAAAAGCCCGTACCGCATCCAGATCGAGAACTTTCATTTCAATCGTAAATAGATGAAATAGCGTTTAATTTCTGTTCATTATGAACGACTCCCCGTATGCTGCCTATCGCTTCATCCATCCATACGGAGAAAACCATGCCTCTAGCACGCATCTCGCTTCCGGCCGGACGTACGGCCGAATACAAACAGGCGCTGGGCGACGGGGTGTTGCGCGCGCTCGTCGAAACATTCAACGTGCCGAAGGACGACCAGTTCATGGTCTTCAGCGATCATTCGGCCGAAGACTTCGTCTACAACCGCAATTACCTAGGCATCGAGCGCAGCGACGGCTTCGTCCTCATTCAACTGACGGTCAGCAACACGCGTCCCCTGGCGAAAAAACGAGCGTTGTATCGCCGTATCGTCGAGCTGCTGGCCGAGCGCCCCGGCATCCGCAAGGAGGATGTTTTCATCAATTTGGTCGAGGTATTGCCGGAGAACTGGTCGTTCGGCAACGGCGAGGCCCAATACGTATCCGAGTGATCGCCCTCGGCACTTCGTACTCGGAGCGCACTGGGCCACGTTGCGACCTCGTCCCGATGAGCGCGAGTGTGTAAGATGAGTCGCTGGCGACAGCTTGGGAGCCGTGATGTCGGTGAGTGTCGAACTGGTGCTCGAAGTCGAAGCTGCGGCTGCGAGTGAATGGATGGCGGCGCCGGCGGCATCCGATCATCCTGGCGGGCGCGGCGGTGCCACGAAGCGGGGGCGTGGCGCGCGGCGGTCCGCGCAGCCTGCGGCGCACGCCGACCTCGGCGCCGCCATTGCAGATGCGCTGAGCCGCATGCCCGATATCGACGCGCTGCATCCGGCCCAAGTGTCGACGGTTCGTGCGTTCGTCGACCCTGACGGGGCGTGGCGCGTGATGACGTCCGATTCCGGCGACGGCGTACGTCGCACGACGGCGGTGCGTACGAGCATGCTGGTGCCAGGTGTGTGCGAGTGCGAGGCGGTTTGGGACGAACCGCAGCAAGCCGAGCGATCGGAATCGCCGGGATCCGGCGCGTCGTCGGACATCCGCGGCGCATTTCCTGCGTCGCTCCGGCGTGCACTAGGCAAGTCCGACAAACATGCGTCGTCGCCCGCGCTGTTGGTATGGCGCGGCGCTTGGCGTTGGACGGGTTCCGGCGGCGAGCACGTCGATATCGAGCTTCACGACGTGCGCGCAGTGCCATCGGAAATGCCCGCACGCGACGCTGCCGAGCCGGCCGAACCGACCGAATCGGCGTCTGCATCGCGAGCACTTGCGCGCACGGCAACTGCGTGGCCGACGGCCTTCTGCGAGTTGCGACTCGTCGCGCAAATCAATGCCGCGCCGGCTACGGCCGACGGCACGAAATCGGCGCTCGAGCAGCCATCCCTATCGGCGTCCACGTCGGCATCGGACTTGCCGTCCGCATCGGCATCTGCCGTGTCGGCCGAACACACGCGCTTGGGCTCGACCGCCCCACCGCCGCGCGAACGTTCCGCCGCCGATGCGAGCGCTCAGGCCGGCCCCACCACAGCCGCGCTGCAGGCCCTGTTCGCCGCAGCCGGTGTGCTGACCGACGTATTGCCGGTTTTTCCCGTGCTCATGGACGGGTATGCGCGCGCTTGCAAGCGCGGGCCGGCCAATACGCCGGTACGCGCCGCGCGCACCGATTTATCTCGTGTCGACCGCCCTCACGGCGCGTTGGTCGAGCTGTGTTCGAGCATCGCCTTGCAATGGTTCGGCAACGAGGCCGGCGTGCGCAATGCTGCCGGTCCGGAATTCGTGCATCAAATGCGGGTCGCCTTGCGTCGCTTGAAGACATTGCTGAAGACGTTCCCGCTTTGGGTCGACGATAGATGGACGCGCCCGATCGCGCCCGATCTCGATTGGCTCGGCACGCTTCTCGGGCAAGCGCGCGATCTGGACGTGTTCGTAGATGTGACGCTGCCTGCGCTGGCCGAAGCCGATGTCGAGAAGGCGTCATGGTCGTCGTTGCATGCGAAAGCCTGTGCGCGCCGTGACGACGCGCGCAGACAGGTCGCTGCGGCGCTTCGGTCGCGCCGCTACGCGCTGCTCTCGCTCGGTTGGCTTCGATGGCTGGCGATGCGGCGGGTCTCGCCCGGGCCGCTCGCGATGGCCGATAAGCCGCTGGCCGATTACGCAGTCAAGCGCGTGCGCAAGCACTACCGGCGTTTGGTGGCCAAGCCCGACCTGACATCGCTGAAACCGGCCGAGCGGCATCGTCGTCGCATCGAAGCGAAACGCTTGCGCTACACGCTCGAGTTCTTCGAATCGCTGGCCTCGCGCAAGACGCGACGCAAGGTGTCCAAACAACTGGCTCGAATCCAAAGCGTGTTGGGCGATGGCAGCGACGCCGCGACCGCACTGCGTTTCTTGGAGGGGCTGGACGTGCCGCCCTATGAGCATGGTTTCGCGCGTGGCTGGTGCGAAGCGATCAACCGTTGGTCGGCGATCGAGGGCGAGCGGCTTTTGAAGGCGCTGTGCAAGCCGAAGATCGTACGGGAGCCCTGATGCAAACGGCTCGTTGGCGTCGCAGCGGTTAGGCTGAGCGCCGCGGCTACCGTTGCGTGACAATGCGTGCAGAAGGCCGCGGCGACTGCTGTCGTCAAGGGCGCCGCGACGAGAGGCGGCCGGAGGTGCGGCAGGATCTACCGCTTCCGGACGCCGATGCCCGCCTATAATTTGGGCTTGCGCCTGCCACCCATCCCCGCCTTCCATGAGCGAACGTTCCGCCTCACCGGTTTCCTCCCTCGCCGACGACAGCCCAACCGTCCCCGTCGAACTCGGCGGTTCGCTCTGGCTGCGCGCGGGACAGGAAACGCTCGGCGGCGCGGCGCGAGTCGCGCTACTGGCCGCGATCCGCGACACGGGATCGATCACATCGGCCGCGAAGGCGGTCGGCATCAGCTACAAGGCAGCCTGGGACGCCGTCGACGCGATGAACAATCTCGCCGGCGAAGCGCTCGTGACGCGCTCGGTGGGCGGCAAGGGCGGGGGCGGCACGACTTTGACGCCGCGCGGCCAGCGCCTGATCGAGACCTTCCAGGCGGTCGAGCGCGAACATCGCAAGTTCATCGAGCGCGCGAGTGCGGCCATCGAGCATTTCGCGGGCGATTGGGCACTCATCGGGAGAATCGGCATGAAAACGAGCGCGCGCAACCAGCTCTACGGGACCGTTTCGGCCGTGACGCGCGGTAGCGTCAACGATGAAATATCGCTCGCGCTGCCTGGCGGCCAGACGATCGTCGCAGTGGTGACGCATGAAAGCGCTGAAACGCTCGGGCTCGCGGTCGGCTCGCCTGCGTTCGCGCTCGTGAAAGCCTCGTGGGTCATGCTGATGGCCGACGATGCCGCGCCCGGACAGCCGCTGCGCTTGTCGGCTCGCAATCAACTGCGCGGCGTCGTCGCGCAGGTGACGCGCGGCGCTGTCAATGCGGAAGTCTCGATGACGCTCGATGGCGTCGCCGGTGCACCCCCCGACGCAAATTCGACCGTCGTCACGGCGATCGTCACGAACGAAAGCGCCGATGCGCTCGGGCTGGCTGCCGGCAAGCGGGCAGTCGCCGTCTTCAAGGCGTCGAGCGTGATACTGGGCACGGCGGACTAAGCCGTGCAACGCGCAAGTCGAGCGCCGCGCCAAGCCGATCGACTGCCGTTCGGCGTGACGGACGCTGTCAGCGCGAGGCGTCTCGCGCCGCGAACCCTTCGTAAGGTGCGACCTCTTGAACGCTCCCGCGATCGAGTTGAACGACCTGATCGCCGAACGCGGCCACGTCGGCTTCGTCGTGCGTGATGAGCACCATCGGAATATCGAGGCGAGCCAGCAGTTCCAGCAGCTCTCGGCGCATGCGTTCGCGCATGCCGGCGTCGAGCGCGGCGAAGGGCTCGTCGAGCAATAAGATCCGAGGCTCGGATACGAGCGCCCGGGCGAGCGCCGCGCGTTGCTTTTGCCCGCCGGACAATTGCGCAGGATAGCTTCCCGCGACGCCGGTCAAATCGAATGCGTCGAGCCAGTAATCGACTTCACGCGCGCTGTCGCGCGCGCGTGGATTGAACCAGCCTCGCCGCAGCGCGAAGCTCGCGTTTTGCCGCACATTCAAATGCGGAAACAGCGCGTAGTCCTGAAACAAGTACCCCGCCCGGCGCGCGCGCGCCGGCACGTCGATGCCGCGGCTCGCATCGAAAAGCGGCTCGCCGCGGAGCGTGATCGTGCCGGCGTCGGGCCTGAGCAGCCCGGCGATGGCTTGCAACGTCAACGTTTTCCCCGCCCCGGAGGGGCCGAACAACACGATGCGCGGGCAATTGCCCGTGAACGATACGCTCAGCTCGAAACGGCGTTCGCGCGTGACGAGCGTCTTGCGGATGTCGACGGTCAGCGTCATGGCCGGCCCCTGTCCTAGCGCGAACTCAACAGCGTGTGCTGCGGCACGAGCCGGCCGGCCACGAGCAGCACCAGCACACAGACGACGGACGTAATCAGCACCAGCACGTTGGCCGTATGATCGTCGCCCGCCTGCACGGCGGAATACACGGCTAAGGACAGCGTCTGCGTCCGCCCCGGCAAATTACCGGCGAGCATCAGCGTGGCGCCGAACTCGCCCAGCGCCCGAGCGAAGGCGAGCAGGGCCCCGCCCACGATGCCGCGCGCCGCCAGCGGCAGCGTCACGCGGAAGAACACGGCGGCCTCCCCGATGCCGAGCGTGCGCGCCGCATGTTCGAACTGCGGATCGACGGCTTCGAACGCCGAGCGCGCTGCTTTCAAGACGAGCGGGAACGCGGCGATCGTGGCCGCGATGACGGCCCCTTGCCAGGTGAAGACCAGGCGAACGCCGAACGTATCGAGCCAAGACCCGACCGGACCACGTCGCCCAAGCAGCACGAGCAAGTAGTAGCCGAGCACGGTCGGCGGCATGACGAGCGGCAGCGTCAGCAGCGCATCGACGACGTCGCGCAAGCCCGAGCGCCAGCGTGCGAGGGCGAGCGCGGCCGCCACGCCGAAGGCGACGTCGAGCGCCGTCGCCCATCCCGCGACTTTCAGCGACAGCAACAGTGGGATCCAGGCGTCTTGCACGGCGTATCCGATCGATAGAGCGCTAGTCGACGGCGATCAGCGCTGCGCCGGCGGCTTGAAGCCGTATTTGGCGAGAATTGCCTGGCCGCTCGGGGAGCGCACGAATGCGGCGAACGCCTCGGCGTCGGCGGCATGGGCGCCGCCTTTCACGAGCGCCATCGGGTAGGTGACGGGCGTCGGCGTCGCAAGGGTGGCTGCGACCTTGACCGCTTGCGGCATCATCGCGGCATCGGTGCCGAAGACGAAGCCCGCCTCGGCCTCGCCGCGCGCGACATAGTCGAGGCTCTCGCGCACATTGCCCGCAAGCACGGCTTTCGCATTGACGACGTCCCATGCGCCTGCTCGCTCGAGCGCGGCCTTTGCGTACCGGCCGGCCGGCACCGACGCGGGGTTGCCTAGCGCGACATGCTTGACCTGCGGCTGTGCGAGCGTCTCGCGCACCGACGGCCCGGCCAGCTTGCTGTCGGCCGGCACGACCATCACGAGCGAATTCGCCGCGAAATCGCGGCGCGTATCGGGCAGGACGGCCTTCGCCTCGACCGCCTTGTCCATGGCCGACTCATCGGCCGATGCGAACACGTCGGCCGGCGCACCATTGATGATCTGCCGCAACAGCACGTCGGAGGCGCCGAAATTGAGGACGACTTTCGTGCCCGGACGGGAGTGCTCGAACGCGGTCGCGACTTCGCGGAACGCATTGGTCAGGCTCGACGCCGCGGACACGACGAGCTCGTCCGCATGCGCGGCGCTCTGAACAGCGAAGGCGGCAACGGCGGACGCGCAAAGCGCAATCGTGCGGAGGCAGCGGCGGACGGCTGGCGTTCGGGCGTTCATGGGACAAAGGGGCCGAGTCGAAAGCCACATCGTAATATACGTTGGGTGATAACGCATGGCGCGATGAAGGACATATTGCCGCGCAGATGGCGGCGTTCAGGAAACGAGCGCGCGACGATCAGTGCTAGTTGGGGGATGTTGAGCGGTCAATCGCGCTCAGACGAACGAAGATGGCAGCGCAGCGCTGCGGCCCGAAGGCGAGGAGGGGGCAACCGGCGTGCGGCGGGGGGCGTCGTACCCGGCTCGCCAGCGTGCCCGAATGTACGGACGATCCCGTCCCGATAAATGCAGCGCGATATGCGTAATCCAGTGTTGTGTCGGCACGCGCACGTCATGCAGCGCGACAGTCAGCATCAGCAGACTGACGGCGACCGGGACGGCCGAGAGCCTGCCGGGCTTCGCGTTCCACGCTCGCCAAACGAACAGGACAGCGGCCAGCGCGCCGACGATGCAGCCCGCCACCGCCTCCGACGGCGAGTGCGCGCTGAGTACGACGCGCGATAAACCAACGGCGAGCCCCGCCGCGAGGCCGCACGCGACGCCGAGAATGCGCACGGTCGTGCGAGCGGGCAGCAGCGTCAGAAAAAATGCGACCGGATACACAGCCGTCGAGAGCATCGCGTGCCCGCTGACGCCGGTGAAATCCCATTCCCGCACGCCGACGCCCCACCCGAGGAACGCGATTTTCGTCAGCATGACGATCCCCGCCGCCGCGCCGACGATGGCGAGCCAGCCGCCGGCCAAGCGCCACGAATAGCCGAGCGCCAGCCACAGCGCGATCGCGACGGCGAGCGGCAACGTCAGGCCCGCGCCGCCCAGGCGCGTGATCGAGAACCAAAGGTGAAGGGGTAAATCGTGCATGTCGGACGTCTGCCGAGCGGGTTGGCCGCACGGTTCCTATCTGTATAACGCGTGAGCAATCCCAAATGACGACACGCTAGAAGGGAACGGACAGTATAACCAGGCCTCGCGCCCCGCGCGCCCACGGAAGTGCGATCCCGCACGCGGCCGAAACGTTCAATTACTGGAACCGACGGCCGGGCGCGATTCGGCGAAGAGGGTATATTGTGCATTGCGTCATAAAACGATGCTGCACTGTGGATTTGTCCCTTTTAGCGAGCCACGCCCAATGACGAAGATCCTGTCGAAACTCTGGCTGCAGGGCCTCAAACGCTGGATGGCCGCCGTACCGGGCGCACAAGCGGAGGACGTGCGCCAGGCGACGGCGAAAAAGCGCCGCAAGCGCACGGTCGAAAGCCCGCGGCGCACGTCCGAGCGCGACACACGTGGCGGACGTGAGACCCGCGACGCCCGCGAGTCGCGCGTGCGGCCGCGCCCCGGCGCATGGGCGAAGGGGCGTTGGACGCGCTCGTACCACTCGGCCCCGCCCTCGCCGGGCCGCCTCGTCAATCATTTGTCGTACGGCTTGTACGTGCCCCCGACAGCGAAGGCCGGCCCGATACCGCTCGTCGTCATGCTGCACGGTTGCAAACAAACGATCGACGAGTTCGCGATGGGCACGCGTATGAATCTCGTTGCCGATGCTCAAGGGTTCGCCGTTGTCTACCCTGAGCAATCGAAGCACGCGCACGCGCATCGATGTTGGCATTGGTACGACGATCGGGAAACGGCGGGCTTGGGCGAAGCGCGGGCAGTCGTCTCGCTCGTCGAGTCGCTGATCGCTCATCACGGCATCGACCCCGAGCGCGTTTATTTGGCGGGCCTATCGGCGGGGGCGGGGCTCGCCTCGCTGCTCGCACTCCATTATCCGGACCGGTTCGCGGCCGTGGCCTTGCACTCGGCGCCCGCGCTGGGCGAGGCGCATTCGGGCATGACCGCCATGGACGTCATGCGACGCGGCGCGCGACGCGACCCCGTTGCGCTCGTCGATGCCATGGTCGACGTGGCGACTTACCCGGGGATGCCGGCCATCATCGTTCATGGGGGCGCCGACCACGTCGTCGCACCGAAGAACGCCGAGCAACTGAGCCTGGCGTTCTTGCGCCTGAACGGGCTCATCGACCGCGCGGGCGCATCGGTCGCCGGTTCGCTTCGCGAAAGCCGCGAGGGTGCGGCCGAAATCCACGACTATTCGATCGGCAATCGCCGTGTGGTGAGGCTGTGCCGGGTGGCGGGGCTGGGCCACGCGTGGTCAGGCGGCGACGAGGCCGTCCCTTTTCATTCGAAGGACGGCCCGGACGCCAGCACGATGATCTGGGCTTTCCTGCGCGAGCAACGGCGGCGGCTGCCCGCCGCCACTCGGCGCATCGCGGCGCGGTAGCCGACCGGCTACCGCCGCGTGGGTGCGAGGCGGCGCCGTGAGGCCCGCCGAGCCAACGCGTGATGCGGAAAAACCACAGCGGAAGGGTGCGCTGGCGAAGCCCTAGGGTTTTCCCTATAATGCGGGTTATCGCTTAGGTGTTAATACCTACTCACGTACGCACTACCGCACGAGGCCATCATGTTCCTGCTTAGCCGCCTGTTCCTCCTCCTGACCCAAACGGCCGACGAGCGCCAAAAGGCTCGCCACGACGCTTACCTCGCGGAAGCCACCGATCTTTACGATCTCGAATTCCGCATGCGCAAGCTGGACCGCGAAGCGGCGGTGGCGCAGCCTTCCTGGCAAACGGCGCGCTGAGTTTCCTGGCTGCACCTGCTTGCCGGCGCCGAATCAGACGCCGGCCTTGCCTTGCGGATCGGGCCCGTTGGGCTCCTGCACGCCGTAGCAGCCGCGATACGTTGCGTAGAACGAGCAGTACAGCATCGACGTCAAGGTGATCGATGCCGGAAACAAAACGGTGAACGCGTAAGCGCGCGCACCGATCGCATCCATCAGCAGCGTGATCGTTGTGGAAACGACGACAGCCGTGGCGATCCAGAGCAGGCCGTAGACGATGAAGGCGCCGCGATTGCGCCAGCACGTCACGAAGCTGAAGAACATTGCCTTGACGGGCGGTAGGTCGTGCCACGCCGTCAGCACGGGTGCGAACCAGAACAGCATCGCGAAGGGCACGTAGCAGGCGAAGGCTACGAGCCCTGCCGTCAGCAGCGGGCTGGCTTGCAGCGTTTCGGGTGAAACGGGCTCCGTCGCCAGCATCAGCTTGAACAACACGCCGCCGTCGGCCAGCGCCGAGCCGGCGAAAACGAGCGCCATTGCCGCGACGTATATCCCGCCTAATTCGAGCAGCCGCACGGCTGCCGTCGTGCCGTGCGAGCGAAAGCCATCGGCCAGCACCGTGGGAAAGACGAGCTTCCCGGCTACCGTGTCGCGGCAGGCCGCCATGAATCCCGCGGCAACGCCCGGAATCAGCACGAGCGGCACCACCGCGCCGACGAGCGGAATCAGCGATAGCGCCCACATCGCCAGCAAGTACGTGAAGAAGATCGTCAGAAATCCGAGCGGATTGCGACGGAACAGCCAGATGCCTTGCCGGTACCACACATAGCCGGTCTTAGCGGAAACTTCGGTCAGTTGCATGAATTTGACGCGCTCAAAGGCGCCACGCCGATTAGGCGCTCGCGCAAGATGCGTTCGAAATGAGTAGGGTCATGCGGCTTGAGCATTTCAGCCGCACGGGGCAGGTAAAAGTCGTACAGGCGCGATACCCAAAAACGATAGGCGCCCGCCCGCAGCATGTCGCCCCAATGGCGGTGCTCTTCGGGCGTGAACGGCCGCACGGTTTGATAGGCGCGTAGCAGCGCGTCGGCCCGCGACGGATCGAGCTTGCCCGTGGCGAGATCGACGCACCAGTCGTTGACGGTCACGGCCACGTCGAACAGCCACTTGTCGCAGCCCGCGAAATAGAAATCGAAAAATCCGCCCAGGCGCACCGTATGGCCCGTATCGGGCTTCGCAGGTGCAAACAGCACGTTATCGCGGAACAAGTCGCAGTGACAGGGGCCGCTCGGCAGCGCCGCATAGTCGCTCGACGCAAAAAACGCGGTCTGGTGCTCGAGTTCCGAGGTAAGCAATGCCCGCTGAGCGTCGGCCAAGAACGGCAAAACCTGCGGCACCGTTTCTTGCCACCACGGCAGGCTGCGCAAATTCGGCAGATAGGGTTGGAAATCGCGCCCGGCCAGGTGCATGCGGGCGAGCATTTGGCCGACTTCCGCGCAATGCTCCGCGCCGGGGGCGAGTTCCGGCGCGCCGGGCAGCTTGGTGACGATGGTTGCGCTCTTGCCGTGCAGCAGGCCGAACAGCGTCCCGTCGTTGCGCGGCACGGGATCGGGCACGGGTACGCGATGCGTCGCCAGATGGCGCATCAGCTCGAGATAGAACGGCAACTGCTCGGCCGTCAGCTTCTCGAAGATCGTCAGCACGTAGGCGCCGCGCGTGGTCGTCAAGAAGAAGTTGCTGTTTTCGATACCCGAGGGAATGCCGCGGAAATCGACGACTTCGCCGAGGTCGTAATGGCGCATCCAGTGCGCGAGATCGGTTTCGTTGACGGCGGTAAAGACGGCCATGCGTGCGAGAGGCTTCGGGTGCGATTTGAATAGGGAACCGGCCAGCGCGTGTCGACGCGCGCTTCGCCGCCGCGCCGCCGATCGATCGAATCGATCGACGAGGGGGCGCGGCGTGCCGAGCGATGCGAATCGGTATCAGTAGCGCAAGTTGATCGACGGCAGACGTGTGCTCGCTTGGCCGTTGTCTCGGACCTTCGGCGATGTGTCGGGCGATGCGCTCATCTGGTAGTGCGTGCCGAAGTTCGAGTGAACGTCGATTTCGACTGGCTTGCCGCGATCGCGATATTCGGTGATTTCCGTGCCGTTGGCGCTCTTTTCGTAAAAGCTGGGCTTGCGCTGGACGTCGTTGATGTCGACCTTCGACGACACTTGCGCCGCCGGGCGATTGATTTTCGTCAGATCGGGCAGGCCGGCTGCCTCGTCGGCCTTGCGCTGCGCTTCGCGCGCCTGCGCGTCGTCGGCCGGCCCGGCCGCCAACGCGAGATGCGGCGCGGCGGCGAGACTCGCGACGGCGAGCGCCGCGCAAACGGCGGCGGAAAAGTACGGCTTCATGATGGCTCTCCGGAGAATCCTTAGATTCTAGCAAATGCGACCCTCGAATCGGCTGCGAGTCGTCGCAAGGCTGCGTGCGGTCTCGATCGCACGCGACGGGCGCGGCGGGGCCGGATGGCGCGCTTCGTGGTAATGTCGTTGCAACGAACGAGGCCACATCAAGATGAAGAACGACCTGACGCAGCATGCGCGCGCCATGCACCCGACCGATTTCACGACCGAAGCGTTTGCGGATGCCGCCGATGCCGTCACGCGCCTATCGGAAATCTACGAAGCGAACGCGGCCTACCTGCGCGACGCATTCTCGCGCTATCGGCGCAACGAGCCGTTAAACGAGCGCGTGCGCGCCTGTTATCCCTTCATTCGCCTTCGCACGGAAGTGAACACGCATGTCGATTCGCGCCGCTCGTATGGTTTCGTCGCCGGGCCCGGCGTATTCGAGACCACGGTGACGCGCCCCGATCTGTTCGGCAACTACTATCGGGAGCAACTGCGTCTGCTCGCGAAGAATCACCATGTCGGGATCGAGGTAGGCGTCTCGCAGCAGCCGATTCCGATTCATTTCGCCTTTGCCGAGGGGATCCATCTCGAGGGCGACCTCGGGCGCGACCGGTTGATGGCGATGCGCGATGTCTTCGATACGCCCGACCTGGCCGCCCTCGACGATCGCATCGTCAACGGCACCTACGAGCCGTTGCCGGGCGAGCCCTTGCCGCTTGCGCTGTTCACGGCGCCGCGCGTCGATTTCTCGCTGCATCGGCTGAAGCACTATACGGCGACGTCGCCGACGCATTTTCAGAACTACGTTCTCTATACGAACTATCAGTTCTATATCGACGAGTTCACGAAGCTGGGCCGTCAACTGATGTCGCATACGGACGACGAAGAGTTGCGCGCGTATCGCAGCGAGTACACGTCGTTCGTCGAGCCCGGCGACGTCGTCACGTACAACGCGAACCTCGGCGAGCAGCCCGACGAAGGCTCGGCGCCCGCGCGCCTGCCGCAAATGCCGGCCTACCACCTGAAGCGTGCGGACGGCAGCGGCATCACGATGATCAACATCGGCGTAGGCCCGTCGAACGCGAAAACGATCACCGATCACATCGCCGTGCTGCGCCCGCATGCGTGGGTCATGCTCGGTCACTGCGCGGGGCTGCGCAATACGCAGCGGCTCGGCGACTACGTGCTGGCGCACGGCTACGTACGTGAAGATCACGTGCTCGACGCCGACCTGCCCCTATGGGTGCCTATCCCCGCGCTGGCCGAGGTGCAAGTGGCGATCGAGCGGGCAGTGGCGCACGTCACCCGGCTCGAAGGCGCCGAGCTCAAGCGCGTGATGCGTACGGGCACGGTGGCGAGCGTCGACAACCGCAACTGGGAGTTGCGCGACCATCGCGAGCCGGTGCAGCGGCTCTCGCAAAGCCGGGCGATCGCGCTCGACATGGAAAGCGCGACGATCGCCGCGAACGGCTTTCGCTTCCGTGTGCCCTACGGCACGCTGCTCTGTGTCTCGGACAAGCCGTTGCACGGCGAACTCAAATTGCCGGGCATGGCCGACCAGTTCTATCGCGCGCAGGTCGATCAGCATCTGCAGATCGGCGTCAAAGCGATGGAACTGCTGCGCATGAACGGGCTCGATCGGCTGCATAGCCGGAAGCTGCGCAGCTTCGCCGAGGTAGCATTCCAATAACGGGCTCCGGCCCCGGCGAGGGATTTATTTTTCATTTTTTTTCGGATTCGTCTGATTGTAAGCTGTTCGTAACGTTCGCCGGCGCTCTTTGAAAGAGGGCGGCGGCGCGTTCGAACCGACTTTTGCAGGAGGACGTTGATGAACCACGCGAAGCGCCTATTGCTTGCCAACCGTGCATGGTCGCAAGAGGTGTCGGCAAGGGATCCTGGCTTTTTCGAGCGGCTTTCTCGCGGGCAGCAGCCTCGCATTCTTTGGATCGGCTGCTCCGACAGCCGCGTGCCCGCCGAGCGCATCACGAATGCGCAGCCGGGCGAACTGTTCGTCCATCGGAACATCGCTAATTTGTATACGTCCGATGACGGCAATACGTCCAGCGTCATCGAATATGCATTGCATGCGCTGCACGTCGAACATATCGTGATCTGCGGCCACCACCATTGCGGCGGCGTTCGCGCCGCGCTCAGCGCGCCATCCGATGCGCTGCCGGCCGTCAATCGCCGGATCGCCGGGCTGCGCGAGCTGGCGCAACGGCATCGCAACACGCTCGATGCCATCCCCGATTTCGAGGCGCGCGTCGATCGGCTCGTCGAACTCAATGTCATCGATCAGGTGAGATTGTTGCGCGAGTCGCCGATCGTGCGCAGCGCACCGCATCGGCCCACCGTGCACGGGTGGGTGTTCGGGTTGCGCGAAGGGCTGCTGACTTCGCTGACCGACGCCTCGGAAGACAGCGAACCTGCGTGCGCGCCTCGGCCGATGCGCGACGCTGCGTGAGCGGCCCGCCCGAGCAGCGCTAAGGTCGCTCTCCTAACGATTTTTCGTCGTCTTCGCTTTCCGTATCCGGCTTTTCATCTTTCGTCCCTCGTGTCCGCGCGCCGCACGCAACGTGCGGCGCGCCCCAACTCGTCTCCGCCAGACCATGGATATCCCATCCGATTCGCGTTTTTCGACGTTGCGTAGCGACGTCCTCGCCGGCATCGTCGTCTTCCTCGTCGCCTTGCCCCTGTGTCTCGGCATCGCCACCGCGTCAGGCGTCGATCCGTTTGCCGGGCTCGTGTCGGGCATCGTCGGCGGGCTCGTCGTCGCCCTGCTGAGCGGCTCGCACTTGAGCGTGAGCGGCCCGGCGGCTGGCCTCGTCGTCATCGTCGTGTCCGCCATCGCCTCGCTCGGGAGCTTCTCGGCATTTCTCGCCGCCGTGCTGATCGCGGGCGCGCTCCAGGTAGGCTTCGGCTTGCTGCGCGCGGGACGCGTGGCGAGCTTCGTGCCGGCCGCCGTGATCAAGGGCATGCTCGCGTCGATCGGCTTGATCTTGATCGTCAAGCAGATACCGCTCGGCGCGGGGCTCATCGCCGGCAGCGATGCGAGCGCCGCTCACGCCGCGGCGGTATCGACGCCGTTCGGCCAGATTTTGCCGACCTCGCTGATCCTATGTGCCGTCTCGGTTGCGATGCTGTTCGCGTGGGAAACACCGCAAGCCAAGCGGTTTGCGTTCGTACGCGCGGTGCCCGGGCCGTTGGCCGCCGTGGCGCTCGGCATCGCGGCGACGCTGACGCTCGATTGGCTCGCGCCGTCGCTCGCGACACCGGTCGAGCATCGCGTGTCGCTCGTCTCGCTCGACTCGTTCGGCGCATTGGCGCAAGCCATATCGATGCCCGACTTCGCGCAGCTCGTCGATCCCGATGTCTGGCGGGTGGGCATGACGCTTGCCATCGTCGCTAGCCTCGAGACGCTGCTGAGTCTCGAAGCGCTCGAACGAATCGACCCGAAGCGCCGGCGCGTGTCGCCCGACCGCGAACTGAAAGCGCAAGGGGCAGGCAATGTCGTGGCCGCGCTGCTCGGCGGGCTGCCGTTGACAGCCGTCATCGTACGCAGTTCGGCGAACGTGCACGCCGGGGCCCAGACGCGCATGTCGGCCTTCATTCACGGCATCTTGCTGCTCGCGAGCATTTTCGTGCTCACCGCCGTGCTCAATCTGATTCCGCTCGCGAGCCTCGCGGCGATTCTCATTCAAACGGGTTACAAGCTGGCCAAGCCTCGGCTTTTCGTCGAGTTGGCGCGCGAGGGCGCCGATCGCTTCGTGCCGTTCGTCGCGACCATCGTCGGCGTGCTGGCGACGGATCTGTTGATCGGCATCGGCATCGGCATCGCGACGAGTGCGCTGTTCGCCCTGCGCGGCAGCCTGTCGCGCACCGTCACGCTCACGCGCCACGACGACTACTTCCTGCTGTCGCTGCGCAAGGATGCGACCTTCTTCGCGAAGCCGTCGCTCATGCGCTGTCTCGCGCAGATTCCCGAGCGCTCGACGGTGCTGATCGATGCGGAGCGCGCCGATTTCATCGATGCGGACGTGCGCGAGACGATCGATGCGTTCGCGCGCGAAGCGGCCCGCAGACACATCACGGTGGAGCGGCTGCGCTGGCCGGAACCGTCACCCGCCTTGCTGCCCATGCCCTCGTTAGCCAAGTAGATAGCGCGGGAATAGGGGACACGGCAGGCGTCGCACGAGTACCGCGCAATGCAGTACACGGCGCCTGCCGCCGGATCGTCCGGCCAACCGGCTATCATGTGCGCACATTCGAAACCAACGAACCCTTGCGCCCGATCGGCTGGAGAGATTTATGGCTTCCCCCCAAGATAGCGTCAGCATGGCGCTGTTCTGCGACTTCGAGAACGTCGCGCTCGGTGTGCGCGACGCGAAATTCGAGAAGTTCGACATCAAGCCCGTGCTCGAACGGCTGTTGCTGAAAGGAAGCATCGTCGTCAAGAAGGCCTATTGCGACTGGGATCGCTACAAAGGCTTCAAGGCGTCGATGCACGAGGCCAGCTTCGAGCTCATCGAAATTCCGCACGTGCGGCAATCGGGCAAGAACTCGGCCGATATCCGGCTCGTCGTCGATGCGCTCGATCTTTGCTATACGAAGTCGCACGTCGATACGTTCGTCATCATCAGCGGCGATTCCGATTTCTCGCCCCTCGTATCGAAGCTGCGCGAAAACGCGAAGAAGGTGATCGGCGTGGGCGTGAAGAATTCGACGTCCGATCTGCTCGTCGCCAATTGCGACGAATTCATTTTCTACGACGATCTCGTTCGGGAGCAGCAGCGCGCCATCGCGAAGCGCGAAACCCGCGAGGCGACCGTCGCGGCCAAACGCGCAGCCGACGAAGACAAACAGCCGAAAGCGGAGATGGAATCGCGCAAGGCCAAGGCGATTGCCATTGCCGTCGAGACGTTCGAGGCGCTGGCGCAAGAGCGCGGCGAGAGCGGCAAGATCTGGGCGTCCGTGCTCAAGAGTGCGATCAAGCGCCGCAAGCCCGACTTCAGCGAGTCGTACTACGGCTTCCGCGCCTTCGGCAATTTGCTCGACGAGGCGCAGGCGCGCGGCCTGCTGGAAGTGGGACGCGACGATAAGTCGGGTGCATTCGTCTACCGGCCTATGCCGTCGGCCGCGCCGGAGCCGCAGAAGCCGGCCCCGGTGGCCGCCGCGGCCGCGCTTGAGAACGGCGGGCAGCATGAAGCTGTCGCAGGCAAAGGCCGAAAGAAAAGCAAGGGTGCGCGCAAGCCGACGCGCGAGCAAGCGCCGGGTACGGGAAGCGAGGCGGTGGCGGAGCCGGCCGCGGTTGCCGAGATGCTTCCCATCGAGCACGGAAGCGCTGGCGCTAGCGAGCCGTTGACGGGCGGGGCGGCCCGCGAGTCTATCGGCGATCGGGCGGGCGAGCCGGTTCGTGAGCCGGTCGGGCAGGAAGCCGATTCTGCCGATTCTGCGGCGGCGAAGACGCCCAAGGCGCGCCGCGCGCGCAAGACAGCTTCGACGAAAGCGGAAACGGCCGGCGCCCCCCAGGCGGCGGCAGGAAACGCGCCGACATCCTCTGCCGAGGGAGCCGACTCGAGTGCGCCCGGCGCCGCAGCCGCGGCCGAATCGAAGCGCGCCAAAACGCCGCGCAAATCCGCTGCGCGCTCGGGCCGCTCGCGCAAAGCGCCCGCGCAAGACGTTAGCGGGCAATGAACTAAAGGAGTCGTAGCAGAATGCCGATATTCACCTGTAGAAATCAAAGTTGCCAAGCGCAATGGGAACTGTCCGACGTTGTCATCAAGAACGAAGGCCAGGGTTTGCTGTTTCGTTGCCCGATGTGCGGGGCACGCAACTACGTAGAAAAATTCGAAACCGAAGACGGAACGGTGGCCTTCGAGCAGGTCGAAGGCAAGCCATTCGTCTAGGCGTAACCGGTCCCCGATTTCGAACCGCGGATTCTCTCTCGTCAACCAATTCGAACGTCCGCGCGTTGTAATCAATCACAAGTTGCTATATCGATCGACGGGCGCGCGCCGCTCGTGGACGCCGCGCGCAGCGCCGACGGCGCGAACGTGGGATGTCGGGGAGTTGTTCAGACGTAATGGGGACCGCAGTGTGAAGGCCTTGGCCGCGTTTTGCGCGAAGTTGCGGCATATCGATTACAAGCGCTGGGTGTCGCCCGCCTTCGCGCTTGTCGTGTGCATTCTGCTGCTGCTAGCGCTGCAGAATATCTCGCAGAGCATCAACTACCATTCGGTCAGCCGGCGTTTGTTCGACATCGCGCCCGGCCGATGGGCGGCCGCGCTCGTCGCCACGGCGGTCAGTTTTGCGGCGCTCGTGGCGCGCGACGAGATCGGGCTGCGTCACGTCGATGTGAAAGTCCCTCGCACGCTGCTATGGATCGGCGCGACGACAGCGTCTGCGCTCGGCAATATCGCCGGCTTCGGCGCGCTGACGGGCGGCGCCGTGCGCTGCCGAGTGTACGGCGCGGCGGGCGTGACGCCGTCTCAGGTCGGGCGGCTCACCGTGTTCACCAGTGTTTCGCTCGTGCTCGCGCTGTTGCTCGTGAGCGCATTGGGGGCGCTGTGGGATACCCATTTGCTGGCGGCGATGCTGCACGTTTCGCCCGGCGTCTTGCGCATCGGCAGTTCGCTCGTGCTTGCGGTTTCGGCGGCGGTCGTCTTTTGCTGCGGTCCACGCACGAGGCGAATCGAAACACGTTGGCGTCGCGTGACGTTCGACGTGCCGGCGAGGGCCGATCTCGTCGGCGAAATTGTCTTCGGCGTCGTCGATGTAGTCGGGGCCGGCGCCGCACTGTGGGCGTTTCTGCCTGGCGCTCACGCCGGCTTCGTGAGCTTTCTCGCGATCTATAGCGCATCGCTGCTGCTCGGCATACTGGGGCATACGCCGGGCGGCGTCGGCGTGTTCGAATCGGCCATGGTGTTCGCGCTGAGCGGCGACGTGACGGCGCCGTCTCTTGTCGCCGGTCTCGTGGCTTATCGCGCGGTCTACTTCGGCTTGCCGCTCGTGCTGTCGGTGGCAGTGCTCGCCGGCTACGAGGGCAAAGCGTTGCGCGCGCGCTTGCCGCTTCGCCACGTGGCCCGCATCGGCCGCATCGCGCCGCTGTTTCTCTGTCTCATCACGTTCGTCACCGGCTCGATGCTGATCGTGTCGAGCGCGACGCCGGCTTTGGCGCATCGGCTGGCGCTCTTGCGCCAACTCGTTCCGCTCTGGGCGCTCGAAGGGTCGCAGCTCGTGAGCGGCATCGTGGGCGTGTTGCTGCTGTTCGTCGCGCGTGGGCTGCTGCGCAGGCTGGACGCCGCATGGTGGCTCACCGTCGCGCTCACCGCCGCGAGCCTCGTGATGTCGGTCGTCAAAGGGTTGGCGTTCGTCGAAGCGGGCGTGCTCGCGACGTTGCTGGCGCTGTTGCTCGTCACGCGTCGCAAGTTCGGCCGACGCGCCGCGCTGTTCGGCGAACCCTTTACGGCCGGCTGGTTGATCTCGGTCGCCATCGTGCTGATGTGCGCGATGTGGATCATGTTCTTCGCCTATCGCAACGTGCCCTATCAGAACGATCTCTGGTGGCAGTTCGCGTTCGACGAGCGCGCGTCGCGCTCGCTGCGGGCGATGCTCGCCTCCGGGTTGTTCGCGACGGCCTTTGCACTCTGGCAACTGTTGCGTCCCTCGGCCGGGCGGTTCGTGCATCCGAGCACGGAAGATCTGACCGATGCGGTGCACATCATTCGCGCGCAAGAGCGCAGCGACGCCGGGCTCGCCATGATGGGCGACAAGAGCTTTCTGTTTTCCGATTCGCGCCATGCGTTCCTGATGTACGCGAAGCATGGCCGTACGTGGGCCGCGTTGCACGATCCGGTCGGACCGCGCGAGGAATGGGGCGAGCTGATCCGCAAATTCGTCGTGCTCGCCCATCGGCACGGCGGACGCGCCGCGTTCTACCAGGTCCGCGCCGACTCGCTGCCGTTGTATCTGGATTCGGGATTGACGCTCATGAAGCTCGGCGAAGAGGCGCGGCTCGCGCTCGATAGCTTCGACCTGAGCGGACCGAAGCGCGCGGCTTTGCGATACTCGCTGCGCCGGGCCGAGCGCGACGGCTGCACGACGGAAGTCATCGATGCGGCCTCCATGCCCGCGTTCATCGACGTCTTGCGCGGTATTTCCGATAGTTGGCTCAAGAGCCGCGCTGCGCGCGAGAAGAGCTTTTCGGTCGCCGCGTTCAGCGAATCGTATCTGGCCGCGCAGTCGGTCATGCTCGTGCGCGAGAACGGCGTGCCCGTCGCGTTTACGACCTTCATGACGACCGATCTCAACGTCGAGGCGACGGTGGGCGTGATGCGCCATGTGGCGCAGGCGTCGCCGTATGTCATGGACTATCTCTTCGTGCAGCTCGCGCTGCATCTCAAGAACGAGGGCTATCGTCACTTGAGTCTTGGCGTGGCGCCGTTCTCGGGTGTGCAGGCTTCGCCGCTCAGCTCTCCGCTGCATCGATTAGGGTCGATGGTGTGGCGATTCGGCGGGCGTTTCTATAACTTCCAAGGCCTTCGTGCATTCAAGGGCAAGTTTCAGCCCGGCTGGGAGCCGCGTTATCTCGCGGTGTCCGGCTGGGCCAGTGCGCTCCTGACGTTGGTGGACCTTTCTATACTGGCGGGCGGACGCCGTTCATGAAATTTCGTATTGCATCGAGTCGATTCAAATGGCTTGCCGTGCTGGCGAGCGCGTCGTTGTGCATGGTCGCGCATGCGGCCGAGTCGCAGGTATCGGGCGGACGGTACGGCGACGTCACTGTCGAATGGCCGCAGGGCGAGATGCGCGCATTCGTCGTGCTGTTCTCCGCGGGCAAGGGGTGGACCGATGCCGATGCGCAAGCCGCCCGGGCGTTGGCGAAAGAAGGCGCGTTGACGGTCGGCGTCGACACGGGGCGCTACGCCGCCAATCTCGCGGCCACGGCGGAGCCGTGCCGGCACCTCGACGGCGACGCCGAAGCGGTCAGCCATCAACTCGAACGGCAATTGAAATCGGACCGCTACTTTGCGCCAATCATGGCCGGCACGGGGCAGGGCGCAACGCTTGCGCTGCACGTCTTGGCTCAAGCGCCGGCCAACACGATTGCAGGCGCCGTGGCCGTCGATGCGCAACCGAAGCTGAACCGCGATTTTCGGCAATGTCCGCCGGACCCGACGGTCAGCCGCGGCAGCGTGTTGCCGGGGTTCGTCGAAACGGGCGTGACCGGGCAAAGCGCGCTTGGCCCGATGAAGCAGGCGCTGCGCTCGGCCGTCAAGGAAGGCGCCAATGCACCGGGGTTTCATTTCGACAAGGATGAGAAACGCTTGATGGCGCCGCTGCTTGCGCGGCCGCCTCGCGTGTTCGACGCGACGACGTCCCGCGCGGAACAACTGGCAGCCTTGGTCCGGCCGCATCTGCAGGCCGAGACGAGCGGCGAGCAGGACGTGTCGGATTTGCCGCTCGTCGAATTGCCGGCTGCGCACCCGAACGGGAAACTCGCGATCGTCATGTCGGGCGACGGCGGTTGGCGCGATCTCGACAAGACGATCGGCGAGCAATTGCAGAAGGATGGCGTCTCCGTCGTCGGCTGGGATAGCCTGCGCTACTTCTGGAGCGAGAAGACGCCCGAGCAAGTCAGTCGCGATCTGGCGCGCGTGCTGCGCGCATACGGCGCACGCTGGCATGCCGATTCGTTTGCGTTGATCGGCTACTCGTTCGGCGCGGACGTCATGCCCTTCGCCTACAATCGGCTGCCGCCGGCGGTACGCGAGAAGGTGGCGATCGTATCGCTGCTCGGGTTCGCCTCTGCCGCCGATTTTCAAGTGCGCGTGACGGGATGGCTGGGCCTGCCGCCGAGCGATAAAGCATTGAAGGCGAAACCGGAAGTCGATCGGGTTCCGGCCGGGCTCGTGCAATGCTTCTATGGCGAGAACGAAGAAGACACGCTATGTCCCGCCCTTGCGGGCACGCATGAGGTGATCCGCACGTCGGGCGGACATCACTTCGGCGGTGGCTACGATGTGCTCGAAAAGCAAATCTTGAATGGATGGGAAAAGCGCGCGGCGCATCGCTGATCGGCTGATTTTCCGCACCCATCGCAGTAATGGAGGCGCCGCCGTGCGCCTCCTATCAAATCACCCCTCTCGAAAGCGCAACGCGCGCCGATTCTCTCTCCCTATATCGCCCACGATCGGTTTCGCGTCGAGCCAATATGGCTATCAATTTTTTATGCGAAACATTTAAATGACGTTTCGCATCAGAGCCACCGGAGTTCCATAAAAACTAGAGTGTGGCGTTTAGCGTTGATTTTGACGATCGACAGCCTTCGACCTAAAACGTAGTCCTACGTCGGTATCTCAAAAACGACGGTGGTCCCCACAGGGAGAGGCAGTGAATAAAGTCAAAACCCGTAGACGGCGCGCGGCGATCGCCGTGGCTTGTGCGATCGTCGCCATCGGCGTGTGGCGATATGCGAGCCGATCTCATGCCGGCGACGAGGCGCGCGCCGAATCCCCCGGCGCATCGCCGGCACATGTTCTTGCTTCATCCGGCGTATCGGCATTGGCATTGGCATTGGCGGCCGCAGCGGCCCCAGCGGCCCCAGCGCTCGGGCCGGCCGAGCGCTCGCTCGATGTGGCGGCGTTGCGCAAGGAGTTCGCGGGCAGACCCGATGCGCAAGCGGAGGTGCAGCGCATTGTGGCGTTCGCGCGGTTTCGCGACCGAGTAGCGGCATACGGGGCCGGCAAGGACGGTATGTCGGCTACCGAGCGAACGCGATTGGCCCGAGAGATTCTTGCCGAACTGCCCGAGCACGTCGCTCGCCACGAGATCGTGCCGGTGCAGGCGCAAGCCATGACGGCGGCGCTGCTGACCGATGCCGAAGCCGATTCGGCCGCGCGCGCGGCGCAACTCGAGGCTTCGCGCCGGCAGTGGGACGCGTACTCGCGTCAAACAGTTGGACCGTCGCCCGCCGAGGATCCGCGCTTTCAGGCCTACGCACGACAGAGCCGAGACATCGTGCAGCAAGTTCAATCGAGCGTGCCCGACCCGCAGCAACAGCAGATCGAAATCGCACAGCGCCTCAAAGCGCTGCGCGTTCAGTTGTTCGATCACACGCCTTCGCCCGGCACGCACTGAACGGGACGGCGCGCATATCGCGCGTCGATCGTGCTTTGAACGATAGAAAGGGAGGGAGAATGTCTGCAACGAGAAGATGGCTGAAGCACGCATGCATTGGCGGTTTGCTCGGTTGCGCGGCGCTGAACGCTCGCGCGACGGATACGACGCTACCCGATCCGGCGATTCCGTATTACGCCTGGTATGAGGTGGTCCTGCCGGAAAGCAGCGGCGCGTCGTGCGGCAATGGCACACCGCTACGCTTTTATGTGAACCGAGCCCAATCGGACAACATGCTTTATATGATGCAGCCGGGCGGTGCGTGCTGGAATTACGCCACGTGCTCCGAAACGGCCACCTCGGGACCCGAAGCGGGTCTCGGCGCATTCAACCATGACGGCATTCCTCACAATTACATGAACGGGACGGCGAGCCAGAGTTTGATGTCGTCGTTTTTATCGCCGTTGATGATTCGGATGGATCTCGCGCATATTCTCGTCGGCGAACCCAAAGTGGAGACGCAGGACTGGACTCAGGTGTTCGTGCCGTATTGCACGGGCGACATTCACATGGGCAGCGCCGTGCGGACCTACACGGCGCCTACCGGCGAGTGGCGGGTTCAGCATTACAACGGCTTGAAGAATGCGCAAGCCGTTGCGCAGTGGCTTGCCGATCACGGGCTCGCTCGGCCGAACCGCTTGCTGGTCTACGGCACGAGCGCGGGCGGCTACGGCTCGCTCGCGAACTATGCGATGCTGCGTAATACGTTGCAGCCGCAATCGCATAGCTCGTTGCTCGACGATGCGGGCACGGTCTTCAATACCGCCTTCGATGCCGATCCCGCGGTGCACCCTTCCGTCGGCCTGTATTCCAAAGTGAGGACGGAGTGGGGGATGGATGCGACGGACGGCATGATTACGATCAACCGCAAGCTATCGCCGCACTTCGATCCGAACAACATGGGCAGCGCCTACGCCGCGCTATCGCTGACTTTCCCGCACGATCGGTTTGGCTACACGACGTACCAGCGCGACGAGATCATGGCGGCTTACCACTATCGGGCCTTCGTCCCCGCGGTGATCGCAGCGCCGGATGACGCGAGCAAGGATGCGCTGTCGATGACGATGTTCGAGCGGGAACTCGACCTGCTCAAGCGCACGCTCAACCCGCTGCCCAACTTCGGCTACTTCATGCCCTGGGCGCGAGGCGATTTCATGCACAACCATCAGGTGACCGCGGTCAGCTTCACCGGGTCGCGCATTCGCGAGAACGGCATCGACGCCGACGTCGGCGCGTTCATCGCCGATCTGCTCAATCAGCGCGACCCGGCCGATATGCCTGTGATGAAGGCGTTTCGCACCGATCAGTCCTCGGACTTCACGTTCTCGACCTTTCTGGCCTGGATCGACGGCCTGTTGAATCTGACCGGGGAAGCGGGGCCGATTTCGGGGCATCGGGTTTGAACGAACGGCCGAAACGGAACGCCGCGTTTCGCGTCACAGCGTGCTAGGTGGCCGGTGCGCTTCCGTATCGACGCAGCAGACCAGCACTTCGGCGTCTTCTTTGCTCGCGCTGAGATAGATGTGGCCCACCGCGCTATCGAAGTAGAGGCTATCGCCTTGCTCCAGCCGGAACACGGCGCCGTTTTCGAAGTGAAGGTCGAGCTTGCCTTTGAGCAGGAAGACGAATTCCTCGCCGCTGTGGCGGATGAACTCCGGGAAGTCCTCGAGCTTGCGCGCATGAATGTGCGCGCGCATCGGCACCATGCGTTTGCCGGTAAGATCGTGCGCGATCATGCCGTACTCGTAGTTCGGCGTGTCGTAGATCATTTGCGTGCCCGAGCGCGTCAGTGACGGCGTCATCGGGCCCGCCCCCCTTCTTTTCGCACGCCCGACGATCGTATCGAAGTCCACGTTCAACGCGTGCGCCAACGCGGCGAACTTGTCGTACGTGAGTGCGATGTCGCCGCGTTCCGCCTTCGAAATCGTCGATACGGCAATGCCCGAGAGCGCCGACAACTGCGTGAGCGTCAGGTCGCGCGACTTACGCGCGCTGCGCAGGCGCGCGCCGACGGCTTGGTGATCGATCTGCGGGTCCGGTGCTGAAGCCGTCGTTTCGGCAGCCGCCGTTCGCTTCGCCATGAGGAAAGTTCGGTCCTAGGAAGGTAGGGGTTTTGTCGTATACGAGAATTTATTTTTTCTCGTATATGATAACTCATACCCCATCGTCGTCGATCCAAGGAGTTGCGTCGTGGCCTCTCTTGCATTACAGAAAGCGGGCTTGTCGAAGCCCCAAGTCATCGCCGCAACGACGCTTGGCACGGCGCTCGAGTACTATGATTTCACGATCTACAGCTTCTTTGCGATCCAGATCGGGAAGCTGTTTTTTCCTTCCGCTTCGCCGGTGAACCAATTCTTGCTGTCCATTGGCGTGTTCGGCGTGGGCTTCGTGGTACGACCGCTCGGCGGAATCGTAATCGGCGCCTACGCGGATCGCGTGGGCCGCAAGAAGGCGATGGTGCTCACGATCATGCTCATGGCGCTCAGTTGCGCACTCATTGCAGGCGCGCCCACCTACGCGGTGGCGGGCATGGCAGCGCCGCTGATCGTGCTCGCGGCGCGTCTCGTTCAAGGATTTGCGGCGGGAGGCGAGTTCGGGCCCGGCACGACGCTGCTCGTCGAATACGCCAGCAACGAGACGCGTGCGTACTTCGCAAGTTGGAACTTCGCCGCGACGGCATTGGGTCTCGCGCTCGGGGCCGCGGTCGCCACGCTCGTCAATTTCTCGTTGCCGAAGGACGTCGTGAATGCGTGGGGTTGGCGCATCCCCTTCGCGCTCGGCATCGTCGCCGCGCCGGTCGGGATGCTGATTCGCCGGCGCTTGGAAGAGACGTTGAGCACGAGCGCATCGCATGCGGCCCGGCGTCGCGGCGCGCTGAAAGCGGCGCTCACCACACATTTGCGGCTCACGATCCTCGGCACGTTCGCCGAACTGGGCGGATCCGTCTCGGTGTACATCACGGCGTTTTTCTTGCCGAATCACGCAGTCCGGACGCTGCATTTGTCGCCCACGGCGTCGGTGGTATCCGGCGTCGTCAGCGCGCTCGTGCTGTTCGTTACCGCGCCGCTAGCGGGCAAACTCGCCGATCGCGTCACCCGCAAGCGCGTGCTGGTCACGTCGCGCGTGGTGTTGCTGCTGTCCGTGTACCCGGCGTTCGCCTGGTTGTCCGCGCAACCGTCGATAGGGTTGCTGTGCGCCGTCTCCGCCTATCTGGCCGTGCTCGTCTCGGCGCAGATCGTGCCGGTGCTCGTCATGATTCCGGAGCTGTTCCCGCGCGAAGTGCGGGCCACGGGCATTGCGTTGACCTATGTCGTCAGCGCCTCGTTCTTCGGCGGGTTCTCCCCGCTGATCGCAAGCTGGCTCGTCGCACGCACGGGCAATCCGCTCGCGCCCGCATGGTATGTGGCCGCTGCGTGCGCCGTGTCGCTGATACCGGTCATTTGGCTGCGCGACCGTACCGGCGAGGCCATCGGCTGAACCACAACGAATGATGAGGAGCCTATACGATGTCCGATAAGGCAGCGCTTACCCAGCTCTCCGCCGTGACGATGCGCCGGCTGATCGGCGCCAAGGCAATCTCGCCGGTGGAACTGCTCGACGCATGCGTCGAGCGCATCGAGGCCTTGAATCCGGCGGTGAACGCCGTGACGGCGACCTGCTTCGACGTGGCGCGCGAAGCGGCGAAGGCGGCCGAGCAGGCTGTCGTCGACGGCAAGCCGCTCGGTCTGCTGCACGGCTTGCCGGTCGGCATCAAGGACCTCGAGGATACGGCGGGGCTGCTGACGACCTACGGCTCGCCGATGTCGCGCGGCAACGTGCCGTCGCGCGACGCGTTGCTGGTCGAACGCTTGCGCGCGGCGGGCGCGATCGTCGTCGCGAAAACGAACGTGCCCGAGCTGGGCGCCGGCGCGAATACGCGCAACGCGGTATGGGGCGCAACAGGTAATCCGTTCAATCCCGACCTGAATGCCGGCGGTTCGTCGGGCGGATCGGCCGCCGCGCTCGCGTGCGACATGCTGCCGGTTTGCACGGGCTCCGATACGGGCGGCTCGCTGCGCATTCCGGCGTCGAAGTGCGGCGTAGTCGGCCTGCGGCCGTCGCCGGGCCTCGTCCCCAATTCGCGGCGGCTGCTCGGCTGGACACCGATATCGGTCGTCGGTCCGATGGGGCGCGACGTGGCCGACACGGCGTTGCAGCTTGCGGCCACCGCCGGCGAATCGGCCGCCGATCCGCTCAGCTATGCCGTCGATCCGCTCGCTTTCGCACTGCCTGCGCACGTCGATCCTGCGACGCTGCGCATCGGCTATACCGAAGATTTCGGTTGCTGCGATGTCGACGAGAGCATCCGCGCGACGTTTCGCGCGCGCATGGCCGAACTGAAGCGCATCGTGCATACGTGCGAGGCGGTGACTTTCGATCTCGGCGAAGTCCATCGCTGCTTCGACGTGATTCGCGCGGAGAGCTTCGTCGCGGGGCTGCACGCGACGTACGTGCGCGATCCCGGCCTGCTTGGGCCGAATACGCGTGCGAACTATGAACTGGGGGCGAAGATGTCGCTTGCCGATAGCGCATGGGCGCAGGCGGAGCAGACGCGCATTTTCCGACGGTTTCAGGCTGCATTCGCGCGCTATGACGTGATCGTTTCGCCGACTACGCCGGTATCGCCGTTCCCTTGGACGCAGCTGTACGCCACGCAGATCGACGGCAAGCCGCAAGAGAACTACTATCGCTGGCTCGCGCTGACTTACGTCGTTACGCTGACCACGCACCCCGCGATTTCGTTGCCGTGCGGCGTCGATCGCGCAGGCATGCCGTTCGGGCTGCAGATCGTCGGCCCGTTTCGCGGCGATATGAAGACGCTCGCCGTGTCTCAGGCGCTCGAGTCGGCATTTGCGGCATCGCCGACATTGCGCCGCCCGCGCCCCGACTTGACGCGTCTATCGCAACCGAATCCGGCGCTCAAGTCGATCGTGACCGCACCGCCTGTCTTCGACTCGACCGGAGGCGAGGCTTCCGGTCCCTCGATGGTGTGACGCTGCTCGCAACGAGCGAGTGCATCGCATTCATTGATACGATGCATCGTCTATTGAAACTGCTTAGGATATCGACACAATGAAGTTCGAAACGATGGTGCTCGGCGGCGGCATCGTCGGCGTATCCGTGGCGCTGCAATTGCAGCGGCGGGGGGTGTCGGTCGCACTGATCGACCGCAAGGCGCCGGGCAACGAGACGTCGTTCGGCAACGCTGGATTGATCCAGCGCGAAGGCGTCTATCCGTACGCGTTCCCGCGCGACTTCGGATCGCTGATGCATTATGCCGGCAACCGCGCGGCGGATGTCCGTTATCACCCGTCTGCCGTTCCGAAGGTGTTGCCGTTCCTCTATCGGTACTGGCATTACTCCCGCGCCGACCGCCACGCGAAAATCGCGCGGGTGTATGCGACGCTCATCGAGCATTGCTTGACCGAGCATCATGCGCTGATCGAAGCGGCGGGCGCGCAGGCGCTCTTGCGCAAGGCCGGCTGGATCAGGGCATTCAGAACCGAGCGCGCCATGGACGAAGCGGTGTCCGCGGCGCGACGCTGGCAAGCCGAATATGGCGTCCAGCACGAGGTGCTGGACCGCGCGGGGCTGCATGCGGCCGAGCCCGCATTGGGTCCCGTGCTGATCGGCGCCGTGCGGTACACGTCGGCGGAATCGGTCAGCGACCCGGGCGGGCTCGTCGCGGCTTATGCCAAGCTGTTCGAGCGGCTCGGCGGCCAAGTGTTGACCGGCGACGCCGCCACGCTCGAACCGTCGTGGCGTGTCGCGACCGAGCGCGGCGAGGTCGTCGCGCCGTCCGTGGTCGTCGCGCTGGGACCGTGGTCGAGCGACCTCGCGAGGAAGTTCGGCTATACGCTGCCGCTCGGCGTGAAGCGCGGGTACCACATGCATTACGCGGCGCGCGGCGAGGCCGCGCTCAACCATCCCGTGCTGGACGCCGAAGGCGGCTACCTCATTACGCCGATGACGCGTGGCATCCGCTTGACGACGGGCGTGGAGATCGGCCTGCGCGACACACGCAAAACGCCTGTTCAGTTGGAAGAGGTGGAGCCGCGCGCACGAGAGGCGTTTGCGCTGGGCGAACGCATCGATGCCGAGCCCTGGCTCGGGAGCCGCCCTTGCACGCCCGACATGATGCCCATCATTGGCCCCGCGCCGCGGCACGACGGCCTTTGGTTTGCGTTCGGCCACGCCCACCATGGACTGACGCTGGGGCCGATAACGGGCAGGCTGATCGCCGAGATGATCGCCGGCGAACAAACGGTGGTGGACGCTGCGCCGTTTCGCGTCGATCGGTTTTAAAGCGCAGGCCGCATGGGGGGCGCGTGTAGTGGATCACCCATCCACCGGGTGAGCGGGCGTCTCGAGCAACAACTGATAGAACGCCAGATCGAGCCAGCGCCCGAACTTGAATCCGACCTGCGGCAAGGTGCCCACGTGCTTGAACCCGAGCCGCTCGTGCAGCGCGATGCTGCCGCTGTTCGCGGCATCGATGCCGCCGATCATCGCATGTACGTCGTTTTGCCGCGCGGCGTCGATGAGCGCTTGCATCAGCACACGCCCGAGCCCCTTGCCTCGATGGTCCCGATGCACGTACACGGAATGCTCGACTGTGTATTTGTACGCCGGCCATGCGCGAAACGTCCCGTAGCTGCCGAACCCCAGCAACGTTCCGCTGCTGTCCTCGACGCCGATCACCGGAAAGCCGCCGGCGCGCTTCGCATCGAACCAACTCACCATGTTCTGCGCGGTCCGCGCTTTGTAGTCGTAGAGCGCCGTCGAATTGAGAATGGCCTCGTTGAAGATCGCCAAGATCGAATCGGCATGGCGCTCGTAAGTGCAAGGCACGATCGCGTGCTCGCTCATTGTGTTCTCCTCAGTGCATAAGGGGTGTCGCGACCCCCACGCGCGCGGCCGGTCAGGCATCGACGCAGGCGCTCACGCTTTCGGCAGCGCGCGCTTGCGGCTTCGATTCTTCGGCTTGGGTTCGACGCCGATGCGCGGATCGCGCGCGAGCACGAGGGACGTGGCACGTGTCGCGATCGATTCGAATGCGGGGTCGCGTTGTGAAACATACAGCCATTTGCCGAGCACCGCGTGCGGCTTCAGAGCAGGCATGTCGCCGATGAGCGTCGCATGATGCGCCTGCGACGTGCACACGAGCAGCCCGTTCCAAGGTTCCTCGCGATCGCCGACGGTCAAGCACAAGCGTCCGTCGATATACGCGGCATCGGCACTGAACATGCGCTTGCGGACGTAAGTGGGATCGCGCTCGAAGGCGTCGAAGATCCAGACGAGCGAGTTGCGGACGGTGGACGGCATGTTGGAGGGCGCGCGCGGGCGTGCGGGTTCGGATGAACGCGGTCGGGGATGTCGTGATCGTACTACAGCGACGCGCCGAGCATCGATACGATGGTTGCCGGGTGTCGCGGTCTCCGTAGGCGAGGTCTAAGATCAATCGATTGACTTTGTTTTGGGAGGCGCGCAACATTAAGATTAGTTAACTGATCTTGATTCCCTGCGATGTTCGAAATCTCCGAGCACGAAATCATCGGGCGCCTGAAATTCGACAACCCGTGGTGGGAGGACGGTGCGCCCGAACTCGTCGCCTATTCGAAGATGCCGCGCCGAAAGTACTTCGAACCGTTTTTCGGATCGGTGACCGATCGATCGATCCGGCGCGCCGTCGTCCTCATGGGGCCGCGCCGGGTCGGGAAGACCGTCATGATCTACCACGCGATCGAGGCGTTGCTCCGTTCGGGCGTTGAGCCCCGCAACATCTTGTATCTCTCGCTGGAGACTCCTCTCTATACAGGCTTGAGACTCGACAAGCTCCTTGCGCTGTATACGGGGTTGCTCAAGCGCCGGAAGCACGAACCGCTTTACGTTTTTTTCGACGAAATCCAGTACTTGAAAGGATGGGAAGTCCATTTGAAGTCGCTGGTCGATTCGTTCTCGGAGTACAAGTTCGTCGCGACGGGTTCGGCCGCGGCCGCGTTGAGGATGAAAAGCAACGAGTCGGGCGCAGGAAGATTCAGCGATTTCATTTTGCCGCCGCTGACGTTCGCGGAGTATTTGCAATTTTTGGGAAAGGAGAAGTCCCTCATCCAGCGGAGGGCGGTCCGCACGGATGGCCGAGACTCGATCGTTTATCGCTGCAAGGACATCGACCAACTCAACGAGCAGTTCATCTGCTATCTGAACTACGGAGGATATCCGGAGGCGGTATTTTCCGGAACGATCCAGTCCAACCCGGGGCAGTACATCAAGAGCGACATCATCGACAAGGTCTTGTTGCGAGACTTGCCGAGCCTGTACGGGATATCCGATATTCAGGAGTTGAACCGCTTATTCACGGTTCTTGCGTACAACACCGGGAATGAAGTCTCGCTCGAAGAGCTTTCGAAGAGCTCCGGCGTTGCCAAGAACACAATCAAACGATACCTCGAATATCTCGAGGCGGCATTCTTGATCCGGCGAGTCGAGCGAATCGATCAAAGCGCCAAACGTTTCAAGCGCGCCATGCGCTTCAAGATCTATTTGACGAATCCATCCATGCGCGCCGCGCTGTTCGGTCACGTGGATTCGGACGCCGAAACGATGGGCAATCTCACCGAGACGGCGATATTCAGCCAGTGGCAGCATAGCGATAGCGTCGAGCTCTACTACGCGCGCTGGAACAGCGGAGAAGTCGATATCGTATGGCTGTCTTCCAGCCACCAGCGGCCCGAGTGGATCGTCGAGGTAAAGTGGAGCGATCGCCCGATGGAAGACCGCTCGCTCCTGCGTCACTGCGTCGAATTCGCTCAGCTCCACCCTCACATTCAGCGCCCCGTCTTGGTTACTACAAAGAACGTTGCGGCGGATATCGAGTACAAGGGCGTCGAATTCCGCTTGCTGCCCAGCAGCCTCTATACGTACACGCTGGGCGCAAACATTCTGAGCTATAAAACCGGACGGTGAAGGTCGATCGCGCGCCCGATGGCGCGCGACGATTCTTCGTAGCCGCTATGCGAGCAAATCGCCCGCTTTGACATACGGTTGCCCGAGCGCCTGCGCCACCGCCTCGTGCGTCACCTGTCCTTCGCAGACATTGAGGCCCGCGCGCAGGTGCGCGTCCTCGGCCATCGCGCGCTTCCATCCCTTGCTCGCGAGCGCGATGGCGTGCGCCAGCGTTGCATTGGTCAAGGAGAACGTCGACGTTCGCGCGACGGCGCCGGGCATATTGGCGACGCAGTAGTGAATCACGCCATCGACGAGATAAGTCGGGTCGGCGTGCGTGGTCGCATGCGATGTTTCGAAACACCCGCCTTGATCGATGGCCACGTCGACGACGACCGCGCCTTTTTTCATCGTCGAGATCATGGCGCGCGTGACGAGCTTCGGGGCGGTTGCACCGGGGATCAACACGGCGCCGATGACGGCATCGGCGCTCGCCACACACCGCTCCAGCGCGTGGGCGCTCGAAAACTGCGTCGTGATTCGATTGCCGAAAATTAAATCGAGTTGACGCAGGCGGTCGACGTTCGTATCGAGGATCGTCACGCGTGCGCCCATGCCGATAGCCATCTGCAGCGCATTAGTCCCCACGGTGCCGCCGCCGATGATGACGATATGCCCAGGCGCAACGCCCGGCACCCCCGCCAGCAGCAGCCCCATGCCGCCGTGCGGCTTTTCCAGATGCGCCGCGGCGACTTGAACCGACATGCGGCCGGCCACTTCGCTCATCGGCGCCAACAAGGGAAGCCCTCCGCCGGGACCGGTGATCGTTTCGTAGGCGACGCAAACCGCGCCCGACGCAATTAAATCGGCCGTCTGCTCGCGGTCGGGCGCCAGGTGAAGATAGGCGTAGAGGATCTGTCCTTTGCGCAGCATCGCGCGCTCGACGGCCTGCGGCTCCTTGACCTTGATGATCATGTCGGCGCGTCCGTAGACGTCTTGTGCGGTGCCGCATATCGTGGCGCCCGCGGCGGCATAGGCATCGTCGGGTAAGCCGACGGCGGCGCCCGCTTCCGTTTGCACGAGCACTCGATGCCCGCGGCTCACTAGCTCGCGCGTGCCGGCGGGGGTGAGACCCACGCGATATTCCTGGTTTTTGATTTCTTTGGGAACGCCGATCAGCATGATGCACCTCCTCCTTGTACGGAATCGATCGATCCAAGCGCGCGCCCGTACTTATGGTGCGGGCGATGCCGGCCGAGGTTGCTTTGGTATGACCGTAGGTTCGCAGGGGAGGCTTCGCGGCGACTAGGCCGGCTCGTAGTCCGGCGCGTCTTCGGCGAAAGCAATCCCTACTGGACGAGATACTACGCCGTTGGCGCCCAATCGCGCGCCCATCGCCGCATGCCCTCCAGCTTGGAACCGGGAGCGCCATGGGCATCGACTGCCCGCGATCGACATCGGACCTGCCCGAGCCGTGGGACGAAGCTGCCGGCTGCGGCGTCGGCGATGCCGCCGGCTCGGTCGACAGGGTCGACATGGTCGCGCCGCCGTAGGTTCTTGCTAGACTTACGGTTCTAACGGTTCTAGGAAGACAACGGGGAGCGCGCGTGAGCCTCGATGAATACTACAGGCGGCTCGAACTGCCGGGCACCGCGTCGCCGGCTGAGGTGAAACGCGCATACCGGCGGCTGAGGGCCAAATATCACCCGGATCGCAACAAGGGCCGCGAAGCGACGGTCGAGCCCGCGTTCAAACGCATCCAGGAAGCGTTCGAAATCCTTATCGGCGAGCGCAAGGCACCCGCATCTCAGGCGCGTTCGGCTCCCACGTGGGCGCCGACGCAACCTCAACCCCAACCGCAAGCATGGGCGAAAGAGCCCGACCCTCCGCCCCGCGAGTCTCGGCATCGCCCGCCCATGCGGGGGGCGAACTGCATGACCGAGCTTTTCGTTCCGCTCGAGATCGCAATCCATGGCGGCGAAATCGAAGCGACGTACAGCGTGCACGGACCATGCAACGACTGCCATGGGCATGCGAGCAGCCGATGTTCGACCTGCCGCGGCACGCGCGTCGCCGCTTGCCGAAAAAGCGTGAGCGTGACGATCGCGCCGGGCGCCTGGGACGGTCAGCGTCTCGTCGTCGAAGGTGCGGGGCATCCGGGCGTGCACGGCGGTCCTTCGGGCGACGCGACATTTTCGATCGTGATCGTCTGCAGTTCGGCATTTCGCCGCGAGGGCTTGAACATCGCCTGCGAACTGCAAGTCGATTTCGTAACGGCGATGCTAGGCGGCACGCTCGATGCGCCCGTCCTCGGCCATACGATGCACGTGACGATTCCGGCGCATTCTCAGCAAGGCAGCGCGATTCGTTTGCGCGGGCAGGGGCTCACGGATCGCAACGGCTTGAGAGGCGACCTGACCCTGAACCTCGTTCTCGCCATGCCTGCAGAGGCGGCTCATCTCACGGACGACGAGCGTCGCCGGCTGCGCGAGATGTTCGCAGCGGCACAGGGGCGGGCAAGGGCCTGTTCACGCTAATTCCAGGCTTGCGCTGGCCACCAGAAGGGCCGAGCGCAAGGAATGCGACGAAGCGAATACTCGACGTATTCGTGAGGAGCATGACGCAGCGATCGGCCCTTCTGGTGGCCAGCCCCACAAACGATTTTTTTCAATCAGGGGAACGTGCCTTACCGGGCGCAGTGCGGCGTCGTTCCTCGTTGCAATAGCTACGGCTATTGCGCCTCGTCACTTCTTGCCCCGCGCCCGGTAAGGCACGTTCGCAAGCCTGGAATTAGCGTGAACAGGCCCTAGCTCTCCTCGGGTAAGCAAATCTGCTCCTGCTTCAGCGAGAGCGCCCTGGCGATATCGCGCGATACTTGGCGTTCGAACGACTGGCGCAGCAGTTCGTACATATCGGTAGGCAGGTGACCTAGCTCATTTTCGCGAAAGGCCAAGAAGAAAGAACGGCTCAGCGCCCGATAGGGCCGGCCATGCCGCGAGAACGACGAGAGCGGCACGACGCGCAGATCCGGCACGTAATGTCTCGACTGCCATAGACATAAAGGCGTCGTCAACGCGAAGCCCAGGCCGGCCGCAACCAGACTGACCATCGGATCGGTGGCGTCGAACTCGCAAGTGCGCTCTATGTTTTCCGCATTCGATGCCAGATACGCGTCGATGTGCTGTCCGATCACCGAGCGTGCGCTATAGCGGATAAATTGCAGGTTGCGGCTCAGATCGGCAAGCGTGGTAAGCCGATCGACCTCGAAGCTCGCCGGCAATACGACGAAGTACGGTTCGGAAAAGAGCTTCTGCCGGCGAATGCCCGGCGCTTGCGAAATGCCGTTGGTCGTCACGGCCATATCGAGTTGACGCGCTTCGAGCTGCGCATCGAGGGTGGGCGTAATGCCGGACCACAAGCGGATTTGATGCGACGTGCCCGACAGCGCCTTGATGATGATCGGCCCGATCGTTGCCGCGAAAGAATCGACGCAGCCCAGTCGCACGACGACACGTTTCGCGCGCGTGACGTTGCGTACGCTCTCGACCATCTCATCCGCACCTGTGAGCAACACCGTCGCATGCTCGAACAACCGCTGCCCGGCAGCGGTCGGCCGGGCCGGGCGCGTCGTGCGATCGAGCAAGGTCGTATCCAGCAGCGTCTCGAGCGCTTTGATGCGCTGAGAGACGCCCGCCTGTGAGATTGCGAGGCGATCGGCCGCATCGGAGATCGAGCCGGCCTCGACGACGGCAACCCAACTTGCCAATAGGCTCCAGTCGGGATATTGCTCAGGTACGCTCTCTTTCATAGTGGCGGCGCGTCGACATCGGATTGAAGAAGGGATGCCCTCACGAGCCCAAGCTCAGCGGTTCGGGCTCGCACACTGCTAGTCTGCGCTGCCAAGCACCCGCGTCGCAAGCCCCACAGCGCCGCGCGCCGGCGCGAGCTTGCACAACGTGGCCTCAAACGCACCGAACAAGGCGGCCGCCGATAGATGGGCCGCCAGGCCATCCTCCCCCGCCAACTGCCGGCGTTCGAAATCCGATCGCCAACGGCCTGCGATTTCGATCTCCATTGCGTGAATCCCATCTTCGGGCCTGCCGTAATGCTCTGCCGCGAACGCGTCGGCAATCTTGCCGTTGACCACCCACGAGTGGCCGCCCGCTCTCACCTGCTCCGTTAAACAGGTGACCAACCGGCGATCGCAGGCTCTGCCTCGCGCCGTGCCGATGTTGCAATCCGAGGCTTCGAATTGATCCCGATAAGGCGACAACCAAAAAGTCGCATGGAAGATCAACAACAGCACGTTCTCGTGGAGCGCTCTCAGGCGTGAGAGTTCACGCGCTACCGCCTCGTGAAAAGGCAGCCAATACGCTTTGACGCGAGCGTCAATCTCCGCGTCGCTCGGCTCGCAACCTACGGCATAGAGCGGTTCGCCTCGGGCCGTATGCGTTCGGCACAGCGCATTACGATTTAAGCGGCGCGATAGTGGCCGATCGATAGTCGCGACGTTGCAGTCGATTACGCAGGGGTGGTAACGTGCCGAAATACACGAAACTCCGTTGTTCGACGCTGCCGCCTGCAGCGCGAGTCCGGCCGGGTCGGCCACGCGCCCTTGAACCTCGCGCCAGGGCGGCCGGGCGAGTAAGTCCTGCGGGATATCGGCGCCCGTATGTGGCGTAACCAGCAGGATCGGCGAGTCGGCGCCCCTAATCTGTCCGTAAGCCGTGTTGTGCGTCATAAGGCCCTCAGCTTCGCATCGAGCTAGATTCGATTGCCTCAGCGGACAACGAGTCGATGTTTAACCAAACGTAGAGAGACCCAAGGTAGTGGAAGGTGTCTCGCCGACTTCTATGCTAAGCGCCGCTTAACCTAACCATAAGCAGCGCTTAAATCCCCGCGTCGGGTCATATTCCGGGCGTGGCCGCGCTCGGGCGTTCGCATAACCTAAAGTAATGACGCACGGAAAATAAAGCGCATTGACGCTCCCCTCACCCCCACCAATACTCGAATCACCACGAGACTGCGTCCGAACGTCGCATAACGCGATGAGAAAAAGAGTCGGCAAGCCGAACTGAACGACCCGGGGCGCTCTCGCGATCCATATCGTTCGCCCGTTTTGGGGGGCTCACGCACTGGTAAGCAGTCGAACGAGTGCCCCAGCGTCCTAACTGAATTTGAAGCCATGAACTCGGTACAAGCAACGTTCGTCCCGGCGCAATCAGCCGAAGATCGATTCTCGAGCCCCAGCACCTGGGAGAGCGGCGGTAAGCCTTGGGAGAGTGGCGAAGAGCGTATCCTCACCTGCGCTCGGGTGGTGGATGAAACTCACGATGTCAAAAGCTTTGAGTTTCGCGTGGGCGACGGCTCGCCCGTTGGCTTCGAACCGGGTCAGTTCATGACGGTGTCGGCGAACATGCAAGGGCAGTTGGTCCAGCGCTGCTACACGATTTCGTCGCCGCCGACGCGGCCTTATTTGCTTTCGATCACCGTCAAGCGCGTGCCGGGCGGTGCCATGTCGAACTGGCTTCACGACACCATGAAGCCCGGCAGTCAGTTGCGCGCGTACGGCCCGTCGGGCACCTTCACGCCGACGTCCGCGCCCGCTGCCGAGAAATCGCTTTACCTGTCCGCGGGTTCGGGCGTGACGCCTCTCATGTCGATGACGCGCGCGAGCATTGACCTCGGACTCGATCGCGACATCGTATTCGTTCACAGCGCCCGAACGCCGGCCGACATCGTTTTTCGAACGGAACTGGAAAGGCTCGTCGCGCTCTCCCCTCGTCTTCGAACGTTCTTCCTCTGCGAAGGCATTGGAGATGAAGGCGATTGGTCGGCGCCCACGGGCCGGCTCAGTCTTCAGCTTCTGTCCGAATGGGTACCGGACTATGCTGAGCGAGAGGTCTTCACCTGCGGCCCCGGCGGTTATATGAGCGCCGTGCGCACCTTGCTTAACGAAGGCGGCCACGATCCGGCTCGTTATCACCAAGAAAGCTTCGATATTTCCGCGGGTGCCGCTGTGGAACCTACCGCTGCCCCGAAGGGCGACGCGCCATCTGAAATATCGCAAGAGACTTTCACCGTCAAGCTCGCGCGCTCGTCGAAGACGTTCACGATGACCGCTTCCGAAACCGTCCTCGCCGCCGCCCGAAAGGCTGGCGTCGCCATTCCCTCCTCGTGCAGTCAGGGCATCTGCGGCACCTGCAAGACCAAAGTGCTCGAGGGCGAGGTCGATATGAAACACAACGGCGGCATTCGCGATCGCGAAATTCAGAAGGGATTTCGATTGCTCTGTTGCAGCCGCCCGACATCGGATTTGCTACTCGAAGTCTAGTCAATCAGGAGACGCAGTATGGCGAGCGCACCGCTCTTCGATGTAGCCAGCATCGTCACACCGGAGCACAAAGACGCGATCATGCGAGAGGTACGAGCGTATCGGCTCGCGCGAGTGAAAGCGCAACTGCTCGAACATAAAGTCCCCGCCATCTTGCTGTACGACCCGGTCAACATTCGCTACGCGACCGATACGTCGAACATGCAAGTGTGGTGCGGACGCAATCCCTCGCGATACGTCATGATTTTTGCGAGCGGCCAAATTGTCGCGTGGGAGTTCCACAGTAGCGACCACGTATGGGAAGGGCTCGATCTCGACGTGGAACTCCGTAGCCCAATCAGTTGGACCTTCTTCAACGCAGGCCATGAAGCCGAGCACCGTGCTCGAGATTGGGGCGCCGAGATCATCGATGTGCTCGAAAAGCACGCCCCCGGGGAACGACGCCTCGCGGTCGATCGACTCGATCCGTTCGGCACCGCCTACCTGGAAACGCATGGTCTCACGTTGCTCGATGGCCTAGCCCTCATGGAAACGGCGAGATCGATCAAGTCGTCCGGAGAACTCGTTTTGATGGGCGAATCGTTGCGCACGGCCGAGAAGGGCATCGAGCGCATGCGACGTGAGCTTCGCCCGGGCATCACGGAGAACGAGCTCTGGGCGAACCTGCATTACGAGAACATCCGGCATGGCGGAGAGTGGATCGAAACGCGGCTGCTCGCCTCCGGCGACCGCACGAACCCGTGGATGCACGAGTGCTCGTCGCGTGTCTTGAGGCACGGCGATCTGCTGGCCTTCGACACGGACATGGTCGGGCCGAACGGCTACTGCTCCGACATTTCGCGCACGTGGCTCGTCGGCGACGGCCGCCCATCGGACGAGCAGCGCAAGTTGTACGAGTACGCGTACTCGCAAATCCATTTCAATATGGATCTACTGAAGCCGGGCATGACGTTCCGAGAGTTTTCGGACAAGGCCTGGAGAATTCCCGAGCAATTCCTCAAGAACCGTTACTGCTGCCTGGCGCACGGCATCGGCATGGTCGACGAATATCCCTCGATTGCGCATCGGATCGATTGGGACAGCGCCGGTTACGACGGCCGGTTCGAAGTAGGTATGACCCTATGCGTCGAAAGTTACATCGGTGCGGACGGCGGTACGCAAGGCGTCAAGCTCGAGCAGCAAGTTGCGCTCACGGAGCGGGGTTGCGTTTCCCTGACCGGTTGCCGTTTCGAAACGGACTGGCTCTAAGCGTTGCCGCCAAGGCGCGCTTTCTAACGTTGCATAACCTAGGGCCTGTTCACGAGATCACGGGGGAGATCATCGAGGTCGGCTCCGATGTGGTCACACTAAAAAAGGGCGACTTGGTTTCCGTGCCGTTCAACGTCGCCTGCGGCCGCTGCCCGATGTGCAAGGGGCAAAACACCGGTGTCTGCCTCACGGTAAATCCGTCGCGAGCCGGCGGCGCCTACGGCTATGTCGATATGGGCGGCTGGATCGGCGGGCAAGCCGAATACGTCATGATTCCGTACGCCGACTTCAATCTGCTCAAGTTCCCGGACCGTGACCGCGCAATGGCCAAGATTCGCGACCTCACGTGTTTGTCGGATATTTTGCCGACCGGGTATCACGGCGCCGTGACAGCGGGGGTCGGACCGGGCTCGACCGTTTATATCGCCGGCGCCGGTCCCGTCGGCCTGGCAGCCGCGGCTGCGGCCAGATTGCTCGGCGCAGCGGTGACCATCATCGGCGACGTCAATCCGAAGCGCCTCGAACACGCGCGCCACGTCGGATTCGAAACAGTCGACCTTTCGCAAGATGCTTCGCTCGCGGATCAGATCGCGGCGCTGCTCGGCGAACCGGAAGTCGACTGCGCCATCGACTGCGTCGGCTTCGAAGCTCGCGGTCATGGGCATGCGGGTACGCAGCACGAAGCCCCCGCCACCGTGCTCAACTCGCTGATGGAAGTCACGCGTGCTGCGGGCAAGATCGGTATCCCGGGCTTATATGTAACCGACGATCCCGGCGCGCTCGATTCGGCGGCGAAGCACGGCAGTCTATCTGTACGCTTCGGCCTCGGCTGGGCCAAGTCTCATTCGTTCTTCACCGGGCAAACGCCGGTCATGAAGTACAACCGAAATCTGATGCAGGCGATCCTGTTCGATCGCCTGAACATTGCCGAGGTCGTGAACGTAACTGTGATCGAACTCGACCAAGCGCCGAGCGGCTACGCCGAATTCGATTCGGGCGTGCCGAAGAAGTGTGTGATCGACCCGCACGGCAGCCTTAAAGCGGCGGCTTGATCAGTCGGAGCGCTTTAGCCAAATTGCGCGATCTCCTCAGCGTTGTTTGAGCAATCGACGAGGCGAACCCTCAGCGAAGCGGCTCTTCTTCGCGCAACCAGTCGATCAGCCGGGTCACGGCCGGCGTAATCGTTCTGCCATGAGGGACGACCACGTAGTAGGCGTCGCGCGGTTTGCACGACGCGGTCATGAGACGCACCAGCTCGCCTCGCGCGAGCTGGTCGTGTACCAGCCGGCTCCAGCCCAGTGCAACGCCTTGGCCATACTTCGCCGCCTGGACGGCATCCGTATACAGGCTGCTTCGCAGCACGAAATTCAATTTCGGCGGCCGATAGCCCACCGATCGAAACCACGCCTCCCAGCCCATCCATCCCTCGTAGGTGGAATCCGATTCGACGAGGGGCAACGCGGCAAGCGCTTCGAGCGTACCCGGCATTCCATACTCCTCCAGAAAACCTGGCGAGCAGACAGGAAACACTTCTTCGTCGAACAACAAGGCCGAGGTACCGTCGCCCCAACTGCCGTCACCATAACGCACCGCCATATCGACCTCGACGTGCCGTAGGTCTGCGGTAAACATCTGCGTGGTCAATCGTAACTGCAAAGGCGGATCAAGCTTCTTCAGATTCGGCAGCCGCGGCAGCAGACGCAGTTGAGCGAACGGAGCGGTCGAACCCAGCACGAGCTCCTGCTGCTCTGCACCAATCGACAGCCGGTCGAAAACACCGGCGATCTTCTGCATCGATTCCGCAACGACGACGTAGAGCGCCTCACCCTCGCTCGTCAGCGCGATAGACCGATGCAGGCGATGAAACAGGCGTACGCCCAGCGTCTCCTCTAAAAACCGCACTTGCCGGCTAACTGCGGCCTGGGTTACCCCCAGTTCGCTCGCGGCCTGGGTAAAGCTACCCAAGCGCGCCACCGCCTCGAACTCGACCAGCGCGGTCAAGGACGGCACGATGCGTCGATATCCTTTAGTTCCTTTTGCCATCTCGATCCACGGTTCGGTTTGTTCCCATGTCGGTTTTCGGCGCTCGATCCTCGGACCATACTGTTTGACGGTCAAGCCGGAAGGCACCCCATGCACCTGGGAACGCCCGAAGGCCATTCGCCGCCCGACGAACGAAATCCTACCGATATAACGCCTCGTCCGGCATAACTTAAAGTAATGCGATCGACAAAATAAAGCGCGTTGACGCTACTTATCGTCACTCCAATACTTGAGGAAAATCATTGGGAAAACACAACCCACAACCTATTGGAGGCGCAGATATGTCTGTCATTCCCATCAAGACCCACCGCGAACTGCTGGATAGCCGAGAGCCCGGATGCGGGATGCCTGGCGAGCTCTTCGGACGGCAAGACGTGTTCGAAACGGACATCGACGTCTTCTTTCATAAGCGGTGGATTCTCGTCGCGGTGACCGCCGACGTGCCGGAGCCCGGCGATGTGTTTGCGGTCGATATCGGCAAAGCTTCGGTCCTGATCCTGCGTGACGACGACGAAAACATCCGTGCATTCCGAAATATCTGCCGGCATCGCGGTTCACGCCTCGTCAAGAGCGCGGGCAAAGTCACTGTCGGCATGTTGGTTTGCCCATATCACCAGTGGACGTACGACCTCGACGGCAGCCTGCGCCACGCCACGCATATGGGTAAGGAATTCGACAAGGATTGTCGGAGTCTGATGCCGGTCCATATCAAGGTCGTCGGCGCACACATCTTCGTCTGCCTGGCTGAGGACGCGCCGGAAGACATTTCGAAGCTCGAGACGGTCATGACCCCGCGCTTCGCGCCGTACAACATGCAGCATACGAAAATCGCGTACGAGATGGACATCATCGAGAACGGCAACTGGAAACTCGTCATGGAAAACAACCGTGAGTGCTACCACTGCGGCGGCACCCACCCGGAGTTGACTCAGTCGTTCCTGGCGCATGATTTCGGCTTTTGCCCCGATGGCCAAAGCGCGGAGTCGCTGGCCGACTACGAGAAGTACCTCGCACACAACGCCGCTCGCAAGGAAGATTGGGAAAAGGACGGCTATGTTTGCGAATTGTTCGAATCGGTCGATGAAAGCGTCGAGACGAATTTTCGCTCGCAGCGGCTCGCGATCGCCAACGCCGGCGAATCGCAAACGATGGACACCAAGGTTGCGAGCACAAAGCTTCTGGGCAACTTGCAACGCCGCGATCTCGGCGACGTGCACATGTGGGGTCATCACTCGTGGACGCACGTCATGAGCGACCATGCCGTCATCGCCTACGCCATTCCGCTTGCGCCGGACAAAACGCGCGTGCGTACCGTGTGGCTCGTGAACGAGGATGCTGTGGAAGGTGTCGACTACGATCTCAAGAAACTGACTGAAGTATGGATCGCCACGACTACGCAGGACGCTGAACTCGTCGGCAACACGCACAACGGGACGCAGGATCCGGGCTATGTACCGGGCCCTTACTCAAAGTACACCGAGGGCGCGCTCGAGCAGTTCGCTCGCTGGTATGACGCACGCCTGAAAGCGAACGGAGTATAAGTTCTGCGACACGGCAACTCGCATCCGCCCCGGCGGCATGCGGTTCCCAGAGAAGGCGTCACGTCAGACCCGCAGACCATTGCGGCCCGTCGCGCCCTCCGCGATTTCACCCGCCTCCGGAAACGGAAACGGCCACATACAGGCCGCGTTGATCGGCCACCTTGTAGATACTGCCGGTCGGCTTGAGCGCCCGCAATTCGAGGTCCGTAAGCATGCGATACTCCGTGAACTGATACCGTCGCCCGATACCGTCACGCCCGGTGACGGTATCAAGTTGGGTTATC